>NZ_JBEOLS010000070.1:0-24238 GCF_040279205.1 Xanthomonas hortorum
CCAAGAAAAATTCATCAACATCCTCTTTGGGGACGTTGTGCAGGATCAAATGGCCTGGAAAGATCGTCTCGAAATCGATCTCGACATAGCGCTCCACGCCGTCCATTGCGGTCCAGCGGATATCCACCGTCGATGGAAACCCGCGCGTCTCGAACTCTTCGGTACTGCCGAAGCCGCCTGTCCAGTCATCTTTCCAGTTCGGCTTGGGGGGCGCACCAGAGGGCTTGTCCAGATAACTGGAATGCTGCTGCCGCGCAAAGATGATGCTGCACCGCATAACGTGATAACACCGCGGATCAAACGAATAACTATCGAACCGCAGCGGCCACGGCTCGCCCGGCTTTTTTCTTGCCAGATGCAGATTAGGAATGTTGAACATGTGGAGGGACTCCATGTCGAAGGGCGCGGGAGTAAGTTAGGTGGGCATCAGACAGAGCACACTCAGCGAAATATAGCAAAGCAGGCTCTTCCTGCGTCCAAGAAATGCACCGCATCGTCAATTCGATCGCCTCCCGCTGATCACGCTAGGAGTGCGGGTCGGCATGATCCAGTAGCTGCGGCACCTTGAACCGATAGAGTTCGTCGGTTGCTTGTTCCTACGTGCGCAAATGCTCCGGCGTCGCAGCATAGTGCGACACGTCATCGAGCGGCAGGCCATCTTCGCCTAGCTGCAGAACGATCTTCTTGTCCATATCGAGCGCTACCTCAGTAGGTCTTGGTCCAAGCCAGGATCAACTCGCCACGACTGATTTTCTTGAGTGGATCATGTTCTGGATCAGCAAGATGCTTGGTCAGCACTCTAGACCGCATATAGACGTTGATCGTACGGTCGTTGACTTCTAGAAGGATGTAAACGTGATTTCGTCCGTTTCCAGAAAATCCGTAAACCAAGAAGAACTCATCGACATCTTCTCTGGCAACGTTATGCAGGATCAGATGGCCGGGGAAAATTTTCTCGAAATCGACTTCGACGTAGCGCTCCACCTCATCCATCGCAGCCCACTGGATATCGACCGTCGAAGGAAAGCCGCGAGTCTCGAATTCTTCGGTGCTGCCGAAGCCGCCTCTCCAATCGTCTTTCCAGTTCGGCTTGTGGGGCTCGCCAGAAAAGCTGTCCAAGTCGCTGGACGAGTGCTGCTGCCGATCAAAGATAATGCTGCATCGCAAGGTGTGATAGCAACGCGCTCCAAACGAATAACTATCGAATCGCAGCGGCCACGGCTCGCGCGGTGTCTTTTTTTCAAACGGATTTTTGAGGTTGAACATTTCAGGATCGCCACTCTCGGATGGGGAGGCTTGTTGTATCGGAAGACGCAGGTCAGGACTGCAATATAGCCTGATGGTGCTTGACGGCCTTGGTGGCACGTAGCGGGCCCTTATGAGCATCGTTAACTGTGCCATCAAGCCGATGATCGGATACGGATGCGGGTCGGCACGGTCGAACAGCTGCGGCACCTTGAAGCGATACAGGTCCTGCGCCGCCTGATCGTAGGTTTGCAGATGCTCCGGCGTGGCCGCGTAGTGCGACACATCATCCAGCGGCAGGCCGTCTTCGCCCAGTTGCAGAACCGTCTTCTTGTCCATGGCGAACGTTCCGTCAGTAGGTCTTGGTCCAGGCCAGGATCAGTTCCCCTCGGCTGATTTTCAGATTGGGATCATGCTCTGGATCAGCCAGGTGTTTCGTCAAAATCCGGCTACGCATATACACATTGATCGTGCGGTCATTGACTTCCAGCAAGATGTAAACGTGATGCCGCCCGTTTGCCGAGTAGCCATAGGCCAAGAAAAATTCATCAACATCCTCTTTGGGGACGTTGTGCAGGATCAAATGGCCTGGAAAGATCGTCTCGAAATCGATCTCGACATAGCGCTCCACGCCGTCCATTGCGGTCCAGCGGATATCCACCGTCGATGGAAACCCGCGCGTCTCGAACTCTTCGGTACTGCCGAAGCCGCCTGTCCAGTCATCTTTCCAGTTCGGCTTGGGGGGCGCACCAGAGGGCTTGTCTAAATAACTGGAATGCTGCTGCCGCGCAAAGATGATGCTGCACCGCATAACGTGATAACACCGCGGATCAAACGAATAACTATCAAACCGCAGCGGCCACGGCTCGCCCGGCTTTTTTCTTGCCAGATGCAGATTAGGAATGTTGAACATGTCGGGGGACTCCATGTCGAAGGGCGCGGGAGTAAATTAGGTCGGTATCAGACAATGCACACTCAGCGGAATATAGCAAAGCGGGCTCTTCCTGCGTCCAAGAAACGCAACGCTGCGACGCCAGCTCGATCACTTAGCGCCACTGTGGCTACAACTCCGTTCCCACAACACGGTAGCTATATAACGTCTGCTCGCGCTGCACTTCCTCCGACGAGGGCGGCGAGTGCTGGATGGAGGCAACCGCCTGAGCTTGCTCGGCCAAGGCCGGTTGCACGATCGCGCGGGTGGCGATGCTGCACAGCAAGCTGCTCAGTCCTTACGGGCCAAGCTCACCACCAGTTCGCCGTCGCGCATGCGGATATCCAGCTTGCTGCCAATGACAAAGCCCAGTTGCTCCAGCCAACGGCCGCGCAGGCGCAACGTCGGCACGCGTTGCTGGCTGGCGGCATAGTAGCCATAGCCAATGGTGCACTGCTGTGGTGGACGCGGGCGGCGCGGGGCGCGTTGCTGACGTGCAAGATCTGCAGCATTTGCTGCCTCTACTTCGTCGGCTGTGAGCATGCGAGGAGACGATGACTCCACGATGCGCCAGACCGCGTCGCGCTTGGGCTGATGTGGTACACGCTTGCGCGCATTGTTGGGGCGGGACGGCGGTTGACGCATGACAAACCCTCCTTGAAGGACATCGGCCCGCCGCCATGTGGCGACGGGATGTCGGGAGGTTAGAAACCGCGAACAGTCGGCGGGCGTATTTCCCCGAAGGGTGTTGTATTAGCCGCCCTCCCGACGCAGGCATCACGTCGGCTGCGCCTGCAAAAAAATGCAGGCACAAAAAACCCACCGGTTTGACGGAGGTGGGTACCGCTGTTCGAGGAGTTTCTACGCTCCTTGAGGTAGAGCTTGCTGCTGACTGATTGGGTTGTCAACTGAAAGAGATAGCAGATTCAGCGTGCGCTATCGGGTCGGCTAGCCACACTGTTCGCAGTGATCCATAAGCAGCCCAAGATCTACACCATGGACGGCCCGGACAAGCTGCGCATCAAACTGCCACTGCCGGAAGGTGTGGATCGCTTCAATGCCGCGCGTGGCTTGTTGACGATGTTGGCGCCGAGATAATCCGCTATCGCTGGTTGCGCTTGCTTCGTGTGACGACCTCGACCATAGAAGACGCAAGGATGCGTCGGGCGCGTTATGGCAATGGCATAAAGGCGACTCGGACGTAATGCGGAATTTTCGCTAAAACCCATCGCGCCATTTAATCCAACGCACGCCGCAACGCGCTTGTTTCATGCGAATTATCTGCAGCGACGCTGCAAATCTCGGCAAGCGCACGCATTAAAGAATTCGGCTGAAATGCGGCTATCTGTCCTGCAGGACTGTCCGGGACATTCGACACCCGAGCCTGCTTGCGACAAACCTGAGCAATTAATGCCCGGGCAGTGATGGATTTCTCAAATCCGTCACTGCGCTGAATTTTGCCTAAATATTCCTGCCACGCGCCGATACCTGCATAGACCGGCATGTCCCCGTGTGCAGAGCTGCCCACGCAAGCCCACGCCGGAGCGACCTTCTACCGCGTCATGGCGCGCATCCGTGCGCCATCGCATCGCTTGAGGCATCAATGAACACGCCACTGTCCGCTCTACCCGCGCCGCTGACACTCGCCCTGGAAGGCGAGATGACGATCCGTCGCGCTGCAGAACTCAAGCCGCTCTTGCAGCCGGCATTGCTGCACCCGGGTGGATTGCATCTGGACCTCGCTGCGGTCAGCGAGATCGACACCACCGGCCTGCAATTGCTGCTGGCCACCAAGCAGGCGATCCAGGCCGATGGGCGGCCGTTTTCGCTCACAGATTCCAGCCGTGCGGTGGTCGATGTGATCGAACTGCTCGGCCTGCTCGAAGCGCTGTACCCGCATGCGGTCGCGTGCCTCGGCGAACGCATTCACTAACGGACAGGTAACACGCGCATGGACATGAACCAGCTGATGCAGACCTTTCTGGCCGAGAGCCGGGATCTGCTCGAAGACATGGAACGCCATCTGCTCGAAGCCGAGCGTGGCGAGTCTTCGCCCGATGCGGTCAACGCGATCTTTCGCGCGGCGCATACCATCAAGGGCTCGGGCGGGTTGTTCGATCTGCCGCAGCTGGTCGGCTTCACACATGTGCTGGAAAGCGTGCTGGATCTGGTGCGCGAGGAAGCGCTGAGCCTGAGCTCTGAATTGATCGCGCTGCTGCTGGTGTGCTGCGACCACATCCACGCCTTGGTGGAAACCGCGGCCGATCCAAGCCACGCCGATGCGGCCGCACTGGCGACCGAGGCCGAGCCGTTGCTCGCGCAGTTGCAGACCTATCTGCAAGGCAGCGTGTGCGGCGTCACTGAGGCCGCCACCCAGCTCGGCACACCTGAAAAACAAAGTGGTTACTGGCGTATTTCGTTGACGCTGTTTGCCGATGCGCTGCGCTTCGGCAACTCGCCGCTCAAGCTGATTCGCAATCTGCGCGGCCTGGGTTCGGTCGAATCGATCAGCACCGACTACAGCCAATTGCCGACGTTTGAAGACCTCGATCCGGAAGCCAACTATCTCGGTTTCCAGATCCTGTTGCGCAGCGATGCCGACCGCGCCGCGATCGAAGAAGTGTTCGAGTTCGTGCGCGAGGATTGCGATCTGGAGATCACCTCGGTGCCGACACCGATCGAGGCTGCGGCCCTTCTCGTCATCGAGCCTGCAGCGCTTGCACCGGTCGCCAGCACGCTCGCTGCGGTTCCGAATTCAACCTCGGTTGCAACGCCGCCACGTTCCCCCCAGGAAGGTGCCTCACGCAACGCCGAGGCGCGCTCGATCCGCGTGGACGCCGACAAACTCGATCGCATGATCGATCTGGTCGGCGAACTCATCATCGCGGTGGCCGGCACCAACGCCAACGCGCAGCGCACCGGTGACGTTCAGTTGCTGGAATCGGCCTCGATCCTGGCCGGCCTGGTGGAAGACGTACGCGAGAGCGCCTTGCAACTGCGCATGGTCAAGATCGGCGGCACCTTCGGCCGCTTCCAGCGCGTAGTGCACGACGTGGCACGCGAACTCGGCAAGGACATCGCGCTGGTGGTGGCCGGCGAAGACACCGAGCTGGACAAGTCGGTGGTGGAAAAGATCGGCGACCCGCTCACCCATCTGGTGCGCAACGCGATGGACCACGGCATCGAGCCGGCCGACGTGCGCGTGGCACACGGCAAGCCCGCACGCGGCACCGTGGGCCTCAACGCCTATCACGACTCCGGCAGCATCGTCATCCAGATCACCGACGACGGCGGCGGCTTGAACCGCGACCGCATCCTGGCCAAGGCGCTGGAACGCGGCCTGATCGAACCCGGCCGCCAGCTCAGCGACCGCGAAGTGTTCGCGATGATCTTCGAGCCGGGATTTTCCACTGCGGAAAAAGTCACCAACCTGTCCGGGCGCGGCGTCGGCATGGACGTGGTCAAGCGCAACATCACCGCGCTGCGCGGCACTGTGGAGATCGACAGCACCGCCGGCGTGGGCACCACCATTTCGGTGCGGCTGCCGCTGACGCTGGCCATCATCAACGGCTTCCAGGTCGGTGTCGGCAAGTCGGTGTTCGTGGTGCCGCTGGATGTGGTGGAGGAATGCGTGGAGTTCACGCCCGACTACGCCAGCGACTACATCGATTTGCGCGGCAGCGTGCTGCCGTATGTGCGCCTGCGCGAATTGTTCGCGCTCGGCGGCAAGACGCCTGCACGCGAAAGCATCGTGGTGATCCGCCAGGGCGCGCAGCGCTTCGGCCTGGTCGTGGACACGCTGCTGGGCGAATGGCAAACCGTGATCAAGCCGTTGTCCAAGGTCTTCGCACAGGTCAAAGGCATCAGTGGCTCCAGCATCCTGGGTAGCGGCGATGTCGCGCTGATTCTGGATGTGCCCAGCCTGCTCCAGCAATTGCATCCCAACCAGGACGCCCTGGCGGCCTGAGCGTTTACACCATCACTCCCCACATCACCGCGTTATTCGTTGTTCCCTGACCCCAGGAAGCTGCCGCCATGTCACACCGTCTCCCAATCGCCACCCAGTTGTGGTTTACCGCCGCCCTCGCCCTTGTTCTGCCCGTCGTCGTGGTCGTGGCCGGCTTTGCGCTGACGCTGTCGCACGGCGCCCTGCTCGCCGCCAGCGTGGTGGCCGCCCTCGTCAGCGGCGCGTTGCTGGCCTGGTCGATCCGGATCGCCAACGACTCGCTGAGTATCGCCACCACCACGCTGGACGCATTCGCGCGCGGCAACTTCGATGTGGCCATGCCGCAGGTGCGCGATGAGCAGGCCTGCGAGGTCTTGCGTGCACTGCGCAAGGTGCAAAGCAGCATTCGCCATGTCAACGACGAGATCAACCGCGTCTCGCAGGAACACGATGCCGGCGATATCGATGTCCGCATCGACGTGGCGCGTTTCGACGGCGACTTCCGCACGATGGGCGAAGGCATCAACCGCATGGTCGCCAACCACATCGCGGTGAAGAAACAGGCCATGGCCTGCGTGGCCGAGTTCGGGCGCGGCAACTTCTCCGCCGAGCTGGAGCGCCTGCCGGGCAAGAAGGCCTTCATCAACGAGATTGTCGACCAGATCCGCGGCAACCTCACCGGCATGGTCGCCGAGGTCAACCGCATGGCGAGCGAGCACGATGCCGGCGACATCGACGTGGTCATCGACACGCAACGCTTCACCGGCGATTTCCGCCGCATGGCCGAACGCATCAATGCGATGGTGGCCAGCCACATCGCAGTCAAGAAGCAGGCCATCGCCTGCGTGGCCGAGTTCGGCCGCGGCAACTTCACTGCGCAGCTGCCGCTGCTGCCGGGCAAGAAGCGCTTCATCAACGACACCCTGGAACAGGTGCGCGGCAGCCTCACCGGCTTGATCCGCGAGATCAACCACATGTCGGCCGAACACGAAGCCGGCGATATCGATGTGGTCATCGACAGCAGCGGCTTCGACGGCGATTTCCGCAGCATGGCCACCGGCATCAACCAGATGGTGGGCGCGCATATCGCGGTGAAGAAACTGGCGATGGGCGTGGTGGCCGAATTCGGTCGCGGCAACTTCGATGCGCCGCTGGCGCAGCTGCCGGGCAAGAAGGCCTTCATCAACGACACCGTGGAGCGGGCACGCGGCAATCTGCGCAGCATTTCCGAGGTCATCCAGGTGATGGGCGCGATGGCCGACGGCGATCTCACCCACACCGTGGAAGGCCGCTACGAAGGCGCATTCGCCGACATGCAGCGCTACGTCAACACCACTATGAGCCGGCTGACCGAGATCGTCGATGAGGTCAACCGCAACGCCGAGAATCTGGCCAGCGCTTCCGAACAGGTCAGCGCCACCGCGCAGGCACTTGCCCAGGCTGCCAGCGAACAGGCGGCCGGCGTGGAAGAAACCAGCGCCTCGCTGGAACAGATGACCGCCTCCATCGCACAGAACACCGAGAACGCACGCGTCACCGACAGCATGGCCGCCAAGGCCGCCAGCGAAGCCGCAGACGGCGGCGACACTGTGCGCGCCACAGTGGTGGCGATGAAGGACATCGCCAAGAAGATCGGCATCATCGACGACATCGCCTACCAGACCAACCTGCTCGCGCTCAACGCCGCCATCGAGGCCGCGCGTGCCGGCGAACACGGCAAGGGCTTTGCGGTGGTCGCGGCAGAAGTGCGCAAGCTGGCCGAGCGCAGCCAGATCGCCGCGCAGGAGATCGGCGAGGTGGCCGGTTCCAGCGTGGAGCTGGCCGAAAGCGCCGGCCGCGTGCTCGGCGAGATGGTGCCCTCGATCCGCCGCACCTCCGATCTGGTGCAGGAAATCGCTGCCGCCTCCGAAGAACAGACCGCCGGCGTCAGCCAGATCAACACCGCGGTCGGACAGTTGAACCAGACCACGCAGTCGGCCGCTGCCAATGCCGAAGAACTGGCGGCAACCTCCGAGGAAATGAGCGCGCAGGCCGAGCAGCTGCAGCAACTGATGGGCTTCTTCCGGCTCGGCAATGGCGGTCGCGCTGTGGCTTCAGGCAGCAGCAAGCCGGGTCCGCGCCGGATCGCGCCGCACAGCAACAGCACCGCGCTCAGCGCGCCACCGCGGCGCACCAACGTGCGCCAGATCAGCGCAGTGGCTGCCACCGCCGATGCAATCGACGAATCGCAGTTCGCCAGCTTCTGAGGAACCGACGATGCAATCGCACAGCGCAGCCAGCACCACCAGTGCGCCGTCCTCGACGGCACCGCAGCAATACCTGACCTTTCTGTTGGGCACGGAGATGTTCGGCCTGGGCATTCTCGGCATCAAGGAAATCATCGAATACCGCGCGCCCACCGACGTGCCGATGATGCCGCCGGCTCTGCGTGGGGTGATCAACCTGCGCGGCGCAGTGGTGCCGGTGGTGGATCTGCAGCAACGCTTCGGCCGCAGCGCCAGCGCAATCACCAAGCGCAGCTGCATCGTGATCGTGGAGATCGCCCATGGCGGTACGCAGCAGGTGCTCGGCTTGCTGGTGGATGCGGTCAGCGAAGTGCTGGACATCGCGCCCGATGACATCGCCGGCGCGCCCAGCTTTGGCGCCGGCATCGCCCGCGATTTCATCCAGGCCATGGCCAAGATCGGCGAGCGCTTCGTGATCCTGCTCGATGCCGATGCCGTGCTGAGCAACGACACCCTCGCCCAGCTTCCCATCGCCGAGCTGGCGGCCTGACATGCTTCGCATGCACGCAAGGACTCCCATGCGCCCCACCCTTCTCTCCTGCAGCTGCGCGCTGGACGGCCCGGTATTGGTCGTCGACGACAGCGTGGTCCAGCGCGAGCATGCGATGGCGCTGTGCCGCCAACTCGGCGCCGTTGCGGTCGATGGCGCGGTGGATGGCCACGCTGCGCTGGCCTGGTTGAGCAGCGCCATCGCGCCATCGTTGCTGCTGATCGATCTGGAAATGCCAGGCATGGACGGCGTGCAGCTGCTCGACGCACTGGCGCGCGGCAAGTACAGCGTGCCGGTGATCGTGGTGTCGCAACGCGGTGGCGCCTTGATCGATGCGGTGATGCAGCTCAGCCGCAGCGCCGGCGTACGCGTGCTCGGCGGCATCGAAAAGCCGATGCATCTGCAGGATCTGGCCACTGTGCTGGAGTGCGAGCCCGAACCGGCGGCTGGCGCAGCGGCGTTTGCACCGGCCGCGATGTCGCCGCTGATGTCCAGCGGTGGCGCGGCCGCGTCGCGCCTGGACCGTGCGATGCGCCGCGGCGAAATCCGTGTGGCTTACCAACCCAAACTCGATCTCAAGGATGGCCGGCTGCGCGGTGTGGAAGCGCTCGCACGTTGGCGCCGCCCGCAAGGCGACATGATCGGGCCGGACCGCTTCATTCCATTGGCCGAACGCGAAGGCTTGATCCACGCGTTGACCCAGCAGGTGATCGACAAGGCGATTGCGCAATTGGTGGACTGGCGTGCAGAAGGATTCCAGCTGACGCTGGCATTGAACCTGTCGCCCAACCTGCTCAGCGAGCAGGATTTTCTCGAACAGCTGTGCGCCAAGCTGAGCGACAACGGCCTGAGCCCTGCGGATCTGGTGCTGGAACTCACCGAAAGCGCCATCGTGGAGCCGGCCAATGCCTTGAGCATGCTGGCACGACTGCGCCTGCATGGCTTTGGTCTGTCGATCGACGATTACGGCACCGGTTTCTCCTCGCTGCAGCGCCTGGCCAGCATTCCGTTCACCGAACTCAAACTGGACCGCAGCTTCGTGCATGCCGCGCATCGCAGCCGCAGCCAGCGCACCGTGCTCGAATCCACTTTGGAACTGGCGCACCGGCTTGAACTGACTGCCGTGGCCGAAGGCGTGGAAACACCGGAAGATTGGCGCCTGTTGCGCGAACTGGGGTGCGACCTGGCACAGGGCTATCTGATGGGCTCGCCGATGCCCGGGCCGATGCTGTCGGAATGGTGGCGCGAACACGCCGTGCGCATCGCGCGCCTGAGCGACAGCGCGCTGGCCAGCGATGCGGATGTCGCCTGAGACCATGAGCACCGCCACCGCCATCACCGAACAGGAATTCGGCCGCTTCCAGCGCTTCATCTTCGAAGCGGCCGGCATCAGCATTTCCTCCGGCAAAAAAGCCATGTTGTGCGGCCGCCTGGGCAAGCGCCTGCGCGAACATCAGTTCAGCAACTACACGCAGTATCTGCAGTTGCTGGAGAGCCGCCAGGACCGCGCCGAGATCCAGACCGCGATCGATCTGCTGACCACCAACGAAACCTATTTTTTCCGCGAGCCCAAGCACTTCGAGCTGCTGCGCAAGCTGGCCGGCGAACATCGCGGCGGCCTGCCGTTCCGGTGCTGGAGCGCAGCCAGCTCCAGCGGCGAAGAGGCCTACAGCATGGCGATGGTGCTGGACGACACCTTGCAAGGCCGCCCGTTCGAGGTGGTCGGCAGCGACATCAGCACCCGCGTGCTGGCCAAGGCGCGCACCGGGCATTACGCCTTGCAACGTATCGACGGCATTCCGCAGGCGTATCTCAAACGCTACTGCCTGCGCGGTCAGGGCGAGTACGACGGCAGCTTGCTGGTGGAACGCCGGCTGCGCGATCGGGTGAAGTTCGTGCACGCCAACCTCAATACCGCGTTGCCGGCGCTGGGCAGCTTCGATGCGATCTTCCTGCGCAACGTCATGATCTATTTCAATGGCCAGACCAAGCGCGAGGTGATCCTGCGCGTGCTGTCCAATCTCAAATCGGGCGGGCATTTCTGCATCGGCCATTCGGAAAGCCTGAGCGAACTCGACATCGATCTGGTCCAGGTGGCACCCTCGATTTTCCGCAAGGCCTGAGCCAAGGATCGCCCGTGTCGACAGCCTTCAACCGCCCCGCCGCCAGCCCGGCTGCCAACACCAAGACCATCAAGGCCATGGTCGTCGACGACTCGGCGGTGGTGCGCCAGGTGCTGGTGAGCGTGCTCAACGACGCGACCGACATCGAGGTCATCTCCACTGCGGCCGACCCGCTGCTGGCGATCGAGAAGATGCGCAAGCAATGGCCGGACGTGATCGTGCTGGATGTGGAAATGCCGCGCATGGACGGCATCACCTTCCTGCGCAAGATCATGAGCGAGCGGCCCACACCGGTAGTGATCTGCTCCACGCTCACCGAAAAAGGGGCGCGCGTCACCATGGATGCGCTGGCCGCCGGCGCGGTGGCGGTGGTGACCAAGCCGCGACTGGGGCTCAAGCAATTCCTCACCGATTCGGCCGACGAACTGGTCAATACGGTGCGCAGCGCCGCACGCGCCAACGTCAAACGGCTGGCCGCGCGCGTCACTGCGGTGCCGCTGGAAGCGGAGGTCAAACACACCGCCGATGTGATCCTGCCGGCACAGAGCGGGCGCGCGCTGGCGCAGACCACCGAGCGCATCGTCGCCATCGGCACCTCCACCGGCGGCACCCAGGCGCTGGAAGAAGTGCTGACCGCGTTGCCGCGCGTGTGCCCCGGCATCGTGATCGTGCAGCACATGCCGGAGAAATTCACTGCTGCTTTTGCTGCACGCCTCAATGGCCTTTGCCAGATCGCAGTGAAAGAGGCCGCCAACAACGATCGGGTAATGCCGGGCCGCGCGTTGATCGCACCCGGCGGCAAGCACCTGCTGCTGCGCCGCAGTGGCGCGCAGTACTTCGTCGAGGTCATGGAAGGCCCGCCAGTCAACCGCCATCGTCCGTCGGTGGATGTGCTGTTCCGCTCGGCCGCACGCGCGGCCGGCAGCAATGCGCTGGGCATCATCATGACCGGCATGGGCGACGACGGCGCTGCCGGCCTGCTGGAAATGCGTCAGGCCGGCGCACGCACCGTGGCCCAGGACGAACACACCAGCATCGTGTTCGGCATGCCCAAGGAAGCGATCAAGCGCGGCGGCGCCGACCGCATCCTGCCGCTGGGCGCGATGGCGCGCGAGATCGTGACGCAGCTGCAGTAGCGGGCTGCGCGAAGAGCACTGGCGTTACAACTGCGACTCCAACGGCAACCAGCCCATCACCGTCGCTGCGCCACGCCGCCACACGCTCGCTGCCGGCTCGCGCGACCACACCTCGGGCGGCTGCGCCGCATCGTCGTGCCAGCGCAGCTCGCCCTGGTCCAGGGTCACGCGATAACTCAAGGGCGCACTGATCTTGCGGTTGTACACCTGCTCCAGTTCCGCGCTGACCGCACGGTCGTCGAACAGCAAACCCATCTCGGTATTGAGGTTCATCGAGCGCGGGTCGAGGTTGAACGAGCCGATGAAACCGCTGCTGTCGTCCACCACAAAGGCCTTGGTATGCAGGCTGGCGCCACTGGACCCGAACAGGCTGCCGTCCGGCTTGCCCATCGGCTTGAGCTCGTGCAGACGCACGCCTTGCGTGAGCAAGGGCACGCGGTAATCGGCGTAACCGCTGTGCACCGCCACGACATCATTGGCAGCCAGGGAGTTGGTCAACACGCTGACGCGCACATTGCGCCGACGCAACTCGCCGATCCAGCGCATGCCTTCTTCACCCGGCACGAAATACGGCGAGATGACTTTCAATTCGCGCTGCGCGTGTGCCATCTCGCCGATCAAGGTCGGCGTCATCCAGTCCGCTTGCGGCGGTGCGCCCTCGGCCTTTTCCGGCGGGTCGGAGACGATGCGCGCCCGATCCAGCCAATGCACCTTGCGCTGGCCCTGCGTCAACGCCTGCACGCTGGGCGATTGACGCAGCCGCTCCACGTAGGGATGCGCGCGTGCCGATTCCAGGCCGGCATCCAGACTGCCACGCAACGCATCCAATGCCTGCGGTTCTGCCGTCACCAGCGCAGCCAGCGGCAAGGAGTTGGGGCTATTCCAGTACGCATCGAACACCTGCTCGGCCTGGCCCACTGCCGGCCCCATCACCGCCGCGTCCATGTCCATGAAATTGGTGTCGCGCGCCGCGTCGAAATACTCATCGCCCACATTGCGGCCACCCACCACCGCGATGCGGCCATCGGCGATCCAGGCTTTGTTGTGCATGCGCCGATTGATGCTGAACATGCGCAGCACCATCTCCACCCCACGCATCAACGTGCCTTCGCGCGCGCGGGTGGGATTGAACAAGCGGATCTCGATCAACGGATGACTATCGAGTGCTGCCAGCACCGAATCGCTGCCGTGGATGTTCATGTCGTCCAGCAGCAGGCGCACGCGCACGCCGCGATCGGCGGCGTGCAGCAATTCGTTGTGCAACAGGTTGCCGGTGAAGTCGGCATGCCAGATGTAGTACTGCAGATCCAGGCTGCGCCCGGCCGCACGCGCGGTGAGCGCGCGCACCGCGAACGCATCGATATTGTCGGGCAGGATCACCATGCCGGTTTGATTGGCATGCGCCTGCTGCAGCGGCGCGACGACTTGATCGATCGGCGTTGCCAATGCGGTGGCTGGCAACGCGTGACTCGCCGGGCCACGCTGGCGATCGGCAAAGCGGCCGTAACCGTACAGCGACAGCACACTACCCAGCACGAGCACCAGCGCCCCGATGCCGATCCATTTGAAGATGTTTCGCTTTGTCACTGCCGGCCCCGTATTGCAGAGCGCGGCAGTCTAGACGCTGCACATGCATGTCGATGTGCAGACGCAAGCGCACAAGCGAGCTCGACAAACCCCGCAAAAACAGCGGGTTTTCGGCGAGCACTGCCGCAACAGTGCTCGCTGGATGCAATCACGCTTACCAGATCGCGACGCGCTCCTTGTCCCCACGCACCATCGCATCGCCAGGCTTGCACTGGAATGCCTGCGCAAACGCCGGCATGTTCGACGGCGCACCATTGGCGCGGAAATTGGCCGGCGCATGCGGGTCGGTGTTCAAGCGCACGCGCAATTCGCCATCGGTGAAGTTGCGGCGCCACACCGTGGCCCAGTTCATGAAGAAGCGCTGATCCTGCGTATAGCCGTCGATCTGTTTGTTGGCGTCCGGCTGTTCCTTCAACGCCATCTGCAAGGCATCGAAGGCCACGGTCAGGCCACCGAGATCACCGATGTTTTCGCCCAAGGTCAGTTTGCCTTTGACGTTTATGCCAGGGATCGCCTCGTAGCCATCGAACTGCGCCACCAGCTGATCGGTGCGCTGAGTGAACAGCTTGCGGTCCGCATCGGTCCACCAGGTATCGAAGTTGCCCTTGGCATCGAACTGGCTGCCCGAATCGTCGTAGCCATGCATCATCTCGTGCCCAATCACCGCGCCGATACCACCGTAGTTCAATGCCGGGTCGGCCTTGGGATCGAAGAACGGCGGCTGCAAAATCGCCGCCGGAAACACGATCTCGTTGCGGGTGGCGTTGTAGTACGCGTTCACCGTTTGCGGGGTCATATGCCACTCACGCTTGTCGACCGGCTTGCCGATCTTGTCCAGCATGTAGCGATAGTTGAACGCCTGCGCGGCCTGCATATTGGCCAGAAACCCATCGCCACGCGTTTCCAGGCCCGACCAGTCGCGCCACTGATCCGGGTAGCCGATCTTGGGCGTGAAACTGGCCCATTTTTCCAGTGCGCGCTGCTTGGTTTCAGCGCTCATCCAGTCGAGTTTTTCCAGCCGCGCCTTGAGCGCGACGGACAGGTTCTGCACCAGCTGCTGCATCTGCTCCTTCGACTCGGCAGAGAACGCAGATTGCACATAGAGCTGGCCCAGCGCCTCGCCCATCGCCTCGTTGACAGCGTTCAAGGTGCGCTTCCAGCGCGGCAGCATGTCTTTTTGACCACGCAGCGTCTTGGCATAGAAATCGAAGTTGGCCTGCTCGAACGGCTTGGCCAGATACGGCGCCGCCTCATCCACGCTGTGGAAGCGCAGGTACGCCTTCCAGGTCTCCACCGGCGTGTCGGCCAGCATCGCATCGAGCTCGGCGAAGTAGCCCGGCTGGCTCAACGAGAAGGTCCCTGCCGGCACTTTGAGCGCGCTGAAGAACGCCTGCCAATCGAAGTGTGGCGTCACCGCATTGGCGCCGGCCACATCGACCGGGTTGTAGCGCTTGGCCGGGTCGCGCAGTTCGATGCGCGACAGCGAGGCGTTGGCCAGTCGCGTTTCGAACGCCATCACCGCCTTGGCCTGGGCGGCCACCTGCGCTGCCGGAACACCGGATAATTCCAGCACGCGTGCGATATAGGCCACGTACTGCTCGCGGATCCTGGCCTGCGCCGGATCGGTGTAATAGCCCTTCTCGGGCAGACCCAGACCGCCCTGCCCGGCGTAGGCGATCATCTGCTCGGAATGCTTGTAATCGGCATTGGCGCCGAACGAGAACATGAAGCCCTGGCCCTTGGCATAGCTGTCGCGCAACCACGCGGCGATGGCCGGCGCATCGGTCAGCGCGTCGATGGCCTTCAACTGTGGCTGCAGCGGCGTGATGCCGGCCTTGTCGATCGCCGCTTCGTCCGAGCCGGTGCGCCACAGGTCGGCGATCTTGGCATCCACCGAACCGGCCGACAGATTGCCGCGCGCCAGTTGCTCCACCAACGCGTGCTGGATGGTCAAGGAACGCTCGGCCAGCACTTCGAAACTGCCCCAGCTGGTGCGGTCCGATGGCACCGGATTGGCCTTGAGCCACTTGGCGTTGACGAATCCGTTGAGGTCCTGGCACGCGTTGATGGCCGGATCCAGATCGTTGATGCCGAACGCCACGATCGGCGCATCGAGCTTGGAGACATCCACCCTGGTCGGCGCGGCCTGTGGCGCAGTAAACGCCGGCTTTGCAGCGTCATCGGATTTACCACACGCCGACAGCATCACCGCGATGGCCACCGCAAGCGATAGCGGGGCGAACTTGCTCAACATCATTGAATTCTCCAAGGCACAAGACCGCGTCATGCGCAGTCGAAAAGTAGGCGATCGTCTGAAAGACAAAAACGCAAGTCATTGCAGCGACACCACGACGCCCTGACGTCAGAGATCGCGCTTTGGGGAAGATCATCTGTGCGCCATCCAACCGGGCGCTCATGACGTTCTGTCGTCAACTGATCGAACGCTGCATTCCGGCGCATGACGCGCCATCGAATGCAGTTACTTGCGTGCGTAAAACGGTGCCATCAACAGATACACCGGATACGCCAATACCATCAACACCAGCGCGACCTCATGCCCGGACGCTGCGTCCGCCCAGGATTCCATCTGCCGCGACGGCCCAAACAGCCCGAACGCCAGCAGCAACACCCCAACCACGCAGATCAGCAGCGCCACCCCCATCGCCGAGCCGGACACACGGCCATTGGCCAGCACGCCGAACGCACCGCCCCCACCGGCCAACAGCAGCCCCAACGTCACCAGATACGCGCGGCAGTAGGTGGCACTCATCTGCTGCGTTTTACGTTTGCCGGACATCATGTCTCCCCTGAAAGAACACACGCATGCGGTGCCTGTTCGATCCACGAACCGGCACCGCTCACGTTTCAAACCCGCACGCGTCGTTCGACCGCGCGAAGCGAAACCCGCGACGCGCTACGCGCACTGCACGCAGCGCAGCCAGCGAACGCCGCGCTTACTTCGCCTTGCCCTGATTGGCCACCGCTTCGGCAGCGCGCTTGGCCGCTTCCGGGTCGCCCAGGTAACGGAAGCTCTGCACCTGCAGCTCGTCGTCCAGCTCGAACAGCAACGGGATGCCGGTCGGGATGTTGAGCTCCAGGATCTGCTCGTTGGAGACGTCATTGAGGTACTTGTACAGCGCGCGCAGCGAGTTGCCGTGCGCGGTCACCAGCACGGTCTGCCCGGCCTTCAACTGCGGGGCGATCGCGTCGTGCCAGTACGGCAGCACGCGCACCAGCGTGGTCGCCAGCGATTCGGTGCCCGGCAATGCGTTGCGATCCAGCGTGGCGTAACGGCGGTCGTGACACGGATGCCCCGGGTCGTCGACGTCCATCGCCGGCGGCGGAATGTCGTAGGAACGGCGCCAGATCTTGACCTGTTCCTCGCCGTGCTTGGCGGCGGTTTCGGCCTTGTCCAAGCCTTGCAAGCCGCCGTAATGACGCTCGTTGAGGCGCCAGCTCTTGGACACCGGCAGCCAGTCCTGGTCGAGTTCCTTCAATGCGCCCTGCAACGTGTGGATGGCGCGCTTGAGCACCGAGGTGTGGGCCACATCGAACTGCAGGCCCTCGTCCTTCATCAGCTTGCCAGCGGTGGCGGCTTCCTGGCGGCCCTGCTCGGTGAGTTCCACATCCACCCAGCCGGTGAAACGGTTGTCCAGATTCCATTGGCTCTGGCCATGGCGCAGCAGTACGAGTTTGCGGGTCACTCAGGTTCTCCGATGGGGGCCGATCAGTCTGCGATTGTAGCGGCAGCCAGCGCATCGCTGGCGTGCACGAGATCGCTACGTGCGGCGCGCGATGCTGTGACCATGCAAGCGACGAACACTCCCGTCTTTGCCGGCTGGGACGGCAGCATCCTCCAGGCAAGACAGTTGCAACAGCAACTGGCACAGCGCGTGGTGTTACAGGATCAAGTCAGTACGGCACCGCAGGTGCTGGCCGGTTTCGACGTCGGCTTCGAAGACGATGGCCAGACCACGCGCGCCGCAGCGGTGCTGCTGGATGCGCACACCCTGCTGCCGCTGGAAACGCATGTGGCGCGCTTGCCCACCTCGATACCGTATGTGCCCGGCCTGCTCAGTTTTCGCGAACTGCCTGCGTTGCTGGAGGCACTGGCCTTGCTCTCGCGCACGCCGGATCTGGTCTTTATCGACGGCCAGGGCATCGCGCATCCACGCAAGTTGGGCATCGCCGCGCATTTCGGCGTGGTGACCGGGCTGCCCTGCATCGGTGTAGCCAAGCAGCGCCTGGCCGGCAGCTTTACCGAACCCGGACCCGCACGTGGCGAGCACAGCCCGATCCTGCTCGGCGGCGCGCAGATCGGCTGGGCGCTGCGCAGCAAGCCGCGCTGCAACCCGCTGATCGTCTCGCCCGGGCATCGCGTCTCCATGCAGGGCGCGCTCGAGTGGACACTGCGCACGCTGCGCGCGTATCGCCTGCCCGAGCCCACGCGTCTGGCCGACCGGCTGGCCTCGCGGCGCGGCGAGGTCATGTCCGACGTGCAAGGCGACCTGCTGGGCTGAGCGCCGGCGCCGGCAACAACGCGGAACGTACCGTCTTGCCCAACCACTCGGCCGCCATCGCGCGCGCGTGCGAAGCTTGCGCTCTCTTTCGATCGCCACGAGCCGCCGCCATGACCACGATCATCGCTCCACGCGTCCATGACATCGGCGGGCTGGAAGTTCGCCGCGCCGTGCCCACCCTCCAGGCGCGCAGCGTCGGCCCGTTCGTGTTCGTCGACCAGATGGGCCCGGCCATCCTGGAACCGGATCACGGCATCGACGTGCGCCCGCATCCGCATATCGGCCTGGCCACGGTCACCTTCCTTTGGTCCGGCGAGATCGGCCACCGCGACACGCTCGGCTCCGATCAGGTGATTCGCGCAGGCGACGTCAACTGGATGACCGCCGGCCGCGGCATCGCCCATTCCGAACGCACGCCCGGCCCCGAGCGCGCCCGCGAGCATGCATTGCACGGCATGCAGACCTGGGTCGCGCTGCCGCGCTCGGCCGAAGAAACCGCGCCAGCGCTCTACCACCATGCCGCCGCCAGCCTGCCGCAACAACGCCGCGATGGCGCCTTGCTGCGCGTGATCGCCGGACGTGCCTATGGCGAAGAATCGCCGGTCAAGGTCTTCAGCGATACGCTCAACGTGGCGATCGATCTGCAGCCCGATGCCGAAATCGACCTGGACACCGGCCACCTCGAACGCGCGCTCTACATTCTCGACGGCGATGCGCAACTGGATGGCGCGGATGTTCCTGCCCGCCATCTGATTATTCCCTCGCCCGGCGCGCGCGGACGGCTGCGTGCCAAGACACCGCTCAAGGCGATGCTGCTCGGCGGTGAGCCGTTGGATGGCCCGCGTCACCTCTGGTGGAACTTCGTGTCCAGCTCCAAGGAGCGCATCGAGCAGGCCAAGGACGACTGGCAGACCGGTCGTTTCGGCAGCATTCCCGGCGACGACAAGGAATTCATTCCATTGCCGGAAACCCCGGCGCCCAAGCCGGTCAATTACCCCTGAAGACAGCGATGCGGGCGCGGCGATATGCCCAAGTCTCGAATCGATCCCGAAGCGCGAGTGCCCCTGCGCACAGCCAATTCCAGCCATGTTTGCGACCACGCTTGAGCTTGCAGACAAATCTGTGGTAGTGATGTCGCCCTAGGTCGGGGGCATGTTGCGTGCGAGGCACAGCCGGGCGGGGAGCGCACGGGCTGTTACGACGACACGCTGGAAGGCATCGCCCCTGCGCAGTCATCCATCGCCGGGGAACACTTGAATGAAGTCTGCATCCTGCCTTGTCGGCCTGAGCTTGCTGTTGGGCGCCGCCACCGCTTACGCACAAACCTCGCCGGTCTGCCCGCCACTGCCGCCGGCCTCCGGCCTGCAATGGAACGAACTCGCAGGCGCCGATTATCTGGTCTGCAAGGCCGTGACGGCCGACGGTCGCCAGGTCGTGGGCGTCATGCTCACCACCCGCGACCCGGCAATGACGCTGGCACGCGACCGACGCGCGGAAAAAGGCCAGATCCAGCAGGAAGACTTTTACTGGTACAAGCTCGATCTGGGCGGCCGTCAGCTGCCGGGCATGGAATCGCGCCGCGTCACCGTGGTCGAGCTGGGCAAGAAGCGCTACGCGCAGCTGTGGATCGACGGCGCCAATACCGAAGAGCTGGCCTTGATGCAGTCGCTGGTGCAGAACATGGATCTGCAGCCTGCCAGCCTGGCGTTACAGCGCTAAACCCATCCGGGCTGCAATCCACGCGGCATGGTGCGCAAGCACCGATGAGCGATAACCAGCGACGAGCTGACCGGCACTGATCGGCCGGCCGGGCCGCGTCGCGCATTCTCAGGGTTGGGTTGTTCCAGTGTCTGCCACTGTGCCGGTTTGCAATGCGCTGTCGATTTGCACCTGCCCGGTCAGCAGGCGATGGATCGGGCATTTCTCGGCCACTTCCAGCAGGCGCGTGCGCTGATCCTCATCCAGCGCACCATCGAGCACGATCTCACGCGTGATCACCGTGCCCGCAGCGCCGCGCTGGGTGTAATGCAGATGCACGTGCACCGCCGTCAACGGCCACTGCTTGCGCGCCGCCACCATCGACACCGTGATCGCAGTGCAGGCACCCAACGCGCCCAACACCTGCGACTCGGGATCCGGCCCGGCGTCGGCACCGCCGTTGGCCGGCTGGGTATCGCCGCTCCAGGTGTGCCGACCATCGTGGATGCTCACGGTGTACGGCACTGCGCCGGTGCTGACGCTGACGGGTCTGTCACTCATGACGCTCTCCCACGGTGGCTCGAGCGGGCCGGTTCAAAACCGACCCTCCTGGAAATCGACGAAGGCCTGCATCAATTCCTGCTTGGTATTCATCACGAACGGGCCGTGCCGCATCACCGGCTCGTTGAGCGGGCGGCCCGCGACCAGGATCAGCTGCGCACCCTCGGCACCGGCATGCAGCGTCAAACGCTCGCCACGGCCCAGCACTGCCAGCTCCTGCGCAGGCAGCGCGCGTGAAGCATCGCCCTCGCCCACCGTCAGCGCGCCTTCGAAGGCATATGCAAACGCGTTGTGCCCGCTGGGCAGCACGTAATCCCAGCTGACGTTCGGTGCCAGTGCGATATCCAGATACAGCGGGTCGGTGGCGGGTTGCACGATCGGCCCGCGCACCTCGCCCACGGTGCCGGCGATCACCTTGACCGTCACACCGGGCCCCGGATGCGCCACCGGAATGCTCTCCGGTGCGTATTCCTGATACTTGGGGTCGGTCATCTTGTCGCGCGCCGGCAGATTCACCCACAGCTGGAAGCCGCGCATGCGCCCGGACTCCTGCTCGGGCATTTCCGAATGGATCAGCCCGCGCCCGGCGGTCATCCACTGCACGCTGCCCGGGGTCAGCAGGCCCTCGTTGCCGTGGTTGTCCTTGTGCCGCATGCGGCCGTCGAGCATGTAGGTCACCGTCTCGAAGCCGCGATGCGGGTGGCTGGGAAACCCGGCCAGATAGTCTTCGGCTTTGTCGGTGCCGAACTCGTCCAGCATCAGAAACGGGTCCAGGTCTGGCAGCTGTTGGGTGCCGATCACGCGGGTCAGCTTGACCCCGGCTCCATCGGAGGTAGGCATGCCGCGAATCGTGCGCAGCACTTGGATCGCTGCGGTGGTGGAGGTGGCGCTCATCGAACTCTCCCTGTGCGGATTGAATAGCCTCACATGATGGATGCGCGCGACAGGCGTCCCAACCGCAGCCGGCGCAACCGATCGTTCTATTGCCTGGCTGCCGCGTCCGGCTACTGCACCTGGCTGCCACGTCGCGATCGCCCAGTGCAGCCAAGACGCTCTACAACTAAAGTTTTACTCCGGCCCGGAACGGCGCCATTGACCGCAGGCAGGCAGGGGGTGACCCTTAAGTGAATCGTTCCTGAGGGGCATGCATGAAAGGGTTCTCGAAATTGGCCTGGGGCGCGCTGGCGCTGCTGGCCGCGTTCTGTCTGGGTACCGTGGCGCTAAGGCGCGGCGAACATATCAACGCGTTGTGGATCGTGGTTGCCGCCGTCTCGATCTATCTGATTGCCTACCGGTTCTACAGCCTGTTCATCGCCGACAAGGTGATGCAGCTGGACATCACCCGCGCCACGCCGGCGGTGAGCAACAACGACGGCCTGGACTACGTGCCCACCAACAAGCACGTGTTGTTCGGCCACCACTTCGCCGCGATCGCCGGCGCCGGGCCCTTGGTCGGCCCGGTGCTTGCCGCCCAGATGGGCTATCTGCCCGGGCTGTTGTGGCTGGTGGTCGGTGTGGTGTTTGCCGGCGCGGTGCAGGACTTCGTTGTGCTGTTTCTTTCCAGCCGCCGCAACGGCCGCTCGCTGGGCGATCTGGTGCGCGAGGAAATGGGCCAGGTGCCTGGCACCATTGCCTTGTTCGGCGCCTTCCTAATCATGATCATCATCCTGGCGGTGCTGGCGATGGTGGTGGTCAAGGCGCTGGCGGAAAGCCCGTGGGGCATGTTTACGGTGATCGCCACGATGCCGATCGCGCTGATGATGGGCGTGTACATGCGCTACATCCGGGTCGGCAAGATCGGCGAGATTTCGGTGGTCGGGCTGATCCTGCTGCTGGGCGCGATCTGGCTGGGCGGCAAGGTTGCCGCCGACCCAAGCTGGGGCCCGGCCTTCACCTTCACCGCCAAGCAGATCACCTGGATGCTGATCGGCTACGGCTTCGTCGCGTCGGTGTTGCCGGTGTGGCTGCTGCTGGCCCCGCGCGATTACCTGTCCACCTTCCTCAAGATCGGCACGATCCTGGCGCTGGCGATCGGCATCCTGGTCGTGATGCCGGATCTGAAAATGCCGGCATTGACCCAGTTCGCCTCCACCGGCGACGGCCCGGTGTGGAAGGGCGGCATCTTCCCATTCCTGTTCATCACCATTGCGTGTGGCGCAGTCTCCGGCTTCCACGCCTTGATCGCCTCGGGCACCACGCCCAAGCTGCTCGCCAACGAAGGCCACATGCGCTACATCGGCTATGGCGGCATGTTGATGGAATCGTTCGTGGCGGTGATGGCGCTGGTGGCGGCCTCGATCATCGAGCCGGGCATCTACTTCGCGATGAACAGCCCTGCTTCGCTGGTCGGCAGCGACACCGTGGCGGTGGCGGCCAAAGTCTCCGAGTGGGGCTTTGCGATCACTCCCGAGCTTTTGGAAGCCACCGCAAAGGACATCGGCGAGCACAGCATCCTTGCACGCGCCGGTGGTGCGCCCACACTGGCCGTGGGGATCGCGCAGATCCTGCACCAGCTGCTGCCGGGCGAAGACACCATGGCATTCTGGTACCACTTCGCCATCCTGTTCGAAGCGCTGTTCATCCTCACTGCGGTGGATGCGGGTACGCGCGCGGGCCGCTTCATGCTGCAGGACCTGCTGGGCAACTTCATCCCGGCATTGAAGAAGACCGAGTCGTGGACCGCCAACATCATCGCCACCGCGGGGTGCGTGGCGCTGTGGGGGTATCTGCTCTACACCGGGGTGATCGATCCGTTCGGCGGCATCCAGACCCTGTGGCCGTTGTTCGGCATCTCCAACCAGATGCTGGCCGGGATCGCGCTGATGCTGGGCACGGTGGTGTTGTTCAAGATGAAGCGCGACCGCTACGCCTGGGTCACCATCGTGCCGGCGCTGTGGCTGCTGATCTGCACCACGTATGCGGGGCTGATCAAGATCTTCGACAGCAACCCGGCGCAGGGTTTCCTGGCGCAGGCGCATAAGTACCAGGACGCGATCGCCAGCAACACCATCACCGCGCCGGCCAAGACGGTGGCGCAGATGCAGCAGATCGTCACCAATGCCTACGTCAACACGGGGCTGACGGTGCTGTTCCTGTTCGTGGTGGGCTCGATCCTGATCTACGCGGTCAAGACCATCGTGATTGCGCGCCGCAACCCGCAGCGTAGCGACCGCGAAACCCCGTACGTGGCGCTGCAGCCACACCAGATGGCGGACCTGTAATGGGCACCCAACTCGTCCTTGCCAGCCAATACCAGGTGCATCGCCGCATCTGGCGACGCCTGATCCAGACCGCACGCCTGTGCTGCGGCATTCCCGATTACGACAACTACGTGCGCCACATGCTGGAAAAACATCCCGACAAACCGGTGATGGACTACCCAGCCTTCTTCCGCGAGCGCCAGGATGCGCGGTATGGCGGCAAGAGCGGGTTTCGTTGCTGTTGATCGGTGATCGGTGATCGGTTGATCAAGAAGTAGAAACGCAACAGGGCGCGATGCGAATCGCGCCCTGTTGCGTTGATGGCAATGCGTTGATGGCAATGCGTTGATGGCAATGCGTTGATGGCAATGCGTTGATGGCAATGCGTTGGTTGCAGAGTGGTTGATCTGCGGATTTGCTGCAGGGCCCTTGCCCGCCCACCATCGCGGGACACGCCGCAAGTACGTCCATGTAGGCTCTTACGCGGCATCCATGCCGCGTAAGGTCCCGCGACGG
>NZ_JBEOLS010000071.1:0-24173 GCF_040279205.1 Xanthomonas hortorum
TTATCGTTTCGAGTGTCACCTCGGGCAACTGTTCGGGCGAATCAAGGGAGAATCCGGCGTGGGTACCAAGCTACACGGCGATCGCTGAGATCCAGGCTCTCACGGTGGCCCACGCCGGCTCTCGACACCTAAACTGCCAGATTGCGAACAGATAAGGCTCTTACGCGGCATCCATGCCGCGTAAGGTCCCGCGACGGTGGGCGGGCAAGGACCAAATCAAGATGGTCGGTGTGCATGGTTGCGCGCAGTGCATGCAGCGCAGCGACATTGATCAGCTTCCTTCGATCCGATCAATGTCGCTGCCATCCCCGAGATCACTCCATTCGTCCACCAAGCCGAGTGGCCAACACGTTGCCATCAGCGCTATCGCGTTCGAGAGGTTTGGTTGGCCGCTCTGATGCACTACCCGCCATACAACGCCTTGCGCGGCGCACCGGTCAGCTCGGCGGCCAGCTTGGCGGCGGTGGACGGCGACAGGTGCTCGGCAAGCTTGGCGTAGACGCGGCGGCCTTCGGCGAGTTGGCCTTCGGCGGCGTCTGCGGCGCCCTGCACCATCACCACGAACTCGCCCTTGCGTTGGTTGTCGTCGGCTTCGACCTTGGCCTGTAGCTCGGCCAGGGTCCCGTCGAGCACGGTTTCGAACAGCTTGGTCAGCTCGCGGGCGATCACCGCCGGGCGGTCGTCGCCGAAGGCGCCGCGCAGGTCGGCCAGCGAGTCGACGATGCGGTGCGAGGATTCGTAGAACACCAGGGTGCGGGTTTCCCCGGCCAGGTGCGCCAGGCGCTCGCGGCGGGCAGCGCTCTTGGCCGGCAAAAAGCCCTCGAAGCCGAAACGGTCGCTGGGCAGGCCGGCCACGCTGAGCGCGGCGATGGCGGCGCAGGCACCCGGCACCGGGCTGACCCGAATCCCGGCCGCGCGCGCGGCACGCACCAGCTTGAAGCCGGGGTCGCTGACCAGCGGGGTGCCGGCGTCGCTGACGATGGCCAGCGACTCGCCTTCGCGCAGGCGCGCGACGATGCGCTCGGACATGGCTTCTTCGTTGTGGTCGTGCAGGGCCAGCAGTGGACGGTCGATGCCGAAATGGCCGAGCAACTGGCGGGTGTGGCGGGTGTCTTCGGCGCAGATCGCGGCCACGCCACGCAGCACCTCCTGCGCACGCGGCGACAGGTCGGCCAGGTTGCCGATCGGCGTGGCGACCACATGCAGGGTTCCGGGGGACGTCATCAGCGGTATTTCCGGGGGCAAAGGGTAGAATCGTAGCGTTTTTAACGGTCCGCCCCGGCGGGCCCCGTCCAATGGATCTGAAATGAACAAGCGTGTTGCAAGGATCTCCGCCCTGTCGCTGATGGTCATGCTGGCCGCCGGTTGCGCCACCAGCAGCGTCACCCAGACCGCTTCGCCCACGCAGAGTGCGGCGCTGGCGTTGCTGGACCAGGGCAAGCCGCGCGAAGCCGCGCAGCAGTTGGAAGCCGAGGCGGCCAGCGCCAGCGGTGCGCAGCGCAGCCGCTTGCTGGCCGCCTCGGCGTTCGGCTGGCACGACGCCGGCGATGACGCACGTGCGCGCACGTTGCTGGCGCAGGTGACCCCACGCCATCTCACTGGCGAAGACCGCGCCCGCTTCGCGCTGTTGACCGGCGAGCTGGCAGTGATCGACAAGCAGGCCGCGCAGGCGCTGCAGGCGCTGGGCGACAGCCCGCAAGGCCTGCCGCAGCCGTCGCAGACCCGCTGGCTGCTGGCACGCGCCGCCGCATTGGAAGGCACCGGCGACCTGTTCGGTGCCGCCGCCGACCGTGCACGCGCCGATGCCAGCCTGACCGGCACTCCGCGCAGCGAAAACCAGCGCGCAATCGTGCGTCTGCTCGCCGCGCTCGACGACGCCACGCTCAAAGGCCGCACCGCCGCACTACCGGCCGGCGACCCGCTGTACAACTTCGCCGGCCGCGCCATGATCAGCCGCGGCTTGGCGCTGCCGCGTGCGTTCGAGCGCGATGCGCAATGGGGCTTCGACACCAGCAAGCGCCCGCCGGCTGAGCGCGATGGCTACCGTCCGCCGATCAAGCTGGGCGTGCTGCTGCCGCTCAGCGGCAATCTAGCGACCGCCTCGGCGCCGGTGCGCGACGGTCTGCTGGCAGGCTACTACGCCGAAACCCGCCGCCGCCCGGAACTACGCTTCTTCGATACCGCCGGCACCGCCGCCGGTGCCAATGCCGCCTACGACAAGGCCGTGAGCGCCGGTGTGGACTACGTGGTCGGCCCGTTGGGTCGCGACGAAGTCAGCGCGGTGTTTGCACGCGGCCAACTGGCGGTGCCGGTGCTGGCACTCAACCGCCCAACCGACAACAAGGCACCGCCCAGCGGCAGCGCCGGCTTCTCGCTGGCGCCGGAAGACGACGGCATCATGGCGGCCGAATACCTGCTTTCGCGCGAGCGCCGCAACGTGCTGATCGTCGGCACCAGCGACGACAACGGCAAGCGCACCATCAAGGCCTTCCGCGACCGCTTCACCGAACGTGGCGGCACCGTCGCCGGCAGCATCAGCGTGGCCGAAGTGCCGGGCGATATCGGCGCGCAGCTACGCAATTACGGCACTGCCGATGCGGTATTTCTGGCAGTGCGCGGCAATACGGCGCGGGCGCTGGCGCCCCAGTTGGCATTGAGCGGATTCGCCGGCAAATCGCGTGTGGGCACCTCGCAGTTGGTGGCCGGCACCGGCAAGGTCGAAGACGATTTGGCGCTGGACGGCATCATCTACCCGAGCGAAACCTGGACCGCCCTGGGCGTGTCCGGCCTGCCGGCCTCCACCCAAGTCGCCAGCACGCTACCCAGCGCACGCGGACCGGGCGCACGCCTGTTCGCATTCGGCTACGACGCCTGGAAGATCAGCGCGTATCTGGAAAAGCTGGCCACCGGCGCCGACGGCGGCCTGCGCGGCGCCACCGGCACCTTGCATCTGGATGGCTTCGGCAACGTGTTGCGTACACCGGCGTGGTCCACCTTCAACGGTGGCCGCCCGGTGCCGATCGCCGACGGCCGCTGACGCCATGCCGGCAGCACGTCAGCAACGTGGTGCGGCGGTGGAAGCGTTGGCACGCGCGCTGCTGGAGCAGGCCGGCCTGCGGCTGGTCGTGGCCAATGCCAACTACCGCGGCGGCGAGCTGGATCTGGTGATGCGCGACGGGCAAGCGCTGGTGTTCGTGGAAGTGCGTTATCGGCGCGACAACCGCTTCGGCGGCGGCGCTGCATCGGTGGACCGGCGCAAGCGCCGCAAACTGGTGCTGGCCGCGCAAGTGTTCCTTGCCTATCACCCGGCACTGGCAAGCTTGCCTTGCCGCTTCGATGTGGTCGAAGCCAGCGGCGAGCCGCCGGTGCTGAACTGGATCCGTGACGCCTTCCGCGCCGACGATTGCTGACAACGACCCACGCGCGATGCCCACCATCCTCACCCACGCCGCGGTGCCGCTGGCGCTCTGGTGCGCCAGCGAACGCGGCCGCCTCTCGCCACGTTTGCTCGGTGCCGGCATCGTGGCGGCGATGTTGCCGGATGCCGATGTGCTGGCGTTTGCGCTGCACATTCCCTATGCCGATGCGTTCGGTCACCGTGGTGCCAGCCACTCGTTGGTGTTCGCCGCGTTGATTGCATTACTCGGTGGCATTGCGCATCGCGTGTTGCGTGCGGATGCGCTGCAGGCCGCAGCGTTCTTGTTTGTCTGCACCGCATCGCATCCTGTGCTGGATGCGATGACGTCCGGCGGACTTGGCGTTGCATTGACCTGGCCGTGGAGTGATGCGCGCTGGTTCGCGCCGTGGCGGCCGATTCGCGTGTCGCCATTCGCCAACGGTTTCTTCAATGCGCGCGGCCTCAGCGTCCTGCTCTCCGAGCTACGCTGGGTCTGGTTGCCGCTCACCGTCGCAGTGCTGGGATGGAAATGCATCCAGCGCGCGACACCACAGGATCACCCGTCATGACCGATGTGCTTCCCACCGCGCTGACCGAACTGCTGGCCACACGACTTGGACCCGATGGCTGGTTGACCGGCGACGATGCGCGGCGGCGTTATGGCGAAGACGATTCGCGCCGCTGGGCATTGCCCGCCGCCGTCGCCTTGCCGCGCGATACCGATGAGGTGGTCGCCATCGTGCAGGCCTGCCGCGCGCATGGCGTGCCGATCGTGGCGCGTGGCGCGGGCACCGGCACCACCGGTGCCGCAGTGCCGTTTTCCGGCGGCGTGGTGGTGTCGATGGCGCGCATGAACCGCATCCTTGCGCTGCGTCCGGCGGATCGCTGCGCCATCGTGCAACCGGGCCTGCTCAATGGCGACTTGCAACAGGCATTGCAGCCGCACGGCTTGTTCTGGCCACCGGATCCGTCCAGCGCGGACATCTGCAGTGTCGGCGGTAATCTCGCCACCAATGCCGGCGGCCCGCGCGCAGTGAAATACGGCGCCACCCGCGACAACGTGCTCGGCCTGGTCGCAGTGACCGGCACCGGCGAGGTGATCCGCTGCGGCGGTGCGTATACCAAGAATTCCACCGGCTACGACCTCACGCATTTGCTGGTCGGCAGCGAAGGCACCTTGGCCATCATCGTCGAAGCGACGTTGAAGCTGACCCCGCGCGCAATCGCACAAGCCGGTCTGCGCGCGCTGTATCGCGATGCGGCCACCGCTGCAGCCGCGGTGTCGCGCATCATGGCGCAACCGACCACGCCGACGATGCTGGAATTCATGGATGCCAGCGCAATCGCACTGCTGCGCCGCAACGGCAGCGATGTGCCCGAGGCCGGTGCGATGTTGCTGATCGAAGCCGATGGCGATCACGACACCTTGCCTTATGCATTGCAGGCGTTGCACGACGCCGCCAACGGCGAGGGTGTGTTGAGCCTGGACGTGGCCGCCGATGGCAGCGCGCGCGACAAGTTGTGGGCCGCGCGGCGCGCGCTGTCGCCGGCATTGCGCACGATCAAGCCGGGCAAGATCAACGAGGACGTGGTGGTGCCGGTGTCGCGCATTCCCGAACTGGTGGCCGGTGTGGAAGCACTCGCTGCGGAATTCGCATTGCCCATCGTCGCCTTCGGCCATGCGGGCAACGGCAACCTGCACGTCAACATCATGTACGACCCGGCCGATGCCGATGAAGACGCACGCGCACACGCCGCATTGCCGCGCCTGTTCGCATTGGTACTGGCGCTGGAAGGCACGCTCTCCGGCGAACACGGCATCGGCGTGGCCAAGCGCGATTTCATGACACAGGCTTTCAGTGCACCGACGCTGGCAGCAATGCGCGCGATCAAGGCCGCGCTGGATCCGGATGGGATTTTGAATCCGGGGAAAGTGCTGCCTTCTCTAGAAAGTTCTTCGTAGCTGTCTATAGCCCTGGCCGTGCTGGCGTCGGGCGATCGTCGCTTGATTCAAAGCGGTTTCTCTGGCTAGCTTGGCTGCCAAGCGATTGCACTAGAGAATGCCTATGATCGCCACCAGAAAAAAAACCGATAGAGCCGCTTTCAGACTGGGAACGGCCGCGCGATGGATAGCAACATCTGCATTGCTGTCGTTGGCAGGCTGTTCGTCGCCGGAGGCTGGCGCTGTCGCTTCAGGCCAGCCAAGCACTTCATCAACAAGAGCCAGTTCGGACTGCTCCCGCATTGCTGCAACCAAAGATCGACAAGCATGCCTGTTGGCCTTGCCGGAAGCTGACTGCAAGCTACTGGGCGCAACGTGCATCTCGTTACGTGAAACTCGTTCGATCAACGAAAAATTGACAAGAATCGAAAGGGAAATCCTCGACAAGGCGCGCGTGCGCTACGCCAGCTATGCCACTGACGATCCCGCTTATCTGGATGATCTGGAAAAGAATTTCAATGCTGCGTCTAAAGCCTGGCGCACTTATCGAGATGCCTATTGCCAGGCCGAGCCATTGGTGCAGGGCATGTCTCGCAATGAACAAGATGCCCTGACTGCAGACTGCAGCATAAACGCCACTCGGCTACGTATCGAACAACTGGAACAGTTGATAAAAGCCATTCCTTAGGGGACGAAGATGACACAAGGATACCGCTACGACGCGTTAAGTCGTCAAAGCTTCGAAGTGCTTGCATACAACGCTGTGGGCCGTGCCAGCGAAGTGAATCTTGGCGCCGCGTACGCCTTGCAACACAGCACCGGAAATTCAGGCTGGTCTGTAGGCATTATGCAGTGGGACTTCGGTCAGCCTGGGCGGGGAGCTGCCGCCGAGGAGATGCTTCGCCACTATGCAGAGTGGGCCCCGCCTCAACAGCAGTTCAACCACGTAGAGCAAACGAACCTTCTGCAGCGCCTGCAGACCCCTGGACAAGTAGGTAATGACCTTTCGACCGCAGAGCAGGATCGACTCAACGAGTTCCTCAGGTCAGACGACGGCCGGACATTCGTTCAAGGCCTGAACGATCAGCAGGTGGACCGAAAATGGGAAGCTGTTGGCCAGCCCCTTTCGCAGATAATTTGGCTGCAGAATCTCAATAGGGATCATCCCGAGAGCGCTGCCGCAATTGTTGCCGTGACCAGCAAACTTTACAACCAAAACCAAGCCCGTGGAGCATTGCTTGTCGAAAGCCTCCAGCAATCGGATGGCATGACTGCGGATGCGGTGCGCGAATGGATCGGGAATCAAGGCATTAATGGGTTAAATCCCGCTGCCAGGGCAGCGATCGTGTCCGGGCGCGATGCGACGCTTCGGGGGGTTGGCCTCGTCAACGCATTGGAACTCGGACAAGGACAAGGTAGCGAGGAATGGCAATCTAAGGTCAGGGAAGCCGACAACCCGGCCTTGGCCCAAGGGTTCAACAATGAGCCTAGCTTGCAGTTGTTTGACGCGATGTTACGAGATCCGGTGAATGGCTCCCGCATCCTCGACCGGATGGATGAAAGAACGTCTGGTCCCATCCTGACAATTACAGGTAGAAATGAACTGGCTAGAGAAGAAATTTCTCAGGTGCGAGTTGACCGCGAAGGTAGCTTGTCTGTCACCAATCCTTCAGGGGAGATCCATACTTGGGAGGGCAGAGCGTGGTCTTCTGCACTTGAACCTACCGACCCTCATTATCACCAGGGCGCACACCCCTTTGGACCGCCTGCACCATTTGCCATTGACTCACCAGCTCTCCCACAAATATTTGGACAGTGCGTGGAACATGTTCATGCGCTAGACCGCTCGATGGGGCGGTTACCAGATGATCGGAGCGATCGAGCAGCCGCATGTCTGGCTACTGAAGCAATGGCAAATGGTCTCACGCGTGTGGACCACGTAATACTTAGTACGGCCACCCCATCTAGGCAGGCGGGTCAATATCTTTTTGCGGTACAGGGAGAGCCAAGCAACCCTGCGAGTATGCGAGCTCATGTGCCAACAGAGGTTGCGATCAATACACCAGTCGAAGTATCCATCCAGCATGGTCTGGATATTCATCGGGAGCAGTTAAGCAAGCAGCAGAGCATGCAACGTGAACAGGCACAAGAACAGGAGCGCCCAGGGCCAGTTATAGGATAGATGTCCGCATAATTTTTCAGGCAACCCTAGCTGCCACGTCATTCCAATCGCATTTCAAAAATCGAAGTTTTATGCGCGATTTGGATGCCGCTTCTTAAATTTGGCGGGCGCCACATTGCAGCACGCTCAACGCGTCACACCGATAAAGCGCAAACCCACACCCGGCTCGGTCACGATGTAATGCGGGTCGGCGGCATCGTCGTGCAGTTTCTGGCGCAGCTTGCCGACCAGGATGCGTAGGTAATGGGTGTCTTCTTCGTGGGTGGGACCCCACACTTCGCGTAGCAGTTGCGGCTGCGTGACCACGCGGCCGGCGTGCTTGAGCAATAGCGCGAGCAAGGCGTATTCCTTGCGACTCAACGGTACCGCTTCGCCCGCCAGCGTGACCTCGCGCAGGCCCAGATGGATATGCAGGCGGCCGTCGTCGAACACGCTTTCTTCCACCGTGCTGCCGGCGCCGGCCTGGCGTAGCAGCGCGCGGATGCGCGCCATCAGTTCCTGCACGCCGAACGGCTTGGTGACGTAGTCGTTGGCGCCGGCATCGAGCGCGGCCACCTTTTCGGTTTCGCCGGCGCGCACGGTGAGCATGATCACCGGCACGTTGGACCACTGGCGAATCTCGCGCAGCACTTCGTGGCCGTCCCGGTCGGGCAGGCCGATGTCCAGCACCACCAGTTCAGCGCCCTGCCCGGCCAGCACGGCCAGGCCTTCTTCGGCGGTGCCGGCCTGCAGCACGCGGTAGCCCTGCGCGCGCAGGCTGATGTCGAGAAAACGGCGGATCTGCGGCTCGTCGTCGACGATCAGCACGCGGGCAGGCGGGATGGCAGTGGGGTCAGTCGGCATCGGGGCGAGGTGGCGCGGCGGGAACGAGCAACGGCAGCGTAATGCGGATCGTGGTGCCGTGACCATCTGCACCGGCCAGCGCCTCCACGCTGCCGCCATGCGCGCCGATCATGCCCTGGCAGATGGCAAGGCCCAGCCCGGTGCCATTGCGACCGCGGTCGCCACGCTCGACGCTGTAGAACATGTCGAAAATGCGGGCGCGCTCGTCTTCGGGAATGCCCGGCCCCTGGTCGCCGATATCGATCTGCAAGGCGCCGGCCTGCAGCCGCGCCTGCACGGTGACGGCCACGCCGGGCGGCGAAAATTTCGCCGCATTCTCCAGCACGTTGAAGATGGCCTGTTCCACCAGTGCCGGGTGCACCCAGATCGCCGGCAGGTCGGCGGCCAGATCCAGTTGCAGGCGCACCGCCGGCTGATAACGCTGCAGCCGGCGTGTGGCCGAGCCGATCAACTCGTCCACGCCGATCCAGTCGCGATTCAAGGTCAGCCCGGTGTGGCCGAGCCGGGTCATATCGAGCAGATTCTGGATGTAGCGATCCAGCCGCTCGCCTTCGAGCTGGATGGTGTCGAGCAGGCTGTGGCGGTCCTGCGCGTCCATCGCATCGCCGTAGCTGGCAAGGCTGCTGGCCGAGCCGATCATCGAGGCCAGCGGCGAGCGCAGATCGTGCGAGACAGACGATAGCAATGCCGAACGTAATCGCTCGGTTTCGCCACTGACGCGCGCGCCTTCCAGATCGGCGACCAGACGCGTACGCAACGCTGCCTGACCGATGTCTTCCACCATCGCCTCGGCCAACCGGCGTTGCTCCAGGCCGGGCCGCTGTACGTTCTGCCGGAAGCGCAGCGCGGCCACACCCAGGCTGCCGCATTCGTGCCGCACCGGCAGGCACCACCACTGCGCGCCGGCCAACGTATCGGTGAAGCGGCCGGCCGGCTGACCGTGGCGCTGGGTCCAGTCCGCTGCGCTGCGATCGAGTACGCCGAAGCTGGCCGGTGCATCGCTTTCGCGTTGCTCCAGACGCAGCCAGGTTTCTGCATCGAGCGCTGTCGCCAACGCGCGGCGTCCGGCTTCCAATACCTGCCCCAGATCGGCGGCGGTGCTGAGTTCGCGCGCCAGCGTCTGCAGTGCATTGGCATGCGTGTTGGCGGCGCGCAAGGCCAGCACCTGGCTGCGCAGACGCGAGGCCAGGCGGCCGGCAACCAGTGCAGCGATCAGGAACAGGCACACCGTCACCACGCCCTGGCGCGCGCTGATATGCAGCGTAAAACGCGGTTCGATGAAGAAGAAGTTGTAGGCGACAAAACTCAGCAGCGCGGCGACCACCGCAGCGGCCATGCGCGTGCGCGAGGCCACCAGCACCACGGCGACGATGAACACCATCGACAGATCGTCGATATCGGTCCAGCGCTGAATCACCCAGGCCACTGCAACGGCTGCAGCGGCCGCGATCGCCGCAAACGCCAGGTCGTAACGCTGCAGCCACTGGCGCGGATTGCGCCAACGCTGGCGCGCACGTGCGCGCGCATCGGCGGAGCTGACGATCACCAGTTCGTAATGCGCGCCACGCTGCAGCAGTTGCTGGGTCAGCGTGCGGTTGAACATGCGCGCCAGCGGGCGTTCGCGCGTGCGCCCCAACACCAGCGTGGACACGCCGTTTTGCGCGGCGAAATCCAGCAACGCCTCGGCGACGTTGGCGCCGTGCAGCAGCGCGGTATCGCCCCCCAGGCGGCGTGTCAGTGCGAACGCGCGGTCGATCTCCAGCTGCCACGCGGCATCGGCCACGGTGCGCGTCTGCACGGTGACCACCGTCCACGGCGCATCGCGGCGCTCCGACAATCGCCGCGCCACCCGCACCAGATAATCCGAGCTGCCACGCCCGTCGATGGCCACCACCACGCGGCGACGCAAGGCAGCGGTGCCGGGCAATCCGCGCGCGGCCTGGGTGTCGCGCAGATCGCTGTCGACACGGTCGGCGGCAGTCTGCATTGCCAACTCGCGCAAGGCAGTTAGGTTGGATGGCGAAAAAAATGCCTGCAAGGCCTGCGTGGCCTGCTCGGGCAGATACACCTTGCCCTGCTGCAGCCGTTCGATTAGTTCGCGCGGAGGCAGATCCACCAGCACGATGTCGCGCAGGCGGTCGAACACCGCATCGGGCACCGTTTCGGACACGCGCACGCCGGTGATGCGCAGCACGATGTCGTTGAGGCTTTCCAGATGCTGGATGTTGACCGTGGTGTAGACATCGATGCCGGCATCGAGCAGTTCGACAATGTCCTGCCAGCGCCGCTCGTGCCGGCTGCCCGGCACATTGCGATGCGCCAGTTCGTCGATCAGGGCAAGCTTTGGCTTGCGCGCCAGCAGCGCGTCCAGATCGAATTCCTCCAGCACGCGGCCCTGGTAACTGACGCGAGCGCGCGGTAGCAGCGGCAGGCCCTCCAGCAGCGCAGCAGTTTCGCTGCGGCCGTGGGTTTCGATCACACCGGCCACCACGTCCATGCCCTGCCGCAAGCGCTCGCGTGCGCGCGACAGCATGGCGTAAGTCTTGCCGACGCCGGGCGCCGCGCCCAGAAAGACGGTCAGGCGCCCGCCATGTTCGTGCTGCAGTTCGCCGATGAGTGCGTCGGCTTGTTGGGTACGGGCGTCGGGCATTGGGGCCGGGATTGGAGAGTCGGGATTGGGGATTCGTGGAGCCTACCGCGACCGGATGGCTCTAGCGCTGTTGCTTTGACCCATTCTCGATTCCCGACTTCCGATTCCCAGCCGCATCAAGCGCCAGATTCAGCGCCAGAACATTCACTCGCGGCTGCCCAAGCAGACCGAACTGCGGGTGTTCGGTGGCGGCTTGCACCAGGGCGGCGACGCGTTGTTCCGGCCAACCGCGCGCGGTGGCGACGCGGCGCAGTTGTACCTGCACGGCGGCAGGGCTCAGGTGAGGATCCAGGCCGCTGCCGGATTGGGTGAGCAACTCGCTGGGGACTGCCCCGGGCGCGATACCGTCGCGTGCAGCAACTTCTGCACGCGTTGCCGCGATGCGTGCTTGCAGGTCGGGATTGGAACGCGCCTGGTTGCTGCCGGCCGCCGCAGTCGGGTCGTACTTGGCGGCCGAGGGGCGTGGCTGGAAATAACGCGCATCGGCGAACGGCTGGGCGACCAGCGCCGAGCCGACGACGCGCGCGTCCACACGCAGCAACGAGCCGTGCGCCTGCGCAGGAAACAACGCGCCAGTGATTCCGGTGGCGATCAGCGAATAGCTCAAGCCCAGGCCGAGCAGGATGAACAACGCGAGCATCACCGAACCGCGTAGAGCGCCGTCGTCGCGCAACGGGAGCGACGTGGATAGGTTGGTGTTTGAAGAAATCGTCATGACTCAGTTTCCTACAGCGGCGACAAGCGCCAGGTCGATCAACTTGATTGCGGCAAACGGCAGCAATACGCCGCCCACACCGTAGATCAGCATGTTCCGGCGCAACAAGGCCGTGGCGCTGGAGGGACGAAAGCGCACGCCGCGCAAGGCCAGCGGAATCAACGCCGGAATGATCAGCGCATTGAAGATCAGCGCCGCCAGCACCGCGTGGCGCGGGCTGGGCAACTGCATCACGTTGAGCGCCGCCATCGAGGGAATCGCCGCAGCAAACAGGGCCGGCAGGATCGCGAAATACTTGGAGACGTCGTTGGCCAGCGAGAAGGTGGTCAGCGCACCGCGCGTGATCAGCTGCTGCTTGCCCACTTCGACCACCGCCAGCAATTTGGCCGGATCCGAATCCAGATCGACCATGTTGCCGGCTTCCTTGGCCGCCTGCGTGCCGGAGTTCATCGCCAGGCCCACGTCGGCCTGGGCAAGCGCCGGTGCATCGTTGGTGCCGTCGCCGACCATCGCCACCAGGCGCCCGCCGGCCTGCTCGGCGCGGATGCGCGCGAGCTTGTCTTCCGGGCGCGCCTGCGCGATGTAATCGTCCACGCCGGCTTCGGCGGCAATCGCGGCGGCCGTGAGCGGGTTGTCGCCGGTGATCATCACCGTCTTGATGCCCATCGCACGCAGCTGCGCGAACTTTTCCTTGATGCCTTGCTTGACCACGTCGCTCAGCTCGACCACGCCCAGCACATGCCGGCCTTCGGCAACCACCAGCGGCGTGGCACCGCCGCGTGCCACCTCTTCGATGCGCCCGTTCAATTCCGGCGAGACCGTGACGCCCATTGCCTGCACATGGGCCACGATCGAGTCGCCGGCACCCTTGCGAATACTGCGCCCAGCGATATCGACGCCGGACATGCGCGTTTGCGCAGTGAACGCAATGAAATGCGCGCCGTCCGGTTCGACTGCCACCGCACCCTGCTGGCGCGCGAGTTTGACGATGGATTTACCTTCCGGCGTCGGGTCCGCCAGCGATGCCAGCATCGCCGCATCGCGCAGTTGCGCACGGTCGATGCCGGCCAGCGGATGAAACGCGGTGGCCTGACGGTCGCCGTAGGTGATGGTGCCGGTCTTGTCGAGCAGCAACACGTCCACGTCGCCGGCCACTTCCACCGCCTTGCCGGATTTGGCCAGCACATTGGCCGACAGCGCGCGGTTCATGCCGGCGATGCCGATTGCCGGCAACAGGCCGCCGATGGTGGTCGGAATCAGGCACACCAGCAATGCGATCAGCAGCAGCGGATCCAGCGTGACACCGACGAATCCGGCAATCGCCGGCAACGACGCCACCACGATCAGGAAGGTCAGCGTCATCGCCGCCAGCAACAAGGTGAGCGCGATTTCGTTCGGCGTCTTCTGTCGATTGGCACCTTCCACCAAAGCGATCATGCGATCCAGAAAGCTGTGGCCCGGCTCGGCGGTGACCTTGAACACGATCTCGTCGGAGAGCACCCGTGTCCCGCCGATCACGCCACTGCGATCGGTGCCGGCCTCGCGCAACACCGGTGCCGATTCGCCAGTCACCGCCGCTTCGTTGATGGTGGCTACGCCGCGCACGATTTCGCCATCGGCCGGGACGAATTCGCCCTCGGACACCATCACGTAATCGCCCGGTCGCAACTCCGCCGCCGGCACGCGGGTCTCGCGGCCACCGAGTGCGGTTTCCACGCGACGCGCCACCAGATCCTTGCGCGCACGCCGCAGCGATGCGGCCTGCCCACGCCCACGTGCTTCGGCGATGGCCTCGGCGAAATTGCCGAACAACACGGTGACAAACAGGATCGCCGTCACCGTCCAGCCGAAGCCGGCATTGCCATGCCCGCTGGCGGTGATCACTGCCGCCAGCACCGTGCCGCCCATCACCACCGCCATCACCGGGCTGCGCAGCAGATGCCGCGGCGCCAACTTGAGGAAGGCCGCACGCATTGCCGCAAGTAGCACGGCAGCATCGAACAACGCTGCGTCGCCGCGCTCGCGTTTTTCAGTCGTATCGATCGTAGACATTGCTCAAACTCTCAGGACGCCGCCAGGGCGAGGTGTTCAGCGATAGGACCCAGCACCAGTGCCGGCATGAACTGCAGCACGGTGAGCACCAGCACGATCGCCATCAGGGTCAACGCAAAGGTGGGGGTTTCGACCTGCAGGCTGCCGGCTGACTCCGGCGCACGCCGCTTCACTGCCATGCGCGCCGCCACCATCAACGGTAGGATCAATGCCGGATACCGGCCCAGGACCAACACCACCGAGCAGCTCAGGTTCCACCAGTACGTCGCATCGCCCAGCCCTTCGAAACCCGACCCGTTGTTGGCGAAGGCCGAGGTGTACTCGTAGAACACCTGGCTGATGCCATGGAAACCGGGATTGGAATTTGCGGTGAACGACGGCACTGCCAGCGCCACTGCGGTGAAGCCCAACACCACCAGCGGTTGCAACAGAATCAATAGCGCAAGCAATTGCACTTCGCGCGATTCGATCTTGCGGCCGAACAACTCCGGCGTGCGTCCGGTCATCAACCCAGCCAGAAATACGCTCAACAGCAGATACACCACGAACTGCTGCAAACCACAGCCGATGCCGCCCCAGATCGCATTGATCAGCATGTTCACCAGCGTGACCAGGCCACTCAATGGCGCCAGCGAGTCGTGCATCGCATTGACCGAGCCGTTGGAGGTCTGTGTGGTCAACGCTGCCCACAACGCCGAGGCATCCGCGCCGATACGCACTTCCTTGCCTTCCATCAAGGCAGGCGAGTTCGCGCTGGCCGAATGCGCTTCGGACCACAGCAACAGTGCGGTGGACGCAGCCGACATCGTCAGCATTGTGCCGAACACCAAGGCGGTGAGACGCTTGCGCCCGGTCAGATAGCCGACCATGAACACCACGCTCATCGGCAACAACACGATCGCCAACGTTTCCAGAAAATTGCTCAACGGCGTGGGGTTTTCCAGCGCCACCGAACTGTTGGGGCCGTACCAGCCGCCGCCGTTGGTGCCGAGCTGCTTGACCGCGACCATCGCCGCAACCGGGCCGACCGGAATGGTCTGCTTGGGCATGCTCGCACTGCTATCCAACGGTGTCGCAGTTGCCGCGCCCTGCAGCGTGGACGGCACACCTTGCCAGCCAAGCAGCACGGCCCACAGCAGGCACAGCGGCAACAAGACGCGCGTGCTTGCGCGGATCACATCGGCCCAGTAGTTGCCAACGTCTGCTTCGGGCAGGGCCTCCAATCCGGAACTCGACTGCTGCCGTCCCTGGCGCGCCATTGCGATCTCCGGATCGTCCGGCCCGGCCATCCGTGGCGATGTACTCGCCGGCGCGTTCGATGCCAGCGAGGCATTGGGCACGCTTGCGACAGCTCGCCCGCCGAACAAGGCACGCAAGGTCGCCACGGCCAACGCCAGGCCCATCATCGGCGTCACTACCTGCAGGCCGACGATGCCGGTCATCTGTGCCAGATACGACAACTGCGCCTGGCCCGAATAATGCTGCTGATTGGTGTTGGTGACGAACGACACCATGGTGTGCAGCGCGGTATCCCAGCGCATGTTGGGAATGCCGTCGGGGTTGAACGGCAGCCACGCCTGGGTCATGAACACCGCCCAGGTCAGCAGACCAACAACCAAGTTGCTGAGCAAGAACGCCACGGCATAGCCGCGCCACGACATGCCTTGCTGCGGACGGGTACCGAGCAACGCATACAACGGCCGTTCGATCCAGCCGAACAGCACATCGCCACGCATCGGTGCGCCGCGCATCACCGCCGCCAGATAGCGACCCAGGGGCCACGCCAGCACGATGGCCAGCGCGTAGACAAAGAAGGTTTCAATCATCGGAGCGCACTCGCATCAGAAGTCTTCGGGCCGCAGCACCACGTACAACAGGTACGCAGCGGCAACGAGCACGGCCACGCCGCACAACAGGGACAACCAGGCAGGCATGTCGGCTACTCCCCGAGACGCGCGCAACGCGGCGCAATGGATGCGATGTGCGACGGCGCATGCAGCGTGTGCATGCCAACAAGGCAAAACGCTGCCGCACCGTGCGCGCAGCGCCGATGGAGCAGACAGGTCAAGGGATGCATCGGGATCGTCCAGGGCGGAACCGCTCCGCCAACCTGCGCAGTGTCTTCCCGGCCTGCGTAAAGTCGCTATGGACCTACCAGGGCGGCGGCGTAAATTCCGCATAAATGCTGCGTGGCGATGGTCTGTAACGACGCATCCGTACTCTTCAATTTAATTGTCTCTAGACAGCTACGGCCACTGCCTCATCCACACCGTCCAGTCTCAGTGCAGGAAAGCCAACTTGATGAGTCATGGCGTTATGACGTTGCAGCAAAAGCCCTGTCGGTCGAGTGCGCGGTGCCCTCACCGCTCGCGGGACACGCCGTGGACCCGTCCCTGGGGGCTCGGTGGCGGCATCCATGCCGCCACACGGTCCCGCAAGCGGTGAGGACACCGCACCAGACGGTGAGTCGGTTGCTTTGTTGAAAACACGCACACCGGCCGTCTCCACTGGTCCTTGCCCGCCCACCGTCGCGGGACCTTACGCGGCACGGATGCCGCGTAAGAGTACAAGGACGTACTTGCAGCGTGTCCCGCGATGGTGGGCGGGCAAGGGCCCTGCAGCCAAGCGGCAGATCAACAATCAAAGCCAGGTGAGTCGAGGGCGCGGTGCCCTCACCGCTCGCGGGACACGCCGTGAACCCTTCCCTGGGGGCTCGGTGGCGGCATCCATGCCGCCAACGGTCCCGCAATCGGCGAGGACACCGCACCAGACAGTGAGTCGGTTGCTTTAAAAACATGCACACCGACCATCTCGACAGGTCCTTGTCCGCCCACCATCGCAGGACCTTACGCGGCATGGATGCCGCGTAAGAGCTACAAGGACGTACTTGCAGCGTGTCCCGCGATGGTGGGCGGCCCTGCAGCCAGGCTGCAGATCCGCCTCTCCACAAGCGGATGGAAAATCAGTTACGCGATAGCAGGCGATTGATCAGCGTGTGCACCCGATCGGATGCACGCGACCTACAACTCACCACGTCATTAGCTCAGCGCAGCGCTATCGCAGCGGCACGTTCAACACCGATGGCGTTGCCACCGGCGAGGTAAATGTCACCGTGCCACCGCCATCGCTGGCATCGGTGTAACGCACGTCGCGTGTGTCGATCACCAACACCAAACGCTGCCCTGCCGGAATCTCCGTAGCGGCCGCCTGCAGCGGCCAATCCAGCGTTACCGCACGGCCCGGTGTGGCGCCGCGCAACGAGTACGGCGCATGTGTGATCAATTGCGCCACGCCCAGTGCATCCATACGGTACAGATACGCGAACAGGCTCACCTTCGATTGACTGGGCACCACGGTCACGCGCAACGATGGACTGCCAGCCAAGCGGTGTGCACTGCTCGACGGCGCGCCCACCCACACCGCAGCACCGGCGCGATTGACCAACGGAATCGACGTGGTCACCGGCACACCGATGCCTTGCAGCAACCCACTGACCAGCACCACGCCCGAATCGGCCAAGGTCGGCACATCGGTCGCGATGCGCGACTGCCAACCGCTGGCAGTGCCGCCGATCAAACCGCCGGTGGGGCTAAGCAGTCCTGCCGGTGCGGATAGCCCCAAGCGCGTGCTGCCCTGCTGCACCGACGCCCAGTCTGTGTATTCCAACCATTGCCCCGCACGCGGCGACAACCGCACCGGCGCCTCGGCATCCACCCCGTTACGCACTTGCTTGAGATGACGATCGAACCAACGCGTGGTCGCCGTATACACCTCGTTGGGCAGGCCCAACGCGCCCGGCAGTTCTGCCGTGGCGTGATCGCCCTGGCTGAGCAGCAACTGCTTGGGCCCGCGCAGCTGGTTGAAGAACGCGATGGTCTGGTTGGGCGGAAACAAGCCGTCGTTGAAAGCATTGCCCAGCAATACCGCCGTGCCACGCGCGTTAAGTGCGGCCACATCGCTTACCGGGCTACGCGAGGCCGCCTGCGGCAGGAAGCCCTGCACCGCGCCGTCGTAATCGCCCACCGCAACCCGTGCGCCGATCTGCGCCAGATCCGGCCCAGGCCGCCCGGTCAACGCGCCGGCACCGACCAACAGCCCAACGCCTTGCTGGCTGACGGTGCGATTGGAATACAGCGACGCTTCCAGGTCCGCCCAGCCGCTGAGCGCGGCCACAGCCTTGATGCGCGGATCGCGCTCGGCCGCCAGCAGGCTGATGCCCGCGCCATACGAGATGCCCGACGCACCGATCGCATTCGCATTGGCCGGCGTATGCGCCAGCGCCCAGTCGATCACCGCGCTGACGTCTTCCACCGTGTCGGCGCCGGCGATATCGATCTGCCCGGCCGAATCCCAGAACCCGCGCGAGGTGTAGCTGACGACCACGTAGCCATCGCTGGCCAGCTGGGTCGCGCGGCCCAGGTATTCCAGATTCGGCAACGACCAGCTGGCCGGCATCACGATCAGCGGAAACGGCCCGCTGCCCTGCCCTTGCGGCACCAAGACCAACGCGCCCATCGGTGCGCCGTCCCAGCCGGGAATCCGTTCATAGGTCTTGCTGAAAGCGCCCGCCACTGCCGACGCCGATGCCACCAGCAACGCCAGTGCGGCGATGCTCGCGATCCAAGGCTTGTTCATGCTGCTCTCTCCCACGCAAGGCCAGGCCGGAATGGCCCAGCGGCAACTGCCATGCATCCGTGGTTCGGGGGAGAACGTCGCGAACGTACCAGACGGTACGGTATGGCTCAAGGGCCGGGATTGGGGATTGGGCAGGCGGCAAATTGGACCAGAAGGGTGGGCGGCATCGCTGCGTGCTTGTTGTGCTGCAGCCTGACTCGTGGCGCGTACGCGCCGCACTTACGGGCCCGGCCCGCAAGTAGAAACAGCGTGCGCTTATCGTCTGGCTGATCCCGACCCGCAGACTTTGGCTGCGATGCAGCACGCCCGCGCAACGCCTCCCGCGCGAACAGCTCAGCCCACGAAGTGCTGATATCCGCGTTGCGGCGGCTGCCACGGGTTGCCGTCGGCGTCGTGGACCACCACGCCCGGCTTGGCGACGATCTGGCCGATGCGCGTGACCGCGACTCTGGCGAAGTCCATCGCCTGCATCACCGCGTCGCGGTGTTGCACGCCGGCGGTGAAGCACAGCTCGTAGTCGTCGCCGCCGCCGAGTTGCCAGCCGATGCAGTGCAGCGCGCTGATCCCGGCACTGCGTGGCATCGCCGGCAATGCCGCCAGCGCCAGCTGCGCGCCCACACCACTGCGTTCGCACAGATGCCCCAGATCGGCCAGCAGGCCGTCGGAGATGTCCACACAGGCATGCGCAAGCCCACGCAAACGCAACCCGGCCTGCACGCGCGGCTGCGGGCGCAACAGGCGGCTGCGCCACTGCTCGTGCAACGGGTCTGTAGCCACACGGGTCACATCCAATTCCCCGGCTTGCCACAGCGACAACGCGGCCGCCGCCTCGCCCGGCGCGCCGGTCACCCAGACGTCGTCGCCCACACGCGCACCATCGCGACGCAACGCCGCACCCGGCGGCAGGCTGCCGATCGCGGTGACCGCACACGACAACGGCCCGCGCGTGGTGTCGCCACCGACCAAGGCGATGGCATGCGCATCGGCCAGCGCAAAGAATCCATCGGCAAACGCGTCGACCCAATCTGCATCGTCGTGTGGCAACGACAGCGACAAGGTGCACCAGCGCGGTTGTGCACCCATCGCCGCCAGATCGGAGAGATTGACCGCCAGCGTCTTCCAGCCCAGATCGTCGGCGCGCGTCTCGTGCGGAAAATGCACACCCGCATTGAGCGTATCGGCGGTGATCGCCAGTTGCTCGCCGGGCGGCGGCTGCAGCAACGCCGCATCGTCGCCAATGCCCAACGGCACATCGGCACGCGCGGCGATGCGCGTGCGCAAGCGCGCAATCAGATCGAATTCGGGCATTTGAAGGGCCGGGAGTGGGGATTGGGCATTGGAGATTCGTAACCGCGTGCATTGGCGGGGCTAGCCCGACGGCCAATCCCGAATCCCAACTGCCGAATCCCGCGGCGCCTCAGGCGCCGCTCGCGCCCGACTCCACCTTGCGCCACTCCACCGATGCGCGATCCAGCACGCCGTTGACGTAAGTGTGGCCGTGCTCGGAGCCGAAGCGCTTGGCGGTTTCGATCGCTTCGTTGATCACCACGCGGTACGGCACGTCCTGCCGATACAGCAGTTCGTAGGCGGCCAGCCGCAGCACCGCGCGCTCGATCGCGTCGACCTCTTCCACGCCGCGATCCAGATACGGGGTCAGCGCGGTGTCCAGCTCGGCGCGGTTGGTCAGCACGCCCTCGACCAGGCTTTCGAAATACGCCAGATCGGCCACTTCGTGCGCCTGCTCATGCGCGAACTGGGAGATCACCTGCTTGGCGAAACCGCCGGAAATCTGCCACGCATACACCGCCTGCAAGGCACGTCGGCGTGCGCGCGAACGCAGCACCGGGTCGATGCCATCGCGACGGACGTGGCGGGCATGTCCACCGGGCTTGCTCATGGCAACAACTCCATCAAATTGGTCAATTCCAGCGCCGCAAGTGCGCATTCTTCGCCCTTGTTGCCATGGCTGCCGCCAGCACGCGCCTCGGCATCTTCCACGCGCTCGACAGCGAGCACGCCGTTGAGCACCGGCACGCCGGTCTGCAACTGCACGCTCATCAGGCCTTCGGCACACAGGTCGGCCACGTGTTCGTAATGGCGGGTGTCGCCGCGGATCACACAGCCCAGCGCGATGATCGCCGCGTGCTGGCCGGATTGCGCCAGACGATTGGCAGCGATCGGAATTTCCCAGGCGCCCGGCACGCGGACCACGTCGATGGCGTCCTCGCCAATGCCGTTGCCGGCCAGGCTCTGGCGCGCGCCGGTGACCAGCGCGTCGGTGATGCGGGCATTCCAGCGGCTGGCGATGATCGCAAAGCGCGCGGTGGTGGGGCGGAGATCGCCTTCGTAGTGGGTCATGCGGGTCGGCAACTCAAGGGGGTGGGAAGTTTAACAGCTGCCGGGGCCTGGCCCGGCCGACGCGTGCAGGCCAGGCCCGCCGAAGCAGACCCGGCCCTGTGCCTCAAACCCAATCTGGGAAGCCGGCAGCAAAGACTGGAGTAGCCGGCAGATGGCGCGGTCGATGCTCGAAAACAGCAGGAACCGCTCGAACAACCCGGTTCCTGCGTAGCGTGCGCACCCACCTGACGGCAGTTCACTGCCTGCCGTCAGCCACACTCAGGGCAGCGCGGCCGCCGGCACCGAACGCACGCCTTCGCCGGCGTGGCATTCCAGATACTCCACCACCTCCAGCCCGAAACCGGCCAACCCCACCTGACGTCGCGGCGTACCCAGCACGCGTAGCTTGCCCAGGCCTAGCTCGGCCAGGATCTGCGCGCCAGCGCCATTGCGCCGCCACTGGCTGACGTCCTTGGCGTTTGTGGCCGCTTCCGGTTGCTGGCGCAGCCGCGCCAACAACGATTCGCTGTCGCGCGGGGCCGACAGCACCACCATCACGCCCTGCCCTTCGGCGGCGATCGCACGCAGCGCATCGGTGGCCGCCACGCCGAAGTCATCGCGCTGCCAATGCAGCAGATCGGCCAGCGGGTTTTCCACCTGCACGCGCACCAGTGTCGGGGTGTGCGGATCGGCGTTGCCGCGCACCAGCGCAAAGTGCAGGTCGTGCGCGATGCGGTCGCGGTAGGTCACCAGCTTGAACGGCCCGAACTCGGTGGTGATCTCGCGTTCGTCCACACGCTCGACGGTGTGCTCGTTGGCCAGCCGGTAGGCGATCAGATCGGCGATCGAACCCATCTTCAGCCCGTGCTCGCGCGCGAACACTTCCAGTTGCGGGCGGCGCGCCATGCTGCCGTCCGGGTTGAGCACTTCCACCAGCACACCGGCCGGTTCCAGCCCGGCCAGCATCGGCAGATCGCTGGCCGCTTCGGTATGGCCGGCACGGGTCAGCACGCCGCCGGGCTGCGAGATCAGCGGGAAGATATGCCCCGGCTGGCTCAGATCCTGCGGCTTGGCATCCGGACGCACCGCGGTGCGCACCGTGTGTGCACGGTCGTAGGCGGAGATGCCGGTGGTCACGCCCTCGGCCGCCTCGATGCTGACGGTGAAGTTGGTCTGGAATTGCGCGGTGTTGTTGCGCACCATCGGTGCCAGGCCGAGTTGCGCGCAACGCTCGCGGGTCAGCGACAGACACACCAGCCCACGCGCGTGGGTCACCATGAAATTGATGTCCGAGGGCTTGACCAGCTCGGCGGCCATGATCAGATCGCCTTCGTTCTCGCGGTCCTCGTCATCGACGATCACCACCATGCGTCCGGCGCGCAGTTCTTCGATCAATTCCGGAACGGGTGCGAAGTTCATGCCGCACCCCGCGTACCGAGCAGGCGTTCGACATAGCGCGCCACCAGATCGATTTCCAGATTCACCGCCGCACCGACCGCCGTCTGCGCAAACGCGGTATTGGCCACCGTATGCGGAATCAACGCGACTTCGAAACCGTCTTCGTCCACTTCATTGACGGTGAGGCTGACGCCATCGACGCAGATCGAGCCCTTCTTGGCGACATAGCGCAACACGGCTGCCGGCGCGGCAAACCGCCAGCGCTGCGCACGCGCATCGCCATGCACCGATTGCACCTGACCCAGACCATCCACATGCCCGCTGACCAGATGCCCGCCGAGGCGGTCGGTCGGGCGCATCGCGCGTTCCAGATTGAGCAGCGCGCCTTCCGGCAACGCGCCCAGCGTGGTCAGCGACAGGGTTTCGGTGGAGGCGTCGGCCTGGAAGCTGCCGGCATCGAACGCAATCACGGTCAGGCACACGCCGTTGACCGCGATGCTCTCGCCCAATTGCACCGCTTCGAACGGCAAATTGCCGGTAGCGAAGGTGAAACGCACATCGCCGCCTTGCGGCTGACGCGCAGCCAGATGGCCGACGCCTTCGATGATTCCGGTAAACATCAGCGCGCCTCCGTTTGCAGTGACAACGGAGCTAACGCAGTGCGGTGGAAAGTCGCGACGCAGCGCGACAGGTAATGCATGGACATAGTCGTTTCTCGCAAAAGTTGAGCGAAAAACGCCACAAGGCAAACAGGCGCGCGCACAGCCGCAAGGCTGCGCGTTGGCCGTCTTCTTTCATCCGGACTATACCGTCGGCCCCGGCATCGCACCGGATCTGCTGACCTTGCGCTTCAAGAGTTTCGCGTGGATTCGCGTAACTCCGGTGCGCAAGCGCTCGCGGGCTCGCACGCTTGCGCATGCCTACCGCCGGTGGGGAATCGCACCCCGCCCTGAAGACGTTCGTGAGTACCGGCGAACCGGCCAGCGCAGTCTAACAGGGCACCTTGGCGCGATGGCTGAGCGTTGGTTAAGGCCGGCAGGACACTGCGTCATGTCAGGGAATCCCCCATAGCCAGGATTGTGAAGGATCTGTTAAATTCCGCCCCGCGACGGGAGACGTCGCTCTTTCCACCCCGCAACGGGGCGGAGACACGGACATCAATTCGGAGAGAACACCCAATGCGTCACACCCTGATTCTGGCTGCCCTGCTGGCCGCCGCACCGTTTGCCGCGTCTGCTGAAGGCCTGAGCTACAGCTACGTCGAAGGCGGCTGGAACCGTACCGAAATCAACGTCAACGACGATTCGGACGACATCGATGGCGGCTACATCCGCGGCTCCTGGAAGATTGCCGAGCCGGTGTACGTGCTCGCCGGCTATCAGCGTGCCACCAAGGATTACAACCTCGGCGGCGGCTTCGAGATCGAAGGCACCCTGGAGCAGGCCACCGTGGGTATCGGCTACCGCCAGGAAATGACCGAAAGCGTCGAGTTCATCGCCGATATCAGCGTGCTGCGCAGCAAGGTCGAATCCGATCTGCGCCTGCGCGGCCGCTCGATCGACGATGCGTCCGACTCCACCAATCTGGGCTTCGCCAACCTGGGCCTGCGTGGCAAGCCCTCGCCGCGTACCGAAGCCTGGGTCAAGGCTGGCTACATCGACGGCAACGACGTCGACCAAGGCGAGTTCGTCGGCACCCTGGGTGGCCAGGTCAACTTCACCCCGACCTGGGGCCTGGTTGCCGAAGCGCAGTTCATCGACGACGCCAACCAGTACCGGGTCGGCGTGCGCGCAAGCTTCTGATCGACGCGTCGCAGATGCACTTAAGGCCCCGCATGCGGGGCCTTTTTTGTGTGTGCAATTGAACGCATTGCGGGCAAAGAAATCCATCGTCAGGCGTATTAGAGCAGCAGCGGTGTTGATGCTTTAGGGAAGATCTGAACAACCAGTCAGTATCTTCGAAGTTCAAGCAGCCTTGTCGAGATGAGGCGTGTAGTTGGCTTGAAGTGCGTAAGGCATGCGT
>NZ_JBEOLS010000072.1:0-23908 GCF_040279205.1 Xanthomonas hortorum
CGGCTGCCGACCTGGCCGCCCCGACACCGGATAGTGCGGTGCGATCAGCCCGAGCAGTTGCTGCCACGGAACCACCTGCTCCATCTCGGCCAGAAAGATCTCGCGCCGGGTCTGCTTGCGTTTACCCAGGCCCTCAGCGTCACCGAACGTCAGTTGCATGGATGATTCCTCACTCTGTGGCAATAGTGTCGCGCATCTGCTGTGCTTTGTTCAGAGGCTCCTTAGCAAGTGCGTGTGGCGCTAATGCCATCGCCAACGGAAGCAAGCAGAACTGAAGTCGCACTGGTTTCATCCTAATGTCGCACGTAGGGTGCGCCCCAGAGCATGCAAGCATTGTTCCCAGCGTCTTATAGAGTTCGCTTTCACTTATGCCATGGGTGGCTTTGATCGCCTTTTGTCGCATTCAAGTCCATACGCCTTGATCGCCTAGGATGGAAAGTAGCGAACTCAACGTATAAAGATGTTTATGCTGAACGCAAAATGTGCAGTAGGACCGAGTTTTAAATTATTAAGCGCTATAACATCTAAGTCATCAACTTGACTAATAAGTTCGAAGCCAAAATTAACTTTATGGCTATGAAGGGCGAGTGCGGCGAAGTAGTAATTATTTAATAAATCTAACTGGAAGGGGATAAATATGAGCGAGGGTTTTCTAAAAGATTTGTCGCGTGACCAGCTGGCAGCCGCGATTAAGCCGACCTACGACAGTTTTTATCAGAAGCTGAGTAGCTCTCAGCAAGCGAAGATCAATTTTGATCAAGTAGTCAACGGCGCTTACAAGGTGTTAAAAGGTGCAAGTCCATTGGGCAGTCCCGCAGCGCATTTCACAACGCTCGCAGCGGTGGAGACTGCAGGTGTTGCACCTTGCATAATGGCGGTAGGAATGGTGATTGCTGACGTTTTTGCGATCGTCTTTCAGCTCGCGGGAATCAACGAATCGGAGAGTCGTGCAGCAGCACGCGCAATTCTGGAAGAGCTTGGCCAAGAGACGATTCGGGGTATTCAAGCAACGATCCATGATTTCAGCGTGGCCGAGTCGGCGATGGACAAAGCTAGACTGATATGGAAGATTATTTCAGAGGTCTACAACGCCATTGGCATTTCTGGCATCGCCAAGGCATTGGAGGATTCGATGCATTGGTATGACTGGATAATTACGGGGGTCACGGTGGTAGCGCAGCTAGTTGCATGGTTTGCCACCGACGGCGTCGCTCTGATTGCGGAATTGGCACTTGAAGGCGTATACCTAGCGCAATTCACGGAAGACGTCATAAATGCGCAATCCGCTTGCGCATAGGTGTCGATGGGGTTGTGCAATGCCGCCGACGCACTGCCGGTACCGGTAGTCCAGCCAATGCAACATCCTTCGGTAATCTCGCTCGCTCGCTCGCTGGCTGTCGCGATCTTTGACCTCTAATATCCCGTCGCCACCCGGCGGCGGGGCCTTTCTGTCAAGGAGGGCATTGCCATACGTCGATCCCCGGACCTTCCCTTGGCCTGACCTCAATCCAATCTGAAGACTCCCGCTTCTCCAGTCCGTATGTCATACGCCACTAATGCCTCTTGAAAAGCGTCAGCGCTGCAAACGAGTTCATCGGTACTGTTCCAGATGGCGGACAGACCTGCTCCTATAAAATTATCGGCGGCACCGACACAGTTCGCCATCATCACAGTCATGGAATGGGTTTTTGCCATCATCGGATAATGACTGTAGGCCGATGCGACGCCTCTCTCAGACTTGGCCACGCTTGCCAGATATACATGAGCGCCTAACTCTGCGGCGTGTTCTGCATGGCTTGCCTGCAGCGACTCGTAGCAGATGGTGGGTGCCAGGACATGATCTGCGTGTCTAAGCACGAGCTGTTCAGTGCCGGGGGTGAAAAAAGGGTATTCGTCGACGTGTAGATGCTGCTTGGAATAGGTACTGCGCGCTAGCCCCGGTTGGAAGCAAACCATGCTGATTTCGGTGCCTTTCGTCCCCTTCGTCGGCGCGCCAACGGCGATGAGCATGCCATATCGGTCGCTTAATACCTGAAACTCATTAAAGCGCCGATCAGTCGGGTGCACCGCCAGAGCCTCCGCCAGACCTGGTTCATAACCAGTGAGGGAAAGCTCGGGAAAGACCAGCACGTCGGCATCTTCGCTCGCAGCCAGGCGGATGACATCGAGGTGCTTACTGATGTTTTTTTCGATCTCGCCAGGTATAGAAGAAATTTGCGCAGCGATTAACTTCATTGCCTGTCTCGTGTGAACGTGTTGAGGCCGTGTATCTTGGCTGGGCGCTTACCTAAGCAACGGCCTCAGGAAGACAGGTTGCCTGGATGCTTACCGAACCTCTCCAGCCTGAATCCTGTAAAAAACTAGGTGCGCCGGTTTGAGGCCGGTGTTCATTTGTTGAGCACAGTAGTTCCCCAGATCTGGTCGTAATCGGCATTGTGCGCCTTGGTAAATCCATGGGCATCGCTGAACCCCTCATCGACTTTCTGGCCGTCCTTGTAGATCACATAATGGCGCCCGCCGGCAGACTGGTTGCCTGGGTAATGTAGCTGCATCCGGTAGACGAGCCTGCTCTCTTCCGCTGCCGGCGTTGCCTGTTGCTGTCCGCCGCCGCTAGCCATGTGCTTTATCTGCAACAGCGGCGTCGCCTGCTGCGGATGGGCAACAATCCAGCGCATGAAATTGGCTTGGTCCTGGGCTGAGGCTTGCCCGGACGCTGGCCAGATATACAAAAAAGTTGCCGGCGTACCGGGTGCTGTACTGGCAGCCGGCATGTGCCATTCATAGACCTGTTGCTTGCCGTCGGCTGTCGTCATCTCGAGCAGGCGGGCACTGCCTTGCGATGGGTTGCCGGCGGCACCTGACAGTTCACTGATCGGTGCCAGGCCGGAGTCCGGTACGGCGCCCGCCAGTGCCAGTAGCAGATCGCGCTGGTTCGTTACTTCCTGCTCGTTCAACGACAGCGAGCGCAGGTAGCGCGAGCGCAGACTGAAACGGTAGCGCGCTTCCTGCAGGGTGAATTCCCCTTCGGCCCTGGAGGCTTCGTGCCAGTCGTGTCCGGGTGCCAGATTGACGGTGCCGTGCATGATGCAAAACCCCTGCTGGGACTGCGCCGCTGGCGGGAAGGGCGATGCGCTGCTGGTGATCGATGCCAGGATTTCCTTGGTGCGCCGTTCGGTGATGTCCTGCAGGCGGCTGATGGCCGTCTTCTGGAAACGAAAAGTGGTGCCATCGCGATGGGCGAAGCCGGTGACCTGTACGACATTCGGGTCGAGGGGCAACGTGTCTTCCGCGTGTGCGACGATGACCCTGCCATCATCCTGTGCCAGCGTTTCCACCGGCTTGATCAGTTGGCGCACCTTGCCATCGCTGGCCGATGCTTGTGCGCTCAACAGGCGCTGCGCATAGCTGGCCGCGTCCTCGCGGTAGGTATCGATGTCGCCCCAGTAAAACTGCGCGGAATTCCCCAGAAAATGCAGGGGCATATCAGCCGTCACGGCAAGACGCCCGATGCAGTAACTGGTATTGACGGGATTGTCCGCCGACGGCGGCAACGATTTGTTGGTGGTGTTGGTTGTGCTGCAAGCGGCAAGCAACGCCATGGCAGCAAGCAACGGTGCGCGCATCAAACGCGTGGCGGAATGTCTCAACGCAATTCCTTCAAAACAGCAATCGGCAATGATAGATGACGCCGGTCCACGCGGTGCGTCACCCCTGAAAAAGTCTTCTGGCGCGCCCTGCTGCTATCACCATCCATTGACTGATTGCGGGATCGAGCGAGCCGAATTCGTTCTGGTCGTTGCGGGCCACCGTAAACCGCAACGCGCTGCCTCGCATCGACTTTTATGTCGCGTGGTGGTCGATGGCGTGCCTGCCTCCGTTGCGCCTGCCCCTGCAGGAGTGCAGCGCACCGGGGTGGCTAGGCTTGCGATTACTTCTTTCGATACACCCCGCCGAAGGACACGTTCATTCCGCCGCATTCCAGGTTGTCGTCGACCAGCAGCATGTCGCCCAGCAGTTGCAGGCGCACCTTGCACGTGTTCTCGTTGACCTCGACGCGGTTGCCTTCTGGATAGCCGCGCGCGGTGACCGAGCCGGTGTGCGGACCGCCCGGCGTCTGTTCCGGGTCGGGATAGGCGCTGGGCCAGTACGCATCGCCGTTGACGGTGATGCTGCCGTCTGTGTTGGGGGTCAATTGCAGCGTGTTGTCGCCGTAGTGCCAGTGGCCGTTCCACGCCTGTGGTGTGGGCGTGGCAGCGCTTGGTTGCATCTGCAGGCTGGACTGTGCGACCCAACCGGCGGTGCCGCCTCCCTTGTTGGGATAGAGCACGCAGACATACGCATTGCGGCGCTGCGCCGTCAGGACAATATCGTTCTTGACCACGTAGGTGCGCCCCTGGCATGCGGCCCCGCCCTTGTCCGGGCAACCATCGGTGTCCTTGAGCAGATGCAGGCGCGGCGGGATGACCTTGCCGAGGGAGAACGCCACCGGCGCGCTGGTGAACAATCCATTGCGGCAGGTGGCATCGTCGGTGGCAGGCGCGGCGTGGACCAACGGCGAAACGCCCAACAGGGCAAGCATCCAGGCCTTACGCATCGCAATCACTCCAAATGTGGCGCGGTAGTGTGCGGTAAACCGGGCCGTCTTTCAGCAGGAAAGTGTCACCACACGCCATGCGTACCACAGCCGCGCTGACCCACGTCCAGGTCCACGCCCGCGTGCAAGCGCGCGCCGCCGCGTGCGGTGCGTGCATGGTGCGGCGTTGTGTCTTCGCCCCCCAGCCCATGCTTGCGTCTGATTAACTCGTTGAAGTGTATGAGCCCTCTTCACCTGGGGAGGGCGATGCTGCTGTCTCAAATCGAGAGGGAGTGGAGCATGAAACAATCACTGTTGGTCCTGTCCATCGTCGCGGCGCTGGCGCTCGCTGGTTGTAAGCCGGATGCCGACAAGGAGGCCGCAGCGCCTGCCGCGTCCACCGAGCCGACGCCGACCGGTGGCGCGGCGACCCCGACCACACCGCCTGTCGGCGAAGCCAGCCCGGCGCCGGAAGGCGCGGCGCGTGCGAGTTCCGGAGACGACATCGCCCTGGGTCTGCTCGGGGCGGTGAACAACCACGAGATCGCCGCAGCGAAGCAGGCGCAGGACAAGAAGGTCACCGGCGCGGTGCTGGAGTACGCGAAGATGATGGAAAAAGAGCACACCGAGAACCTGGAAAAGACCAAGGCGCTGGGGACGCTGGCAGAAACCCCGGACGTCAAGAAGCTGGAGAGCAAGGGCGAGCAGGAGCTGTCCACGCTCGGGCAGACGTCCGGCAACGACTACGCGGCGGCCTACATTGATGCAATGATCGCCGGGCACAAGGACGCGCTGCAGCTGATCGAGACGCAGATGATGACATTGGCGTCGACCGAGCCGGTCAAGCAGCACCTGACCGAGACCAAGACGCACGTCGAGCAGCACCTGGCGAAGGCGGAAGAGATCAAGAAGGCGATGTGAGCGTGGGTGTGGCAGATCGCCGGTCTGCCACGCCTGGTCTGCAAGCGGCGAGTGAGCGCGACGTCGTCGTTTTCGAGCTTAGGGACCCGGAAGGGGGATCAGGGAAAAGGCGATTCCTCCCACAACTGCCAATAGCGCCAACACGCTAAGAATTATCGAATACAGACGCCTGGAAAAACTGGGGCGACGCTGAATGGCTCGAAGAATGGCGATCGGAACTAATGCATAGACAGCACAAAGGGCAATGAAGTACCAGTTGATCTGATAGGAGGAGCCCTTGCCCAGCGCATTTCCGGCTTGAAACAAGACCACTCCACCAACAAGCGATAGGAAAGAGCGGATTGCGAATGCGTTATTGGTTCTTGTTTGAATGCTCATATCTTTACATCGCTACGATCTGGAATGTTGCCCCAGCTGGGGTGACTCACAACGCGTCTCATCCGGTCGGGAACAAGCTTTGGTGGCATATCTCTGGAGTCGCGCTTACCATCTGGATTACTCGGCATTGGTCTGCGGAGCAGATAGCCGCCACGCTTGCTCGCGACGGCTTGTGCGAGTGACTTAACACTTTTTTCGACCCGACGCCGCTCAGTGATTGCACCTCCATCCGATATCATTGCAGGCCAGTATGCGATTGCCGCCTGGTTCATTGCAGTCGCAATTGGGATGTTGATTTCGAATCTACATCTCCGGGGTCATAAGGGAGGCTTCTTCAAGTGCCTCGGACTTGGAAGCTTGGCCATCGGGCTGCCACTGGCCTTCGTGCTGCCCTCATCCGCATACTTGCTGAAGTCCATCGTTATGCTTGTTCTGTCGATCTGCATAAGCGTAATGGGCTTGAAGAAGGGTTCGCGTTGGCACGTATGGCTCGGTGTATTGGCAGCCTTCTTGGCCTACGTCACAGTCGGATTTCAATATATGGTTGTTGAGACGGCGAGGTGAGTGTGGCAGTGAACGAATTGAGGCGTTAGATATCAATACAAGCTCGTTTGAATTTGCAGCAAAAAGCGTAGTGGTGGCACCCGTCGACGATGGGTTTTACCTGATTGGTTTTAGTGACTGCGAGGTCAATGCCGAGACCTACCTCACGCTTCAACGCGCTTTGACTTTCGATGAGCAAGACGTGGCCTTCGGTATGGATACCTACCACGTCGAGTGGTGCAGCCAAGAAAGATCATCGTACGGTGGCATCTCCCAATTCACGCTTCGGCCAAGCTCTGCGGAGATTGCGTTCAGTTCAAGCGCCGCAAGAGCATTGGGTGGCATGGAACGTCTCAGCATCTCCTTCCAGCTCACACCCTTCGAACAACATGCATTGCGTGATGCTCTTGGGTACATTTTTGGAGGTGACGGCTGCCTTGTCATGGCCGATGACTAAAAATAGTACTGGGGCTGCGCGGAGCTACATGGGCATTTCAACCAACAAGCTTCTTGTACAGCGCCGCCCTCAGCGGACTCGGAGCGCTGGTGCATCTGGCCTGCCTGATCGCGGGCGCTCGCCTGTTCCGGCTCTTGGGAGCTGGTGAACAAATGGCGCAACTGCACTTGCCGGGCTTGGTATCCTTGGCGGACTGGTACATGCGGGGATTGGTGCAGCAAGCGCACGATCGTCTCGGCGCACTCGGGCCGGCTTCAAGTACTGCCTAAAGATCTCTGGCACGCTCGGCAGCAAATACGGAGGGATAACCTTGCCATCCTTTCTCTGGCAGAACTGATTTCAGCGTCCAGCCGCATTACCGAGCAAATCGGTGATCTTCGGGAAGGCGCGCAATCAAGTTGACTAACGTTGACTAGACCGCTGGCAAGCCGCTCACACGCACCCACCTTGAAGGCGCCTTTATTTCAGGCGTCGGCCGGAAGCTGATATGTCACAACCCTTGATTCTTGCGATGGCAGCGCACGTTGCCCTCGCCGCCTTTCTCTACGTGCTTCTCACCGTTGTCCGGGCTCCTGCGGTGTGGGGCATCGGCAGACCGAAGAGCGGCGCGAATCCTTGGGCGGATTTCGAGCCGCGGATCAGCGCCAACCTGTCGAACCAGTTCGAGTGGCCGCTGTTCTTCCATGTCGCGTGCGTTCTGCTGATGTATCTGGGGCATGGCCACGACGGCCTACTGCTGGCGTGGATCTTCGTTGCCGGCCGGGCGCTGCATAGCGGCATCCAGATACTTACCCGCAATGTTCGGCTAAGAGGGGCTGTGTTCACCATCAATTTCCTGGCCGTGCTGGTACTCTGGGCGCTGGTGGTTCGGGCGGCTTGGTCACCGGTGGTCTAAGGGTTCGTCTAGGAAATCCTCAGCGCCGCGCCGCCGGCTCCCGGCGATAGACCCCACCAAAGCTGACGTTCGCACCGCCGCATTGCAGATTGTCCGCAACGACCAACAGGTCGCCAAGCAGTTGCAGACGTACATTGCAGTCGTCTTCGTTGACGTCCACGCGGTTGCCCTCGGGAGTACCGCGTGCAGTAACGGCGCCAAAATGCGGGCCGCCGGGCACTTGCTCCGGGGTGGGGTTTGCACTGGGCCAATACGCATCGCCATTGACTGTGACGCTGCCGTCGCCATTCGCGGTCAACTGCAGCTGGTTGTCGCCATTGTGCCAGCGGCCATTCCATGCCTGCGATGTTGGCGTACTCGCACTCGGCAGCGGCTGCAGACTGGCCTGCGCCACCCAGCCGGCGCTGCCGGCGCCCTTGCTGGGATACAACGCGCAGACATATGCGCCGTGCCGCTGTGCCAACACCAGCGCATCGCCTTTGACCACATACGTGCCTCGCCTGCAGGCAGCATCGCCTTTGTCCGGGCAGCCGTCGCTGTCGTTGAGCAGATACAACCGTGGCACCGCGACCTTGGCGATCGAGAACCCAGCCGTGCTGCTGGTGAACAAGCCATTGCGACACGTGGTCGCTTCGTCATCGCCTGGTGCCGCGTCGGCTGCCGCCGATACCAGTAACAGGGCCGCTAGCCAGAATCCATGCATGTGTATCAATCCAGGGTTGGAAAAGACCGGAGTCTAAACCAGTCATCTTCGTTCTTCCCGGATGAGATCCATGAGCCGCGCTCACCGGCACCGATCAAAGGTTCTGACGCGTGTTTCTTCCGCAATAATCAAGCGGTCTTCCATCTGGCTCAGGATAAACACCGCAGGAACTTCCTTATTGGGCTTGTTTGCCGACGCGGTGATGATGCGCCACGTCCAAGGCGTGCGTGCGAGCAATGTCACCGTGTTGGGCCAGATGTCTTCGCCCTTGCCGGTCATATGATCCCAATCGAATCTGATGGCGTGCTTTGGGTCTGCTGCATCACGGTCACATGGAATGCCTGCGGTGACCCATGTGCCTTGGAGATTGCTCGGAAAGTTGGTCTTGGGGACGTTGCGCTGGTAGCTTTCGACGCCAGCGATGCGTGTCAAAGCACCTCGCTTCCACGTATAGGCTCGCGTGTAACGTCCTGGAGCGGGGCATCGGTTCGAGCCATCTGGATTGGATTGCTCCCGTTTGCAGATGTGCGATTTCTTTTGCACGACAAAGACGACCTCGATGCGATTGCCCTGGACCGCTAAGTCCATGACCTCGCCCGGAATTTGTTCGCTTGCATCTGGCGTGTAGCCGGTCTTGCGTGCTCTGATTTCCCATGGGTCAATCGGCACGCTGAGGCTCGGTGTCTTCTTCGGAATGAGTTTGCTCAGCACGTTGATCGCGTTGGGACAATCGGACGTGGAGTCGGTGCAATACGAGGAGCCGAGATAGACGATCTCATCGATGCCATCCTTATCCAGATCGATAGCGCGCACGAACCCCGCGTAATCCTCGACGACGATATCGTCGTTAACGCTGAAGTCCTGCCACAGCCTAACGATCTCTTCGGCACGGCTGGAGGTCAGCTTCTGCTCCTTGGCTGTCGCGACTGTGGCGATGGCAAGCAGCGCCGCCATGACATAGATCCGCATCCTTGCTCTCCTTGCAGGTTGAAGATATAGCTTACAACTCCTCGCAACTTGCCGAGTGCACTGGCCGGATCCACTGGACTGCGGGGCGTTGTTGCCATTGCACGCGGATCCCAGATGTCCAAGACATGCTTGGTAGCGTGTTCGCCATCAGGTCTCCTGCTCGATGCACCAATCCAGTGCCTGATCGCGCGCTCCATGGCGCCACTTGCCGTATGGGCACCCACGCGCACGGTGCGCTCGTAAAGATGCGGTCTGTATTGTGTGAATTCGTCGCCACGGCCGCGCTTGTTTGATTTTCGTCAATTCGACCGACACATGAAATTCGCAGTGAGGGTGCTTGACTGCATGGGTCAAGAATCGTTGCGGAGTTGCGCATGAGTGCAGTCACAGGTGGAAAGGTCGGCCAGGCGGCGGGTAGGCAAGGGGCGATCTGGACGGGAGTTGGACTGGTGCGTCGTGAGCGAGCGCCTGTGGATCTGCTGGGTGGTTCGCGCCGCGTTGCTCCCATTGTCGTCACGGCGCGTGTTTGCGCCGCGGTCTGCTGAGGAGGCGCCATGCGGATTTGTGTACTCAACCAAACAACCAATGAGCAAGCCGGGCTGGAGCAGCGCTGCGTCGCGGCGCGCGAGGCGGGCTGCGACTACGTGGTGGCGCCGCCGCCGTTCGAGCGCGATGCAGAGGGCCGGCTCAGCGAAGTCGCCACTGGCAGCGAGGCCGACGCAGCGCGCCTGGGTGAGCTTGTGCAGGCGGCGCACCGCGCTGGCGTGAAGCTGCTGCTCGATGTGCGCCTGGACGAAGTCGGCGGCGCTAGCGCGGTGGTGCGCGAGAACCCGCAGTGGTTCCGCGCACGCAGTACGGCGGTGCCGGACCCGCGTCAGCCGCGCACCACGCCGGAAGTGGCCGAGGCACGTTTTGCCTATGCGCAGGAAGGTGCGGCGCTGGTGGAGTGGTGGAGCGCGCGCCTGCTGGACTGGGCGGCGCAAGGTGTGGCCGGCTTCCGCCTGCTGCAGCCGCAACAGGTGCCGGCGCAGCGCTGGCGCGAGTTGATCGCACGCGTCCATGCGCAGGCGCCGGAAGTGGTGTTTGCAGCGTGGACGCCAGGCCTGGGCACTGAAGCCTTGCAGCAGTTGGCCGGTGCCGGGTTCGATGCGGCGTTCTCCTCGCTCGCGTGGTGGGATGGGCGCAGCAGTTGGTTCTTCGATGAAGACACCGCATTGCGCGCACTTGCCGCCCAGGTGGTTGCGGTGCTGGATGCGCCCGATGGCAAGCGTGCGGCGACGCCTGCGCAGCACTGGCAGCTGGCGCAGGCACTGGGCGGGGCGTGGTTGTTGAACGCTGCGCAGCTGGATGCAGTGCCGTCGAGCATCCGCGCCACTGACAGCGTGCCGGCAAGCAATGCCGGCCTGCGGCTGCGCCCGCTATTGCGCGAAGCCACCGGGCTGACGGCCGTGGCGGTGGAGCCGCTCGGTGGATTGCCCTCGTTGTTGTTGATCAATGGCGATGCCAACCATGTAGTGCCGGTGCCGGCCCCGGATCTGCTGCGTCTGCTCGGCGATGCCGAAGCACTGGTGGGCGAAGACGGCAGCACCTTGTCGGGTGCGACGCTGGAGGCGCTGGAGCCGGGCGAGGTGCGCGTGTATCGCAGTGTGCCGGCGCGGCATGTGCTGGCGGTGCCGCGGATGCGCCCGCGTGCGCAGACCGCGGCCGCGTGGCCGCGCGTGTGCATCGAATCGGTGACGCCCTCGGTCGATAACGGTCGCTTCCCGGTCAAGCGCACGGTGGGCGACCGCATCTGCGTGGAAGCCGACGCGTTCTGCGATGGGCACGACCGCATTGCAGTCGCTGTGCTGTGGCGCCCGGCCGATGCCAAGACCTGGGCCAGCGCACCGATGCGTGCGTTGGGCAACGATCGCTGGCGTGCAGAGTTCCCGCTGGAGCGCATCGGCACCTACGAGTTCCGGGTGGAAGGCTGGCGCGATGTGTTCGCCACCTTGCATGCGGATCTGGAAAAGAAGCGCGCCGCCAACACGGTGCTGCCGGTGGACGTGCAGGAAGCGGTGGCCGTGGTGCAGGCCGCGCATGCACGCAGCAGCGGTGCCTTGGCCGAGCGCCTGCAGGCCGTCCTGACCCGCATCGGCGCGCAGAGCGAGCCGCTGCAGCAGTTGGCGATCGTGCTGGAGCCGGACACCGCGCAGGCGATGGCAGCGGCCGACGACAAGCCGTTCCGCTCCGAGACGCCGGTGACCTTCCGGGTGGAGTCGGAGCGTCGCGCGGCGCACTTTGCCAGTTGGTACGAATTGTTCCCGCGCTCGCAGAGCGGCGACCCGCAGCGCCATGGCACCTTCGACGATGTGATCGAACGGCTGGCGCATATCCGCGCGATGAACTTCGACGTGTTGTACATGCCGCCGATCCATCCCATCGGCGCGAAGAACCGCAAGGGCCGCAACAACACGGTCACTGCGGTCGACGGCGAGCCGGGTAGCCCGTATGCGATCGGCGCCAGCGATGGCGGGCATACCGAAGTGCACGCCGAACTCGGCGGGCTCGATGGCTTCCGCCGCCTGATCCAGGCCGCACGTGCGCATGGGCTGGAAGTGGCGCTGGACTTCGCCATCCAGTGCGCGCCGGATCACCCATGGTTGAAGGACCACAAGGACTGGTTCACCTGGCGCGCGGATGGCTCGATTCCGTATGCGGAGAACCCGCCGAAGAAATACCAGGACATCGTCAACGTCGATTTCTACGCCAGCGGTGCGGTGCCCGATCTGTGGAACACGCTGCGCGATGCGGTGCTGTTCTGGGTCAACGAGGGCGTCACGCTGTTCCGCGTGGACAACCCGCACACCAAGCCGTTCCCGTTCTGGGAGTGGTTGATTGCCGATGTGCGTGGGCGCCGCCCGGATGTGGTGTTCCTGTCCGAGGCCTTTACCCGGCCGAAGATGATGTATCGCCTGGCCAAGTGCGGCTTCTCGCAGTCCTACACCTACTTCACCTGGCGCAATCACAAGCACGAGCTGCAGGAGTATGTGGAAGAGTTGAACGAAGGCGTGCCGCGCGAATGCTTCCGCCCGCATTTCTTCGTCAACACGCCCGACATCAATCCGCAGTTCCTGCAGACCAGCGGGCGCAACGGGCATTTGATCCGCACCGCGTTGGCCACGACCTTGTCGGGGCTGTGGGGCATGTATCAGGGCTTCGAGCTGTGCGAAGCCACGCCGCTGGCGCCGGGCAAGGAAGAGTATCTGGACTCGGAGAAGTTCCAGCTGCGCGCCTGGCCCGAGCGTGCGCCCGGCGACATCGTCGATGAGATCACCCGCTTCAACCAGCTGCGTCGCATGCACCCCGAGCTGCAATCGCACCTGGGCACGCGGTTCTATCAGGCGCACAACGAGCAGGTGCTGTATTTCGGCAAGTTCCTGGATGCCGGTTACCTCTCGCGCAGCCGCAGCATGGTGTTGGTGGCGATCAATCTGGACCCCAATGCGGCGCAGGACGCCGATATCGAAATTCCATTGTGGGAGTTGGGCCTGCCCGATCACGCCAGCGTGGCAGTGGACGATCTGTGGGACGGCCATCGCTTCACATGGCAAGGCAAGCAACAACACATCCGGTTAGAGGCGACGCGGCCGTTCGCGTTATGGCGCATCCGCGCAGGAGAGGTCGCATGAATGCAGTCCCATCGTTACAAGCCGACGCAGAACAGTCTGCGGTGGTTGCAGACCAGCTTTGGTACAAAGACGCGATCATTTATCAGGTGCACGTCAAGTCGTTCTTCGACTCCAACGACGATGGCATCGGCGATTTTCCCGGCCTGATTTCCAAACTGGATTACATCGCCGAACTCGGCGTGGACACCATCTGGTTGCTGCCGTTCTACCCCAGCCCGCGCCGCGACGACGGCTACGACATCGCCGAGTACATGGCGGTGCATCCGGACTATGGCAGCATCGAAGACTTCGAGCAGCTGGTGGCGCAGGCGCATGCACGCGGCATCCGCATCGTGACCGAGCTGGTGATCAACCACACCTCCGATCAGCATTCGTGGTTTCAGCGTGCACGCAATGCGCCGGCCGGCTCGCCGGGGCGTGACTTCTATGTGTGGTCGGACACCGACCAGGAATACGAAGGCACGCGGATCATCTTCTGCGATACCGAAAAGTCCAACTGGACCTGGGATCCGGTAGCCGGGCAGTACTTCTGGCATCGGTTCTATTCGCACCAGCCGGACCTCAACTTCGACAACCCCGCCGTGCTGGAAGCAGTGCTGGAAGTAATGCGCTTCTGGCTGGATCGTGGCGTGGATGGCTTGCGTCTGGATGCGGTGCCGTACCTGATCGAGCGCTCCGGCACCTCCAACGAGAATCTGCCGGAAACCCACGCGATCCTGCGCAAGATCCGCGCCACCCTGGATGCCGAATATCCCGATCGCATGCTGCTGGCCGAAGCCAACATGTGGCCGGAAGACACCCAGCAATACTTCGGCCAGAACGCCGACGAATGCCATATGGCGTTTCACTTCCCGCTGATGCCGCGCATGTACATGGCGATCGCGCGCGAAGACCGCTTCCCCATCACCGACATCATGCGCCAGACCCCGGAGATTCCGGAGAGCTGCCAGTGGGCGATCTTCCTGCGTAACCACGATGAGTTGACGCTCGAGATGGTCACCGATTCGGAACGCGATTATCTATGGCAGACCTACGCCTCCGATCGCCGCGCGCGTATCAATCTGGGCATCCGTCGCCGGTTGGCGCCGCTGCTGGAGCGCGACCGCCGCCGGATCGAATTGATGACCTCCCTGCTGCTGACCATGCCCGGCACGCCGGTGCTGTATTACGGCGATGAGATCGGCATGGGCGACAACATCCATCTGGGCGACCGCGACGGTGTGCGTACGCCGATGCAGTGGTCGATCGACCGCAATGGCGGTTTCTCGCGTGCCGACCCGGCGCAGCTGGTGTTGCCGCCGGTGATGGACCCGCTGTACGGCTTCCAGGCGGTGAATGTGGAAGCGCAGATCCGCGACCAGCATTCGCTGCTGACCTGGACCCGCCGCGTGCTCAGCGTGCGCAAGCGCTACCAGGCCTTCGGCCGCGGCACGCTGCGCTTTTTGTATCCGGGCAATCGCCGCATGCTGGCCTACCTGCGTTGCTATCAGGACGAGACGGTGCTGTGCGTTGCCAATCTGTCGCATACGCTGCAGGCGGTGGAACTGGATCTGTCCGAGTTCGAAGGCCGCGTGCCGGTGGACATCATCGGTGGCGGCAGCTTCCCGCCGGTCGGCCGCCTGACCTATCTGCTCACTGTGCCGCCGTTCGGCTTCTATGCGTTCCAGCTGGTCAGCGAAGGGACCTTGCCGGATTGGCATGTGCCCACCCCGGTGCCGCTGCCGGATTACCGCACGCTGGTGTTGCGTAGCGATACCGACGAAGGCAACGCGCTGCTGCCGCATCTGTCCACGCTGGAAAGCGAAATCCTGCCGGCCTGGCTGTCGGCGCGGCGCTGGTTCTCGGCCAAGGATCAGCTGCTGAAACACGTGCGTATCTCGCGTCGCACGCCGTTGCCCGGCGATGAGCCGATGAGCCTGCTGGAGCTGGAAGTGGAGCTGGAAGATGGCCGCCACGAGAGCTACATGCTGCCGATCGGCATCGTGTGGGAGCGCGACCACCCCAGCACCCTGGCCGAGCAGTTGGCACTGGCGCGTGTGCGTCAGGGCCGCGAGGTGGGTTACCTCACCGATGCGTTCGCCCTCAAGCCGATGGTGCGTGGAGTGATCGATGCGCTGCGCGAGAATTCCACGCTGGAGTTCCGCGATGGCGACGATGCCTCGCAGCAGGGACAGGTGCGTTTCGAAGCGACGCCGGCGTTGGCCAAGCTGGATATTCCGCAGGATCCGGACATCCGTTGGTTGTCGGCCGAACAGAGCAACAGCTCGCTGGTGGTTGCCGACAAGGCGGTGTTCAAGCTGCTGCGGCATGTGGCCAACGGCGCCAATCCGGAGATCGAGATCGGCCGTCGCTTGACCGAAATGGGCTATGCCAACGCCGCGCCCCTGCTGGGCAGCGTCAGCCGCATCGACGCGCAGGGCACCATTACGACCATTGCGTTGCTGCAGGGCTTTATCCGCAACCAGGGCGATGCCTGGCGTTGGACGCTGGACCATCTGGCACGCAGTTTCGACGAGTACGCCACTGCGCAGACCGACGAATCGCGCGCCGAAGCCGTAGCCGGTTACGACGCGTTCGCTGCCGTGGTCGGCAAGCGTCTTGCCGAGCTGCACGAAGCCTTGTCGTGCGATACCGACGATGCGGACTTCGTGCCGCAGCGCATCGACCTGCCCGCCGCCAACGATGTGGTGGCCGGCGTTGCGCGCCAGGTCGAACAGATGTGGGAGACGGTCAACGCGCGCCTGGCCAGCAGCGACGATGCGATCGAACGCGACGCACTGGAAGCGGTGCTGGCCGAACGCTCGCAGCTGGAGGCCTTGCTGGCCAAGGCACCGAGCGTGCTCGCCGAGTCGTTGTTGACCCGCGTGCACGGCGACTTCCATCTGGGCCAGATCCTGGTGGCGTTCGACGATGTGATCCTGATCGACTTCGAAGGCGAGCCGGCAAAGCCCTTGTCCGAACGGCGCGCCAAGGCCAGCCCGCTACGCGATGTAGCCGGTTTCCTGCGCTCGCTCGATTACGCCAGCGAAGTCTCGGCACGCGGCGAAGAAGGCACTGCCGCACGTGCGGGCGTGGGGGTGGATACGCATCTGGATGAATTCCTGGTGCAGTTCCGTCGCCGCTCCACGCAGGCATTTCTGGACGCGTACCATGCCGTGCTCGATGCCAGTACGCATCCGTGGATCGCACCGGCAGCGTTCAATGCGGCCACGCTGTTGTTCCTGGTGGAAAAGGCCTGCTACGAAGTGCGCTACGAAGCCGCCAACCGGCCCGGCTGGTTGATGGTGCCGGTGGAAGGCTTGCGACGCATCCTGCAACGCGCGCGCGCTGATGCAGGAGACACATGATGAGTGGAGTGATGACAGCAGTGACCAATCGATGGGACCCCGGCGCGACCCGCGCCCTGGCCGAGGCACGCCATGGCGATGCATTCGCCATCCTGGGCGCGCACCCGACCGACAGCGGACGGGTGCTGCGCACCTACCAACCGGGCGCCAACTACGTCAATGCAGTGCTCGACGACGGGCAGGTCATCGCGCTGGAGGCAGGCCCGGAGCCGGGCCTGTTCGCTGGCGAGTTGCCGGCGCAAGGCGCTTATCGCCTGCGCATCGGCTGGCCCGGTGGCGAGCAGGACACCGCCGACCCGTTTGCGTTCGGCCCGCAACTCAGCGACTTCGATCTGCACCTGATCAGCGAAGGCCATCATCTGCAACTGGCCGATGCGCTCGGTGCCAATGCGATCGAGGTCGATGGCGTGCGCGGCACGCGTTTTGCGGTGTGGGCGCCCAATGCCACGCGCGTGGCGGTGGTGGGCGATTTCAATAGCTGGGACGCGCGCCGGCATCCGATGCGGCTGCGGCATCAGTCCGGTGTGTGGGAGCTGTTCGTGCCCGATGTCGGTCCTGGGGCGCATTACAAGTACCAGCTGCGCGGCCCGCATGGAAACGAATTGCCGGCCAAGGCCGACCCGGTGGCGCGGCGTGCCGAGCTGGCGCCAGGCACTGCCTCGATCGTGGCCGACCCCACGCCGCATCAGTGGAACGACGACGGCTGGATGGCCACACGCGCACGCCGTCAGGCGCATGACGCACCGATGAGCATCTACGAGATCCACGCCGGCTCCTGGCTGCGCGAAGAAGGCGTGGACCTGGACTGGGACGGGCTTGCCGATCGCTTGATTCCGTACGTGGCCGATATGGGCTTCACGCACGTCGAGCTGATGCCGGTGACCGAACATCCGTTCGGCGGTTCGTGGGGCTATCAACCGTTGGGGCTGTTTGCGCCCACTGCGCGCTTCGGCTCGCCGGACGGCTTCGCCCGCTTCGTCGAGCGCTGCCATCGCGACGGGATCGGTGTGATCGTCGATTGGGTGCCGGCGCATTTCCCCACTGACGCACACGGGTTGGCGCATTTCGACGGCACGGCGCTGTACGAGCATGCAGACCCGCGCGAAGGCTTCCATCGCGACTGGAATACGCTGATCTACAACCACGGGCGCCGCGAGGTGTCCGGGTTTTTGATCGCCAGTGCGCTGGAGTTCCTGCAGCGCTTCCACGTCGACGGCCTGCGCGTGGATGCGGTGGCCTCGATGCTGTACCGCGATTACAGCCGCAATGCCGGCGAGTGGGTGCCCAACATCCACGGTGGGCGCGAGAACTACGAAACCATCGCGTTCCTGCGCCGGCTCAACGAGGTGGTGCGTGAGCATGCGCCTGGTGCGGTGATGATCGCCGAGGAATCCACCGCGTTCCCCGGTGTGACCGCCGATGTGGCACATGGCGGGCTTGGCTTCCACTACAAGTGGAACATGGGCTGGATGCACGACACCTTGCACTACGCCGCGCTGGATCCGATTTACCGCCGTTATCACCACGGCGAGCTGACCTTCAGCATGGTCTATGCGTATTCGGAGCGCTTCGTGCTGCCGATTTCGCATGATGAAGTGGTACACGGCAAGGGCTCGCTGCTGGGCCGTATGCCGGGCGACGATTGGCAGCGCTTCGCCAATCTGCGTGCGTACCTGGGTTTCATGTTCACCCACCCCGGGCGCAAGTTGCTGTTCATGGGCTGCGAGTTCGGCCAGCCGACCGAGTGGAACCACGACGGCGGCATCCCGTGGCAGTTGCTCGACGACCCGCGCCATCGCGGTGTGCAGACCCTGGTGCGCGATCTGAATCGGCTGTATGTCGAATACCCCGCGCTGCACGCCTACGACGACGATCCGTCCGGGTTTGCGTGGGTGGTGGGCGATGATGCGGCCAATAGCGTGGTTGCGTTCCTGCGCAAGGGCAAACGCGGCGATGCACCGGTGCTGGTGGTGATCAACTTCACCCCGCTGGTGCAGCACGGCTATCGCATCGGCGTGCCGCAGAGCGGTCAGTGGCGCGAAGTGTTCAATAGCGACGCCGGCATCTATGGCGGTGCCAATCTGGGCAATGGTGGCGTGGTCACTGCAGAGCAGCAGTCCATGCATGGCCAGGCACAATCGCTGCCGCTGCTGTTGCCGCCGCTGGGCGTCATCGTGCTGACCCCGCACGGCTGATGCATCGCATACACCGCCGGACTGCTGGTCCGGCGGTGTGGCACCTGTTAGATTGCGCGCCGTAGAGTGGTCAACACAACGCTGCGAACGCCCGATGGGTGCGCGGCCGTTTTGTCAGCCGCTTCTTAGGCAGCCCGGGGAGGGTTGCCGGGCACAGCCGCCGCCATGCCTTCCGTCGACCGTCTTTGCGGGAGCGTTGTGCGTGGGCGTTTTGATTGCCGTGAGTGTCGTTTGGCTTGTTGAGGCCGCTTTCTGCGCTGCGCGCAACAGTGGCTGCGCGCATGCAGCGGTGTGCACGGCACAGCCACTGGGTGCGACCGCGCGAAGTGGCTACCGATGGCTTGCCCGGTTTGGTGCGCTGCATGAGCCCACCTCGACGCAGGCTTGCGCATGAGCAGCCTGATGACGCTTTTATATCTGCTCACCGCTGCCGCCTCGGCTTTTGCGTTTTATCTGGCAACCACGCATCAACGTCTTGTGCTGCGGCGCCGATTGTCTGCGCGCCTGTTGCGCAGCGGTGGCAGCGTGTTGTTGGTGTTGTCGCTGGTCTGCGCCATCCGTGCGTTGGGTGTGTGGGCGGGCGTCTTCGCCGCAGTGACTGCGCTGATGCTGGTGGCGGTGGCGCTGCCGTATCTGGATGTCTGGCAACAGGCGCGTGCGCAACGCAGGCAGGTGCGCCATGTGGGCTAGGTGGCTGGCTGCCGTGGTGCTGGGCTTGCCGCTTGCGGTTGGCGTGGTCGGCTTGTGCGCATTGTTGCTGCCTGGGCCGCAGCAAAGCTACACGCTGGCGTGGTTGCTGCTGATGTTTCCGGTGTGGATCGGTGCAATGGCGTTGCCATTCGTGTTTCGTAGCGCATTACGCGCCTGGGTAGTTCTCGGCGGGCTGACCGTGCTGTGCTATGTCGCGCTTGCGGGCATCAAAGTATTGGGCTGGACGGAGTTGAGCGCATGAAAGCATCGACCTTGCGTGCGTTTCTCTCCGTGCACAGCTGGATGGGTTTGTTGGCCGGCATGGCGTTGTTTATCGCCTTCTATGCCGGCGCCATCACTGTGTTCACGCACGAGTTGAGCGATTGGCAGGCCACGCCACATGTCACGGAGAATGCACCAGCCGATCCGGTCGCCGCAGCGCAGGCCTTGCTGGACGCGGTGATCGCCAAGCATCCGCAGGTGGCCGAATCGTTTCTGGTGCTGCTGCCCGGCGAACACGGGCCGATTCCACGGCTGTATTGGTATGGCGCGCAGGCCGATGCCAGTGGCGGCATGCGCCAATACCAACACGCCGCCGATGGCACGCTGCAGGAGTTGCCGCAGCGCGTGGGCTTTGCCGATTTTCTCTACGACCTGCATTTCACCGCCGGACTGCCGCGCGTGTTCGGCACGTATCTGTTCGGCGTGGTCAGCGTGCTGTACGGGCTGGCCCTGGTCAGCGGGGTAGTGCTGTACGCGCCGGTGTTCTTCAAGGATCTGTTCGCGCTGCGGCTGGGCCACAACCTCAAGCGCCTGTGGCAGGACGCGCACAACGTGGTCGGCATGTTGTCGCTGCCGTTCCATGTGATCTTCGCCTGGTCCGGTGCGGTGTTGTGCCTGGGCGTGCTGTTGCTGGCGCCGTTTCAGTTTCTGGTGTTCGACGGCAAGTTGATGCAGATCCTGGAGCCGGAGTTCGAGCTCACCCCGCATGTGGCACCGGCCAAGCGTGCTGCCCCGTTACTGCCGGTCGCGGTGTTGCTGGACAAGGCGCGTGCAGCCAGCCCGGGGTTTGTGCCGGAAAGCATCGGGTTTCACGATGCCGGCGATGCCAATGCGCGTGCGGAAGTCTATGGCCACCACGATCAGCGCCGGCTCAACACGCTCGGCGGCGTGGCACTGGAAGCGGCAACCGGCAATGTCTTGCGGGTGCTCGAACCCAAGACGATGTCGGCCGGCACCGCTGCACTGCGCGGGTTGCAGGGGCTGCATTTCGGCAATTTTGGGCATGCGCCGGTGCAGTGGTTGTACTTCCTGCTGGGGCTGGGCGGTGCGTTCCTGTTCTACAGCGGCAACCTGTTGTGGATCGAGGCACGCCGCAAGCGTCGCCTGGTCGAGCAACCGCGGCGCACGCACGCCATGGCGCGCCTCACCGTCGGCATCTGCCTGGGCAGCGTCGCCGGCATCTCGGCGTTGTTTATCGCGGCGCGGTTTCTGCCACAGGGACAGGAGCGTTATGTCTACTACGCAGTCTTCGCGCTCATGCTGATATGGGCCTTGCTGCGTCCCACTGCACGCGGCGCCTACGAGGTGTTGCTGGCGTGCGCGGTACTGACGGCGTTGATTCCGGTAGCCAGCTGTTTTTCCGCGCGCGGTGTGGTGCTGCCGTGGCAGGACGCAACGGTGCTCAGCGTTGACCTGATTGCGCTGGCCTTGGCATGGACGTACTGGCAGCTGGCACGCGCGAGCAAACGGCGCGGAGTGCAGGGCGATCCAAACAGCGTCTGGGCGTGGGGAGACCGCGCCGCTCCGTGAGCGGTCGCTGTGCCTGCGCGCTGTAGTGCATTGCAGCGCTGCCTGCACAATGCGCGCGTTGCGGACCCAAGACCTGGGCCCGGTTGAGCTCAACTCACGTGTGACGACATGCATGTCACGTACGATTCTTGGCCTCTTGTCGCTGCTGACGTTTGTTTGGGTGCGTTGAAATGTCCACACCACTGCGCATTGGCCTGATCTCCGACACGCACGGCCTGCTGCGGCCGGAGGCGGTCGCCGCGTTGCAGGGCTGCGCGGCCATCATTCACGCCGGCGATGTGGGCAAGCCGGAGATTCTCACCGCGCTACAGGCGCTGGCGCCGTTGCACGTGATCGCCGGAAACATCGACAACACGCCATGGGCAGCCAAGCTACCCGAGACGCTGGATTTGCTGATCGCAGGCGTAAGCATCCATGTGTTGCACGATCTGAAAACGCTTGGGCCCGAGGTCGCTGCAGATGTGATCGTCAGCGGTCATTCGCACAAGCCAGCGGTGCACATGCGCGACGGCGTGCTGTACGTCAATCCGGGCAGTGCCGGCCCACGTCGTTTCAGCTTGCCGATCAGTGTGGGAGCGTTGTGGTTGGGCGATGGCCCGCCACGTGCGGAACTGCAATTGCTACAGCTGCGTTGATCCAGGACGGATGACTGCAACAAGCGAGCCACGATCCAGGTGACGCGGTGCGACGGCGTGCATCTGACTTCAATACGCTCGATCCAGAATGTACTGACGTTAAGAACGGAGGCTATCGGCAACGCATGAGTTCGCCGACCTTACGCGGCATATAGGCATGCACCCGGGTTATCTGTTGAACGCTTGTGCCCGCTTGAAACCCACGCGCTGACCCTGTCTGCACGCATGCGGGGCCACCCTAGTGCCTCAAGTCGTCGCAAGGAGTCCTCATGAATACACGTCGCCAATTCCTCTCCGCCGCCGCTGCCGGCACCGCTGCGTTGGCCGCTGCGCCGTTGTTGGCACAGTCCTCCGCGCCCGGTAGCGTGATGCCGACGCGCGGCAAAACCACCGCATCGAAGCTGCCCGCCAACGCAGCGACCAAGGGTGCGCGGTATCGCCCTGCGAGCCGTCTAGGCTTTGGTGGCGTGGCGATCGGCAATGGCTTTGCAGCCACCAGCGATGCGCAGAGCGAAGCGACCCTGGCGGCGGTGTGGGAGTCGGGCGTGCGCTATTTCGATACCTCGCCGTGGTACGGGTTGGGATTGTCGGAGCGTCGCACCGGTCATCATCTGCACAATCACGCCGCAGACGAATACGTGCTGTCGACCAAGGTCGGGCGCCTGCTCACCGCGACCGACAAACCGCCCAAGACGATGTGGCAGCAGCCCTCGCCCTTCGACTATCGCTACGACTACAGCGCCTCCGGCGTGCGCCGCTCCATCGAAGACAGCCTGCAGCGCCTGGGTGTGTCGCAGATCGATATCGCCTACATCCACGATCTGTCGCCGGAGAACGAAAAAGACCTCGGTATGCCATGGGAACAGCGCTTTGCCGAAGCGGTGAAAGGTGCCATGCCCGAGCTGACCAAGATGCGCAAGGAAGGCTTGATCAAGGCCTGGGGTTTTGGCGTCAATCGTCCGGAACCGGCCTTGCGTGCGATCGAAGAAGCCGACCCCGACATCTTCCTGCTGGCCTGCCAGTACTCGCTGCTCGATCACGCGCGTGCACTGCACGACACCTTCCCGAAGATTGCCAAGCATGGCGCCTCAGTCGTCGTTGGCGCGCCGCTGTTGGCGGGTTATCTGGCCGGGCGCGAGCGTTATCTCTACGACGGCAGCGTGCCGGAATGGGCGCCGGCCATGCGACAGAAAGCGCTGGCCATCTGCGACCGCCACGGCGTGGATCTGCGCACCGTTTCGCTGCAGTTTGCCGCCGCACCGCAAGTGGTCTCGGCGGTGATTCCCGGCGCGCGTACGGCCGAGCAGGCGCATGCGAATGCGGCCTCGATGCGCGTGGCGATTCCGGCGGCTGTGTGGGAAGAACTCAAGCGCGAGCAAGTGATCGAAGCGGATGCGCCGGTGCCTGTTGTGAGCTGATGCAGCTAAGAGCGGCTGACAAAACCTAGCGAGCGAGCGCCTGTCAGTGAGCGCAGTGGTTTTGCCGGCCGCATCTTGGTGGATGCAGTCAGAAGTCAGGCCGAACGCTGAGTCGGTCGAGGGCGCGGTGCCCTCACCGCTCGCGGGACACGCCGTGAACCCGTCCCTGGGGGCTCGGTGGCGGCATCCATGCCGCCACACGGTCCCGCAATCGGCAAGGACACCGCACCAGAGAGTTTGTCGGTTGCTTTCTTAAAGCTTGTCCATCGCTCGGCTTGCATTGAGAAGATGAATCAGGCGTGCCGTTATCTAAGCAACCCACGTAAGACATTGCTTGCACCATGCACACCGACCATCTCGACTGGTCCTTGCCCGCCCACCGTCGCGGGACCTTACGCGGCCTGGATGCCGCGTAAGAGCCTACAAGGACGTACTTGCAGCGTGTCCCGCGATGGTGGGCGGGCAAGGGCCCTGCAGCCAAGCCGCAGATCAGCCGCTCTAGGGCCTGTTAACACTAATGGCCCGAGCGATTAAACTATCGTGCATGGAGATCACGCCAGCACAATTTTCTCTAATCGAACACTGCCTGCCGGCGCAGCGCGGCAATGTCAGCATGACCAACCTGCAAGTGGTCAACGCCATCCTTTACGTTGCCGAGCATGGCTGCAAATGGCGCGGCCTACCCAAGCGCTTTGGCAACT
>NZ_JBEOLS010000073.1:0-23234 GCF_040279205.1 Xanthomonas hortorum
CGCAAAAAAGCGTGCCGGCCAGCGGCCGGCACCTACCGATGAACGCGCCTGAAGGAAACCGCTCAAAGGTCGCGGGTTGAGGCCCTGATCAACACAGTTGCTACACGGACGTACTTGCGGCGTGTCCTGCGACGGTGGGCGGGCAAGGGCCCTGCAGCCAGCGCGCAGATCATCTCCTTAGTTCGTTTGTCAGCCGCTCTGAACCTGTGAAACAAATACTGCGCATGATGGCGTGATGTGTGCTGATAGCGCATCGCATAATCGTCGATAAGGCAAGCATGCATGGCATCCGCTACGTGCTGCCGCGCAAATGCATCCATCGCACGCTGTCGGCCGCGCTCGCCAAACATGCATGCATGTGGTGCCACTCAATCTATGCGGGCACAGCATTTACCCACACCCATGCCGAAAGTCATTTGACGCAGCGTTCATTGCCCGGCAAGAATCGGCGATACCGTGCAGATACCCATCTGTGCGTCACCAGACTACCTGCGCGCCGCGCGGGACTATTGGGGAGTTGCCCGTGCAACGACGTGATTTCCTGGCTCTGACCGGGCTAACCATGGGCGGGCTGATCGTGCCCGCCTACTTCGGCAAGGTCATTGCCGCCGAGCAGTTGTTGACGCAACTGGATGTGGGCCGCAAGAAGCGCCTGGCCGATGCCGGCCTCAACGCAGCCCGTCAGGCCGGAGCGAGCTACTGCGATGTGCGCATCGGCCGTTATCTGCGCCAGTTCGTCATCACCCGCGAGGACAAGGTGCAGAACGTGGTCAACACCGAATCCATCGGTGCAGGCATCCGCGTCCTCGTAGCTGGCGCCTGGGGCTTTGCCGCCACCAACGATCTCACCGAACAGGGCGTGGCCAAGGCGGCCGCGCAGGCCGCCGCGATCGCCAAGGCCAATGCCAAGGTGCAGGGCACCCCGGTGCAACTGGCGCCAACGCCCGGCGTGGGCGAGGTGAGCTGGAAGACGCCGATCAAGAAGAACGCGATGGAAGTGCCGATCAAGGACAAGGTCGACCTGCTGCTCGGCGTCAACGCCGCCGCCACCGCGGCCGGCGCCAACTTCGTCAACTCGATGCTGTTCGTGGTCAACGAGCAGAAGTACTTCGCCAGCACCGATGGTTCCTACATCGACCAGGACGTGCACCGCATCTGGGCACCGATGAGCGTGACTGCCATCGACAAGGCCAGCGGCAAGTTCCGCACCCGCGACGGACTCTCCGCACCGATGGGCCTGGGCTACGAATATCTGGATGGCGCAGCATCGGGCAAGTTCGTCTCGCCCAACGGCGTGGTCAATTACGGCCTGTCCTACGACATGAAAGAAGACGCGATTGCTGCGGCCAAACAGGCGCAGGAAAAGCTCAAGGCGCCGTCGGTGAAACCGGGCAAATACGACCTGGTGCTGGACCCCTCGCACACCTGGCTCACCATCCACGAATCGGTCGGCCACCCGCTGGAACTGGACCGCGTGCTCGGCTACGAAGCCAATTTCGCCGGCACCAGCTTCGCCACGCTCGACAAGCTCAAGGCCGGCTTCCAGTACGGCAGCGACAAGGTGCATATCCTGGCCGACAAGATCCAGCCGGGCAGCCTGGGCGCGGTGGGCTACGACGATGAAGGCGTCAAGACCAAGCAGTGGGATCTGATCCGCGACGGCAAGCTGGTGGACTACCAGGCCATCCGCGATCAAGCGCATATCCTTGGCAAGACCGCCTCCGATGGCTGCTGCTACGCCGACTCGTGGTCGAGCGTTCAGTTCCAGCGCATGGCCAATGTGTCGCTGGCCGCCGGCAAGACGCCGCTGAGCGTGAGCGATTTGATCAAGAACGTGGAAAACGGCATCTACATCATCGGCGACGGCTCGTTCTCCATCGACCAGCAGCGCTACAACGCGCAGTTCGGCGGCCAGCTCTTTTACGAAATCAAGAACGGTGCGATCACCCGCATGCTCGAGGATGTGGCCTACCAGATCCGCACGCCGGAATTCTGGAATGCCTGCAGCGCCGTGGCCGATCAACGCGATTACCGCATGGGTGGCTCGTTCTTCGACGGCAAAGGCCAGCCCAGCCAGTCCTCGGCGGTCTCGCACGGCTCGTCCACCGCCCGTTTCGACGGCATCAACGTCATCAACACCGCCCGCTCGCTCGGCTGATCAGGAGAAACCCATATGAGCATCCTTACCGAAGCGCAGGCCAAGGCCATTCTGGACAAGGTCATCAAACTGTCCAAGGCCGATGAGTGCACCGCCACGCTCACCGGCGCGATCGACGGCAATATCCGTTTCGCGCTCAACAACGTGTCCACCAGCGGCATCGTCGACAACACCGACCTGCAGGTGCAGGTGGCGTTCGGCAAGCGCGTGGGCATCGCCACCATCAACGAGTTCGACGACGCCGCGCTGGAACGCGTGGTGCGGCGTGCCGAAGATCTGGCCCGGCTGGCGCCGGAAAACCCGGAGTTCATGCCGGCGGTGGACAAGCAGACCTACAAACCCAGCCCGACCTTCAGCGACTCCACAGCCGCCATCGACCCGGCGTTTCGCGCGCAGGTTGCCGCCGATTCGATCGCCCCGTGCAAGGGCAAAGGGCTGATCGCTGCCGGCTTTCTTGAGGACGGCCAAAGCTTCACCGCATTCGCCAACAGCAAGGGCAATTTCGGCTATCAACGTGGCGCGCGTTTCGACTACACCTGCACTGTGCGTACCGAAGACGGCCGCGGCTCGGGGTGGGTGGGGCGCAACTTGAAGGATGCCGCCGACTTCAAGGCCGAGCAGGACATCCGCATCGCCATGCGCAAGGCCAGCGATTCGGCCGAGGCCAAGGCGCTGGAACCGGGCAAGTACACGGTGATTCTGGAGCCGGCCGCCGCTGCGGGGTTGATCTCGTTCATGATGAATTTCTTCGACGCGCGCCGCGCCGATGAAGGCCGCAGCTTCCTGTCCAAGAAGGGCGGCGGCAACAAGCTTGGCGAGCAGGTCTACGACCCGCGCGTGAACATCACCGCCGACCCGTGGGATGCGCGTGCCGCAGTGTTGCCGTGGGACGAAGAGGGCCTGCCGCGCGAGAAAATGTCGATCGTGGAAAACGGCAAGATCGCCAACCTGCAGTATTCGCGCTACTGGGCGCAGAAGAACGGCAAGCGCGCGATCGGCGAGCCGGGCAATCTGCTGATGGCCGGCGGCGACAAGAACATCGCCGAGCTGGTGCGCGGCACCGAGAAGGGCATCCTGGTCACGCGCACCTGGTACATCCGCATGGTCGACCCGCAGACCGTGCTGCTCACCGGCCTGACCCGCGACGGCACCTTCTACATCGAGAACGGGCAGATCAAGTACCCGGTGAAGAATTTCCGCTTCAATGAATCGCCGGTGATCATGCTCAACAACATCGACGAGTTGGGCAAGCCGGTGCGGGTGGCCGGTGACGAATCCAGCTTCGTGATGATGATCCCGCCGATGCGGCTGCGCGACTTTACGTTTACCTCGTTGTCGGATGCGGTGTGAGTCGGAGCCGGGATTCGGGAGTGGGTATTCGGGAATTGGAGAGCAGAAGCCGCTCTTTGCAGACTGATACCTTGCAGGCGCCTGCGCTTGCGGCTCCCGTTCCCGGTCTCCCGGCTCCCACTTCGCGGCGCCACTTCCTCAGCCTGCTGCTCGGTAGCGCCGCCACCCTGGCGCTACCGCTGCGTGCACGCGCGGTGGGCAACTACGATTTCTGGTTCACCCGGCTGCGTTACGACTCCGGCGATTGGGATGTGGATGCGCGCATGCCGTCCAACCTGATCACCTCGCTGATCGACTACACCCAGCTGCGCGTGGACCCGCAGGAGCACGTGCTGGATCTGGCCGATCCGCGCATGTTGCAGGCACCGTTCTGCTATCTGGCCGGGCACAAGCTGGTGGAATTCAACCCGGCCGAGCGGCGCAACTTCGAGCGCTATGTGCGCAATGGCGGCTTCGTGTTCGTGGACGATTGCAATCACGATATTGATGGCCTGTTCGCCACCTCGTTCGAGGCGCAGATGGCATCGATCTTCGGCAAGACCGCGCTGCAGAAGTTGCCCAAGAGTCATCGCCTCTACAACGCGTTCTTCAAGTTCCCCGATGGCCCGCCGGCTACCAGCTTCGAGCTCAACGGCTGGGGCGACGATCTGGTGCACGACTATCTCAAGGGCATCAGCATCGATGGCCGGCTCGGCGTGTTGTACAGCAACAAGGATTACGGCTGCGAATGGGATTACGACTGGCGCAACAAGCGGTTTCTGGCCGAAGACAACACCAGGTTCGGCGTCAACATCGTGATGTATGCGCTGACCAATTGATCGCCGTGTAGGAGCGCGCTGGCGCGCGATGAAGATTTCCCGGTGAAGCCTCGCGCGCAAGCGCGCTCCTACGCCAGCAGTCACATAACGAGACTTTCCCCATGACTTCCCCCAACGACGACATTCTCGCCAACCAGCTCTCCCAACTCGGCGCGCTGCGCGCGGCCCTGGCCCAGGCGGTGGTGGGCCAGGACGCGGTGGTGGAGCAACTGCTGATCGGCCTGCTCGCCGGCGGCCACTGCCTGCTGGAAGGCGCCCCCGGGCTGGGCAAGACGCTGCTGGTGCGCTCGCTCGGGCAAGCGCTGGAGCTGCAGTTCCGCCGCGTGCAGTTCACCCCCGATCTGATGCCCAGCGATATCCTCGGCACCGAGTTGCTGGAAGAAGATCACGGCACCGGGCATCGGCATTTCCGCTTTCAACAAGGGCCGATCTTTACCAACCTGCTGCTGGCCGACGAGCTCAATCGCACCCCGCCCAAGACCCAGGCCGCATTGCTGGAAGCGATGAGCGAGCGCACCGTCAGTTATGCCGGCACCACCTATGCGCTGCCAGCGCCGTTCTTCGTGCTGGCCACGCAGAACCCGATCGAACAGGCCGGCACCTATCCGCTGCCGGAAGCGCAGCTGGACCGCTTCCTGCTGCATGTGCGCGTCGATTACCCCAGCGAGCAGGAAGAGCGCGACATCCTCACCCAGACCACCGGCACCGCAACTGCGCAGGTGCCGGTGGTGATGGACGCGGACAGCGTGCTGGCGCTGCAGCAACAGGTGCGGCAGGTGCATGTCGGCGCGGATCTGCTGACCTGGATCAATCGCCTTGTGCGCGCCAGCCGGCCCGGCCCGCAGGCCAGCGACGAGGTGCGTCAATGGATCCGATGGGGCGCCGGCCCGCGCGCCGGGCAATCGCTGGTGCTCGCGTCCAAGGCACGAGCGTTACTGCACGGCCGCTTTGCCGCCACCCGCGACGATGTCATTGCGCTCGCAGCGCCAGTGATGCGCCACCGCCTGCTGCTGTCGTTTGCGGCCGAGGCCGAACAACGCAGCGCCGACGATGTGGTCGCCGCGCTGCTGCGCGCCGTGCCGTTCCCGGCGTGAGGCACGTAGCGGCGTGAGCGTGGAATTGCCGGCGTTGATTCCTGCCGAGCTGCGCAGCCGCTTGCGCGGTTTGCAGCTGCATGCGCGCCACGCGCAGGGCGCGCACGGCATCGGCCAGCACGCCAGCCGCAACCGTGGTGCCGGGCTGGAATTTTCGCAATACCGCGCCTACGAACCCGGCGATGCCTTGCGCCAGATCGACTGGAAACTCTACGCACGTTCAGACCGTTTTTTCGTGCGCGAAGCAGAGCGCGAAAGCCCACTCACGCTGTGGCTGTTGCTCGATGCCACCGCCTCCGCTGGCCAGGCCGATCAGGCGCACCCTGCCTACACGCGCTTGCAGGCGATGGCGACCTTGGCCGCATGCGCTGCCGAAGTGGCGCTGCGCCAGGGCGATCAGGTCGGTCTGTTCGCCGTGCATGGCGATGGCCTGGTGGCGGTGCCGGCAGGCGGCGGGCCGCGCCAACGCGACCGCCTCTGGCTGGCCTTGCAGCGTCTGCGCGCCGGCGGGCGTTGGCCCGACATGGACGTGCTGCGCCCGCTGTGGGAACGCATCGCCGCACATGCGCTGGTGCTGTCGATCGGCGATGGCTTCGATGAAGAATTGGTCGGCGCGCTGGAAAAACTTGCCGCCGCACGCCGCGAAGTGATCCAGCTGCAAGTGCTGACCTGCGACGAACGCGATTTCACTTTCAGCGGCGGGCACCGCTTCCGCGATCCGGAAACCGGCGAAGAATTGCTCGGCGATGGCGCCGCGATGCGCGCCGCATATTTGCAGCGTTTCGGCGATGCACAGCGCGCGCGGCAGGCGCGCTGGCAGGCCGCCGGCATTGCGCATGCGCTGCATTATCTGGATGCACCACCCGACGCGGCATTGCGCGATTTGTTTGGACAGGGTGCGCGGCGATGAGCCAATACGCCTGCCTCAGCGAGGTACCGTCATTGCACCTCATCGCGCACGCCGCTGAGGTGGCGCGGCCGTGAACCTGCTCCTGCTCTTCCCCGCCGGCCTGGCCGCGTTGGCCGCACTGCTGCTGCCGCTGCTGATCCACCTGGCACGCCGCAGCGAACACCGGCCCACCGACTTCGCCGCACTGCGCTGGCTGCGTGCGCTGCCGCGCCCACGGCATCGTGTGCGCTTCGACGAATGGCCGCTGCTGCTGGTGCGCCTGCTGTTGCTCGCGGCATTGGCGTTGCTGCTGGCCGAGCCGGCCTTGCGCGACCATCAGGATGCGCGCCCGCGGATTGCAGTGAGTCCTGGCGTGGATGTGGCCGCGGCGCGCACGCTCAGCCACGCAGCGAACGCGCAGTGGGTATGGCTGGCGCCGGGCTTCCCGCCGATCGATGCCGATGCGACCAACCCATACACCGCGACCGCCGGCACCACGCAAGCGGTCAGCAGCCTGCTGCGCGAACTCGATGCCAGCCTGCCGCCGGACACCGCACTCAGCGTGATCGTGCCGAGCCACTGGGGGCCGCTGGATGCGCAGCGCCTGCAGCTGTCGCGCAACGTGCAATGGCAGGTGCTGCCCGGCCAATCGCCGCTCGCCCCTGCCGCAGCTGTCGCACCGCTGCGGATGCAGGCGATCGCCGACGCCCCCGCCGACCCGGCGCTGCGCTATCTGCGCGCCGTCCATGCTGCCTGGGCATTGCCTGGCGCGTTACCAGTCAGCGCGCCCAACACCGCAGTGCCTGCGCGCTGGGCACCCGGTACGGTGGTGGCATGGCTGTCGCAGCGTCCACCGCCGGCGCCGGTCATTGCCTGGGTCGCGGCCGGTGGGCAACTGCTGATCGCTGCGCAAACGCCGGCCCCGCCCGCACTTGCAGGCCCGCTGCAGCCACTGCTGCAAGACGCGCACGGCGCGCCGCTGATCGATGCCATCGCGTTCGGGCGCGGACGTTTGTTGCGCTGGGCCGCGCCGCTGCAGCCGCAGCACATGCCCGCCTTGCTGGATGCCGATTTCTCCACCCGTCTGCACGACGCCTTGCAATCGACGCCCGCACCACAGCGTGCGCTGGCACAGACCCAACAACCACAGCGTGGCCCTGCGGCCATCCGCCTGACCACCGCACCGTGGCCGCTGACGCCATGGCTGATCGGTCTGGTGCTGCTGCTGTTCGCGGCCGAACGCTGGCTGGCCACCTCGCCACGCCGGAGCAACGCGGCATGAGCACGCCGGCGCTGCACCACGCATGGCAGGCCGCGCGACGGCGGCAGGCCGCAGGCGTGCTGCTGTTCGGGCTACCGCTGGCCGTCCTCCCGTCGGTGCTGGCCTGGCGCACCGGCGCGCATGTGGCGATCGTGCCGTTGCTCATTGCGGGTGTGTTGGCACTGGCCGGCGTGGCGATGCTGGCGGCACGCCGGCTGGACCAGACCTGGCTGATCCGCCGGCTGGACCGCGAAGCGGATCTGGAAGACAGCAGCGACCTGCTGTTCGCCTCGACCGCCCAGCTCGGCCCCTTGCAGGCCCTGCAACGGCAGCGTCTGGAACATCGCCTGCACAGCACCCCGCGCGATCTACGCCCAGCCTGGCCGTGGCGGAGTGCCTGGCCGTGGAGCCTGCTCGGCCTGCTGGCCTGCGCCGCACTGCTGCTGTGGCCGCACCGCGCCACCCAGCCCGCGCCAAGCAACGACCGCGTCGCTGCCGCCCGTGCCGGCAACGGCGCTCCCACGCTGCGTCATTCCCGACTACACAGCACCCCGCCCGCTTACACCGGCCTGCCGTCCGCACGCCTGCCCGGCCTGGATGCGCGCGTGCCAACCGGCACCCGGCTGGAGTGGCAGCTGCAGGTCAGCCCCGCCCCGCGCAGCGTGGCGCTGCGGCTCACCGACGGCCGCCTCATCGCGCTGGCCCGGCAAGGCAGCAGCGATCAGTGGCAAGGCCAGTGGATCGCCGAGCGCGCCAGCCTGTACCGCATCCTCATCGACGGTGCGCCGGCAGACCGCCAGCTGCATCGGCTCTACGTACTGCCGGATCGCCCGCCGCAGGTGCGCGTGCTCGCGCCCGAACAGAGCCTGGTGCTGTGGACGCCCACCAATGCCGGCTGGACGCTGCGCTTCGAAGCCAGCGACGACTACGCGGTGGCCGCCACCGCCGAGCTGCGCCTGACCCTGGCCCAGGGCAGCGGCGAGAACATTACCTTCAAGACCCAGCGCCGCACCCTCACCGGCAGCGGCCCGGCCAGGCAACGCAGCTTCTCCACCACGCTGCAGCCGCAGGCCCTGGGCATGGCGACCGGCGACGACCTGATCGCTCAATTGATCGTCCACGACACCCGCCAACCCGGGCCGCAGGAAGGCCGCAGCGCCAGCGTGATCCTGCGCTGGCCGCCGCCCGAACAGACCATGGCCGCCGGCCTGGAAGCCAGCGTCAAACAGACCTTGCCGGCCTACTTCCGCAGCCAGCGCCAGATCATCATCGACGCCGAAGCGCTGCTGAAGGAAAAGCCGCGCCTGGACCCGGATGCCTATCTCAAGCGGTCCGACGCCATCGGCGTGGACCAGCGCCTGTTGCGGCTGCGCTACGGCCAGTTCCTCGGCGAAGAAAGCGAAGGCGCACCCAAGGGCCCGCCGACCGCCGACGACCCGCCCACCAGCGACGCACCGGCCGACGATCTGCCCACCGCCGACATGCCCACTGCGGATGCACCGGCAACGCCTGCGACAGCGGCGCAGGCGCCCGCCCAGGACGAACACGGGCACGACGACCACAAGCACGACGCCGCATCCGAACCTGGCGCCGCCGCGCTGGATGATCACGACCATGACCATGACCATGGCAACAGCAACGGCCGGCCCGAGCGCAGCAGCTTCGGCCAGGCGCAGGATGTGCTCTCCGAATTCGGGCATACCCACGACCACGCCGAAGCCGCCACCTTGCTCGACCCGCAGACGCGCGCGCTGCTGCGCGCCGCGCTGGACCAGATGTGGCAGTCCGAGGGCGCGCTGCGCCAGGGCCAGCCCGGGCGCGCGCTGCCTTACGCCAACAAGGCGCTGGGCTTCATCAAGCAGGTGCAGCAAGCCGAGCGCATCTACCTGGCGCGGGTCGGCACCCAGCTGCCGCCGATCGACCCCAGCCGGCGCCTGAGCGGCGACCGCGCCGGCCTGGGCGATCGTGCCGCCGGGCTGGACACCCGCCCGGATCCCGACCCGTCCGCGCTGCAGCTATGGGATGCGCTGGGCGAACAGACGCCGGTGCCCAACGCCACCCTGGCCCGCTACGCGCAGTGGCTGCAGCACCAGCAAGACCGCCTGCACGATCCACTGAGCCTGGCCGCCGCGGTGGAAACCCTGCGCGCCGAACCGGACTGCTCCAATTGCCGCGCCCAATTGCGTACCCAGGTCTGGCGCACCCTTATCGCACCGCCCGCGCCCGTCCATCGACGCGCCACACCGGACGCGCGCGGCCAACGCTATCTGGATGCACTGCGCCGGGAGCCGCAGCCATGACGCTGTCACTGCCCTGGCTGGTTGTTTCTGCACTATTCGTACTGGTCGTCGTCGGCTGGTTCCGGCTGTTACGCGCGCACGCTCGGCAACCACATTCGCGCGTCCGACTATGGCTATTGCTCGCCGCCCAACCGTTACTCGCGGGTCTGCTGTACCCGGTGCTGCTGCCGCCGCCGCGCGCTGGCAGCACGAGCGAGCTGCACGTCGCCACCGCAGGCACCACGGCAGCTCAGCTCGGCCCGAATGCCGCGCAATGGATCGCCTTGCCCGAAGCACCCGTGCTGCCCGGCGTGGCACGCGTGCCGGATCTGGCCACCGCCCTGCGCCGCGCGCCCGGCACCACCGCAGTGGTCGTGCATGGCACCGGCCTGCCGGCACGCGACCGCGATGCACTTGGCGTACCGCTGCGACTGGCGCTGAACCCGGCACCGCAAGGTTTGGTCGCCGTCTCGACACCGCCACCGGTCGCCCCCGGCGAAACCTTCGCCATCAGCGCCCGCGTCCAGGGCCTGCCGGCAGCACGGGTGGAGCTACTCGACCCCGCCGGCCAGGTGGTCGACACCGCCGTAGCCAACGCAACCGGCCAGGTGCATCTGCGTGGCCTGGCGCGCGCAGCAGGGCAGGTGGTGTTCGCGCTGCGCCTGCGCGATGCCGCAGGCGCCGAACGCAGCCGCGTGCAGGTGCCGGTGCTGATCACCGCAGTGCCGCCCGCGCGTGTGCTGTTGCTGGCCGGCGCGCCGCAGCCGGAACTGAAATACCTGCGCCGCTGGGCCAGAGATGCCGGGCTGGACGTGCGCAGCCAGATCGCGGTCGGCCCCGGCGTGCAACTGGGCGAGAGCGCCGCACTGGACGCCACCAGCCTGGACACACTCGACCTGCTGGTCATCGACCAACGCCGCCTGGCCACGCTGGGCAGCACGCAACGTCAGAGCGTGCGTGCCGCGATCGACCGCGGCCTGGGCGTGCTGGTACGCACCGACGGACCACTGGATGCCGGCACCCGCGCAGCACTCAACGCGCTCGGCTTTGCGACAACCGGCGGAACGACCAGCGCTGCAATCGCCGCCCCGCGATCGCTGTCATCGGCCGCACCGTCCATCGATCCAGCGGCAGCCCCTGCCGACACTGCCGCACTTCCACCGCTGCAACGCCGCGATCTGCAACCGCAAGATGCCGAGGCAGTGATCGCAGCACGCGCCGACGACGGCAGCGCGCTGGGCTGGTGGCACGCACAAGGCCGCGGCCGCATCGGCATCGCCCTGATCGAAGACAGCTTCGCGTTGGTATTGGCCGGCCGCAGCGACCTGCATGCCGCGCTGTGGGCGCAGCTGTTCAGCGCCGTCGCCCGCGCGGGCGGCAGCGCACCCGCCCCGGTGCAAGAAGGCTGGTCGCAACAACGCATGTCACTGTGCGGTCTCGCTGCAGACGCACATGTCACCGGCCCCACCGGTCCAGCCCAACCGTTACTGATCGACCCCACCAGCAGCGCCCAAACCTGCGCCGCCTACTGGCCCACAAGCGCAGGCTGGCATCGCCTGCAAACCGGCAAAGACCAACGCTGGCTTTACGTCCGCGCGCCCGCCGACGCCCCCACCGTGCATACCCAGCAAACCCGCGACGCCACCCTTGCGATGGCCGCCACAGCAACCAACACAAACGCGACCCTCAGCACGCCAATAGCCCAACCCGGCCCCCGGTGGCCGTGGCTACTGGCCTGGCTCTTGCTGGCCACAGCCCTGTGGTGGCTGGAACGACGCAGGCGCTGAGTTGCTGCCGCGCCAACCCGCATCAGCGCATGGGTACGATGCCGCTCTTTAACGACTCGAAATTTTGAGTGCCCTGTCGTGGTTGTACCGAGCGGATGGATCAGGTGTAGAGCGGCTGATCTGCGGTTTGGCTGCAGGGCCCTTGCCCGCCCACCATCGCGGGACACGCTGCAAGTACGTCCTTGTAAGCTCTTACGCGGCATCCATGCCGCGTAAGGTCCCGCGACGGTGGGCGGGCAAGGACCAGTCGGGAATGTCGGTGTGCATGCTTTTCAAAAAAGCAACCGACTTACGCTCGCCGCCACACCCGACAGACATTATTTGCCGGCAACGCAACATCTTCCACCAACCGCAACCCCACCTGCGCGGCCAATGCATCCACCGCCTCTGCATCGCGAATCCCCGAGGCAGCATCGCGCTCGCGCAGCATCGCATCGAATGCGCGATTGCTGTCGCTGGTGAATTGTCCATCGCGGTTGAACGGTCCATACACCACCAGCAGCGCATCCGGCGCCATCACCGCAGGCAATCCCGCAAACAAGGCCTGCACCTGCGGCCAGCCCATGATGTGCAAGGTATTGGCGCTATATACAGCGTCATAGCCGGCAGGCTCGCCTGCCTGCACCGGCGGCAATGGCGGGGCGGGCGCCAGACCAGGCGTCGGCGTCAGCACCGCCTGCAACGGAATCGGTGGCGGCGTATTTGGCAATGCAGCCTCGTCCAGCCACTGCGTCATGCCCGGCAGATGATCGGGATGATCGCTCGCCTGCCAACGCAGCCACGGCATCGCCGCCGCAAAATGCACTGCGTGTTGCCCGGTGCCTGCACCGATCTCCAACACATGACGACGGTCGGCAAAGTGCCGCTGCAATACCGCAAGGATCGGGTCACGGTTGCGCGCGGACGCTGGCGAAAAAGGTTTGCTCATGGACGAGGTCCGACATAGGCGAAAGTGATTGTGACGTGTCGCAGTGACATCGTGCATCTAAAGCTCTGCTGGCAAGCGATCAACGCGCAGATCAGCGGGAGTGACCGAAGGATCAACGCAAGACCTGGAGCGGCCAACAAAACTCCTACGCCCACCGCCAGGTGGACGCAGCCGGCGTTGTGGTTCCCATCAGCACACAGCCAAGTGAGCGCATCGCGCCCTCGACCAACGCCGACCAACGCGGCTTTGAAACATCCAAACGACGCTGAAGCTCGAGCTCTCGGTCGCCTTGAGAGGTAAATCGAACGGCGTGGATGCGTTGGTTGTAGAGCGGCTGATCTGCGGGTTTGCTGCAGGGCCCTTGCCCGCCCACCATCGCAGGACACGCCGCAAGTACGTCCGTGTAGGCTCTTACGCGGCATCCATGCCGCGTCAGGTCCCGCGACGGTGGGCGGGCAAGGACCAGTGGAGATGGTCGGTGTGCGTGGTTGGGAGCAATGCGTGTTGCGCGGCCGGCAGATGAGATGCGGTCTGGATCTCAGCGCGGTGCAGGCAATGCGTCATACGCACGCCGCACAGCCTCTTCTCCAAAGCGCCGCTCCAACCGGCGCACGATGAAATGCCCGCGTGCCATCGCCTGGAAGTGGCGCATGAACACGGTATTGAGCGTTGCGCCACTCACGGCACCCACCAGCGGCACCGCCTGCACCGCGAGTTTTTCGCCCACGTTGACCGAGAACTTGGCCGCAACGCGCGACACCAACGACACCAGCGCCGGCGCGCCCTTGCTGGCGAAACCATGTGCGGCCACGTAATGCGCAGCGGCGCTGAGTTGCTGCGCCATGGCCGCGCGTACGGCGAAATAGCCGGATTCGGCGCCATCGTCGCTGACGCTGCGTCCGCCATGTGCCAGCACTTCCAGACAGGCCAGCGCCGTTTCCGGATCGTGCAGCGATTCGCCTTCAGAGCGTGCGATATCGGCGATGGAGCGCAGCATCACCGTGGTGGTCACCGGCAACTCCACCAATAAACCGGGCAATCCGAAGAACCCGCCTGCGCCGCCCGCGACAGCCACCACCATGGTGTGCCGCGCGGTGGAGGCGGGCCGCTGCGTATCGGCCTGGCCGCGCAAGCTGAGCAATGCCGATTTCATTGCCACCTGCAATGCGCGGCGGGTGACCCCATCGATGCTGCGGGTCAGCATTTTCGGTAGCCGCTTGGTGATCAGACTCTCGATCGGCGCGCCCAGCGCGTTGGCAAGTTGCGCTGCCACACCGGGGTTTTCCAACAGCGCGTGCGCCGTGGCCAGATCGCGTTGCGCGGCAACGTCCATCACTGGTATCGGAAGCGTCGTCATGCCTGTTCTTCGTCGTTAGGGGGTCCGCCCCGATGGTACCTAGCGCCATGTGAGCGTTAGACGAGCGAACTGTGCAGTGCCAAGACAATCCTGCAATTGGTCTGCAAAATGCGCGATCATCGGGATCTACGCTGCGAATGCCCACCCGATGAATCGTGAGATCCGCCACAGCATCGTCATTGCCGCCGCGCCGGAAGTGGTTTCCGCTGCGCTGTCCGAGCCAAGGCAGCTGGCCCGCTGGTGGACGCGCGAGGTGAGCCTGGGCAACGGCAGGGTGCGGCTGGACTGGAGCCGTCAGGGCTGGCGGGTGGAGTTGAGCATCGACGAGGGCGCCGACCATCGCCTGGTGTGCTGGCGTTGCCACGACTCCAACATGCTCGATTCGGATGCATGGAAAGGCACCGTGATGCGCTTCGAGCTGCACTCCACCAGCCAGGGCACGCAGGTGGAGTTCGTCCAGTCCGGTTATCGCGAATCGCCGTGCAAGGAGGCCTGCGCGCGCGGCTGGCGCTTCTTCCTGGGCAGCAGCCTCAAACGCTATGTGGAAACCGGCGAAGGCATGCCCTCGGCCGACATGCTTGCACCCAATCTGCACTGAGCCCGGTGCGCATCACGCGCATGCACGCTGCGCCGAGCCCGCTTACGCTGTGCGTGGCTGGCCCATGGAGGGCGCGGGGCGCAGTGGCAGCTGCGCATCTACGGTCACCGGGCTATCGGCCTGCAACAGCGCGCGTGCTTCGGCATCGGTGGCCACGGCCGGCGGTGAGCCACGTAACGGCAAGCCGGCGGTTTCGCGTACGAACAGCATGGTCACTAACCCGATCGCGGCCGCGCCCATCAGGTAGTACGCCGGCACCAGCGGGTCGCCGGTGCGCTCCACCAGCCAGGCAGTGACCAATGGCGTGGTGCCGCCAAACAAGGACACCGAGACGTTGAAGCCGATCGACAGCGCGCTGTAGCGCACCGGTGTGTAGAACAGCGCCGGCAACGTGGAGGGCATCGAACTGGTGAAGCACACCAGCGCCAGGCCGAGCAGCATCAACCCGGCGAAGATCAGCCCGTCGTGGCCGCTGCCGATCAGCAGCAGGCACGGGATCGCCAACACGAACAGGGCAATGCAGGCACCGATGATCATCGGGCGACGGCCGAGCTTGTCGCTGAACAGGCCGCCGACGATGTTGAGCGGCATCATCACCAGCATCACCAGGATGATCAGCAACAGGCCCTTGCTCTCGGCATAGCCCATGGTGACGCTGAGGTAGCTGGGCATGTAGGTCAGCAGCATGTAGTCGGTGACGTTGAACACCAGCACCAGCCCAACGCACTTGAGCAACTGCGGCCAATGCAGACGCAGCAGCGTGAGCAGGCCCTGCCCTGCGGTTTGCCGTTCGCGCTGCTCCGATTGCGCGGTATAGGCACGAAACGCCGGGGTTTCTTCCAGTTTCATACGCATGTACAGGCCCAGCAACCCCAACGGGCCGGCGACCAGAAACGGGATGCGCCAGCCCCAATCGAGCATCTGTGTCTGGCTCAAGGCCATGTGCAATGCGGTCACCGTGGCTGCACCGGCGATGTAACCGCCCAGCGTGCCGAATTCCAGCCAGCTGCCCATCAGGCCGCGATTGCGGTCGGTGGCGTATTCGGCGATGAAGGTCGCTGCCCCGCCGTATTCGCCGCCGGTGGAAAAGCCTTGCAGCAGCCGCGCCAACAGCAGCAACACCGGCGCCCACACGCCAATGGTTGCATGGGACGGAATCAGGCCGATGCTGAAGGTGCCCAGCGCCATCAGGATCATGGTGGCCGCCAGCACTTTCTGCCGCCCATAGCGGTCGCCGAGCGGTCCGAACACCATCCCGCCGATCGGCCGCACCAAAAACGCGACGGTGAACGTGGCAAAGGTCGCAATCAACTGCGCGGTGGGATTACTCGCGGGGAAGAACACCTGCCCCAGCGTCACCGCCAGATAGCCGTACACGCCGAAGTCGAACCACTCCATCGCATTGCCCAGTGCGGCCGCACCTACGGCCTTGCGCAGCATCGGGCGGTCGACCACGGTGACTTCGTCCAGTTGCAGTTGGCGGCGGCGCTTGAACCAACCGAAGTGCGAGGCAATCGCGCGCGTGTCGTGCATATGTTTGGTCTCCATGTGCGGCCATCGCTGCCCACTCGCCCTGGCAACGCACAGGACACAGCACATCGCGCGCGCATGGCAAACGCACATGCAGGGATGACACCGGAGGCATTCCCGGACGGCCGCGAACACTCAGCGACGCTGCGGGACAGACGACCAAGGGGTGGGCAAGTGCCCAGGGGCTTGATCAGCCGCACATGTTACTACAGCGTGCAGATCGCTGCAGGCGCGAGGGCGCAGCTTTGCGAAAACGCCGTGTTTTCAAGGCGTTTCAACGCATACAGCAACGGCCGCGCCCACCTTGCGGTGAGCGCAATAGTCTTGTTAGCCGCTCTACAGCGCGGGCTCACCCAGCACTGCCAACAACGGCTGCAGATCCTCGCGCGTCTGCGGGCGCACGGCGCGCGCGACTTCTTCGCCATCGCGCAGCAGGATGATGGTTGGCCATAACTTCACGCGGAAAGAGCGGCCAAGCGGCCGCCCTTTTCCATCTTCGAACTTGCGGTAATCCACCGCCTCGAAACCACCCAGCAGTTTTTGCAACAGCGGCTGGGCGGCCATGCAGTGACCGCACCAATCGGTGCCGAACTCCAGCACCTGCAGCCCGGCCTGTGCATCCACCTCGCTGCGCTCAGGTGCCTGCGTGGCGTACTCGCGAACAAACCCCATCGCGCGCGTGCTCCGCTATCAGGACAGCGCGCGCTGGATGTCTTCCAGCGGCAGATTGGTGAGGTCTTTGGCCAGATCACCCACCAGGCGCTGCTGTGTTTCCTTGTGCAGCAAGGGGCGTACGCGGCCCAGCGTGGTCGGGTCGGCCACCAACACCAGATGCGTGTATTCGTGCTTCAGCGCGCCATCGTTCAAGGCATGCGACAACTGCTTGGCGAAAGTCATTTCGTCCAGATCCGCGTTGCTCAGATCCTGCGGCGCCTTGCCGGCCGGGCCGTCATCATCGACGTTCTGCACATCGGTGCGCGCGTGCTGACGCAGCACCACCTTGGATTCGTTGCCGGTGTTGGTGAACCAACGCGCTTCGCCGCCATCGGCCACAACCACCAATGCACCCTGAGGAATTTGCAGACTCATCCGACTCTCCTGATCAATGTCGGCACTGCAAGTGCAGCACCGGTCCGTCTCAAGCTAGGCGAGAAGATGTAAGCGCGGTGCCTAGTCGACGTCAGCGTGGCGTTAGTGTGGCGCGGCCAATGCCGGTAGTGGCAGGCCCAGATGCTTGCTGAAGAAGCGTGCAGTGACCCGCAACGCCTGCTGGCTTTCCGGCAGTGTCTCGGTGAGGTGGAAACCGTGGCCCAGCCCGTCCCAGACGTGCAAGTCCGATTCGCGACCCAGATCCACCAGGCGCGCATGTGTATAGGCCGTGGCGCTCAACTCGGCCGCACGCGTGGCGGTGAGAAACAAGGTCGGCGGAAACTGGCGCAGCACCGCGTCGGAGAACACCGGCGACACCAGCGGGTCATGGAAGTCCACGTTCTCGCCGTAATACAGGTCTTCCATGATCGGCAGCGCCCCGGCCTTGTCCGGCAGCAAGGCATCGTTCACCGCAGCGACCACCACACGCGAATCGCCGCGATAACGCGCATCGCCAGCGGCGCAGAACATGCCTGCCGCCGCCGGCATCGGCAGGCGCTCCTTGGCAAACCATGCCAGCGACTCACCGGTGAGCACACCGCCGGCCGAGCAGCCGAAGATGCCGATACGCTCCGGTGCGTAGGTCTTGAGCGCGGCGCGATAGACCGCCGCCACATCTTCGCTGGCGGCCGGGAAGCGATGCTCCGGGCCCATTCGGTAGTCCACCGCAACCACGCTCATGCCGGTCATCGCCGCGATCGGGATGGCTTCCATCAGGCCGAACGAGGCAGCGCTACCCATCACGAATCCGCCGCCATGCAGCTCGATCAGCAAACGCTTTGCCTGTTCGGGTGTGCGCGTGCGTGGCTCCACCCGCAACACCGGCACGCCGTTCCAGGTCTCGGGCGTGATCTCCACCGCGTAGCGTGTGCGCAGCTGCGCGATCACGCCTTCGGCCCAACGTTCGGTGTCGGCGCGGATGCTGGGCAATTGCTTCAGTAGCGTGGCGTTGTCGGCCTTGGCCAACGGATCGACGCGCGCGACTTCTGCAGCCACATGCGCACGTGCCGCCGGGCTCAGATATTCAGAGACCGGCAGCGCGAATGCACTCACATGCCGGATGCCGTCCTGTGCGGTTGCAGCAGCGGGTTGTGCCGTCTCTGCCGCTGCCGCGTATGCAGTGCCTACGCTGCCGATCAGCAGCAAAACAACCGTTCGTGTCCACCAATGGTGTGCCATGCGTTGCCCTCCCAGGCAGTCAGCCGGCGAGGATAACGCCAGACAGCTGCGATGACGTGCCGCGCTTAGTCTGTAGAGGCCGGCAGGCCTTGCGCGTGCAGATGCTGCAATGCCTGCACCGTGGAGGTGGTTAGCGGCGATGGCAGTGCGTCCAGCGCGAACCAGCCGATAGCGAGGATTGCCTCGGGCTCGCGCCGCACGGCGTGTTCGCTGCCTTGGATGGCGGCCAGATACACCGGCGCGACCCAATGCTCCGGTGGCGTCAGATCCGGCTCGAAGTAGCTGACGATGCACAGCACGCGTTGCAGCTGCACATGCAGGCCGGTTTCTTCCAGCACTTCGCGCACCACGGCGGTTTCGACGGTTTCCATCCAGTCCACCTTGCCACCTGGCAAGCCCCAATGGCCTTGCTCGGGCGCACGCCCGCGTTGCACCAGCAGCAGATGGCCATCGGCACGGCGGATGAAGGCGCCACATCCAACGCGTGGACGCAAATCAGGGGAGGTGGTCATCGGCATCTCGCACACACAGGGGCCGCATAGTGTCCCAGATGCGATCGATGCGGTCATTGCGCCAAGCGCGTTCTGAGCCGGTGTATTGGCTGCGCCGATATCTTGCACATAGCGGGCGACGTGGGTTCGATGCAATGAAGACAAACGCTGAGAATAAGAAGCTGATCGCCGCTGCGATAACACCGCCTTAGCACCGCATTGGCGAGGATGTTGGCATTCCGCGCCCTTGCGGCGCGCAGTGGTGGAGTGGTGGATGTCTCGTATCGTGTTGATCGGCGGCCATGGCAAGGTCGCGCGTTTGCTTACTCCGCTATTGGTGCGCGGTGGGCATCAAGTGACTGCGTTGTTCCGCAATCCCGAGCACACCGACGATGTGATTGCCGATGGCGCCACGCCGTTGCTGTTCGACATCGAACACGCCGATACCGATGCGATTGCCACTGCGTTCTCCGCCCACGATGCGGTGGTGTGGTCGGCCGGCGCCGGCGGTGGCGATGCGGCGCGCACCTATGCGGTGGATCGCGATGCGGCAATCCGTTCGATGCATGCCGCCGAACAGGCGCGCGTACGCCGTTACGTGATGGTGTCCTATCTCGGTGCCGGGCTGGAACACGGCATCGGGCCGGACGATGGCTTCTTCGCCTATGCGCAGGCCAAGGCCGCGGCCGATGCGCATCTGCGCGATACCACGCTGGACTGGACCGTACTGGGGCCGGGTCGGCTGACCCAGGATGCGCCAACCGGCCGCATCACCCGCGACCCGGGCGGCGATGCCGACGGTGGCGTCTCGCGCGGCAACGTGGCGCAGGTGATCGCGGCGGCATTGGCAACGCCGGCCACCATCGGCAAGAGCGTGGGCTTCATCGACGGGCAGACGCCGATCCAGCAGGCATTGGCGCAGCTGGAATGAACGCCAGACCTATCGCAACACGCCACAGGCGTGTGATCCGGGCCGGCCTAACGTTTTCCTAAACCAGGGCTGGGCATAGTCGCGAGCGCATCTCACTGTGGAGACCGCTTATGTCTGCGTCCGTCGCCCCGCGCCGTGCCGGCATTCTGCCGCCGTATCTGCTGGACCATGTGGCGCAGGCGGCGCCCGAGCATGCACGTCACTGCGCGCAGCTGTCCCGCCACATCACCGCGTTCCTGCGGCAGCAGCGTGCGCGTGGCCTGCTCGCACGTGCAGAGGCGCTCGCCGCAGATGCCGCACCGGCCACGCACGCGGTGCGGCGGCGTATTTACGATGCGCAACACGGCACCGCATTACCCGGCACCCTGGTGCGCGACGAAGGCGCTGCAGCCACCGACGATGTGGCAGTGACCGAGGCGTATGACTATCTCGGTGCCACACATGATTTCTTCCAGACGGTGTACGGGCGCAACTCGATCGATGGCGCGGGCATGCCGTTGATCGGCAGCGTGCATTACGAGCGCGGCTACGACAACGCCTTCTGGGATGGCGAGCAGATGGTGTTCGGCGATGGCGACGGCGAGGTCTTCAACCGCTTCACCATCGCCATCGATGTCGTCGGCCATGAGCTCACGCACGGCGTCACCGAGCGCAGCGCCAACCTGATTTATCAGGGGCAATCGGGTGCATTGAACGAATCGGTCTCGGATGTGTTCGGGGTGCTGATCAAGCAGTACACATTGCGCCAGAGCGCAAGCGAGGCCGACTGGATCATCGGCGCAGGTTTGTTGATGCCCGGCATCAACGGTGTGGGCCTGCGCTCGATGCAGGCGCCCGGCACCGCGTACGATGACCCTGCACTGGGCAAAGATCCGCAACCGGCCACCATGGCCGGCTACGTCAACACGCAAGAGGACGATGGCGGCGTGCATTACAACTCCGGCATTCCCAATCACGCGTTCTATCGCGCTGCGGTGGCGATCGGTGGCGCGGCGTGGGAGACAACCGGCCGCATCTGGTACCGCACGCTCACCGGTGGCGAACTGGCTGCGGGTGCGGACTTCGCCACCTTTGCCGCGCTCACTGTCAGCGTCGCCAGCGCCGATTACGGCGCCACCAGTGTGGAGACACGCGCCGTGCAACAGGCCTGGCGCGACGTGGGCGTGCTGGCATGAGTCCACAGTTGCCGCCGGTGGATCTGGGCGTAACCCTGCGGCTTGCACGCGAGGGCGGCGTGGCCGCGTTCCCGGCCATGCGCCGCGAGCGGCAACTGGTGATGGATGAACTTGACGATGCGCAGCGCCTGCACCTGCGCACCTTGCTGGACCAATGCCTGGTGCATGCACTGCCGCGCCCGCAGGCCGGTGGCGGCGACCGACGCTATTTCAGCATCGCCTGGGACGGTGCCAGCGAGCCGCTGCGCATTCCCGAAGAACATGCCCCGGCCGAAATCGTGCGGCTGTGGAAGCAGGGCACGCTGTAGCGCGGTTGTGCCGCGGTGACGGTGCCCGCTAACCAGCGCGCGCGCCCATCACCACACACAAACGAAGACACCGCGCAGTGCGCGGTGTCTGTCGTAAAAGATGGTCCAACTGCGGATGCCTGCACCCTTTAAGCTGCCTAGATGCTCTAGGGCTGCACAGCTGGTGACGCATAGTGGTCCCCACTGCGTTAGCGTGACGTGCAGCGCAGCGGTCAATCTGAAGACACGCAACGCACTGCTGCACTGCGGCAGCTCTTCGCGCCCACATTGCCGCCGCGACCGGCTTCGCGGATAGTCGCAGCACTGCTCAGACAAATTCCCATGACGCCCGTGATTGTGTTGCTGCTTGCTGCCGGACTCCTTGCCGGCTTGGTACTCGCCGGTGTCATCGCCTGGCTGCTGCTGCGCCATCGTGCCCAAACGATCAGCGCAGCTGCCGCGCCCAACACGGCTATCGCGTCCAGTGCGCAAGCCGCGCCAACGGTCACGCCGGAACTGGCGCCTGTGCACGAGCAGGCCCCAGCGCACACGCAGGCGCACACCGCTCCTGCACCGCAGCCATTGCCGTCCGGGCCGCCACCGATGCGCCCGTTGCTGCGGCGCATGTACGCCGCGGTGATGTCCAACCCGTCGCTGGCCGATGGCAGCCTGCCGGTCGATCCAACGCAGGCCGATGTGCTGGCGGCGGTGGCCAGCGCACTCGAACACGTCGACCTGCGGCCGCAGTTATTGCCGCGCCGCCCGCAGCTGTTGCCGCAGCTGATGCGTGCGGTCAACGACCCGGATGCCTCCGGCCGCGGCATCGCCGCGATCATCGCCCAGGACCCGGCGCTGGCCGCCAACCTGTTGCGCATCGCCAACAGCGCCCTGTACCGCCCGCAAGGCGGCCCGCTGGAAAGCCTGGAACGGGCGGTGGTGCATATCGGGACCGAGGGTGTGCGCCAGATCGTCGCCGCAGCGGTCATGCAGCCAGTGCTGAGCTTGGATGGCGGCCTGTACTCGCGCCTGCCGGCGGCGGTGTGGGATTACGCCCTGCGCACCGCCACCGCTGCGGCCGCCTACATGCGCGAGCGCAGCGGCGACACCTTGTCGGCGCAGCTGGCCGGCCTGCTGCAGGGCCTGGGCGCGGTGGTGATCCTGCGTGTGTTGCGCGACACCTACGCCGAACGCCCGTCGCTGCCCTACAGCCTGGAAGTGGCCGCCGCCCTGGTCGAACGCCACACCGCCACGGTGGCCAAGACCATCGCCACCGCCTGGGAGCTGCCTGCCTCGCTGAGCACCGCGCTGGACGAACAGCGCCCCGAACACGACACCACCCTGCTGGCCACCTCGCTCGGCATGGCGCTGCGTTACGGCCGGCTGGCCGCCGCGCTGGCCATGCTTGCTCGCCACGGCGCCGAGCATCAAGACCATGCGCTGAGCGTGCTGGCCACCTTGGAACCGGACAACGAGGCCAACGCCGCGCTGTGGCAGCGGCTGGTAGCGTCCAGCGTGGAGTGATGGCCGGCCGGGTGACGCAACACGTCTGAAACACGCGTACAGCGCAGCGATCGATGCACGCTTCTGCGCAGGTATCGCGAAGGGACTATCAGCGTGCATGCGGATCGATAGCGTCCATGCAAGCGCCCTCGGTGAACGAAGCAGTCGCGTAAAACTGGCAGGCGTCATGTGCGGGCTCGGCTTGTGCGCGGCGCCGCATCCGGTGTCGGGACACGCCGTGAATCCGTCCGTGGAGACTCAGTGGCGGCATCCATGCCGCCACATGGTCCCGCCCCCGGATACGACACCGCGCTCCCACCTTTCGCAACTGCGGATCTGCAGGCAATACCGTCGCTCTTTCTACAGCCACCGACAACATCCGAAGGCGCTTGCACGCGTACCGGCGTGGGACCTTACGCGGCATGGATGCCGCGTAAGAGCCTACACGGACGTACTTGCGGCGTGTCCCACGC
>NZ_JBEOLS010000074.1:0-22592 GCF_040279205.1 Xanthomonas hortorum
AGTTGCCAAAGCGCTTGGGTAGGCCGCGCCATTTGCAGCCATGCTCGGCAACGTAAAGGATGGCGTTGACCACTTGCAGGTTGGTCATGCTGACATTGCCGCGCTGCGCCGGCAGGCAGTGTTCGATTAGAGAAAATTGTGCTGGCGTGATCTCCATGCACGATAGTTTAATCGCTCGGGCCATTAGTGTTAACAGGCCCTAATGTCGGCATATTCTGACTGGTCAGCGGAGCTGGATGGCGCGACTACGCGGCGCAGGTGCAGCGCCTCGGGAAGAGTAACCTCGGACGCAGGGCGCGGAGCATCTGGAATGCTTTTTGCTTAGGGGCAAGCAGGATATGGCGTTTTATTCGAAGTTTGATCTATAGGTGTGGCGCCACCGACGGTCTAGATAAGCGCTTATTATGAGGCGGCTACACCGCAATTTAACGGACAGGTGCGAAATGAATTAGCAGGTTGCGAAATTACTTTCGCATCCCTGCGCCGCCGCCTTATCGCATCTCCAGTCTTCTTCAAAGCCACCATGAAGATTCGCAAGTAGTAAGCAAGCAGGTGCGGTGTCAGCCTCCCGTAAAATTGATACGGCAATCGTGAGAGGTCTCCGCGCACACTAGCCACCCAGGAGACCAACGATGCGCAAGAGCAAGTTCACCGAGAGCCAGATCGTCGCCACGCTGAAGCAGGTTGAGGGCGGCCGCCAGGTCAAGGATGTGTGCCGTGAGCTGGGTATTTCCGACGCGACGTACTACGTCTGGAAGTCCAAGTACGGCGGCATGGAGGCTGCTGACGTGCAGCGCCTTCGCGACCTGGAGACCGAGCACAGCAAACTCAAACGCATGTACGCCGAGCTCGCCATGGAAAACCATGGACTGAAGGATGTCATCGCAAAAAAACTGTAGACCCGGCGCACAAACGCCCGCTGCTTGCCTGGCTCATCGAGCAGCATGGCTGGAGCGAGCGCCGGGCCTGTGCGGTGGTTGGCGTGGCTCGCTCGACAGTGCGCTATCGGCGTCGTCCCGATCGCGACGAGGAAGTCATTGCGCTGTTGTCCGAGTTGGCCGAGCGTTTTCCCGAGCGTGGTTTTGGAAAGCTCTTTCAGATCATCCGCCGTCGCGGACATGTGTGGAATCACAAGAGGGTCTGGCGCGTGTATTGCCTGATGAAGCTCAATCAGCGTCGCCGCAGCAGACGCCGTGTCCCGACGCGTCATCCACAACCGCTGACATGCGGAGCACGCCCCAATGCTGGATGGTCAATCGACTTCATGTCCGATGCGCTGTGGGATGGTCGACGCTTCCGCACGTTCAATGTCATCGACGACTTCAGTCGGGAAGCCTTGGCGATCGAAGTGGACTTGAATCTTCCGGCCGCCCGCGTCATCCGCGCCTTGGAGCGCATCGCAGCCTGGCGCGGCTATCCCGTCAAACTTCGCTTGGACAATGGCCCGGAGTTTGTCGCATTGGCCTTGGCCGAGTGGGCCGAGCGCAAAGGCATCGCCTTGGACTTCATCGAGCCGGGGCGTCCAATGCAAAACGGTTTTATCGAACGCTTCAACGGCAGCTACCGACGCGGCGTGCTGGACATGCATCTCTTCCGCACGCTGAGCGAGGTTCGCGAACAGACCGAACACTGGCTGGGAGACTACAACCAGCAGATCCCGCACGACAGCCTGGGCGGGCTAACGCCCGCCGAGTTCCGTGATCAACATCAACCGCAGACCTCTAATTTTTAGCTGGCATTAAATTGTGGGGGAGTCGACACAGGCATCGCGTCGGTTGTGCCCGCAAGACGCTGCAGGCACAAAGAACCCGCCGGTAATGGCCTTTGAATACGGACGAGTAATCCAGCTGACCAGCATCAGCGCATACCACTACAGGCTGGACTTGATAGTTGGACCGGCCGCAGTCGGAGGCTGGAGAAGCTTGGAAGAAAGAAAGAGCTCGATCCCACGCATAATGTCATAGGCACTGAAGTCAAGCAGGCTCAATTCTCGAATTCGACTTCCTTCCTTATTTTTCTCGTAAATACAAAGCGAAACGCCTTGGCGGAGCGCCTCACAGACCTTTTCCGCAACAGTTTTTCTTTCATGAAAAGACAGTCCCGAAAGCTTTTTTAGCGTGTCTTCCTTGCCAAGCGCAGCATTTTGGCCAAGCCAAGACAATTGACGCTCAAGAAAATCCGAGATTAATTTTCCATCGTAGCCCTCATCCTCAATATAACGCGCAGCGGACAACATTTCGATATTGAACTCGATCAACGTTGCCACGGCTACAGGGCGTGACTCTCCAACTTCTATAGCTTTAGCATCCCATAATTCCAGCTTGGCGCAATACTCGTTGTGCCTCAAAATAGAGCCAGGCTTTCTTGATTGCAGCATGCACTGGGCATCGACCAAATCATCAAGAGAGTGGTGGAAATCATATGAATTTCTATCTGGGTCAGGCTTTATATAATGCTTTAAATTATTTTCAATAAGCCACATTTTCTCCGCGTGACTAAGTGAGTTGCAAACCCTTGCAAATTCAGAATTAAATGCTCTATTCGAATTAAATGAATGAACGTCTCCAAATCCTGGTCGTGCCTTAGCATATTCCGGAAGATCGCCAACTGCAGTAGCCTTATATATTACTGAAGGTAACCCTTTCCACTTTGGCCTATGAGGAACTTTCATCTCGGATATAGTCGCGCCCTTTGCCTTTGCATTTATAATGGAAAAAGGCGTCATCACAATATCAAATGCCGTTGAATTATTGCAAAGCGTATCAACTTCTCTTTTTGCCGGTGTTTTCCCGGCTGAACCAAAACTGTTGGTAGCCTCACGATCGTGCGAGAATCGCAGACCTCGAACCATCAAGGGTTTTCCATCAGCGTAGTCTCTAGAAATTTCCGACTTGTCATTTACTAGAAGGCCTTTGACGGACGATTCATTAATTATTCCCTCAAGCGCAGAAAAATTTCCAACCTTACCCATTTTGTTGTAAAGTTCCGCTACTTTTTGCACTATCTTCTTTTTTTCTATAACTCGCCGAAGCTGCGGAGTTTGCAGATAGGCGACGTTGATCTTAGTGGTTTCACTTTTACCGGTCGCTTCTTCAATCAAACGACCAGCTGTCTTCATCAATGTTGCCTTTGCATCAAGAGTGTAGCTGTATAGCTGATTTTCAACTCCGGCCTTGTCAGTCGGATCGATTCCATCAATCGTGAGTGAAATTGCACCATGAATTTCAGCGTAACTATGGGTAAATACCTGATATCTATCCACCTCCTTGTGGGGAAGACCTTGGTTCTTTCGTACGCTATTCATACGCAGGGCCATTACCATAGCAGGGCTATTTTGCCTGAAGAAATCCAACGACAAATCAATTAAGGCGTCTTTCGCTTGATCAATGGTCAACTCTGGCGCGGACCATTGAAGACCTGAATGCATAGCTGCATAGCGGGCAGCGACAACCACGTCCGACGATGTCCCTGATGTTCCCGACATAACTGGAATCTGGAAGAATTCGCGGATCTGGGTGCCTACATCGTTGGACAGATGCATTCCTGATGTGCTCTTAACTGAATGTGTCCCCGAGCGGTTAGCGTCGTGGCGATTCTTCAAGCGAAACGCCATTCTCGCCTGTATTTTTAAACGTCCTGCCAACAATTCGCCCTCTTGACACAGTTCAAAGCCTGTTTTTACTTGCTCTTTAGTGAAGGGGCCCAATTCTCCTTTCAACATCATCGCAAAAGCGGACGCTGCCTGGTCCGAGATTCTCCAAGCACGTGGCTTGGCATAAGGGGATTGTGCATCCGGTTGTTTGAGTCCAAGGATCTCATCGCTAAGCTGTTGACGGTCACGACGTTGTAGCGCAGGCTCATCTTTCCATGAGCTACGCTCTAGATGGCAAAGCCATTCTGACTGTTTGTGAGCAAATGAGCTTACATCTTTCATTGCGAAGCAAGCATTGGAAATAAGTTTATTCTCGGCATTTATATGGTTTATATATGCAAGCGCACGCCTACGGAGGTGCTTTTCCGAACGATAGGCATTGTTCGACAAAGACTGCGAAAGAAAGTCAACTATGCTTGAATCTGTTTTTTCATTGGGATGATATATTTTCCCATCAATAGTTGCTGCGCTATAGCTTTTCTTAAATTTAAGAGCGCGTTGTGGAGCAGGTGACAATGAGGAACTCAGCACTGAAAAGCGTGAAGTGTCACTTTCCTTCCCATCAATAATTGATTTATTATTATTAAATTCAGCGCTCACCGAATCCGCCGATGTTTCTGATGTTTCAAACGATGAGTATTTTGGAATAACTGACTTGGCCTTTAACATGATTAACTCCCATGTATGGTTAAAATTTTCTTAAAATAATCCGGCGCACTTGACGTGCATGGATTACGAGCAACTGCGGTTTACAGAGCATCAGGCTAGAAGCGTGTGCGACATCTCGCCATGCTCATGGACACTCTTAACGCGCAGCTTCGGCGGCTTTTAAGGTAGCTGAACTCACCTCCCAATTGGAGGTTTTACAGCCTTTATTCATTTTCTATGAATAATGAGGTTAATCTATGCACTATTGAGTCAAGATTAAGTCGCAAGCCCTATTTTTACTAATTCTGCCTGGGCGGCAAAAGCCCAAAGCGAAGTTGTCTATCGAAATGCGCTTTTTTTCTATAGCTAAGCAAAATCACCATCAGCGCTCATGGCTTCCTTCTCGTTGTGGAGGCAAGCAAACGATAGTTCCCTAAGGAAGGTCTGAACAACTCCCCCTTATGCTGCGACACTCCCACCGGCCCCAACCGGACGACGACGATGCAGCTTTCTTTTGGCGACTTGGAGTACAACGGCAAGCGCAAGCGGACGCGTCGAGAGGTGTTTCTTTCCGAGATGGATCACGGGGGCGTCAAAGGAGCTGCTAGCACTGATCAAACGGCACTATCCGACGTCAAGCCTGCCGGGCCGTCAGCCGCGCCCGCCGGAAGCAGTGCTTCGCATCCACTTTTTGCAGCAATGGTACGCACTGAGCGACCCAGGTGCGGAAGAAGCTTTGTCTGACACGGTGTCGATGCGTCGTTTCACCGGGATTGGCGGGCTGGATGATGTGCCGAACGAGACCATGATTCTCAACTTCCGCCGGATGCTAGGGATGTCGATTGCGAGAGCACCGAAACGCGAAGTACTGCAACCGATGCAGCGATATTGCCAAGAGCAAGCACCGCACCCAATAGAAGTATCAACTCCATCGAAACCTCCAAGCAGCCTGGCTATCATTGGGCCGCCTGAGCGCGGTGTAACACGATCCTCGCCGAGGCGTTGACGGCCGTCAATCGCTGCAAGCCTATGAATCGCACGGCCTTCGTAGCAGTGCGGCTGCTTATGTCCATGTGCCATGCCGCATCTTTGCAGGGACAACGCGCTACGTTCGACGACGTGCGGCGTAACGAGGCAAGCCGCTGAGATTTCAAGATGCCGTCATGCGACAGCAAGTGAGCCATCAGTAGGCCCAAACCAACCTAACCGCCGTCTTCGGCGTGCAGATACGACCTGCCCGGCCTTTGCTCCACCCGCTGCTCAAGCATCTCGCGCACGGCATGGGCGGCATCGAAGATGGCTTGTCCCAACGTTGGCAGCGTCTGCGCCTCCAGACACTCCGGTTTGCTCATAGCGATGACATCGCCGTGGGCGATGAGGCTGCGTAGCAGGCGGTCGAGCTGGTCGCGTTGGTCCAGCGTGAGATGCAAGACGACGGCGGGGTGGTCCATCGGTGTCCTCCTCGGCGCGGGGAGCTGTGAGCGCGCACGGTGTGCGACATGCGCGTTGCACTCGATGCGGGCGCGCACGTGCGTGCTGCGTGTGCGGGGCACACCGGCTCAGTCGGCGGGTGCCAGGCTGACGACCAGCTCGCCATCGCGCATGCGGATGTGGAGTTTGCTGCCGATGGCAAAGCCCAGTTGTTCCAGCCAGCGGCCGCGTAGGCGTAGCGTGGGGATGCGTTGGTCGCTGGCGGGGTAATAGCCGTAGCCCACGGTGCAATGTTGCGGGGCACGCGGGTGCCCGGGGCGTGGGGGGCGGGCTTCGGTGCGGGGTTGGGGGATGGGGGTGCGCTCGACGTAGGGCCGCGGCTTGATCGTGGGGTCGAGCGAGCGCCAGACGATCTCGTTGGGTGGCGCCACCGTGGCGCGCTTGCGTGCCGATGTGGGACGGGATGTGGGTCGACGCATGGCAAAGCCCTCCTTGACGAACAGGCTCCGCCGCCGGGTGGCGACGGGATGTCGGGAGGTTAGAAACCGCTAACAGTCGGCGGGCGTATTTCCCCGAAGGGTGTTGTATTAGCCGCCCTCCCGACGCAGGCGTCGCGTCGGTTGCACCCACAAGAATCTGCAGGCACAAAAAACCCACCGGTTTGACGGAGGTGGGTACCGCTGTTAGGGGAGTTTCTACGCTCCTTGCCGAGGAGACTGCTACGCGCTGCGTGACATGTCAACCGGTTGATGCTGGCGCTCTGGATAGCGTTGATAGATGATCTGCGCGTTGGCGCTTCACCCGGCAAAGTCAGAGCTGGGCATTGGTCAAGAGCGGATTAGTCAATGCACATTCGCTACACTCCAACAAAGGATCTTCCAGCTGCACAAACGGTGTTCTTGGATTTGTCCAAGGTCCAGTAGCTGCTTCGTGGGTGCCGGACGGCTGATGATAGGTCTTTGGTTTGCAGTTACTGCGACTCAGGCCGTACCGCACCGGCAGGCCGTTCGCTCCCAACTCTAAACGCGCAGGGCACCGAGGTGGCATGAACGTATATTTCAAAATCAAGATTGTCGGATGTCTTTTCCTAGTCCTTTTGACAGGGTGCAACCCAATGAATGCTGCGTCTGAGAAGTACGAAAAAAACGGCGAGACCACGGCTGACGGAGATCCGGTCTATCGGAAAAATCAACATCCGACGGAAGCTTACAAGCTCACCATGACGATCGAGGATGCGCCGGGTCCGTTTGAGTGGATATCGGGTACCGCCTTTTATCAAATGACGAACCATGAGCAATGCACGCCGATAGAGCCTATTGCGGGTGTTTGGAGTAAGTCAAAAGAAGATGGGATACCCATCAATTTTGAAAAGATGAATCCGACGACATATGTGGCGACGATCTATGCAGATGGCATGATCGATGCGGATTATTACGGAAAGGGTGTGTGTAATTTTGAACTCAATGGTGTTGGTATCTCGCTGAAAGCAACCGGAAAAAAAGAAGAGACGCGCTTCCAGCCGGCGCTCTTTAAAGTGCAAATATACGATTCAGTACCCGTTAAATTTTATTTTTGGAAAGGAGGCTATCCGCGAAGCCAGATGGATAACTATCCCGACACCGGTGAATATAGTGTGGATAAATATGCTGAGTCAAATCGCGGAAGTTTATTTAAGGTAACGCTAAAATCTGAGAAGGTGTCCAAATGAGCCTGACCGAACAGCAAAGTGCCTTTCTCGCAAATGATGTGTATGCGCGACCTGGCGAGACTGGGTTCGACAGTAAGCCAGTCAATATGGGTGGCGTCTCTTTCAGGCGTCTGGAATACATGGACCGCCCGTCTGGCTATCAGGGGATCATCTACGAGGAAATAGGAACAGGCGAAATTATCGTCGCCCATCGCGGGACCGAGTTTGATCGTCAACCAAAGCAAGATGGTGCTTATGCTGACGGTGGCATGGTTGCAGCACGTCACAATCGTCAGGTCGATGATGCGATCGAATTGACTCAGCATGCATTGAAGTACGCAGAACAAAAGCACCTCAGAACCGGCCAACCTGCTCCCGATGTCACCGTCACCGGTCATTCTCTGGGCGGCAACCTCGCCCAGGTCACTGCCCACCACTTCGGCCTCAAGGGAGAGACCTTCAACGCCTATGGCGCGGTCAGCCTGGACCGGCGCATTCCGGAAGGTGGCACCGACGTGATCAATCACGTGATGGCAGGCGATGCCGTGAGTGCTGCAAGTAAGCACTATGGACAGGTGAAGGTATACGCCGCGTCGCATGAGATCACTGCGTTGGATAGGGCTGGTTACGCCAACGACAGCAGTCTCTTGGATGCACGCAATCCGATGGTCGCAACGGACTTGGGAGATTCGCATCGGATCCACAACTTCCTGCCGTTGGACGCTAACGGCAAACCGGACCGCTCGGTGTTGGAAGACCCTCAAACGCAGCTGCTGGCCCGGCAACATGCGCCGATGATCGACAAGTATCGCGGCGATGTTGAGACGTTGAGGATGGGCGTGACCTTCAATGCGAGGGTCATCCAAGGGATGAGCCTGGCGGATGGTGTCGATCACTTGCGCGATCCGCTTGCCCCAGGTGCTGGACGCACGGAAATGGCTGCGACACGGTGGCACGAGGTGCAGCAGCGAATGCAAAGCGAGGATGCGCCAGCGTATGTGCCACCGGGCTGGAAGATGCCGATTGGCGGGTCGTTGGAGCGCTGCGTTGCGCCTGCCCCTGCGATGGTCTCAAACGATCCTCTGTATCGATCGATTCACAGCAAGCTGCCAGAGGGCACCTCCGATGAGGTTGCAATGCACGCCACCGTCGAAGCCAAGCGGGCGGGCATCCTTCGTGACGATCAGCTGCAGAGCGTGACCCTACACCAAGGAAGCATCTTTATTCTTGGCCAGACGCCGGGCTTCCGGGCCAAGGTGGATCTGTCTGAGGCCGTGCCTCCAATGCAGGAAAGCATCCGCCAGTCGCAGGCCTTGGATGCCCAGCGGTCGCAGCAGGAGACGGTTGAGCGGGCACCTACACGATCGATGTAAAAGTCGAGCCGCGAAGCGGCGTCGGCTTGAATGAATTGTTAGACCGCACCCGTTTTATAGGCGCGACCAGGATTGCCGAAGACCGACGGCATGAACAATGCCAAAGGCCAGACAGATGGCTGAGCTGGCGTACCAAAATGTCATGCTGTTGCCCGGGAAGTGTGCCATGAGAGGGACGAAGAAAAGACCGCGCAGCAGGCAAACACCGGTAATGGCTAGTAGAACCCAGCGGAGTAGAGGGAGTCGGCGAACAAGACCTGCGCCCGATAAGGCATAAAGGGACCACACCAACAGAATGCTGACGATCACCAATGTAACTACGGTCGGGTACCAGTGCCCGGCGGATGCCATTTGAGCCATGCCGTCGCCGGCGCCGAAAAGACGGTACCCCGCTGGACCGGCAGCGATGCAGCCGAGATGCAGCAGTGCAGCGAGCGCGTTCAGACCGCCAGCTACTAACAGAAATGGATTGTGCGTAGTAGCCATATTCCTTACGTGTGGCCCAACGCCTGAGTTAAGCCGGGCCGCGAAGCAGCGTCGGCTTGAATGAATTGTTAGGCTTCATTGTGCGGCTTGCGGGGCAAAGCGACAACGTTACTAGAAGACGAATGCTTAGTGCCCTTATATTGATGCTGTACGGAGAAGACCAGGCGCTACAGTCCAACGCCGACCGTCATCCGTAAGCACGGAGACCGATTTTTTGTTGTAGCGAACGATAACGCCATAAACCGGCCCTCGCATGTCCGGCTCAAACGTGACGCGATCACCAATGCTGAAGCGGAGCATAGTTGCGTGAGCTCGCGCTTGCTGCATGAAGCGAAGTCTCTCAACAATCCGATGATTGAGGTCGATGAGCTCGGCCTCGGTCAGTTTGTCGATGTCGATAGTCATGAGGTCTAACACCTGAATTAAGCCGACTGGCGAAGCCAGTTCGGCTTGAATGAATTGTTAGGCGCATGATTCATGACTTGTCGCTCCTGCTGATCTTGGCCACTTGCGCACAAGAAGCAGCTACGTATGCCTTGTATAGTGACTCAAGCCCACTTTGATAAGGTTGCTTTTGCTCTAGCAACTTTATATTCAGCTGAGAGAAGAAGAGAGCCGAGAAAATAAAATCATCTCTTGGGTCGAAGCTATAGCTGCGAACAAGACTGTTGAAGTAAGGGTCGTCGCTGGAGCCGGTTTGCTTTGCCTTTGCGGCTTGGTTGATAACTTCTGAAAGTTTCCCGGCCGCATGTGCACTCACCGCGGCGTCTGCAACTTTGGCACAAGAGGCAGCAATGGTGCTCCTGTCCTGAACCCCAGACATTGTATCGGTGAGTTCAAGTTGAACGCGCCCTTGGGCTGGATCTTGCGCAAATGCGCTAGTGCAAAATAAGCCAGCAAGGAGTGAAAGGATGCTCTTCATGCGGATTGATTCCAATTTTTTGGCAGCGCCTAACACCTGAGTTAAGCCGGGCCGCGAAGCGGCTTCGGCTTGAATGAATTCCTAGGCAACGTGCGGCTCAACTTCCGAGACTACTGCCTGAGTCAGATCCACGAGCATAATTTGCTTGCCAGTATTTTCAAGTTGCGACAGGTAGCTCCGCGCTGCCTCGATTGTCCGCTTCTCGCCAGGACGCTCCTGCAGGACTGCGTCGAATATGGCTCTAAGTTTTTCTGGCAGCAAAAAGAATTGCTCCGAGAACTCGACATTACAGCCAACGCCAACAGAGACAATGCGGGAGATTGGTCTGGCGAACTTCCCCTTGACTCCGGAAAGAACGCTGTGATGTGTCGCTATGTTGCGAAGCGCCTTGAAGAACGTGAATGATGGAATGGCCCGCAACTTGTCACGTGTTGCGGTGTCGACCATCTCCTCGATGGATATAAAGCAGAACAAGAAGGCATCGAAGTACACCGTGAGCAGGAACAGGCCTTGGTTGGGCTCTGCGTTACGTGCGGATTTGAACTGATCAAACAGGTACCTTGCTTCTGTAAGCCGAAGCATTGGCGCGCTCATTGCTGCGAATTGCTGGGCGGCAATCTTGTTCATGTTGCCTAATGCCTGAATTGAGCCGCGACGCGAAGCAGCGTCGGCTTGAATGAACTGTTAGGCGGCACTGTGCGCACTCATTGCCTCCTCGTACGTCATGCCCGGCTTGATGGCGGTGAAACCGTTGCCTCCGCAGTCAATTGCGAAGCAAAGTTTGCGTACCAACTCAATTGGGTAGCCAGAGGCGCGTGCAATGTCGTAGTACAGGTAGATCTGAACTGGTCGCTCCTGCGCGAGAAGCATCCCGTTGATCAAACGCTCAAGCGCCATTGCAGCAGAAGACTCTTCTGAGTGCTTGCGAAGTCTCTTCGGATCGTTGCCTCGGTACTGTCGAGCACTTACGTGTATTGGGTGAGTAATCACGGAACCTCCTATGCCCCCTAACTACTATTGGACCGCCAAAAGGCGGTGCCGCAGTGAGTATCTTCGATTGCAAGAATTTTGTAAAAGGGGGAACTCCTAGCCGCAATCACGGGGTCGCACGATGGCAAGCCGACGCGACCATACGGGTGCTTTTAGCGTTATCCGGCAAGGACGCAGGCGTATGAGACACACCAGAAAAACGACGGCGTAACAGCACGCCCATCGGTCAGGCGCCTGGATCAGGTGCGCGACCGCTTGCGCGTGTGGCATTACAGCGTGCGCACCGAGCAGGCGTACGTAAGTTGGATCCGGCGTTTCATCCTGGCTAACGGCTAACGGCTAACGGCTAACGGCTAACGGCTAACGGCTAACGGCAAGCGGCTAACGGCAAGCGGCTAACGGCAAGCGGCATCCGGGGCAGACGGAGGTCGAGGCCTTCCTGACCCGGCTGGCGACCGAAGGGCAGGTCTCTGCGGGGACGCAGAACCAGGCATTGGCAGCGCTGTTATTTCTTTATCGCGACGTTCTACGCATCGAGTTGCCGTGGATGGAAACTCTAGTGCGTGCCAAGCGACCGAGGCGTATTCCTGTGGTGCTCTCGCGCGAAGAGGCATGCATGCATGCCTCGCCACGTCGTATCCGCTGGCCCTAGCCGTCCAGCATCGCCTTATCCCGCACCGCACCCTTATCCGCACTAGTCGCCAGCAACGCATACGCCTTCAACGCCGTAGTGACCTTGCGCGGGCGCACTTCCACCGGCTTCCAGCCATTGGCATCCTGCTCTGCACGACGACTGGCAAGCTCTTCATCGGACACCAGCAGATTGATCGAACGATTGGGGATATCGATCAGGATCTTGTCGCCGTCGCGCACCAGGCCGATCGCGCCGCCTGCTGCGGCTTCCGGCGAGGCGTGGCCGATCGACAGGCCCGAGGTGCCGCCGGAGAAGCGGCCGTCGGTGAGCAGGGCGCATTGCTTGCCCAGGCCCTTGGATTTGAGATAGCTGGTGGGGTAGAGCATTTCCTGCATGCCGGGGCCGCCCTTGGGGCCTTCGTAGCGGATCACCACGATGTCGCCGGCTTTCACTTCGTCGGCCAGGATGCCCTTGACCGCCGAATCCTGGCTTTCGTAGACGCGGGCATTGCCCTCGAACACGTGGATGGATTCGTCCACGCCCGCGGTCTTCACCACGCAGCCGTCGCGGGCGATATTGCCGTACAGCACGGCCAGGCCGCCCTCCTGCGAGAACGCATGCGCGACATCGCGGATGCAGCCTTCGCTGCGATCGGTGTCCAGGGTGTCCCAGCGCGTGGCCTGGCTGAAGGCAATCTGGGTGGGGATGCCGGCCGGGCCGGCCTTGTAGAACGTGTGCACCGTTTCCGTGTCGGTCTGGGTGACATCCCACTGCGCGATGGCGTCGGCCAGCGTGCGTGCGTGCACGGTGGCCGCGTTGGTGTGCAGCAGGCCGCCACGTGCGAGTTCGCCGAGGATGGCCATGATGCCGCCGGCGCGATGCACGTCTTCGATGTGGTACTTGGGCGTGTTCGGGGCGACCTTGCACAGCTGCGGCACGCGCTTGGACAGGCGGTCGATATCCTGCATGCCGAACGGCACCTCGCCTTCCTGCGCGGCAGCGAGCAGATGCAGGATGGTGTTGGTCGAGCCGCCCATGGCGATATCCAGCGTCATCGCATTTTCGAACGCTTCGAAGGTGGCGATGCCGCGCGGCAGGGCGGTGGGATCTTCGCCGCCGTACCAGCGGTGGCACAGCTCCACCGCCACGCGTCCGGCGCGCAGAAACAGCTGCTCGCGGTCGGCGTGCGTGGCCACCACGGTGCCGTTGCCCGGCAACGACAGGCCCAGCGCTTCGGTCAGGCAGTTCATCGAGTTGGCGGTGAACATGCCCGAGCACGAGCCGCAGGTGGGGCAGGCACTGCGCTCGAACTCGGCCACCTTTTCGTCGGAGGCGCTGTCGTCGGCGGCGATCACCATCGCGTCGATCAGATCGAGCTTGTGTTCGGCCAGCTTGGTCTTGCCGGCTTCCATCGGCCCGCCGGAGACGAACACGGTGGGGATGTTGAGCCGCAATGCGGCCATCAACATGCCGGGGGTGATTTTGTCGCAGTTGGAAATGCACACCAGCGCGTCGGCGCAATGCGCGTTGACCATGTATTCGACCGAGTCGGCGATGATCTCGCGGCTGGGCAGCGAATACAGCATGCCGTCGTGGCCCATGGCGATGCCGTCGTCCACGGCGATGGTGTCGAACTCCTTGGCCACGCCGCCGACGCGTTCGATCTCACGCGCGACCAGCTGGCCGAGATCCTTCAGATGCACATGCCCGGGCACGAACTGGGTGAACGAGTTGGCGATGGCGATGATGGGCTTGTGGAAATCCCCATCGCGCATGCCGGTGGCGCGCCACAGTGCGCGGGCGCCGGCCATGTTGCGGCCGTGGGTGGAGGTCTTGGAGCGGTACTCGGGCATGGCGAATTCGACGGCTGATTGGCGAGCGGTGGCTGGCAATTAGAGCGCGTCACAACTGTTGCTGCTGCAACCGTCGCGGCGCGTTCCGGTGATCTGGCACGTTAGCACGCAGCTGTTCGGCGCGGCCGTCATTGCAGCGTGCATGCTGCCGGGCGATCAGGCTGCAGTGGGCTGGTTTCCACGCAAGTGGAGTGCACGGGCAGCGCGACCGGCTGGCGGCGTTCCGGTTAGGTTGCTCGGCAAATGTGGTTTTTTGCCAGCGCCGCACTTGCGCCGCGCCGCTACACTGTGCCGATGTCGTCCACGCTTTCATGCCGCCTGGGCTGCGCTGCCTGCTGCATCGCGCCCTCGATCAGCTCGCCGATTCCCGGCATGCCCAATGGCAAGCCGGCCGGGGTGGCGTGCGTGCAGCTGGATGCGCAGCTGGGCTGCCGCTTGTTCGGCTCGCCGCAGCGCCCGGCGGTATGCGGCAGCCTGCGCCCATCGCTGGAGATGTGCGGCGCTTCGCGTGAGCAGGCGTTGACGATGCTGACGGCCTTGGAGCGTGCGACCCAGCCTTGAACCGGTACGTCAACGCCAGGCGCGAGCCCGCCTCGCAGACCCTCAATCAATCGCCAGTCGGCACGCCCAGATACTGGTCCTTGAGCCGCACATAATGTTGCGCGGAGTAATGCAGGCTTTCGATCTCCTTGTCGCTGAGCGTGCGCGCCAGCCGTGCGGGATTGCCCAGCCACAGTTCCGCCTCGCCGACCACCTTGCCGGGGCCGACCACCGCACCGGCGCCAACGAATCCGTAGCGTTTGACGGTGGCGCCGTCGAGCACGCAGGCGCCCATGCCGATCAGGCACAGGTCTTCGATGGTGCAGGCATGCAGGATGGTGCCGTGGCCAACGGTGACGTCTGCGCCAATCACGGTGGGATAGCCGGCCTTGTTGAATGGGCTATGGTGACTGACGTGGATGATGGTGCCGTCCTGCACGTTGGTGCGGGCGCCGATCTGCACATGATTGACGTCGCCGCGAATCACCGTGCCCGGCCAGACCGAGACGTCATCGCCCAGGCTCACCTTGCCGATGATGGTGCAGGCGGGGTCGATATAGACGCGTGCGCCCAGCTGCGGGGTGTGGTCCAGGAACGAACGAATCGGGGTCACGACAGTCTCCGGCAAATCAGCGTGCCGCCCAATGCATGCACTGCTTGCATGATAACTGGCCGTCTGTGGGTGTGCAGAACAGGCTGCGTGTGGTGGGTGTAGCGCGTGGCTGCGTATCCAAGCCATCAAGGCTGCAAAGACAGAGTGGTTACGCCTTCCTTGTCGTAGTGCATGCGATGCAAACAACGCAGGCGTTTGATTGCAGTCACCAGCAACGAACGCGTGAGCTTCGAAACGAAGCGGCATGCGGGCCTGTTCGATAAGCGCACACCAGTGCAGGCATTCGTCTTGAACGCTGCCTGCGATCGGCCTAGCGTGGCCACGCACTGTTGCAGCGGTGTTGGTTTGCCACTGCATCGCAACGCTACATGTCGTCGAAACTGCCGATTCGTGTAACCGCGTCGGCTGCATCCATGAGCTCGATCTGCGCCGCAACTGTGCGGCGCCCTCGGGCGACCTGCATGCAGGTCGGCGCACTGCAACAAGCACCCATCTCCATCACAGGATTCACGCATGCCGCATAGCGCAGCAACACCCGCAAGCTTCGTGCTGCAGCGGATGACGCCCTTCCAGTGGAGAGCGGTGGCGGTGTGCGTGCTGCTCACCATGCTCGACGGCTTCGATGTGATGGCGATGGCGTTCACCGCGCCGCATGTGTCGGCGCAGTGGCAGTTGTCGGGCAAGTTGCTCGGTGTGTTGTTCAGTGCCGGCCTGGTCGGCATGGCGGTGGGATCGTTGTTGCTGGCGCCGTTGGCCGACCGCATCGGGCGTCGCGCGATGATCCTGGTGTGCCTGGCGATATTGACCGTCGGCATGGGCGCCTCGGCCTTGGCCAGCAGCGCGTGGCAGCTCGGTGCGCTGCGTGCGTTCACCGGTATCGGGATCGGCGGCATGCTGGCCTGCGTTGCGGTGATCGCCGCCGAATATTCCACCGCACACTGGCGCAGCACCGCATTGGCGCTGCAGGCCACCGGTTATCCGATCGGCGCGACCCTGGGCGGTGCGATCGCAGCGTTGTTGCTGCAGCAGTGGTCGTGGCACGCGGTGTTCCTGCTTGGTGCGGCCGGCTCGCTGCTGTGCGTGCCGTTGGTGCTGGCATGGCTGCCCGAATCGCTGGAATTCCTGATCGCGCGCCGCCCGCCCGGCGCATCTGCACGCTTCAACGCGGTGCTGGCCCGCATGGGCATGCCGCCGCGTGCCGACTTGCCATTGCCGCCGCCGCAGGTTGCCGATGACGCGCAGGGTTATGCGGCCCTGTTCGTGCCTGGCTTGCGGCGGCAGTCGCTGCTGATCGCGCTGGCGTTCTTCCTGCTGATGTTCGCGTTCTACTTCGTGCTCAGCTGGACGCCGAAGCTGCTGGTGGTGGCTGGCCTGTCGGCGGAGCAGGGCGTCACTGGCGGGGTGCTGTTGAATCTGGGCGGCATCGCTGGCGGTGGGATGTTCAGCTGGCTGGCGGCGCGTGCGCGGTTGTCGCGGCTGACGGCCGGGGCGCTGCTGTTGTCGGCGCTGGCCATGCTTGCGTTCGGGCTCTACAGCACGGTGTTGAGCTGGGCGTTCGTGATCGCGCTGTTGACCGGGGCGGCCATGTTTGCCGCCATTGCCGGCCTGTATGCGGTGGCGCCAGTGGTCTTCACGGCGGCGGTGCGCTCCACCGGCATGGGCTGGGCGATCGGCGTGGGCCGCTTCGGGGCGATTGCCTCGCCGCTGTGCGTGGGCGTGCTGGTGGATGCAGGGTGGTCGCCGGCCACGCTCTACCTGGCTTGCAGCTTGCCTCTGCTGCTGGCTGCGGCGGCCGTGCTGAGCATGCGTCTGCCCCCTCGCTGAACCACTCACGCTGCGTCAGCCAGGTGCCGCTGGCGGAGTCGACCGCGCCAAAGAAATCCACTGCACTGCCGATAACCCGTCAGACCCCCCATCCCTGTGGCGGGCTCTTCCGCGGATTTCAAGCAGACCAGTGCCGGCATGCTCAGAACCATCGACTCAGATCAACTCCGCCCCGGCATGTATGTCTACAAGCTGCTGGGCGCGTGGGTGCACCATCCGTTCTGGAAGACCTCGTTCCTGGTCGACTCCGACGATGTGGACAAGATCCATGGCAGCCGTATCGAGCAGTTGGTGATCGATACCGCGCGTGGATTGGATCTGGAAACGCCGGCCGCAGCGCACGCAGCATCGGAAGCACCGCCCGAACCGGAACTGCCGGAGCCATCGGAGCCGCCCAAGCCTGCATGCACCTCCCGCACCGCGCGCACCAACAGCGTCACCGCACAGGTCGGTATCGAGTCCGAAGTGGTGCGTGCCCGCAAGATCTTCGAAGACGGCCGCGACATGGTCGAGGCAATGTTCCGCGACGTGCGGCTTGGCCGTACCGTCGACACCGAGGCGGCGATGCCGCTGGTGCAGGCCATCAACGATTCGGTGCTGCGGCATCCACAGGCCTTGATCAGCGTGGCGCGGCTCAAGACTGCCGACGACTATACCTACCTGCATTCGATGGCCGTGGCCGGCCTGATGAGCGGGCTGGCGCGTCAGCTGGGATTGCCCGAGGCGCAGGTAGTGGAGGCGGCGATGGGTGGCCTGCTGCACGACATGGGCAAGGCGGTGACGCCGCTGGACATTCTCAACAAGCCCGGCAAGCTCACCGACGAAGAGATGGACATCATGCGCCAGCACCCGATGGATGGTCATCGCCTGCTGGTGGCTGGCGGTGTGCAGAACGCGGTGGTGCTGGAGATCGCGCTGCATCATCACGAAAAAATGGACGGCACCGGTTATCCGAACCAGCTGGCGGGCGAGAACATCTCGTTGATGTCGCGGATGGGCGCGGTGTGCGATGTGTACGACGCCATCAGCTCGGATCGCCCGTATAAACGGGCCTGGGATCCGGCCGAATCGCTCAAGCGCATGGCATCGTGGCAGGGGCATTTCGACCCCGCGGTATTCCAGGCGTTCGTGCGGCGGCTGGGTATTTATCCGGTCGGTTCGCTGGTGCGGCTGGAGTCCCAGAAACTGGCGGTGGTGATCGAGCAGACGGCCGATGCGCTACTCAAGCCCAAGGTGCGCGTGTTCTATTCGGCCAAGCTGCGCAGCCATGTGCTGGTGCAGGACATCGATCTGTCGCGGCCGGACTGCCAGGATCGCATCGCGCAGATGGAAAGCCCCACCGACTGGGGCTTTCGCGATCTCGAGAAACTCTGGCTGCCATAAGCGGTAGCGCCGCGTGAACACGCTGGCGAGCGCGACCATGCTGCGCTGCAGCTTGGCAATGTAGTTATGATCCATAACTATTCCGGAACGCAATCAATGCCGACCCGGATTTCATGCCCACGCCGTGCCTGGATCACCGCCGTTCCCTACGTGCTGCAGCTGCCGCACGCAGCTGCCATGCGCTGGCGCCGGCCGGCAGCTGGCCGGCTGCGCGGGTCTGCAGGCAGCAACGGGCAGCATCGGCAACGCACACGCCCGCATCGGTACCCCCGGCCACGTCTACAATGCAGCTCACGCCGCGGATCGGCGTTGCGGGCGGGGAGTGTTGCGCGCACCGGTCCGCCCGCTGCCATCGTTGCGAGAACCGTCATGTCCGTCACTGCCAATGCCGCACTGCTGCCCGATGCCGTTACCACGGTGGACCAGGCGCGCCTGCTGCGGTTGCTGGGCTACCGCATCACCCGCACCGAACTGCTGGTGCGGCGGATGTTTCAGGACTGCGTGGCGGCGTTCGACCTCAAGCCGGTGGATTTTTCGCTGCTGATGCTGGTGGACGGCAACCCGGGCATCAACCAGCGCCAGATCGGCGACGTGCTGCACGTGTCGCCGCCCAATCTGGCGATCGTGGTGGCGCGGCTGGTCAAGCGCCGCCTGCTGCGGCAGGTGCGTGGACGCCAGGACCGGCGCATGCAGCATCTGTCGCTGACCGCTGCCGGCGTGGCCTTGCTGACCGATGCCGAAGCCGAGGTGCTGCGCATGGAACAGCAACTCAGCGCAGTGCTTGGCAGCAGCGAAGCGCCGTTGCTGCGCGCACTCGACCGACTGGATCGTATCGACACGCAGTGATCCGCCACTGCCGAGCCTGCGCTCGGCAGTACCGTCCCACCAATCTGACCATTGCACGTGCCGTGAGCGGCGCGGCGATCGCGCCTGCCTGACCGTTGCCACGTCCTATCTACCGCTGTTTGCTCTCAACGTTGGAGATGTTCGCAGTGAGTTATCTATCGGTTGTGCGCCAGGTGGGTTGGCGTGGGTTACTGCAGTGCAGTGTCCTGCTCGGGGTGGTGTCGCTGCTGGCAGCCGGGCCTGCGTTTGCGCAGGGCGTGCCGCAGAGTGCAACGCTGACCAATGGCATCAACACCGGCGGCACCAGCTTCTTCGACGGGTTCACGCGCACCACGCCGGGTTGGGCGGTGATCACCTATCTGCGTCAGAGTTCGCTGGATGCGATCAAGGACGCGCGCGGCAACGATGTGCCGGTGTTCGATAATCCGCGCATCGATTCCACCCTGTTGCTGACCCAGATCGCCTATGTCACGCCCTACAAACTCTTTGGCGGCGCACTGGGCATCAATACGCTGGTTCCGCTGATCAACCTGGATGCCTCGTTCGGCCGCAACAGCGTCGCCACACTGCGCGATAACGGCGCCGGCGTGGGCGATCTGACGTTCGGGCCGTATCTGCAGATGCTGCCGGTGATACGCGATGGCAGGCCGGTGTTTTCGCAGCGTTTCGAGATCAATGCCATCGCGCCAATCGGCAAGTTCGACCGCGATCGCGACCTCAATCAAAGTGCCGGTTATTGGTCGGTGGTGCCGCAGTACGCGTTCACCGTGTTGCCGACGCACAACTGGGAAATCAGTGCGCGCCTGAATTACATCTACAACTTTCGCAGCGAGCGTCGTCCGAATCTGCCGCCCGGCTTCGAATTCCGCAATGGGCAGGCCGGCGATGCGGGCTGGATCAACTTCGCCACCTCCTGGGAAGTGGCACCGGATATCCATCTGGGCGTGAATGCGTATTACCTCACCCAGTTCCGCGACAACCGCACCAATGGGCAGCGCGTTGCAGACACGCGTCAAAGCGTGTTCTACGCCGGACCAGGCGGCTCATGGCGGCTGGATGCCAGCAACATCGTGTTCGCCAATCTCTATCTGCCGGTGGAAGTGAAGAACGCCGCCTCCGGCAACAACGTCAACCTGCAGTACGTCCATGTGTTCTAGTGCCGGCGTGGCCGGCCTCTTCGGAGAGTGGCAATGAATTTGCAGAACAAGACGATCGTGGTCACCGGTGTAGCCTCGGGTATCGGTGCAGAAGTGGCGCGGCTGGCGCGGTTTCATGGTGCCACCGTGATCGGCATCGACCGCACACCGGTGCAGATGACGCTGCATGGATTTCACCAGGCCGACCTCGGCGACCCGGCCTCCATCGATGCGCTGGTGAAGGCCTTGCCGGAGCGTATCGACGCGCTGGCCAACGTGGCCGGCGTCCCCGGCACCGCACCGCTGGAGCTGGTGGCACGCGTCAACTATCTGGGACTGCGTCATCTCAGCCAGGCCTTGCTGCCGCGTATCGTGCCGGGCGGCAGCATCATCAACGTGGCCTCGATCCTGGGCGCCGAATGGCCACAGCGGTTGGACCTGCACAAGCAACTGGCCGCCACCGACAGCTTTGCTGCCGGCAGCGCTTGGCTGGCGGAACATCCGGTGGCACACGACACCTGCTACCAGTACTTCAAGGAAGCGCTGATCGTGTGGACGTTGCTGCAATCGCGGCCCTGGTTTGCCGAGCGCGGCGTGCGCGTCAACAACGTCTCGCCAGGGCCGGTTTTTACGCCAATTCTGGGCGACTTTGCCGCCATGCTCGGCGAAGAGCGCGTCAAGGAAGATGCCAAGCGCATGACCCGCCCGGCGTATGCCGATGAAGTGGCCGAGGCCATCGTGTTTCTTGCGTCCGATGCCGCGCGCTGGATCAACGGCATCACGCTGCCGGTTGATGGCGGGCTGGCGTCGACCACTCTGTAACTCCACCCCACAGCAGGAGGCTAGACCATGAATGCTCTCCCCAACGTTGCAGTATCCGCGCCCACCACCCCAGCGTGGCACGGCTGCATTTTCAATGGCGACTGGGTGCCCGGTAACGGCGGCACCTTGCAGATCTACGAGCCCGCCACCGGCAACCTGTTGCATGAAGTGAGCAAGGCCGATCTGTCCGATGTCGCAGCTGCGGTGGCGCAAGCCAAACACGCGCAGCGTGCGTGGGCCGCCACCGCGCCGCGTGAGCGCGCTGCGATATTTCACCGCGCCGCGCAGCTGATGGAGGCGCGCAGTGCAGAAGCCGCGCTGCTGATTGCGCGCGAAACCGGCGGCATCCTGCCCAAGGCCCAGCGCGAAGTGAACGAATCGGTGGTGTTCTATCAGCAGGCTGCGGCGCTGCCGCTGCAGGCCGTGGGGCAGGTACTGCCGACTGGTGCCGGTCAGCTGAGCCTGGCGCGGCATCTGCCGCTGGGTGTGATTGCAGTGATTTCGCCGTTCAACTTCCCGTTGATCCTGTCGCTGCGTTCGGTCGCACCGGCGCTGGCAATGGGCAATGCGGTAGTGCTCAAGCCCGATCCGCGCACGCCGTATACCGGCGGCGTGATCATCGCGCAGGTGCTGGAAGAAGCCGGTCTGCCAAAGGGCTTGCTGCATGTGCTGCATGGCGATGCGCAGATCGGTCAGGCGCTGGTCGAATCGCCGGATGTGCCGATGATTGCCTTCACCGGTTCCACCGCTGCCGGCCGACGCATCGGCGAGATTGCAGGGCGGCACTTGAAGAAGGTTGCGCTGGAACTGGGCGGCAACAACGCAGTGATCGTGCTCGACGACGCCGATCTGGACAAGGCCGCATCGGCAATCGCGTTTGGCGCCTACATGCATCAAGGCCAGATCTGCATGGCCACCGGCCGGGTGCTGGTACAACGCAGTGTGGCCGAGGCATTGACGCAGCGGCTGGCCGAAAAAGCCCGTCATCTACCGGTCGGCGATCCGGTCAGCGGCACCGTGGCGCTTGGCCCGATCATCGACCAACGCCAGCTGCAACGCGTGATCGATATCGTGCGCGACAGTGTCGCCGCCGGTGCGGTGGTCGAAGCCGGCGCGACAAACGAAGGGCTGTTCTATGCGCCGACCGTGTTGTCCAACGTGCGTCCGGGCATGCGCGCATTCGACGAAGAGGTGTTCGGCCCGGTGATCAACATCACCGTGTTCGATACCGACGACGAAGCGGCGGAACTGGCCAACTACGGCGAGTATGGGTTGGCCGCAGGCATCATGTCGGCATCGGTGTCGCGTGCGATGAACTTGGGCGAGCAACTGTACATCGGCTCGCTGCATATCAACGACCAGACAGTGGTGGACGAAGTCATCAATCCGTTCGGCGGCACCGGTGCGTCGGGCAATGGCACCAGCGTCGGCGGCCCGGCGGATTGGGAGCAGTACACGCATTGGCAGTGGCTGACGATCAAGAACACGGTGCCGCAGTACCCGTTCTGAGCGGAGTAATACAGCCGAATGGGGTTGCTGACGGAACCTCTCGAACGCTGCGTTGATGGCGGCAACTTGTTGGTCACACTCGCCTGCGTCGTTTGGATGTACCACTGGCGCCGTTTTGAGATGCAGCCAAGAGCCTGATTAGTCGAGCGCGCGGTGCCCTCACCGCTCGCGGGACACGCCGCAAGTACGTCCATGTAGGCTCGGTGGCGGCATCCATGCCGCCACACGGTCCCGCAATCGGTG
>NZ_JBEOLS010000075.1:0-21561 GCF_040279205.1 Xanthomonas hortorum
GCCCTTGCCCGCCCACCATCGCGGGACACGCCGCAAGTACGTCCATGTAGGCTCTTACGCGGCATCCATGCCGCGTAAGGTCCCGCGACGGTGGGCGGGCAAGGACCAGTGGAGATGGTCGGTTTGCATGTTTTCAACAAAGCAGCCGACTAACTTTCTGGTGCGGTGTCCTCGCCGCTTGCGGGACCGTGTGGCGGCATGGATGCCGCCACCGAGCCTCCAGGGACGGTTTCACGGCGTGTCCCGCGAGCGGCGAGGGCACCGCGCGCTCGACTAGCTAGGTTTTTGACCTAAGCATTTGGCTGACTCTAAGTGACACCATGACTTGAATCTCGGTTGTCTGGAAGGTGGGACAGTGCAGATAGATCAGTTGCAGAGCGGTGATCTGTGGGTTTGCTGCAGGGTCCTTGCCCGCCCACCATCGCGGGACACGCCGCAAGTACATCCGTGTAGGCTCTTACGCGGCATCCATGCCGCGTAAGGTCCCGCGACGGTGGGCGGGCAAGGACCAGTCGAGATGCTCGGTGTGCGGGTTTTCAATAAAACAGCCGGCAAACTTCCTGGTGCGGGGTCCTCGCCGATTGCGGGACCGTGTGGCGGCATGGATGCCGCCACCGAGCCTACATGGACGTACTTGCGGCGTGTCCCGCGAGCGGCGAGGGCACCGCGCGCTCGACTAACTCGGCTTTTGACCTAGATATTTGATCGGTATGCACGCGTCCTAGATGAGGCTTCCTAGCGCCAGCCGCGCTGTAGTTTTGTTCGGCGTTATCAGGCGTGCCAAGCGGCAGAGCAATTGGTACACGACGCACGCTGTTGGTGCATTGCTGCACGAAAGACGGGAATGGTGGGCTGCACTGGCGTGTCGACAGGCCGTCGTTAAGTGGGACGCGCTGCATCCAAAACACTATTTTTCAATGACTTGTATAGCCGTGATACTCAGGTGAGTAAGTTGGCACGTTGATTGCGTAGTGATTACGTGCAGGTGCAACGGCGTGCCTGCAACAACACGAACACGATGCAGCGGATCAACGGCGATCCGCACGCATCCAGGACAACGGCGTCCTTCCGGTTTTACCGGAGGGGCGCCGTTTTTTTTTGGCCATCGCATTCGAAGAGGTCTCTATGCAGCGCTCGTTCTGGCGATCCGGGCACACGCCCACCTTGTTCGCATCCTTTCTGTATTTCGACCTGAGCTTCATGGTGTGGTATCTGCTCGGTCCGCTGCAGGTGCCGATCGCGCAATCGTTGGGACTGGATACGCAGCAGCGTGCCTTGATGGTGGCGGTGCCGATTCTGTGCGGGGCGGTGTTGCGGCTGGTGCTGGGAATGCTGGCCGACCGTATCGGTGCCAAGCGCGCCGGCGTTGTCGCACAGATCGCAGTGATCGCCGCGTTGTTCGGCGCATGGCAGTTGGGCGTGCACAGCATGGGGCAGGTGTTGCTGCTGGGCGTGCTGCTCGGCATTGCCGGCGCCTCGTTCGCGGTCGCCTTGCCGTTGGCCTCGCGCTGGTATCCGCCAGAGCATCAGGGCACCGCGATGGGGATTGCCGGTGCAGGGAATTCCGGCACGGTGCTGGCTGCATTGTTCGCACCGATGCTGGCGTTGGCGTTCGGTTATCAGAACGTGTTTGGGCTGGCGTGCATTCCATTACTGCTGACGCTGATCGTGTTCGTCTTGATCGCGAAAGAAGCACCCGCGCCGATCGCGCGCAAACGCTGGTCAGACTATGGCCGCGTGCTGGTGGGCAACCGCGATGCGTGGCGCTTCATGTTTTTCTACTCGGTGACCTTTGGTGGGTTTTCAGGGTTTGCCAGTGCATTGCCCGGCTATTTTCACGATCAGTTCGGCTTCGATGCGCGCACTGCAGGGTGGGCGACGGCTGCCTGCGTGTTGGCGGGTTCGGTGATGCGTCCATTGGGCGGTGTGATTGCCGACCGCGTTGGCGGCACACGTGCCTTGCTCACGGTGTATCTGTTGGTTGCCGCGTTGGTGGGTATCGCAGGTTTTGGTGCGGGTGGCGCGATGGTGACGCTGACGTTGTTTGTGTTGACCTTGTTATGCCTGGGAGCCGGCAATGGTGCGGTGTTTCAACTGGTACCGCAGCGGTTTGCCCAAGACATCGGGGTGATGACCGGCTTGATCGGGATGGCCGGCGGCATCGGTGGATTTGCGCTTGCTGCAGGCCTGGGCGTGCTCAAGCAGCACACCGGCAGCTATGCGATCGGCATGTGGCTGTTCGCGGCCTTCGCACTCGGTGGCTGGGCGTTGCTGGCCGGGGTCAAGACGCAATGGCGTAGCGAATGGTCCACCGCCGGCGCGGCGCGCGTCTGAACATGTCGACAGGAATCCAGGCAATGAAGCAACCCAGACTTGTCGTCATCGGCAATGGCATGGCCGGCATCCGCACTGTGGAGGAACTGCTCAAGCTGATGCCGGGCATGTACCACATCACCGTGTTCGGCGCCGAGCCGCATCCCAACTACAACCGTATCCTGCTCTCGCCGGTGTTGGCCGGCGAGCAGGAGTTCGACGATATCGTGCTCAATCCGTTGCAGTGGTATCAGGACAACGGCATCCACCTGCACTTGAACAAGGAAGTCACGCGCATCGATCGGGTGCGTCGCCGCGTGATTGCCGCCGATGGCACCGAGGCCGAGTACGACCGCTTGTTGATCGCCACCGGCTCGGTGCCGTTTGTGTTGCCGATTCCCGGTAACGACTTGAAGGGCGTGATTGGATACCGCGATATCCAGGACACGCGCACGATGATCGATACAGCGCGTAGCAAGCAGCACGCGGTGGTGATCGGCGGCGGCTTGCTCGGGCTGGAAGCGGCCAATGGCTTGAAAGTGCGCGGGATGGACGTGACCGTGGTGCATCTGGCCGGTTGGTTGCTGGAGCGTCAGCTCGACCCGGTGGCGGGCAATCTGTTGCAGCAGGCACTGCGCGCACGCGGGCTGGAGTTCAAGCTCAGTACTGCGACCAGTGCGCTGCTGGGCAATGCGCAGGGCGAAGTGATCGGGGTGAGGTTTGCCGATGGCAGCGAGATCCCGGCCGATCTGGTGGTGATGGCAGCGGGTATCCGCCCGAATACGCGGCTGGCCGAAGAGGCCGGCATCCACTGTTCGCGTGGCATCGTGGTCAACGACAGCCTGCAGAGCTTCGACCCACGCGTGTATGCGGTGGGCGAGTGCGCAAACCATCGTGGCATTGCGTACGGCCTGGTGGCGCCGTTGTTCGAGCAGGCCAAGGTATGCGCGAATCATCTGGCGCAGTTCGGTATCGGTATCTATCGCGGGTCGGTGGCCTCGACCAAGCTCAAGGTCACCGGGATCGATCTGTTTTCGGCCGGCGATTTCATGGGCGGCGATGGCTGCGAGGAGATCGTGTTGTCCGATCCGGCCGGCGGCGTCTACAAGAAGCTGGTGATCCGCGACGACGTGCTGGTCGGCGCATGCCTGTATGGCGACACCAGCGACGGTGGCTGGTACTTCAAGCTGCTCAAGGACGGTACGCCGATCCAGGCGCAGCGCGATCAATTGATCTTCGGCGAAAGCGCGTTGGGCGATGCCGGTACGGGCGGGCAGGATCGTGCCAGTGCGATGGCCGACAGTGACGAGGTCTGCGGCTGCAATGGCGTGTGCAAGGGCACGATCGTGAAAGCGATCAGCGAGCAAGGCCTGTTCACTGTCGATGACGTCAAGAAAAACACCAAGGCGGCGAGTTCGTGCGGGTCGTGTACCGGGCTGGTCGAGCAGATCCTGATGAACTGCCTGGGCTCCAACTTCCAGGAAACCCCGAAAACCAAGGCGGTTTGCGCATGTACGGACCTGAGCCATGGCGAAGTGCGGCGCGCCATTCGCGAGCACAAATTGCTGACCCACGCGCAGGCCTATGCCTTCATGGAATGGCGTACGCCCAACGGTTGCGCCACTTGCCGGCCGGCGATCAACTACTACATGTTGTCGACCTGGCCGCATGAGGCCATCGACGACCCGCAATCGCGTTTCATCAACGAGCGGGCGCACGCCAACATCCAGAAAGACGGCACATTTTCTGTGATTCCACAGATGAAGGGCGGGGTGACCAATGCCAGCGAGCTGCGCCGCATTGCCGATGTGGCCGACAAATACGCGGTGCCGATGGTCAAGGTGACCGGCGGCCAGCGCATCGATCTGCTCGGGGTCAAGAAAGAAGATCTGGTCGATGTGTGGCGCGATCTGGGCATGCAATCCGGGCATGCCTACGGCAAGTCGATCCGTACTGTGAAGACCTGCGTGGGCAGCGAGTTCTGCCGCTTCGGCACCCAGAACAGCACGCAGATGGGCATCGATCTGGAAACCATGCTGGCCAATATGTGGAGCCCGCACAAGGTGAAGCTGGCGGTGTCCGGTTGCCCGCGCAACTGCGCCGAATCCGGCATCAAGGACGTGGGCATCATCGCGGTGGACTCGGGGTGGGAGCTGCATATCGGTGGCAATGGCGGCATCAAGACCGAAGTCGCGCGCTTCCTGGTCAAGGTGACCACCGCCGAGGAAGTGCGCGAATACACCGGCGCGTTTTTGCAGCTGTATCGCGAGCAGGCCTATTACCTGGATCGCACCGTGCACTACATCGCACGCGTGGGACTGGATTACATCCGTGCACAAGTGGTCGATGACGCAGCCAATCGCCGCGCCTTGTACGAGCGCTTGCTGTACTCGCTGGAAGGCCTGGTTGACCCGTGGAAGGCGCGTATCGCCGGCGAACGGCGACAGGAATACCAACCGCTGCGTATCGCCGCGCCGGCCGCAACGGTGGAGGAATGAGCATGCAGGAGAACGCCTGGATCCGCGTGTGTGCGCTGCAGGAGCTGCCTGCATTGGGCGCACGCGTACTGGATATCGACGGCATCCCGCCGATCGCCTTGTTCCGCACCGCCAGCGATCAGGTGTTCGCGTTGCGCGACCGTTGCCCGCATAAGGGCGGGCCGTTGTCGCAAGGCATCGTGGCCGGCGATACCGTGACCTGCCCATTGCATGGCTGGGCGATTGCGTTGCAGAGCGGGCAGGCCTGCGCACCGGATGTGGGCTGCGCGCCGCGCTACCCGGTCAAGGTGGAAGCCGACGCGGTATGGATCGTATTGCAGCCGGTGTCGCAACCCGACGCAATCGCCGAGCCAGCCGCATGAGCGAAGGTCTGCAGCCCGCATCAAGCGGCGAGGCGGTGCAGCCGCACGCATCCTCGCCGATGCATCGCATCACGCGCTCGACCTGCTGCTACTGCGGCGTTGGATGCGGCGTGCTGATCCACAGCGAGCACGACGCCACCGGCGAGCGCATCGTCGGGATCGAAGGCGACCCGTTGCATCCGGCCAGTCACGGGCGCTTGTGCAGCAAGGGCCTGGCGTTGCCGCAGACGGTTGCCAGTACGCAGGGGCGCGTGCTCGAACCCGAGCTGCGTCGTCATCGGCAGGCACCACGTGCGGCGGTGAGCTGGGATCAGGCGCTCGATCACGTGACCAACAGGCTGGCGGCGATCGTCGAGGAGCACGGCCCCGATGCGGTGGCGTTCTATCTCTCCGGGCAGTTGTTGACCGAGGATTATTACGTCTTCAACAAGCTCGCCAAGGGCCTGCTTGGCACCAACAATATCGATACCAATTCGCGCCTGTGCATGTCCAGCGCGGTCACCGGCTACAAGCTCGCGCTGGGCGCCGACGGCCCGCCGACCTGCTATGAGGATCTGGAACTGGCGCAAACGGTGCTGTTTGCTGGCAGCAACATGGCGTATGCGCATCCGGTGTTGTTTCGCCGGCTGGAAGCTGCACGTGCACGCAACCCCGAGATTCGCTGGATCGTGATCGATCCGCGTCGCACCGACACCGCGGCCATGGCCGACCTGCACCTGGCGATCGAGCCCGGTACCGACGTCGCACTGTTCAACGGCATGCTGCATCACCTGATCTGGGAGGGTCTGGTGGATGCGCGTTTCGTCGCGGCGCATACCGAGGATTTCGACGCCCTCAAACACATGCTGCGCGAGTACACGCCGCGCATGAGCGCCGAGATCTGCGGTATCTCGCATGAGGACCTGGTGCAGGCGGCGGAGTGGTTCGGGCGCAGCCCGGCGGCGTTGTCGCTGTATTGCATGGGCTTGAATCAATCCGCGCATGGCACCGACAAGAACCTGGCCTTGATCAATCTGCATCTGGCGACGGGTCAGATCGGCAAGCCGGGTGCCGGGCCGTTTTCGTTGACCGGCCAGCCCAATGCGATGGGCGGGCGCGAGGTCGGCGGCATGGCGACGATGCTGGCGGCGCATCGCGAGATCGGCAATGCCGATGACCGTGCGGAGCTGGAACGCTTGTGGAATTTGCCCGCCGGCCGTGTGAGCGCCACTGCCGGCACGCCGGCGGTGCAGTTGTTCGAGCGCCTGCGTGCCGGCACGCTGAAAGCGGTATGGATTGTCTGCACCAACCCCGTGCATTCGATGCCGGAGGTGGAGGGCATCCGCGCCGCACTGGAACAGGCCGAGCTGGTGATCGTGCAGGACGCGTTTTCCGGCACCGACACCGTGCCCTATGCCGATGTGCTGTTGCCGGCCGCCAGTTGGGGCGAGAAGGACGGTACGGTGACCAACTCCGAGCGCCGCATCACCCGCGTGCGCAAGGCGGTAGAGGCGCCGGGCCAGGCGCGTGCGGACTGGTGGATCGCGCGCGAGGTGGCACGCCGTCTCGAAGCACGTCTGGCACCTGCCGATGGCGCAGGCTTGTTCGCGTTCGATACCACTGCGCAGATCTTCGACGAGCATCGTGCGCTGACGGTGGGCCGCGATCTGGATATCGGCGGACTGGATTACGCGATGCTGGATTGCGGGCCGCAGCAATGGCCGTTTCCTGCCGGTGCCGCACACGGGCAGGCACGGCGCTATACCGATGGCGTGTTCGCCACCGGCAACGGACGCGCGCGCTTCCACGCCACGCCGTATCGCAAGGTGGCCGAGCCGACCTCGGCACGCTTTCCGATGCGGCTGCTGACCGGCCGGTTGCGCGATCAATGGCACGGCATGTCGCGCAGCGGACGCGTGCCTGCGGCGTTTGCGCATAGCCCGGAACCGGCGTTGCGCATGCATCCGGACGATGCAACGCGACGCGGTCTGGTGGCCGGCGAACTGGTGCAGATTGCGAGTAAGCGCGGCGCGCTGGTGCTGCCGCTGGAACTCTCCGACGAACTGCGCTCGGGCACCGTGTTCGCCGCAATGCATTGGAGCGCGCAGAACCTGTCCAGTGGCGGCATCAATGAAGTGAGCAGCCCGGCGGTGGATGCGCGCTCGCAGCAGCCCGAGCTCAAGCATGCGGCGGTGCGGGTGGAGAAGGCCGTGTTCGGCTGGCATCTGCTCGCTGCCCGGCGCGGCGATGCGCTGGCCTTGCAACAGGCGCTGCAACCACTGTTGCGCGACTGCGGCTATGCATCGCTGCGCCTGCATGCCGAGCCGCTGGCGGAAGCGGGCGGGCACTGGACGGTGCTGCATGCGGCCTGCGAACGCGCGCCGGATGCCGCATGGATCGATCGCCTGGTCGCTGCCTTGCAGCTGCCGGCCGGCGCAGACGTCCTGGAATACCGCGACCTGCGCCGCGGCCTGATGCGCCGCGTCGGCTGGCGCATGCAGGACGGCCACAGCCATATCGATGGCCTGTTGCTCACTGCTGCGCAGCCCAGCGAGGCCAATCAGGCCTTGCTCGCCACCGCATTGGCGGGCCAGGCGTGGCGTGGTCCGCGGCTGGCGGTGTTCGCGCAGGCGCAGCGCACGCCAAGCGACCCGATCGTGTGCGCCTGCATGCAGGTGTCGACCTCCGCGATTCATGCCGCCATCGACGACGGCGCCGATCTGGATCAGCTCAAACAACGCCTGGGTTGCGGCACCGTCTGCGGCTCCTGTGTTCCGCAACTCACCCGGCTATGCCGGCAACCACGGCTCGCCTGAGCGCACGTCCTTCCCTCCACACACTGCGAGATCTCTCATGACCGTCATTTCTTCCTGCGCGCGTGATGTGGTGTTGTTGTCCGCCGGCCCCGGCGATCTGGAACTGCTCACCATCAAGGCGGTCAAGGCGCTGGCTGCCGCGCAAGTGCTATTGCTCGACGATCTGGCCAACCCGGAGATCGTCGAACTCGCACCGCAGGCGCGGGTGATCCGGGTCGGCAAGCGCGGTGGTTGCAGATCGACGCCGCAGGACTTCATCTGCCGGCTGATGCGGCGTTATGCGTTGCAGGGCTTGCGCGTGGTGCGCGTCAAAGGTGGCGATGCACTACTGTTCGGGCGAGCAGGAGAGGAAATCAGCTTCCTGCGCCGCGCCGGGGTGGGTGTGCAGATCATCAACGGCGTCAGTGCCGCATTCGCCGCCGCCTCTGCGCTGGAAGTGTCGCTGACCCATCGCAGCCATTGCCACGGCATCACTTTCGTCACCGCGCATACGCACGATCACGGCGAGCCGAATTGGGGCGCGCTTGCTGCCAGCGGCACGACGTTGGGGATCTACATGGGCCTGCGGCGCGCCGATGCATTGGCCAGTGCCTTGTTGGCGCATCTGCCCGCAAGCACCCCGGCCGCCATCGTGCAGGCCGCCACGCGGCCCGAGCAGCAACGTCGGCTCACTACGCTGGGCGAACTTGGCGTCACCGCTGCGGCACTGCTGCCGGGTTTGCCGACCTTGCTGCTGGTGGGCACTGCGTTATCCGAGGCGGCAGCGCGGTGCGATGATCGCTTCGGCGTGATGTTGGAGCAGGCGGTGGGTTGAGCGCGATTTCAAAACAGTGGCCTGCAACGTGGTGCGCGCGGCTTCATCGCAAAAAAGATGCTCACTGCACAACGCGACGTGCCAACAGGCGACGCGCATGCCGCAATGCGATGCGCTCGTAACACAGGTGATAGACCACGCCGAGCAGTAGCGCAGCGCTCACGCTGAGCAGCAGGTTCACCGGCCAGGTGGCCAGCGGCCCGAGTTGGCGTGTGGTGCGCGCCACCAGCGACATCAGCGGCATATGCACCAGGTAGATGGCGTACGAGGCATTGCCGAGCAACAGCAGGGTCGGGCCGATGCGCAGCCAGCCGTGCCATTCGGCCCGCACCAGGCCGACCAATACGCCGGCGATCGTCAGGCCGAGCAGCGGCGAATGCACGCGTTGCATGCCATCGATGACGAAGCACAGCAACGCGACGACCGCGACAGCACTGCTGACCCAGACAGTCCATGGTGCAGTGCTCAGCACCGCGCGTGCGGCCAGCATGCCGAAGACGAATTCCAGCGTGATGGGATGCAGCAGCAGTGCACGCCAGGACAGATCGACCGGCTGTGCAAACGGCGCGCCAAGGGCCGCGTAAAGCAGCGTCACGCTTGCCCAGAGCAGCGCGCAGCGCAACGGATGCCCGCTGCGAAAGAACAGCCACGCCAGCGCGTAGAACATCAGTTCGTAACTCAGCGTCCACGCCACGCCCAGGGCAGGTGCTCCATCGACCGGCAGCAGGGTCAGCGTGGCAAACCACGACCAACCCATGTCGCCATCATCCAGGCTGGGCCGCAGCGTGTAGGCCAGCGCCAACGCAACCCCCACCGGCCAGTACGGCAGATAGATGCGGCTGATGCGGCTGCCGGCATAGTCGCGGCTCCAGCCGGGTGCCTGCGTGCCGGCGTGGTTGACGTAGTAGATGATGAAGCCCGACAGCACGAAGAAAAAATCCACGCCCAGATAGCCGTGCGCCAGTGCCGCAGCCAGCCATGCAGGTAACGGCTGCACCAGGTGCGTGGTGGGCAGGACGCTGTGGCTGAGCACCACCAGCATGGCGGCCAGCGCCCGCCCGGCCTGCAGGACGCGGATGGTGGGACGGGCAGGCAGCGCTGCCATCGGCTGCGGCATCGGCACGCGGACGCAGGCCGATGTCTCTGTGCTCAGGCGGCCATTTCCGCAGCGTCGGCAAAGATGCTGGCCTGTTCCGCACGTAGCCGGTCGATCAGGCGGTTGGCCGGCAACTGCACGTCGTCGTAAGTCAGCACCTGATCCTTGGCCACCGCATGCCGCAGCACGCAGCCTTCGGCCACACCCATCGGCAGCAGCCGTGCGTTTGCGGTGCTATCGGCGCGCTCGCATTGGCCGTAGCTCATGTAGCCGCCGAGCCCGTCGATGGTTTCGCCGGTGGCCAGGTCGCGTTTGGCGGTGGCGATCACTTCCACCAGCGGCGCACCGAGCGGCTCCAGCACCGCATCGCCGAGCAGCACCACGCGCGCCACCGACAACGGCACTTCGAAATGGCACAGGTGATACGGCGTGTAGAAGCTGTACAGCGGGCCTTCGCCGAGCTTGTAGAGATTGAGGTAATGCTGTTGTTTGGCATCGTCGTGACTGGCCAGTACGAACACGCCGGGCGAGGGCAGGGCGCCCACCACGTAATCCACCGCGCCGCCCACTGCACGTAACGCCTCGATGTCGTAGCGCTTGGTCAATGCGTCCACATGCCCGCGATGCTCATAGCCGGTCATGCCGCGCTGCAGGATCGACATGCCGGTGCCGTTGGCCACGATCGCCTGTTCAAAGCTGATCTTGGTGCCATCGGCAAAACTGGTGACCATATGCGGGTCCTGGCCCCACTTCGCGGCAAAACCGGCTTGTGTCGCCGGTGTGCGATACGGGTCCTGCAAGCCTTTGATGTTGCCGCACAGCAGCGGCGTCAGACCGATCGAGCGCACGAACCGATACAGGTTCATCTGCACGCCGGGCTGGTCGCCATCGCAGGCGCTGAAGATCACCCCGGCCACATCGGCCTTGCGCTTGAGCAGCGGGCCGACGGTACCGTCGAGCTCGCCGTTCATCGTGACCATGTGGCGACCATGGGCGATGGCGCCCAGGCTGATGTGCGCGCCGTACTCGATGGCGCCGGTGGCATCGATCAGGCAATCCAGTGCGTCGCATTCGTAGACCAATGCAGGGTCATCGGTCACGGCAGGAATGCCGGCAGCGATCTGGCGCTTCAATTCGGTGGCGCCATCCACCACACGTGCATGCTGGCCGGCCTGGCGATACGCCTCCAGCGCCTTGTCCACGCTGCGGTTGCAGATCACCGACACTCGCATGCCCGGCACCGAGTGCGCGATCTGGTTGACGATGCCACGCGCCATGAAGCCGGCGCCGTACAGACCAACACGCAACGGGCGGCCTTCGGCGGCACGGGCCTGCAATAGACGATCGATATTCATGCGCGCTCCCGCGGGGTGAGTCCGGCAAGGGTGGGGATGCCGTGTTGTTGTTCGTTGAAATCCGGCCAGGCGGCATCCTTGTCGGACACCAGCTGCGGCTCGAGCGGCCACTGCAGGCCCAGACGTGGATCGTTCCAGCGCAAGCCGCGCTCGGCCTGCGGCGTGTACATCGCACTGGCGAAGTAGAAGGCTTCGGTCTGCGGCTGCAAGGTGATGAATCCATGCGCAAAGCCGCGCGGCACGTACAGCGCCAGACGATTGTCTGCAGTCAATTCGGTGCCGTACCACTGCAGGTACGTAGGCGAATCCGGGCGCAGATCCACGATCGCATCCCACAGCGCACCGCGGATGCAGCGCACGATCTTGACCTCGGCGGCAGGCGGCAATTGGTAGTGCATGCCGCGCAAGGTGCCGGCCTGCGCGTTGAACGAGTTGTTGACCTGCACGAACTGATCGACCAGGCCGGCCTGCGCCATTTCCTTCGTGCAGAACACGCGTGCAAACCAGCCGCGTTCATCGCCACGCTGTTCGGGCTCGATCACGAACGCGCCCGCCAACGGGGTTGGGTGGAAGATCATGCAGCCACCCTCAGATCCGCTGCGAGGGTGCCGGCATCGACCAACTGCTGCAGGATGCGCAGCCGGATGAAGTCCGAGCTCTGGCGGAAGTCGCCATCGGTGAAGCCGGCGCGCTGCAGATCATCGCGGAGTTCGGTGATGGTGGAGCGCAGGGTTTCCTGCGGTTGATGCTCGGGAGCCAGACGTTCGAACAGGGAAAAATCCACACGATACGAGCGGCTGTCGGCCGGCGCGTTGCTGGAGATCGACACCTTCGCGCTGGGAATCGCCACACCGACCGCATGCGCCAGATCGCGTACCTGCACATTCCAGCGTGCCGAGCCGGCATTGACAAACAGGAACTGCCCACCGGCCAGCGGTGTGCGGCTCAATGCCCAGTCGATGGCGCGCGCCATATCGCGCACATGGATCAACGGCCGCCACGGCGAGCCGTCTGACAGGACCTCCACGGTGCCGTTGGCCACGGCGCTGGCGACGAAATCGTTGAGCACCAGATCCAGGCGCAGGCGCGGGGAGGCGCCGCAGGCGGTGGCAAAACGCAGGCAGGTAATCACCATGTCGGTGTCCAGCTGCGCAAGCGCACGTTCGGTATCGATCTTGGAATGCGCATACGCGGTCAGCGGGGCGATGGCGCTGGTTTCCGAGCGCGGCGTGCCATCGGCGGCTGCCCCATACACGCTGCAGCTGGAGGCGAACACGAAGTGGCGCACGCCGGCCTGTGCGGCGGCATGCGCCACGGCAACGCTCGCCTTGCAGTTGATCGCGTCGGTGACCAGCTCGAAGCGCTTGCCCATCGCATCGTTGGAGATCGCCGCCAGGTGCACCACCGCGTCGAAACCCTGCAGTTGCTGCGCGGTGAGGTCACGCACATCGCCGAACCACTGTTGGTCCAGCACCACTTCCGGCAGGCGCCGCGGGTCGGACAGGCAATGCGCGAACCAGCCGCGATCCAGCCCCACCAACCAGGCCTGCGGATAGCGTTGTCGCAAATGGGCGGCCACTACCGGCCCGATATAGCCCATGTTGCCGGTGATCAGAATGCGCATGCTGTTACTCCCACACGCGCCACGGCGCGCGATTGGACGACCAGAGGGTTTCGAGATGATTGCGGTCGCGCAGTGTGTCCATCGGCTGCCAGAACCCGTCGTGGCGATAGACGCTCAACTCGTCGCGGTCGACCAGCGTTTCCAGCGGGCTGTTCTCCCACACGGTGGCGTCGCCGTCGATCACGTCGATCACGCGTGGGTCCAGCACGAAAAAACCGCCGTTGATCAATCCGTCGCCATCCAGCGGTTTCTCGCGGAAACCGGTGACGTGTTCGCCTTCCACCCGCAGCGCGCCGAAGCGGCCGGGAGGTTGCACGGCAGTGACCGTGGCAAGCCGGCCTTCGCGCTGATGCAGCGCGATGGCTGCACCGATATCCACATCGGCCACGCCATCGCCGTAGGTCATGCAAAACGCCGATTCGCCGCGCAGATGCTCGCGCACACGGCGCAGCCGGCCGCCGGTCATGGTCTGCGCACCGGTGTCTACCAGCGTCACCCGCCAGGGTTCGGCGCGGGTGTTATGCAAGGTGCTCGTATTGCTGCCGAGGTCGCAGGTCACATCCGATTCGCGCATGTGATAGTTCATGAAAAAATCCTTGATCACTTCGCCGCGGTACCCCAGACACACGACGAAATCCTGGATGCCGTGGTGCGCGTAGATTTTCATGATGTGCCACAGGATCGGTTTGCCGCCGATTTCCACCATGGGCTTGGGGCGGACGGCGGTTTCTTCGGAAATGCGCGTTCCCAGTCCGCCAGCCAGAATGACTGCTTTCATTGATACGTCCTTTGGGGCTGGGGCCTTGCGTGATGCCGGACCACGGCGATGCAACGTTATGCGGTCATGCTCAGCACGGGTGCCGGCGAGCAGGCAGCGTGTTCGGCCATGGCCACCAGGTTGTCGAGCATGGAAAAACGCTCGGCCATCAACGCCGGGCGAGGCAGCTGCAGCGTCTGCAGAATCTGCGCCCACCGGTGCGCCCAGTCGTGCCGGCGTAGCGATTGCACGGTGTTGTGCAGGCGTGCGCGATCCAGCCGGTCGCTCTGCTGTTCCAGATCGTGCAGAAACTGGCCGATATCGCGGACGTCTGACGGCAGATCGATGACCGCATCGTCCCAATCGAAGAACTGCCGGAATTCCGGGCAGCCCTGCGCGGAACCGAGCACGATTGCGCCGCCTGCGGCACCTTCGAAATAGCGGGTAGCCAGGGCCTGTTTTTTCACGCCCTTGAAGAAGCCTGCCGTGTCGACAGTGAAGTCGTGGGCCATGAAGAACTTGGCGCGCTTGATCATGGCGCTTGATTGCAGGCGGTGCGCAGCCCAGTCCTGCACCGCACCGCCGCGTAGCACGTCGTGCAGATAGAAAAATCCTGGGTTGGCCTGTGCATGCGCCAGCAATTGCGCATGCACCTGCGGCACGCGCCGGCCAATGCTGACCACATCGATGCAGCGCTGTGGCGCACGCGGCAGTGGGGTTGCCAACAAGGTGTCGCACGCGCTGGCCAGAAACGACACCGGTGTGCTGGTGTAGCCACGTAGCGCATCCACGCAGCTGGCATTGAGCACGAACACATGATCGAACTGATCGAGCAATTTCAATTCGGTCTTTTGCGATTCCAGTAACTCGGGCCAGGTCTCTAGCAGATACACCACACGCGTGCGGCAGCGCTTGCGCCAGCCGTCGATGCGTCCGAGCGTGCTCAACTCCCTGGGGAACTGGCAGACATAGAAAAACAGGTCGTAATCCTGCTCGACTTTTTGTGGCTGAGCATTGGAGAGGGCAGGCCGCCCGTTCAAACGCTGCAACGCCGAGACGCCGCGATGCTTCAGTTCGTTGAGCAGATACGACACGCCGGGGTTGACCCCGCGCCCGCTGGTGTACTCCGCTGCGGGCGGGCACAGCAGGTCTGCATGTTCCAGGCTGCCGATGACATTGAGCAAGGCATAGGCCTGCCCGTTGAAAGCCTCTGGCCAGGCCTGGTAATTGGAGGCCAGCAATACCGAACGCGTTGCGTCCATCGATACTCCTTCGGTGATCGTACCTTCGAACCGGTCGCGACTGCGCGCGCTCGGGTGGGGTGAAGAACGCACACCGCAAACCAAGTCAGGAAAACGTTCGTCGCCTCACCAAAACCGTGACTTGCGACATAACCTGACCTAAATATAAGAGCAGATAGTGAGATAACAGTGATACCGGTCGCGACAATCCTCTGCGTTATGGTGTGGGGATACGCGGATACCGATGGTCTGAGACTGAGCATGCAAGACGTTGAATGTGTGGTGGTGGGCGCAGGCGTGGTGGGGCTGGCGATTGCGCGTCACCTTGCGATGCAGGGGCATGAGGTGTTGCTGCTGGAATCGCAAGCCGCCATCGGCACCGGCACCAGTGCGCGCAACAGCGAGGTGATCCACGCGGGCCTCTACTATCCGGCCGCGTCGTTGAAGGCGCAGTTGTGCGTCAGCGGCAATGCCTTGTTGTATGCCTACTGCGAACAACGCCACGTGCCGCATTGGCGTTGCGGCAAATTGATCGTTGCGTGCGAACCCGCGCAGCGCGAACAACTCGAGCTGCTGCATCACAACGCGGTGGCCAGTGGCGCGCACGGTATTGTGCCGCTCAGCGCGGCGCAGGTACGGGCACGTGCGCCGCAACTGCGCTGTGTTGCCGCACTGGAGTCCACCGCCACCGGCATCATCGATAGCCATGCGTTGATGCTGGCCTTGCAGGGCGATGCAGAGGCGCATGGCGCCACCGTGGCGCTGCACACGATAGTGGAACGCGTCGAGCCGTGTGCAGCGGGATTCCGTCTTTCGATTGCAGACGACAGCCAGGCGCCGGTGTCGCTTACTTGCAACTGGTTAGTAAATGCGTGCGGCCATGGCGCGCCGCCCTTGGCCGCACGCATCGATGGCCTGCCTGCTCGTGCGCTGGTGCAGGCGTATTTCGCCAAAGGCAGCTACTTCACCTTGGCCGGCCGCTCGCCGTTTCACCAACTGATTTATCCGCTGCCCGAACCGGGCGGCCTGGGCGTGCATCTCACACTGGACCTGCACGGGCGTGCACGCTTCGGCCCTGATGTGGAGTGGGTGAGTGCGCCCGATTACCACTGCGCGCCGACGCGGGCAGAAAGCTTTGTTGCAGCGATACGGCGTTACTGGCCTGGCTTGCCGGAGGGCGCATTGCAGCCTGGCTATTGCGGCGTGCGGCCGAAGATCAGCGGGCCTTGCGAGGCGGCTGCGGATTTCCGCATCGATGGCCCAGGCCTGCATGGCATCGCCGGGCTGGTGAATCTGTTCGGCATCGAATCGCCGGGTCTGACCTGTTGCCTGAGCATCGCCGCGCACGTGGCAACGTTGCTGGCAGATCGCCCATTGCAGGCCCTTACTGGTAGCGCTACCCACGCCTAGCCGCAGGTGGCAGGCACGCCTTGCTGACAGGAGTGCAAGATTTGCACAGCGAGCGCAGCCGTTTTTTCCGACATCTCGTGCAGGTGCACCGCGTGGTCTACGTTTGCGGGTTGGCACGATTGTTGCGGTAACCCTCTTACCCAATGGCGTAACCAACGAAGCATCGAGAGGAGGCACAGTGGAAGACGGACAAAATGTTACTCGTAGCCGGCGCGGCTTTGCCGCATTGGATCCTGAAAAGCGCCGCGTGTTGGCCAGCAGCGGCGGAAAAGCTGCGCATGCCAGCGGCAATGCGCACGAATTCACCAGTGACGAAGCGCGTGAAGCCGGTCGCAAGGGCGGCCAGGCAGTCAGCCGCGACCGCGATCATATGTCGCGTATCGGCAGCAAGGGTGGCCGTTCCAAGCAGGCCAAGCCGCAGGAAGAAGCAGTCTAAACCTGGCGTTCGGCACGCCGATGGTGTGCCGGTGCCGGTTGCAGCAAGTCAGGCTCTGCGTCAGCTGGATGCAGGGCCTGTTGCGTTTTCGAGGTGCTTTTTTGCAGTGTGGTCGTTGGTCTGCCGGCACAACCGATTGCAGCATCCCCTCGCTTGAGCTCGCCTGATGGCGACCAGTGCTGAAACGTGCAGGCCATAATCGTTGGTGCGCAATGCATCGACACGGGGGAAGAAAATTTTGCACCCCTTGTGCCGCGCTGCTATCGATTGCAGGGAAATTTTTCATCCTCCGCATCGTGCCGCATGCACTGTCTGCAGGATTTGCAGAGCTGGCCAAACGCTCGGCTTCGCTCTCAGCTGCCTTGCCATGTCGTGATGTCAATTGCATGTGGACGTCCCACGTCGTGCTCACCTGCTGCAGCCGCGTTTTTCATGCTGCGCGCGCCACGCTGGACTCATCGCAAACATAACAGGAGACTCCCGCATGGCCGAACCCCAGGAAAATTTGATGGATTGGCTGCGCGATGCGCATGCCATGGAGCAGCAGGCCGAGCAAATGCTCAAGGCCCAGGCAGCGCGTATCGAGCATTACCCGCAGCTCAAGGCGCGTATCGAACAACACCTGGAAGAGACCCTGGGCCAACAGCGCCTGGTCGATTCCTGTATCGAGCGTCTCGGCGGCTCCCCGTCGGTGATCAAGGACGCGATGGGCAAGGTCGCCGCTTTCGGCCAGGCCATGGGCGGCATGACCACCTCCGACGAGATCGTCAAGGGTGCGATGGCCAGCTATGTGTTTGAGAACCTGGAGATCGCCACCTACACCGCGTTGCTGGGTGCAGCCAGGACGGTGGGCGATGTGCAAACCCAGCGCGTGTGCGAGCAGATACTGGAGCAGGAGCATGCAATGGCGGACTGGTTGCTGGACTATCTGCCGCAGCTGACCGAAGAGTTCCTGGTGCGGGATGCAACTCCGGGCGTCACTGCGAAGACGTGAGCCGCAACGCGGGCCGCCGCGCCGTGGACCGGTAAACACAAAAGGCCCTGAGATGCAGGGCCTTTCTTGTTCCGAGACAGGCCTGGGCTCGGCAGCATGCGCGATCCGGCACTGCCATGGACCGGCTTGTTCGCAACGCTTACCCTTGTCGATCTCTCGACAAACGGTTGCAGTGATGACAGAGCGCGCGGCTTATCCGATCGGCATTGCAGGGCACCCCTGGGGCGAGGCAGAGCGCAATGCCTGGCGGGCAGGTCAGCTGCGTCAGCGTAGTTATGCCGACGATGTCGTGCAGCCCATCGAGCGCCTGGATGCGCACCTTGAACGCGTGCATTACGGGACGATCGGCGTGGCACCCGAGCACTATCCGTTGATCGCACTGCGCAGTGCCGATTGGGACGCTGCGCTGCCGTGTGCACTGGTCACCGGCGGTGTGCATGGCTACGAAACCAGTGGTGTGCAGGGCGCGCTGCAGTTCTTGCAGCAACGCGCCGGCCACTACGCGGGCCGGATCAATCTGCTTGTGGCGCCCTGCATCAATCCGTGGGGGTATGAGCGCATCCAGCGCTGGAATGCCGATGCAATCGATCCGAATCGTTCCTTTCGCCAGGACAGTCCTGCAGCAGAATCGGCCGCGTTGATGCAGCTGGTCACCGCACTGCCTGGGCACATGCACGTGCATATCGATCTGCACGAAACCACCGACAGCGACGAAACCGAATTCCGCCCGGCGTTGGCCGCCCGCGACGGTGTTGCGTACGTGCCGGGCACTATTCCGGATGGTTTCTATCTGGTCGGCGACAGCGAAGATCCGCAGCCGGAATTTCAGCAGGCCGTGATTGCGGCGGTGGCGCAGATCACCCACATCGCGCCTGCCGACGCGCAGGGCCAACTCATCGGCGCACCTGTGGTGGGCCATGGTGTCATCAACTATCCGGTGCGGCGTCTGGGCTTGTGCGCCGGCGTGACGCAGGCACGCTATCGCACCACCACCGAGGTGTATCCGGACAGCCCGCGTGCAACACCTGCGCAATGCAATGCGGCGCAGGTGGCGGCCATCTGTGCGTCACTGGATTACGCGCTGGCGCATGCGTGAAGACGCGCAGCCGGGAAAAGCAGGTCACAACGAATTCGGAGATCAGCATGCCGCATGACACGGCCTGGCACGGTGGTATCTGGCTCAACCGGCCGAAGACAGTGGAGATCGATGGCGACACCTTGGAGGTGGTGACCGACCAGGCCACCGACTTCTGGCGCCAGACCCATTACGGATTTAATCGCGATAGCGGGCATTTTCTGGGCGTCACGGCTGCAGCGGGTTTCACCGCGCAGCTGCGCGTGCGCGCTCAATACGCATCGCTCTACGACCAGGCCGGCATCATGGTGCGCGTGGACGAGCAGCGCTGGGTCAAGGCGGGCATCGAACTCAGCGACGGGCGCGCAATGCTCAGCAGCGTGCTGACCACTCCGGTGTCGGACTGGGCCACCGGTCCCTACGAAGACGATCCGAAGGATTTCTGGATCCGCGCCACGGTTGCCGAAGGTGTGTTGCGCCTGCAGGTCTCTGCCGATGGGCGCAGCTGGCCACTCATCAGGCTATGCCCGTTCCCGGTGGCCGACGCCTATCGGGTCGGGCCGATGTGCTGCACGCCGGAGCGCGCGGGGTTGAAGGTGCGCTTCTCCGATTGGACGCTGGGTCCGGCACTGGGCAAGGCGCTGCACGATCTGACTTGAACGCTGCGATCACGGCAGTCGCTGCGCGGCCAGCGCCTGCGCAACGTAAGCGGCCACCAGATGCGCTTCCATCGGGCGAGAGAGCAGATAGCCCTGCGCTTCGTCGCATCCCCAGCTACGCAGCAGCGCGATCTCATCGGCGTGTTCGATGCCCTCGGCCACGGTGCGGTAGCCCAGCGCGTTGGCCAGCCGCACCACGGCCTCGGCGCGCAGTTGCATGCCGGCCTTGGTGGCGATGCCGGTGACCAGCGAGCGATCGAGCTTGAGCACGTTGACCGGCAACTCGGTCAGGTAACCGAAGTTGCTGTAGCCGGTGCCGAAGTCGTCGATGGCCACGCTGACGCCGGCATCGCGCAGTGCGCGCAGCCGCGGTACTGCTTCCACATTGCTGCGCAACCAGCGGCCTTCGGTGATTTCCAGCTCGATCCGGTGGGTGGGAATGGCCAGTTCCCTGCAGCGGTTGATGACATCCGCCGCGAGATTGAGGTTGCCGAAATCGCGTGAGGACAAATTGATCGAGATGGAGAAATCCAGCCCCTGCGCCCGCCACTTGGCCAGCTGCACCAGCGCAGTTTCGATCACCCAGTTGGTAACGGTGCACATCAAGGCGGTCTTTTCGAACAGCGGAATGAATTCGTCCGGGCCGATCGGGCCAAGACTGGCCTGGTGCCAGCGCAGCAGCGCTTCGAAACCGGTCACCGACAAGTCGGCAAGGTCGATGCGCGGCTGAAACACCAGCCGGAAATCGCCCGCGTCCAATGCACGTTCTGCGTCCAATGCCAGGCGGTAAGAGCGTTGAATCGCATCGTCGTGCAGGGCGCTGTACCAGCACACGATGGCGTGGTTGTTGATCGCATCGCCCAACGCCACCAGCCCCTTGCGCATCACATCGTTGGTGTCGGGTTGCTGCGGTGCGAAGCGCACCACGCCGGCATGGAAGGTCAACGACATCGGCACGCCGGCTGCGTCTACGGGCTGATGCAGCATGTCCCTGAGATCGAGCAGCAGGTCTTCCATTTCGTCGGGCGCGGAGTTCAGCAGAAAGAACGCAAACCGCATCGGTGCCACGTGATACACGGTGGCCTTGCCGCGCAATGCGCGAGTCAGCACGTAGCTGGCATGGCGGATCAGTTCTTCCAGCGGTTGCATGCCCAGCGCCTGACGCGCCTCATTGGCGGCCTGGGTGTCGTAGACCTCGATGAAGGAGGCGATGGTCGGCAGGCAATGACTGCCGAAGGCGAGGGCATCCAGATCCGATTGCAGCTGGCGCGCATTGAGCAGACCGCTATGCGGCTCGCGCCGGCCGGCACCGAATTGCAGTTCGAGTTGCGCAGCCGCTACGTTGGCGAACATCAGCAGTTGTTGATGCTCCTGGCTGGCTAGACGGCGCTCACGCGTATCGACCACGCACAAGGTGCCGGAGACACCGGTTTGCGGCGTGCCGACCGGCACACAGGCGATGAAGCGCGCCGGCAATCCGGGGAAGGCGGCGTCGCCCAATTGAATCGTTGCAAGCGCGGTGTGGTCGATCAACTCCGAAACGCCATTGGCAGCGGCATTGACCTGACAACACGACGCGATGGCCTGTTCGACATGGCCGATGCTGATGCCGCGCGCCGCCAGTACACGTAAGCGGCCGCCTTCGGTAATGGTCAGCGCAGCAGCGGGCGCTACCAACGCGTGGCAGACCAGGCGTGCGATCTGATCGAGCGGTTCCATCCCACCCAGATCGATCGGCACGCCGGACCAGTCGAAGTGCCGTTCCTGCGTTTTGTCGTCCAGAGCAAGCGTCATGTCGTCAGGGTCCGTGTTGAAGATCACACACTGCATGGCTACTAGGGCCTGTTAACACATCCGAAGCCAATCAACGACTAGGACGAAGCTGAGGAATCCAAGGAACATGACATCCAGCTTGTCGAAGCGCGAGAAAATCCGGCGGTAGCCTTTCAAGCGACGGAACAGTCTCTCCACTTCGTTGCGCCGCTTGTACATCTGCCGGTTGTACTCCCAAGGCTCGACCCGATTGGATTTCGGCGGGACCACCGGCACGAAGCCAAGATCGAGCGCTAACTGGCGGGTTTCGTTGCCTTCGTAAGCACGGTCCATCAACAAATGAATCGGCCGCTCCACTG
>NZ_JBEOLS010000076.1:0-18031 GCF_040279205.1 Xanthomonas hortorum
CCGCAAGTACGTCCATGTAGGCTCTTACGCGGCATCCATGCCGCGTAAGGTCCCGCGACGGTGGGCGGGCAAGGACCAGTCGAGAGTGTCGGTGTGCATGGTGCAAGCAATGCACGATGCATATTGTTCGGATAACGGTGAGTTCGGTCAGCTTTCCAACGCAAGCCGAGCACCAACAAGCTTTTAAGAAAGCAACCGACTAACTCTCTGGTGCGGTGTCCTCACCGATTGCGGGACCGTGTGGCGGCATGGATGCCGCCACCGAGCCTACACGGACGTACTTGCGGCGTGTCCCGCGAGCGGTGAGGGCACCGCGCCCTCGACTAACTCGGCTTTTGACCTGTAGCTAGGCTTTTGACCTAAATGTTGACTGCATCCAAACGTGCAACCGTACCCTCATCCGCCCTTCGGGCACCTTCTCCCGGAGGGAGAAGGGTTACCCCGTTTGGCGGCTGTTTGATTCGGCATTACGCGGTGACGTTTTCCAGGATGCGCTTGCCTTCGGCGCGCAATTTCGCCTCTGTGACCACCTCCACTTTCGCATCGTTGTCTGCTTTCTGCGCTGCCAGACGTGCCGGGCACTGCGCCATCATGTAGTCGGCGTCGAAGTTCATCCGGGTGACCAAAAAGTCCACAAAGGCGCGCACTTTCGGCGAGACCAAACGGCCGCCAGCAAACACTGCGTTGAAGTCGACCTCCGGGCCTGTCCAACCAGCGAGCACGCGGCGTACCAGGCCCGATTGCACGAACGGTTTGGCCATCACGTCGCCAGTCAATAGCAGGCCTTCGCCGCAGAGTACTGCACCGTTGAGCGCGGCGGGATCGTTGGCCACCATCAGCGGATTGACCGGGAAGTCGCGCACGTCGCTGCCATCACTGAGCGACCAGAAAAAGCGATTGTTGTGCACGTTGCGGTTCTTGCGCAGTGCCAGCGTGCGATGGAACTGCAGCTCGTCCGGATGCAGCGGTTCGCCATAGCGTTCGATATAGGACGGGCTGGCGAAGACCTGCGTGCGCAGGCTGCCGAGTTTGCGTGCGACCAGATTTGAATCCGGCAGCGCACCGACACGCAGCGCCAGATCGGCTTCGCCGCCGATCAGGTCCAGCTTCTCGTTGCCCAGGTGCATGTCCAGCTGTATCTCCGGATATTGCGCATGGAATTCGCCCAGCAACGGTGCGATCCAGGTGATGCCCAGCGAGTAGGGCACGGTAAAGCGCAACCAACCGCGCGGGCCTGACTGCAATTGCCCGACTGCGCTTTCGGCTTCTTCCAGTTCGCGGGCGATGCGTTGGCAATGTTCGTGATAGACCGAGCCGGCTTCGGTCAGGCCGATCCGGCGCGTGGTCCGATGCAGCAGGCGCGCGCCGAGCCGGGTTTCGAGTTCCTGCACCTTGCGACTGACGGTGGTCTTGGGCAGACCGAGCGCGTTGGCGGCGGCGATGAAACTACCTTGCTCGACCACCTTGACGAAGATCAGGGTGTCGTTGAGATCGTGGATCATGGGGGTGCCTTCGGGGGGGCAGGAGGATTGGACCGCTTACGGGACGATTATTCCCCTAAATCAGGACTAATCAAGTCCTGCTTTGAGGCCTAACTTGTACGTCACCCCCTCCATGCAGGAGCACGGCCATGTGGTTGTGCGACGTTTTCGGTTTCTCCTCCACCTCACGCAACGCGATTGAAGGTGCCTTCGATCCAGTGATTTCGTCGGCGAAAAGCCCGCGTGCCGGTGTTTCACGTACGTTTGCAGCGTCGCCGAAGCGTCAGGCCGGCGGTGCGCCGGCCAAACGGACTGGACTGCCCGCGCGCTGGATGCTGAGCGGAATTGTCCCGATGTCGGGAGTGAAAGTCCCATGACTGGGATGGTTCAATCCGAGACGGCTGTCATCGGTGGCGCGGGCAATGTGGGCGCCGGTATTGTCGCCGCGCTGCTCGATGCCGGCATGCGGGTGCTTGTGATTGGACGCGATGCTGCCAAGCTCGATGCGCTACGCGCGGAGCACGGCAACTCTCCTCTGTTGGACACCCTGCAAGGCTCGGTGGCCGACGACACCTCCGCGCAAGCGCTGGCGACCGAACTGGCGCAACGCCCACGTCCATTGGCGGCAGTGATCGCCAGCCTGGGCAGCCCGCTCAAGGCCGGCCGCTTGCTGGACCGCCCGGTCACCGCGTTGCGTCGCCGCCTGGAGCGCGACGTATTGCCACATCTGGCTGCTGCCCGTCATCTGTTGCCGCTGCTGAGCGAGGCCGATGGCGGCGGCCGCTATCTGTTGCTCGGCAGCCCGCTGCGTGCCTGGGCCGCGCATGGCGACATTTCCATTGCCGCTGCGGCCACCCGCATGCTCGCCCAGGTGCTGCACGAAGAAGCCAAACCGCTCGGCGTGCGTGTCCACCTATTGTCGATCGAGCAACCGGTGTGTACGCCCGGCCGCGCCAAGGATGCGTGTCCGGAGTGGATCCGCGCCGTGGATGTCGGTCGCGCCGCAGTCTCGCTGATCGCCGGGCCTGGCCAGCCCGGGCAAGCCATCGTGACCGTCAGCCGTCGCTTGCAGGCCGCTCCATCGGCCGACCGGCTTGCCGGTCTGCATTTTCCCATCCCCACCCGAGAGATTTCCCCATGACCCCGAACGCCACCCCGTTCCGTTTTCCCTTGCGTACTGTATTGACGGGCGCCGTACTCGCGGTTGTGCTGGCCGGTTGCGGCAGCAAGGCTGCCGAGACCGGCGCGCCGCCGCCGCCCAGCGTCAGCGTCGCCCCGGTGTTGCTGAAGGAGATCAGCCAGTGGGACGAATTCAGTGGCCGCATCGAGCCGGTGGAAAGCGTCGAGCTGCGCCCGCGCGTGTCCGGCTACATCGACAAGGTCAACTACGTCGAAGGCGCCGAAGTGAAGAAGGGCGATGTGCTCTTCAGCATCGACGACCGCAGCTACCGTGCTGAATTTGCGCGCGCCAACGCGGCGCTGGTGCGTGCACGCACGCAGGCCAACCTGGCCCGCAGCGAAGCGGCACGTGCGCGCAAGTTGTCCGAGCAGCAGGCCATTTCGACCGAAACCTGGGAGCAGCGCCGCGCCGCTGGCGACCAGGCCGATGCAGAGGTGCTGGCCGCGCAGGCCGCAGTGGATACCGCCAAGCTCAACCTGGACTGGACCCGCGTGCGCGCACCGATCGACGGCCGCGCCGGGCGTGCGATGGTCACCGCCGGCAACCTGGTCACGGCCAGCGACAGTGCCAGCGTGCTGACCACGTTGGTGTCGCTGGACAAGATGTTCGTCTACTTCGATGCCGACGAAGGCACCTTCCTGCGCTACTCGCAGATGACCCGCGATGGCGAGCGTCCGGACGCGCGTGGCGGCGAGTTGCCGGTGCGCATCGGCCTGGTCGGCGAGCAGGGGTTCCCGCATGCCGGGCGCGTGGATTTCCTGGATAACCAGGTCACCCGCAGCACCGGCACCATCCGCGTGCGCGCGGTGCTGGACAACGCGCAGCGGCAGTTCACGCCGGGCCTGTATGCCCACGTGCAACTGCTGGGTAGCGGCCAGTTCAAGGCCATGCTGGTCGACGAAAAAGCCGTGCTGACCGACCAGGACCGCAAGTACGTGTATGTGGTCGACAAGGACGGCAAGGCGCAACGGCGCGACATCGAGCTGGGCCGCAATGCAGACGGCCTGCGCATCGTGCGCAAGGGACTGGCCGCCGGCGACCGCGTGGTGGTCGATGGCGTGCAGAAGATCTTCATGCCTGGCATGCCGGTCGATGCCAAGACCGTGGCCATGGCCACGGCACCGGACAAGCGCACCGCCTCGAACTGATTCATCGCTGCATCGCGCCCGTGACCACCGGCCTTGAAACAAGGCCGGTTCGGGGCCGCTGTGCCGCGCCGCCACCCGGCGGCAACCTCTTTCAGGACCACCCCAATGGACTTTTCCCGTTTTTTCATCGACCGGCCGATCTTTGCCGCGGTGCTGTCGATCATCATCTTCGCTGCCGGCCTGATCGCCATGCCGCTGCTGCCCATCAGCGAGTACCCGGAAGTGGTGCCGCCGAGCGTGCAGGTGCGTGCGGTGTATCCGGGCGCCAATCCCAAGGTCATTGCCGAGACCGTCGCCACGCCGCTTGAGGAAGCCATCAACGGCGTGGAAGACATGATGTACATGAAGTCGGTCGCCGGCTCCGATGGCGTGCTGGTGGTCACCGTGACCTTCAAGCCGGGTACCGATCCGGACCAGGCGCAAGTGCAGGTGCAGAACCGCGTCAGCCAGGCGCAGGCGCGTCTGCCCGAGGACGTGCGGCGCCAGGGCGTGACCACGCAGAAGCAATCGCCGACGCTGACCATGGTTGTGCATCTGACCTCGCCCAAAGGCAAGTACAACTCGTTGTACCTGAGCAACTACGCGTTGCTGAAGGTCAAGGACGAGTTGTCGCGCCTGCCGGGTGTGGGCCAGATCCAGATCTTCGGTGCAGGCGATTACGCCATGCGCATCTGGCTGGACCCGGACAAGGTTGCCGCGCGCGGGCTCACCGCCAGCGATGTGGTCGCCGCGATCCGCGAGCAGAACGTGCAGGTCTCCGCCGGTCAGCTCGGTGCCGAGCCGATGCCCAACAAGAGCGATTTTCTGCTGTCGATCAACGCGCAGGGCCGCCTCACCACCGAAGAAGAGTTCGGCAACATCGTGATCCGCAGCGGCAACAGCGGCGAGATCGTGCGCCTGTCGGATGTGGCACGTCTGGAGCTGGGCGCCGGCAACTACACCTTGCGCTCGCAGCTGGACAACCAGAACGCTGTGGGCATGGGCGTGTTCCAGTCGCCGGGTGCCAACGCGATCGAATTGTCCGATGCGGTGCGCGCCAAGATGGCGGAGCTGGAAAAGCAGTTCCCGCAGGACATGGCGTGGTCGGCTGCGTACGACCCGACCGTGTTCGTGCGCGACTCGATCAGCGCGGTGGTGCACACGCTGCTGGAGGCGGTGCTGCTGGTGGTGCTGGTGGTGATCCTGTTCCTGCAGACCTGGCGTGCTTCGATCATCCCGTTGCTGGCAGTGCCGGTGTCGGTGGTCGGTACGTTTGCCGCACTGTATCTGCTGGGTTTTTCGATCAACACACTGAGCCTGTTCGGGCTGGTGCTGGCGATTGGCATCGTGGTCGACGATGCGATCGTGGTGGTGGAAAACGTCGAGCGCAACATCGAAGAAGGGCTGGCCCCGTTGGCTGCTGCGCATCAGGCGATGCGCGAGGTGTCCGGGCCGATCATCGCCATCGCGCTGGTGCTGTGCGCGGTGTTCGTGCCGATGGCGTTCCTGTCGGGCGTGACCGGCCAGTTCTACAAGCAGTTCGCGGTGACCATCGCCATTTCCACGGTGATTTCGGCGATCAATTCGCTGACCTTGTCGCCGGCACTGGCCGCCATGCTGCTCAAGCCGCATGACGCACCGAAGGATGGCCCGTCGCGGTTGATCGATCGCTTGTTCGGCTGGTTGTTCCGTCCGTTCAATCGCTTCTTCAACACCAGCTCGAACAAGTATCAGGGCGCGGTGTCGCGTGCGCTGGGCAAGCGCGGTGCGGTGTTCATGGTGTATCTGCTGCTGCTGGTGGCCACCGGTTTCATGTTCAAGGTGGTGCCGGGTGGCTTTATTCCGACCCAGGACAAGCTGTATCTGATTGCCGGTACCAAACTGCCGGAAGGCGCCTCGCTGGAGCGCACCAACGAGGTGATCCGTCAGATCACCCAGATCGCGCTGCAGACCGAAGGCGTGGACCACGCGATCGCGTTCCCGGGTCTGAATCCGCTGCAGTTCACCAACACGCCTAACACCGGCACGGTGTTCCTCACCCTCAAGCCGTTTAGCCAGCGCAGCCGCACGGCCGAGCAGATCAATGCGGAGATCAACGCACGCATCAGCCAGATCCAGCAGGGCTTTGCGTTTGCGTTCATGCCGCCGCCGATTCTGGGTCTGGGGCAGGGCTCGGGCTACTCGCTGTATATCCAGGACCGTGCCGGTCTGGGCTATGGCCAGTTGCAGAGTGCGGTCAATGCGATGTCCGGTGCGATCTCGCAAACGCCGGGCATGCAGTTCCCGATCGGCACGTATCAGGCCAACGTGCCGCAGCTCGACGCCAAGGTCGATCGCGACAAGGCCAAGGCGCAGGGCGTGCCGCTGACCAATCTGTTCGACACGCTGCAGACTTATCTGGGTTCGTCGTACATCAACGACTTCAATCGCTTCGGTCGCACCTACCAGGTGATCGCCCAGGCCGATGGACAGTTCCGCGACAGTGTCGAAGACATCGCCAACCTGCGCACCCGCAACGATCGCGGGCAGATGGTGCCGATCGGCAGCATGGTCACGCTGGGCCAGACCTATGGCCCGGACCCGGTGATCCGCTACAACGGCTATCCGGCCGCCGATCTGATCGGCGAAGCTGATCCGCGCGTGCTCTCGTCCACACAGGCGATGCAGACGCTGGCCGGCATGGCGTCGAAAGTGTTGCCCAACGGCATGAACATCGAGTGGACCGATCTGAGCTATCAGCAATCCATCCAGGGCAACTCGGCGTTGATCGTGTTCCCGATGGCGGTGTTGCTGGCGTTCCTGGTGCTGGCCGCCTTGTACGAAAGCTGGACCTTGCCGCTGGCGGTGATCCTGATCGTGCCGATGACCTTGCTGTCCGCTTTGTTCGGCGTGTGGCTCACCGGCGGCGACAACAACGTGTTCGTGCAGGTGGGTCTGGTAGTGCTGATGGGCCTGGCGTGCAAGAACGCGATCCTGATCGTGGAGTTCGCCCGCGAACTCGAAATGCACGGCAAGGGCATCGTCGAAGCCGCGCTGGAAGCCTGCCGCCTGCGTCTGCGCCCGATCGTGATGACCTCCATCGCCTTCATCGCCGGCACCGTGCCGCTGGTGTTCGGCCATGGCGCTGGCGCCGAAGTGCGCTCGGTCACCGGCATCACCGTGTTCGCCGGCATGCTCGGTGTGACCTTGTTCGGCCTGTTCCTGACCCCGGTGTTCTACGTGGCCCTGCGCAAGTGGGTGACCCGTGGCGAACAACCCGCCGCGCCGGCTGCCGTCTCGCATGAACCCGTCAAGGCGTAAGCGCCGCGGTGCATTCCATCCATTCGAAGGATTTTGAAATGAGCAACAGCAAAATTGCATTGGTCACCGGTGCCACCCGCGGCATCGGCCTGGAAACCGTTCGGCAATTGGCCCAGGCCGGCGTGCACACGCTGCTGGCCGGCCGCAAGCGCGATGACGCGGTCGCCGCCGCACTCAAGCTGCAGGCCGAAGGCCTGCCGGTGGAAGCCATCCAGCTCGACGTCGATGACGACATCAGCATCGCCGCGGCGGTCGGCACGGTAGAACAGCGTCATGGCCACCTGGACATCCTGATCAACAACGCCGGCATCATGATCGAGGACATGCAGCGCACGCCGTCGCAGCAGAGCCTGGAGGTGTGGAAGCGCACCTTCGACACCAACCTGTTCGCGGTCGTCAGCGTCACCAAGGCATTCCTGCCGCTGCTGCGTCGCTCGCTGGCCGGGCGCATCGTCAATGTGTCCAGCATGCTCGGCTCGCTGACCCTGCATACCCAGCCCGGTTCGCCGATCTACGACTTCAAGATTCCCGCCTACGATGCCTCCAAGAGTGCGGTCAACAGCTGGACGGTGCATCTGGCCCATGAGTTGCGCGACACCGCCATCAAGGTCAACACCGTGCATCCGGGCTACGTCAAAACCGACATGAACGGTGGCGGCGGCGAGATCGAGGTGGAGCAGGGCGCGCACAGCAGCGTGCAGATGGCATTGCTCGACGCGCACGGCGCCACCGGCAGCTTTACGCATCTCGGAGAAGTGTTGCCATGGTAAGGACATTCTTGAGCGTGGCACTGGCCGCGCTGGTGCTCAGCGGTTGTGCGGTCGGCCCGGATTACCGGCCCGACCCGCCCGCTGCGGTGACGCTGCAGGGCGCGCAGGACGCGGCCTACAGTGCCGAGTCGCCGGTCGGCAACTGGTGGTCGCAGTTCGACGACCCGGTGCTGGAGCAACTGGTGCGCGATGGCTTGTTTGCCAACCACGATCTGCGCATCGCCGTCTCGCGCGTCAAGCAGGCGCGTGCGGTGTTCGTCGAACGTCGTCTGGACCAGGCCCCGCACATCACTGCGCAGGGCAGCTTCGATCGGCGCGAACAACAGCAGGTGATTGCCGGCAATCAGCGTTTCCTCACTGAACAGACCACCCTGGGTCTGGATGCGGCCTGGGAGCTGGATCTGTTCGGTCGTCAGCGGCGTGCGTCGGAAGCGGCGCGTGCCGATCTGGAAGCCGAGCAAGCCGGTTTGCTCGACGTGCAGGTCACGGTCGCAGCCGAAGTGGCGCGCAACTATTTCGAGTTGCGTGGCACGCAGAAGCAGCTGGATGTCTCCAAGCGCACGCTGACCAACCTGCACGACACCCAGAAACTGACGCAGACGCGTTGGGACCTGGGCGCCGGCAGCGAGCTGGAAGTGCAGAGCAGCCTGGCGCGACTGAAGGCGATCGAGGCGGATATTCCGTTGCTGGAAACCGCCGAGGCGCAATACCGTCACCGTCTGGCCGTGTTGCTCGGCCAGGCGCCGGACGCGCTGGATGCCACCCTGGTACCGCGCACCACGCCCGCGTTCGCACGTGCGTTGCCGCTGGGCGACACCGCCGGGCTGCTGCGTCAGCGACCGGACGTGCGCAGTGCAGAACGTCGCCTGGCGGCAGCCACCGCGCAGGTTGGCGTTGCGACTGCTGACCTGTTCCCGCGCATCAGCGTGAGCGGCTTTGTCGGTTTCCTGTCCGGCGATGCGGCCAGGCTGACCGAGGGCAGCGGCAAGGCCTGGTCGATCACCCCGTCGATCAGCTGGGCAGCGTTCGACTTCGGCACCGTGCGTGCACGCCTGCGTGCCAGCAAGGCGCAGGCCGAAGGCGCGCTGGCGCAATACCAGCAGGCCGTGTTGCTGGCGTTGGAAGACACCGAGAACGCACTGATCGGCTACGGCCGCCAGCAGGCGCGTCTGGCGATCGTGGTGGAGCAGGCCAATGCCGCACGGCGTGCCGAACAGTTGGCGCAGATCCGCTACCGCGAGGGTTCGGAAGACTTCCTCACGCTGCTGGATGCACAACGCACCCAACTGGCCGCAGACGATGCGTTGGCACAGGCCGAAGCGGCGGTGAATGTTGGTGTGGTCGGGGTCTACAAAGCGCTGGGCGGCTGGAAGCAGGGTGAAGCACCTGCGGTACCGGTGGCTGTGGTCAATCGTTGAAGCAGGCATGCGGGGCGGCCAAGGTGTCGCCCCGCAACCGGTGGGTCAGTCGGCAACCCGCACGCTATCGCGGCCGCCGTTCTTGGCCAGATACAGCGCCGCATCGGCGCGTGAAAACCAGTCCTGCCAATGCGTCTCGCCATCGTGGCGGGCCGCACCCAGCGACACCGTGATACGTCCGCCCGGGCCGCGCAGGCCATTGCGAATGACCTTGCGCAGGCGCTCGGTCGCCGCTTCCAGTTCCTGCAGCGAGCCGGCGCGCAACAACACCACGAATTCTTCGCCGCCGAAGCGGAACACCTGATGTGGATCGCGTACCTCGTAGCGCAGGATGGTGGCCAGATCCGAGAGTGCGGCATCGCCTGCGGCATGCCCGTACAGATCGTTGACCTCCTTGAAATGATCCAGGTCCAGGATGATCAGGCTGTTGAGCCGATCATGCGGTTGCCGCTGATCGATCTGATGGGTGAGCGCACGTTCGAGCATGCGTCGGTTGGGCAAACCAGTGAGCGCATCCAGCGAGGCCAGCTCTTCCAGATGCACGCGGTCGTCCTGCATGCGCAGCGAAAACGCATACCCCACCGTCAGCGTCACCAAGGTCACCACGACCGTCGACACGCCTTGACCAGGGCTGACGATCAAACCGGGCAACAACAACAGTGCCGCCAACAGCGGCAGGCTGAGCAGCACCGCACGTTGCGGCCCGCATAGAAAATAATTGGTCGCCAGCACCGGAAACAGCCAGGGCAGCGCGCCATCGCCGCCGGTCCAGCACGCCACCAGGCACCCGCTCACATTGATCGATGCCAGCCACACCCCGCCCACACCGGTGCGGTCGGCACTGCGCATCTGCCAGCCGCGCCATACCGCAAGCACACCGAGCGTTGCGGTGATCAGGCAGGCGACGACCTGACCGGTCATGGCCAGGTACACCGCATAGAGGCAGAGCAACAGCGCGGTAATTGGCCCAAGCATCTTGACGATGCCGAGGCGGAAATCCCGCCGCAGGTGGAGGATCACAGGGAAGGTTCTATAGGAGTCGGCATCATTATCGGCTGCGCACTGTGGAAATTGAGCGTGCAGTGCCGCTGCATCGGGTAGGAAGATGAAGCATTGCAGGGCAGGACTTCGCACCTTGTTGACGGCCTTGCCGCAACCGTGTCCGCTCTGCCATTGGAGTCTGCCATGCCTACCCGCGAAGAACTCGAGACGCGCCTGGATGCGTTGCAGGATGCATTGCCGCAGCTGTCGGCCGATGAAGATGCGGATTTCGACTATCTCGATTTCCAGGCGCGCGCCGAAGCCCTGCTGAGCAGCGTCGAGCCCGAAGAGGCTGCCTATGTGCGGACCCGCGTCGATGCAATGCTTGCCGGCGCCGGCCTGATTCCAACCGACGAAGACGGGCAGGCCTGCGTTTGAGTCTTGCTCTGCATGATTGGCAATACGAGGGTGCGGCAGTCAGGTGGGCGCGACCCGACCGCGAGGCGGCATCTGCAGATCGCATTCCTGGCGACAGTGCGCCTTGTTGCAGCTGATCGACGATTACAATGCGGCAGTCGAAGCGCCCGCGCTCACCACCTGATTGCGCCCAGCCTGTTTGGCCCGGTACAGCGCCTCGTCCGCACGCCGCAGCAGCTGCGTTGCATTGCCCGCATGCTCGGGGAAGCTGGCTGCACCAAACGATGCGGTGATCTTGGGTAGCGATACCCCGTCGGCCATGACCTGCAAGGCCTCGATGCCCACACGCAACTTCTCGGCCATCTTGCTGGCGGTGGAGAGATCCACTTCCGGCAGGATGATGGTCAATTCTTCGCCACCATAGCGGCAGCAGATGTCTTCGCCGCGCATCTGCGTCAGCAGGAATTCGCCAATCGCCGCCAGCACGCGATCGCCACCACTGTGCCCATGCAGATCGTTGAACTGTTTGAAATGGTCCACGTCCAGCATCAACACCGACAACGGCAGCGCCCGACGCGTGCAGCGCGCCAGTTCGTGGTTGAGCGCCTCTTCCAGATAGCGGCGGTTGTACAGACCGGTCAACGGATCGCGGATGGATTGCTGACGCAGCGTCTCGCGCAAACGCAGGTTGTGCAGCGCCAGCGACAGTTGTTCTGCGGCCGCTTCGGCCACGGTCAACGAGGTCAGTTCGCGCGGATCCTCGCTGCGCAACGCCAGCATGCCCAATTGCGTGCCCTGCGCCGACAACGGAATGCAGACCGTGCTCGCATGCGCCGGAAGATTGGCGCCGGCATGTTGGCAGACCATGCCCAGACTGATGTCTTCCACCACATGCGTGCGATCGCGACGCAGCGCCCAACAGTCGTGCGGCGCAATGCTGGCACTGTCGTCGTCGGCCATCGCGCCCCAGGTGACCACCGGCTCGGCGCGATCGCGTGAGGCGCGCAGCAGGTAGACCGCGCCGGAAGCACCCGGGAGCAACGGTGCGATCGTCCGTGCAGTGATTTCCAGCGCTTCTTCGGCATCGCGACAGTTCTGCAGTAGCCCCGAATAGCGCGACAGCGCCTCCAGCCCGGCAGAGGTGCGTTCGAGTGCAGCGAACGACTCCGCCAGCCGCTCGCTGGTGCTGCTGGCCTCGTCTTCGGCACGGATGCGCCGTTCCAGCTCGCGCGACAGCAGGCGGTAGGCAAGCAACATCACTAATAGCCCGCTGATGATGCCGATCACGGTGCTACGCAGCACCCACTGCGCGCTGGTCTGGTTGGTCTCGGTACGCGTCACCAACTGGCGGCGTTCCAGCTCGGTCATGGTTTGCACCTGGCGACGCAGCGTGGAGGAGGTCTGGAACACCCCGCGCGCAATCGATGCGCGCGCGCCATTCAGACCGCTTGCGCGGTAGCTGTGCAACAGGTCGTTGATCTGCACCAGGCGCGTGTCCATCAACCGCCGCAGCAGCACGACATTGCGCTCCTGCGCCACGTTGTCCTGTACCAGCGCTTCCAGGCGCACGATGCGTTCGGGCAGGCGTCCGATCGCATCGGCATACACGCCCAGAAATGCCTCGTTATCGGTCAGCACATAGCCACGCACAGACGACTCCGCCGACAGCATGCCGGCCTGGATTTCATCGATGGCGGCGATTACTTCCTGCGTATGCGTCACCCAGCCTGCGTCGGAGAGCGAACGCTGCGTGGTGAAATAACCGCCCACACCGATCAGCACGAAGATCACCCCGCCGAGCAGTAAAGCCCCGGCGGCATGGCGTTTTGCTTTTTTGGTCAACACCGTGTTCCCCAACACTGATCGTCTGGTAGAGGCTGATGCAAAGCGCGTGCCTACGCTTCACCTCGTTTGGCCGTTCGTTCAGAATTCCGGTAGTGACAGTGAGGCGCGTGCCGAGAACGGTGCGTCGATGTCGCGTGGCATGTTGGCGCCGCCCACACGTCTTGGTCACTCGTTGGATGCTGGTGCCCATCGATTGTGCTGGTGCTCGGCGCGCCGCGCTTATGTCACGGATTCTGTGTGGTGCAACTACAGCTCACGGATACCTGCAGCCACAACGCTGGCACGAGGTTTGCTCTCACTGCATCAGATGCTGGGGAGTGTCTCCAGAGGAGCGTGAGATGGAAAAGCCCAACAAGAGCGCCCTGGTCCTGCTGCAGCAAGAAGCCACCGAATTACTGCAGCTTTTCGACCGATTGCGCGGCGATGCCTTGCCCGTGGAGGCGAACTCGCCACAGATCGCGGTCGCGCCGACCATGGCCTCCGAACAGACGGGCCACGTCACTATCTGACGCAATACGCAGCGAAGGGCGCGGCGCTTCATCGGATGGGCCGTCGATCCGACGACTTTGCAGCGCCCATGAAAAAGGCCGGGAACCCTCTGCATCGAGAGCTCCGGCCTCAGTCGGTCGTCTTAGGACCGTTGTTTGGTGGAGGTGGGCGGAGCCTGAAGACGCCCTTACGCAAGCCATTGACCCTAAAGCATTTCGGGTCTTCCAGCTGAGCCTGATTTGATACCTCCGATGATACCTCGAGATGGATCAAGAACGGTGCGCCCACCATGCCGCTAGGGGAGAAAACGACGAAAGCCCATCAAAGTCAGACTTTTCCTACCCCTCCATGTGGCCAAAGTGGTGGCACACTCGGCTGAACTGCCGAGGCGGAGCCTTGGGATACAAAGTCTGTGGCGTCATCCAGGGGGGAGAGGCGTTGGCTACGTTTACGATCTATCTGCTTCGCGAGTCTGTCAAAACCGCAAGAGATGCTGTCATTGATGGTGCAAGAGAGCATGCCATTGAAGATGGGCTTTCAAAATATGGACAGTTGTTCGTCAAGGACACAAAGCCCAAGCCACCCAAATGGGCTGAGCTGTTCGAAAGCTACATCGACAAAAAGCTTCTCGGGACTGTCCAGTCCTCTTCGGCAGCTTTTATCATTCCAGTCGATCAACGCCTCTTTGCCCTAACTTTTGGACAAGGTCGCTTTTTGCTCCACCCGGATGCCTATGAAGAACGGTTTGGATTGATCGTAACGCTCAACTCAATTAATTCCGATGCCCTGCGAAGTATTGATAAGCGGGCATTCGTCGAAGACCAAAATAGTAGGGTTCAAACAGCGCAAGCCGCGTCAGCGTTAAGTTTTGGAGTCGACATCGAACGCGATTTAGTTCGCGGCATTGTAGGTCGCCCCGTGGATTTCAGGCTTGGGAGAAGATTGGCTGGCGCTGATGCTTTAACGGTCACCTCAGACGTCAGAGTTCCTGGACTCAAATCTTTATTGCGGCGTTACCTTAAAAAATTCGAGTCCAAAGACTACCAAGCCAATTTTCCGTGGATCGATCAAGTTCGCCAGTTGATCCCCAAGGGAACAGTTGCCACCAAATTAGATGCCATGCTTGTCGATAAGGTAAAAGAGGCCTGGCACAACAATGGTGTGGTCGATGGTTGCTGGCTAGCAGTTCCCGACATCGTAGATTGGGAAAAAGTCGATGGATTTAAATTCACAAGCTCAAAGGGGGAGGGTGTATCCAGTGATCTGCGCTTTCGGGCTTTGATTGCTGCGTATCCTGGTGAAGAGCCTAGTCTGTCGTTTCTTCGTAAGCATTACGCGATGTCTGTTAATGAAGACGAAAAAACAGTGGACAGATGGGCGCTGTATCGCTGCATTCACTGTGAGATTGACGACGAGGGAAAGTCTTACATTCTTTCCGCAGGGCGATGGTTTGAAGTTGACAAAGAATTTGTAAGTGCAATTGAGAGAGCTTTCAAGGACATCGACAAGTATCCTCACGCATTGCCTCTTTATAATCATCGGGATGAAGGGCACTACAACGAGTCTGTTGCGGACGAAAGCGCTGGCAGGTGGTGCTTAATGGATAAAAAGATGCTTCGTGTTGGTGGGATTCACGATAAGGTTGAGTTTTCTGATCTTTATGGTGGCGGCGAAATCATCCATGTAAAGCATTATGGAAGTTCTGCAGTCTTAGCCCATTTGTTCAATCAGGGCCTTGTGTCTGGCGAATTGCTCCGATCGCATGAGCCGTATGTCTCACTTGCCAACGAAGAGCTTTTAAAAACCCACCAGCTTCCTTTGGACCCAGTTGGTGAGAAGTTCTCTATCCGGGATGTGGCGAAATACACCATCATCTTTGCTGTTATTAGTCAGTCCAACAAGCCAGATCTTCACCTGCCATTTTTCGCGAAGGTGATCCTGAAAAGTGTTCATGCAAGGCTGGTGGAACTGGGATATGCAAATGTGATGCTTGCTAAGGTGGATTGCAGCACTGACGTCTCTGTCGCAAAAGTCAAACCTACGCCAATAAGAAAAAGGCGGGCCCGGCACTCCGGCTTGCGTCGTGCCGGTTAAGGAGATGGCATTCATGAATGGATTGATCGCATTGGAAATCTGCAAGACTGAGAAGTTCGATGTTGATGGAGAAAAAGGAGTGGAAGGCCAAGCGCCCCAATGAAAAGTTCTCCAAGCATCTAGGATGAAGTTGAAAATGTCTCGTATCGCGATGGCTATGTCTCGACAAATCAAGCTTAAGTGGATTAAGATCGATACCTAATCAATCCATCTAAGCAGAATCCGCTCGCGGGCCAACTTAATCCGTGAGTTAGAGCAAGGGAGAGTCGCGAGGTGTCATGAGAGTGGGTGGGACGGCAGTTCAATCAACCTGATGTATCAACAATCTCATCTGGAAGAAAAAAGCAGTCGTTCGGTGGGTTCGATTCTCACCGATGGTAAGGAAGTTATGTTTAACTCAACTCAAACGCAGACCAAGGAGAAGCGTATGAATAATTTGTCATTCAATATTAATCTGAAGTCCAAGTGGGTTGTTGGGTTGTCCGTCCTTACCTCGCTAGGTTTGTGTGGTGTATGCCTCACCCAGCCTCATGACACTTTTTACCCCGATAATTTATTCCAACTGCGCGGCTTAGCCCAGCCGTGAGGCCTACTTCTTACATCGGAAATCTTCATGCGTCACAAGCTGGCGGGTAGAGACGGCGTTTTGATTTCCATTCCCGAGGGCGGCCACGGCTTGCAAGAACCGGATCTGCATTCTCATCATCAAATCATCAAAACGGTTGCTGCGGACTAGATGCTGTCACTTCGGCATATCGGCGGTTAGAAAAGGTCTGAGCTTAGTAAGCGGGAATCGGGCGCCACCGTATGGGGCGCGCCGCCAGATGGTCGTCCTATTTGAGAGGCCCAGCCCGCAGTCCAGCTTGCTGCCGCGTCTTGTCTTGCCGCACCCCAAGACCGACGCCTCAGGGTCTGGCGATAGGCCAAGCCCACGACTACTGACAGCGACTCGCGCAAAGCGAAGCCGCAACCTTGACCACCAGTTGCCTCCGGCGATAGTGCTGCCCCCGCACTCGATTTAAGAGGTTGATCGGTCCGCGCTGTCGTCGTTTTCGGAGCCCAACAGGAGTTCCAAGGGAGGCAAGGCAGTGCGCAGCCGGTTCGTTGTTGATGCGTATCCCTCAGTATTTGTCGCGTTCGTTGCCCTCCGGTCGATGGTCCTTTCGGCAGCGGGTTCCCGCTGACCTCCAACCGCTGCTTGGCTTGCGGGCGATCAAGCGCACCTTGCACACCACTGTTTTGGAAGAGGCGCAACTGCGAGCGGCCACCTTGGCATCTCACTACGAGCGGCTGTTCGCTCGATTGCGGGACGACGGATTGGATCAGCGCAGTCGGGCAGACGCTTCCGCCTTGGTGGCATCCGCCTCTGCAATACCCTTCCGCAACCTGACCTTGCATCGAACCAGGATGCTGGACGGAACGGTGTATGAGCGTTGGCAAATCGACAGCACCAAAGGCGTGAGATTGTTTCGAGAACTCCACGAAGGCCTCCGCTCGGAAGGCGAACGACCAATCCCACTGCCGGCGTCGCCACTGGCCGTGGCAGCGTATGTCTCCAAGCTCGGCTCGACCCTTGAGCCAATGACGCTTGGGAAGGCGCGGCATGCGTGGTTGGCGACCTTGAAGGGCCGCACCTTGCCGAAGACCTATGTCATCAAGAAGTCGGCCATCCAAGCATTGGTGGACTACCTGGGTGAGAAGACGAAGATCCATACGATCACGCGGTCAGACCTAGCTCGCTGGTATCAGCAGATGCGGAAGGAGGGCGCTTCCACACCAACGCTGACGAACAAGCAGAGCTACATGGGCGGGAAGGGAGGCTTCTTCGATTGGGCGATGGCCTCCGGTCACTACCCCCAAGGCGATAACCCGGCGAAGGGTCATGTGAGCTATTCGGCAAGGGAACGGCGGGCTCGACGGAAGCTTGGGTTTAAGGCTTTTGATCGTGAGCAAATCCAGGCAATCTTCTCGCCGGTCAACTTCCCCAGGCTTTCTCCAAATGCCCGCTGGGCAGCGCTCATTGGCCTTTACACGGGAGCCAGATCCTCTGAGGTTGGGCAGTTGTTGGTGGCGGATGTGTTCAACGAGGACAACATCCCTTGCATCCGGATTTCAGATGAGGGAGAGCACCAGAAGGCCAAAACCGAGGTAAGCCTGCGCACTGTGCCCATCCATCCCGAGCTGCTGGCGCTGGGGTTTTGGGACTGGGTTGAGAGCCGAAAGGCTGCTGGTCACAAGCGCTTGTTCCCGCACGCCAAAGCAGACGCGATGAACGGGCAAGGGAACTGGATCACGAAGGCGTTTAGCCGCTATCTGGGCGAGATCGGCAAGGATTGGCCTAAGGCCAAGCGCGGGTTCCACTCGTTGCGAAAGACCTTCATCCAAAAGCTGCAAGGCCTGGGTGTGTCTTCCGAGCTGCGTGCGCAGATCGTGGGGCACGAATTGGATGATGAGCATCACGCAACTTATAGCCGCGACTTCACTGTCGGGGAAAAACTGAATGGGTTAGGTTCATATTCACCTGGGCTAAGCCGAATTTTATTTTTTCATTAATCTGTTTTTCGTAATGGGTGGGTTATTTCTGTAGTGCGGAAAATATAATATGGCGTTGACATTTGATGGGGCAATGTTATTAGGGCCTGTTAACACATCCGAAGCCCATCAACGACTAGGACGAAGCTGAGGAATCCAAGGAACATGACATCCAGCTTCTCGAAGCGCGAGAAAATCCGGCGGTAGCCTTTCAAGCGACGGAACAGTCTCTCCACTTCGTTGCGCCGCTTGTACATCTGCCGGTTGTACTCCCAAGGCTCGACCCGATTGGATTTCGGCGGGACCACCGGCACGAAGCCAAGATCGAGCGCTAACTGGCGGGTTTCGTTGCCTTCGTAAGCACGGTCCATCAACAAATGAATCGGCCGCTCCACTG
>NZ_JBEOLS010000077.1:0-17736 GCF_040279205.1 Xanthomonas hortorum
AGTTGCCAAAGCGCTTGGGTAGGCCGCGCCATTTGCAGCCATGCTCGGCAACGTAAAGGATGGCGTTGACCACTTGCAGGTTGGTCATGCTGACATTGCCGCGCTGCGCCGGCAGGCAGTGTTCGATTAGAGAAAATTGTGCTGGCGTGATCTCCATGCACGATAGTTTAATCGCTCGGGCCATTAGTGTTAACAGGCCCTAGAAAAACCAGGCGATCGCAAACACGCCCAGCATGCACAGACCCAGCGCCAGCTTGCTCGCGGTACCGAGCATGATGCCGATCCAGGTACCAACGCCCACCTTGGTGGCCTGGTCGGACTTGCGGGTTTGCCAGTATTCGCCGATCCACGCGCCGGCAAACGGGCCGACGAACAAACCGATCGGCATAAAGAAGATGCCAATGATCGAACCGATCACCGATCCCCATAACGCCATCTTGCTGGCGCCGACGCGCTTTGCGCCGTACACGGTGGCCAAAAAGTCGATCGCGAACGACAGCGCGGTGATCAGGCCCAGGATCACCAGCGCGACCCAGCCGACGTGGACGAAGCCATCGGCCCAGGCGGCCACCAGCAACCCCACGAACACCAATGGCAGGCCCGGTAGCGCCGGCAGGATGACCCCGGCCAGGCCGATCAGCACCAGCACGCCGGCCAGGATGTAATAAACGACGGTGGTGTCCATATGGTTTAGAAATATCCTGTTTCAGGCTTGACAAAGATGCGCAAGGGGTTCTTGAAAATTCGTTTTGTGCGGGTTAAGTTGCCAGCGCTGCTGTTTGCAACTGTCACCGTGAATCGTGGCCTGATGCGGCAGATCGTCCGATCCGCTACATCCTTGTACCTCGGCTCCTCCTTGCAATCACAGCGACCACCGCCAGTCCACCACAGTGTCGTAGGGAGTCAGTCGAGATGTCCAACATCGAACGCGAGAATGGTGTCGTGAAGTGGTTCAACGATGCCAAGGGTTTTGGATTCATCAGTCGCGAAAACGGCGAGGACGTGTTCGTCCATTTCCGCGCGATCCAGATCCAGGGTTTCAAGAGTCTCAAGGAAGGTCAGAAGGTCAGCTTCACCGTCGTGCAAGGGCAGAAAGGGCTGCAGGCGGACGCGGTACAGGTGGTCTGAGTGCAGCGCAGCACTTCGAGCCACCACGCAAACAGCAGAAAGGCCCGTTGCCGGGCCTTTCTGTCATGTCACTCAGCGGGTAAGTCGATCAGCGCAGCACGACCTTGCCGTTGACCACGCGCACATAGGCGTTTTCGCGCACGCCGGCCAGGTCGCGCTGGTTCACCACGATGACGCGACCATCGTCCATGCGCACCTGCACATCGAAGCTGTCGCTGGTGACGTTGTTCTGGATCGCGTTGCCTGCCAGCGCGCCGGCGGCGGCACCGGCTACGGCCGAGACGTTCTTGTTGCCCTTGCTGCCGCCTGTCTCCTTGGAGATCTGACGGCCGGCCACCGCGCCGACGATGCCGCCGAGCACTGCGCCGGTGCCGGTGGGCGCGCTGCGGGTGGGGCCGACTTCATCGATGCGGGTGACGATGCCGCAATCCACGCAGCGCGCCTGCTGCGACTGCCCCTGGTCGTAACCGCGGTCGCCGCGATAGCTGCCGTACTGAGGTTGAGAGGTGGCGCAGCCAACCAGGGTCGCGGTTGCAGCCAGGCCAATGACGAGCAGTCGGGTCTTCATGAAATCTCTCCGGGGTGGTTCGAAAAGCGGTCAGGGCCGCAACGACGTCATCCTGTGGTGGTCCAGGTGAACGGTCTGCCAACTGGATCGCTCCAGGCTTAACGAAACCCGAGCGTCCTGTTCACCACCGCCGCCGTGCGCATCGATGCAGCGGCGCGATGGCGGGTCAGCGGAAGTCGCGATGACAGGCCTCGCAGGCGTCATTGATCTGTGGCCTGACTGCGGCAAGCGCGGCGCAATCGGCTGGAGGCGTGCGCCGTGCCTGGTCAAGGACAGTGCGCAGGGCGCTGGCATGCTCTCCGAAGCGGCGGTCTTCGCCGATGTCCGGAAAGGCCGGCTGCAGTTCGTCGGCAAGCAGGCGCAACGATTGCAGTCGCGCTCGCTGCCGTGCGGGGTTGCAGCCGCTACCGGCATCTGGTTGCAGGGCGCGCAGCTGGTAAGCCATCACCTGCATCAGGCTGTCCGGCACCGGGTTGCGTCTGGCCTGCAGCACGCGCGCCACCATCACCGTGCACACCAGCCCGATCAGGATGCCCAGCACCAGCAGGAAGGCGTAGCGGGACGCGCGCGATTGTTCGGTGGGCGGGGCGGGCATGGACGGAACTCCGGTGGACGCGGGCTTCAATACGTCGATGGGCGCGCGCTGAGCGGCGCGCGTAAAATAGGCCGATGAAAGCACAATGGCGTGAACGTTTTGCCGGTATCGACCGGCTGTACGGAGTCGGCACGGTGGAGCGGCTGTCGGCCTGCCGTGTGGCGGTGGTGGGGATGGGTGGCGTTGGTTCGTGGGTGGTGGAGGCGCTGGCGCGTACCGGCGTCGGGCACATCCGCCTGATCGATGCCGACGACCTGTGCGTGTCCAACACCAACCGGCAGCTGCCGGCGCTGGCCGGGCAGTACGGACGCAACAAGGCGCGCGCGATGGCCGAGCGCTGTGTGGCGATCAATCCAGAGATCGCCGCCGATGCGGTGGAGTCGTTTCTCACCGCCGGCAATATCGAAAGCCTGCTCGGCGATGACTTCGATCTGGTGATCGATGCCTGCGACAGCTTCCGGGTGAAAGTGGAAACCATCGCCTGGTGCCGCCGGCGCAAGCTGCCCTTGCTCACGGTAGGCGCCGCTGGTGGGCGCACCGACCCCACGCTGGTGCGGGTGCGCGATGTCTCGCGCACCGAGCACGATGCGATGCTGGCGCTGATCCGCAAGAAGCTGCGCAGCGAGTTCAATTTCCCGAAGAATCCGCAGCGTTACTTCGGCGTGCCGGCGGTGTACTCGCTGGAGAACGTCAAGTATCCGCAGGCCGATGGCAGCGTGTGCGGCATTCGCCCGCAACTGGATGCCGATGCCACGCTCAAGCTGGATTGCGGGGCAGGGCTGGGCGCCGCCACGCATATCACCGGCACCTTCGCGTTTGTGGCAGTGGGCAAAGCGTTGGAGATGTTGCTCAAGCCAAAGGTGGTTGCCGCCGCTGCGTCGCCGACCGCCGAGGTGGCTGCAAGTGCGTAACGTTTGTACATGGCGCGCTTCGGCAGCGCGCCGGCATCAGCCGGGCAAAGCCAGGTCAGGCAATCCGAACAGCTGCCGCGCGTTGGCGCTGGTCTGCGCGGCAATGCGCTCTTCCGGCTCGCCGCGTAGCTGCGCAATGCAGGCCAGCACCGTGCGCAGGTATGCCGGCTCGTTGCGTTGGCCGCGGATGGCGGCGTCGGGCTGATCCGGCGCATCGGTTTCCAGCAGCAGATAGTCCAGCGGCATCGTTGCGGCCAGGCCGCGCAGGCGGTTGGCGCGCGGGTAGGTCACCGGGCCGCCCAGGCCGATCATGAAATCCAGCTTCCACAATTGCTGCGCCTGTTCGGGGCTGCCGGCAAAGCTGTGCACCACGCCGCGCAGGCCGCCGACCGACTTGATGCGGGAGATGACTTCTTCGGTGGCGCGGCGCGCATGCACGATCAGCGGCAGGTCGAAGCGCTTGGCCAACTGCAATTGGCCTTCGAAGTAATCGCGCTGCAGTTGCGCATCCAGTCCCTCAAGATAGAAATCCAGCCCGCACTCGCCGATGGCGCAGGGGCGCTCGCGCTCGATCCACTCGGCCAGCAGCTCCAGATGTTCGGGATGATGTTGATCCAGAAAGATCGGGTGTAGCCCATAGGCGGGGTATAGCCCCGGTGCCTGGGTGCAGACGGTACGCAGGTCCGGCCAACTGGCGGCGGTGACCGCCGGGATCACCTGCTGCCCGACGCCGGCGGCCTGCGCGCGTGCGATCACGGCGGCGCGATCGTGGTCGAACTCGCCGGCATCCAGGTGGCAGTGGCTATCGACCAGCTGCATCAATCGCGGCGGACTGGCGCGGGCAGTGGCGCCTTGCGCGTTTTCCAGTTGGCCAGCAGCAGCGTGGTCAGGCCGAACAACAGTTCGTCCAGGAACGGGATCGGGTCCGGGATCACCAGGTCCACCAGAAACAGCGCGGCCGCCAGCTTGAACAAGGTGGGGTAGCGCAGCTTGCTGGCCCACTCCAGGGCGCGCGAGGTGACGGGATTGCGCATGCGAATGCTCCGGCTGTTAGAAGTGCATGAAATAACCGCTAGCTGAACTTAACGACGGCATTCATGAGCGAGGGCGTTTTCGTTCAGGGTTCACGTGCTGGAATCACGCCGTCAACAACGCGGCGTGTCCGCACGGAGCTGGATCATGAAGAGCAATACGACAACTATACTGGTCGCTGCTGGTGCGTTGCTGGTCGGAGGCGTGGCCACGGCCGCCTTCATGAACAATCGCCCGTCGTCCGGCGATTTCGTCGCCAACGGCGAGCCGGCACCGCGTGGTCTGGAATACGCCGACGTGGTCAAGGTCGCACCGATCACCGAGCGCGAGCCGCAGTACGCGCAGGTCGTCAACAGCGCCGCCATCCGCGAAACCACCACCAGCTCCTCGCCGCGCGAAGTCTGCCGCGACGTGGTGGTGCAGGAACGCCTGCCCGAGCGTGATGGCAATGTCGGCGGCACCGTCGCCGGCGCGGTGATCGGCGGCCTGCTGGGTAACCAGGTCGGCGGCGGCAATGGCCGCAAGCTGGCCACGGTGGCCGGTGCAGTCGGTGGCGGCATGGTCGGCAATCGTGTGGACCGCAACCATGTCGGCGGCCGCGTGGTGGACCGCACCGAGCGCCAGTGCCATACCGAAAACGCCAACTCGCAGTCCTCGCGTGTGGTCGGTTATGACGTGACCTACCGCAACGCCGATGGCACCACCGGCACCATGCGCATGGACAGCAAGCCGGGCGAGCGCATCTCGCTGGGCGATGCCGACAACGTGGTGGCCTACGACGTGACCTACCGCTACGACGGTTTCGAAAAGACCGTGCGCATGAACGACAAGCCGGCCAGCGATCGTCTGCCGGTGGTCGACGGTCAGCTGGTGACCCAGACCGCTTCGACGGCCGGTGACAAGGGCGTTCGTGTGGAGACGGGCAGCACGCGGCAGTAAATCGCTGGCAGTCATCCGCCCAGGATCGCTGCGATAGCAACAAAAGAGCCGGCATTGCCGGCTCTTTTCGTTTTCAGGTACTGCCTGCGACCAGCGGATGCAAGCGGGTGCGCTGAACACGTCGGCGCAATGTTCGGCCGGCAACTGGCAGATAATCGCTGCTTCTCCTGTGGTGGAAGCCAGCATGCCGGTGCGCCCTGATGATCTGTTCGATGTACGCGCGCTGCTGACCGATGAGGAGCGTGCGGTGCAGGACGCGGTGGCCCGCTTCACCGACACACGGGTGTTGCCGGCGATCGGCGATGCCTTCGATGCGGGGCGCTTCCCCAGCGAATGGGTGCCGGAACTGGCAGAGCTGGGATTGCTGGGCGCCAGCCTGCCGGTGCGTGATGGTGGCGCAGGTCTGGGTGCGGTGGCCTACGGGCTGATCTGCCAGGAACTGGAGCGCGGCGACAGCGGCCTGCGCAGTTTCGTCAGCGTGCAATCGTCGCTGTGCATGTATCCCATCCATGCCTACGGCAGCGACGCGCAGCGCCAACGCTGGTTGCCGGAGATGGCGGCGGGCCGTTTGATCGGCTGCTTCGGATTGAGCGAAGCGCAGGGCGGCTCGGATCCGGCGGCGATGACCACCCGTGCGGTACGCGAGGGCGATGGCTGGCGCTTGAACGGGTCCAAGATGTGGATCACCAACGGCAGCATCGCTGGTCTTGCGATCATCTGGGCGCATACCGACGATGGCGTGTGCGGGTTTCTGGTCGAGACCGGCAGCGCCGGTTTCAGTGCGCAGGACATCGCCCACAAGATGAGCCTGCGCGCGTCGGTGACCTCGGGTTTGTTCCTGGACAATGTCTACGTGCCGGAGCAGATGCGGTTGCCGAATGCGGCCGGTTTGAAGGCGCCGTTGGGCTGCCTCAACCAGGCGCGCTACGGCATCGCCTGGGGCGCGATCGGTGCGGCGGTGGCCTGTCTGCGCGAGGCGCTGGCTTATAGCGGGCAGCGCATTCTGTTCGGCCGGCCGCTGGCGGCCACGCAAAGCGCGCAGATCAAACTGGCCGACATGGCCCGGCGGATTTCCACCGCGCAATTGCTGGCGCTGCAGCTGGGGCGCCTGAAAGAAGCCGGTACGCTGCGGCCGGAACAGATCTCGCTGGCAAAATGGAATAATTGCCGCATGGCGCTGGACGTGGCACGCGAGTGCCGCGATCTGCTGGGCGCGGCCGGCATCACCACCGAGCATGTGGCGATCCGGCATGCGCTGAACCTGGAATCGGTGATCACCTACGAGGGCACCGAGACCGTGCATCAGTTGGTGGTGGGGCGTGCGCTGACCGGACTCAATGCGTTCTGACAAGGAGTGGATGTTGATCAGCAAGGATGTGACGCGGCGCCTGCGAGGCGTGTTCTGGATGCTGTGTGTGATCGCTGCAATCGCGATGGTCGCGCCGGTGCAGGCCAACGAGGCGCCGAACATGGCGCCGCCGCCGGCCTGGGTGGTGGCCGATGCAGTGCCCGACAAGGTGCCTGGCGCCAACGGCATGCGTTATGAGCTGGTGTCCGATCAGATCGATCTCACCGGCGCCGCGCCGCAGGCGTATCGCCGCCTCAGCTACAGCGTGCAGCGCGCCAAAAGCCTGGACGAAGCCGGGCAGATTTCCATCGATTACCAGCCGCAATACCAGCGCCTGGAACTCAATAGCCTGGATGTCTGGCGCGACGGCAAGCGCATCGACATGCGCAGCCGCGCGCACTACGCCAGGTTGCGTCGCGAGAGCGGGCTGGAACAAGGATTGATCGATGGCGCGCTGACGCTGTCGATCACCTTGCCGGACCTGCGCGTCGGCGACCGGGTCGACTATGCCGTGACCACCACCGGTAGCAATCCGGTGTTCGGCAAGGGCTATTACGACGTGTTCGAGGCGCGCTATGGCGTGGCGCTGGGCGAGCGCCGCGTGCGTGTGCGGTATCCCGCCGCCATGCCGTTGCAGTGGCGGGTGAGCGCGCCGGGCTTCAGCCGCAACGTCAGCCGCGCCGGTGAGGTGGCCACGCTGGAGATCGCCGCACGCAACATCGCCGCCGTGCAGGAAGAAAAAGACGCGCCGGACGATGTCGATGCCTATGGCTTGATCGAACTCTCCACCGCCGGCAATTGGGAAGCGGTGGCGGCATGGGCGGCGCAGCTGTATCCGCGTGCGTTCAAGGATGCGCAGGTTGCCGCCAGCATGGTGCGCAGTCTGCAACTGCGCAGCGACGACCCGCAGGGTGCGTTGTTGCGTGCCGTGGCGTTCGTGCAGGGCGAGATCCGCTACGTCGGCCTGGACATGGGCGAGAACTCGCACGCGCCACACGCACCGGAAGTGACGCTGCGCAATCGCTATGGCGACTGCAAGGACAAGGCGACGCTGTTGATCGCGCTGCTGCAACTGGCCGGCATTCGCGCCGAACCGGTGCTGGTCAACAGCGACCAGGGCCATGGCCTGGATGCACGGCTGCCCAGCCCCTACGCGTTCGATCATGTGGTGGTGCGCGCGCATCTGCCGCAGGGCGAGGTCTGGGTGGATGCCACGCGCGATCGCGAAGACGGCGCGCTGGCTCAGCGCCGGCCATTGCCGTTCGTGCGCGGGTTGCCGGTGCTGGCCGGGCAGAGCGGATTGGTCGCAGTGCCATCGCCGATGCCGACGCTGCCGCAGATCGAAGTGAACGAGGAGGTGGTGATCTCACTGCGCAAACCGCAGCGCGTGGCGAGCTTTACCGTGGACACGCGTTATCGCCAAGGCCGCGGCGATCGCGTGTCTGCCAGCTTCGAAGACCATGGCGCAGAAACGGTGGGTGAGCACTATCTGGAGTTCATGCAGAAGTACTACACCGCGCTGACCCAGGTCGGCGTGCCCAGCATCGACGATACCGATGCGCTCGATGTACGCACGCACGAAACCTACCGCCTGGAGTGGCCGGCAGAGGAGGGCGACGAGATCGGCTTCCCGCTGTTTCAGCTCGGCGAGTGGATGGATGCCTTGCCGAAACAGGCGCGCAAGCGGCCATTGGCACTGGGCGGGCCGCAGCTGGCGCGGCAGACCGTACGGGTGCAGACCGATCCGGTGATACGGGTGAAACCGGAAGAACAGATCGTCGCCAACCCGTGGTTCCGGTTCTCGCGCACGGTCTCCATGCACGATGGGCGCATCGTCATCGTGGGCGAGTGGCAGCGGTTCACCGACCGCATTCCCGCCGATGGCGTGGCGCGCGCAGCAGCCGACATGGAGCGTGCGCGCGACCTGCTGTACTTCAATCACGATTTCAAGCCGCAGCGGCGCAGGCCTGAGGCCGACTGGAGTGCGCTGCGCTATCCGGTGGCAGGGCTGCTGGTGTTGATCGTGTTGCTGCTGGCGTGCCTGGTGTGGTGGCGCAGCGGTGGCCTGGGCGGGATGATGTTCGATCCGTACGCCACCGCGCAGCGCATGCCCCAGCAGGCCGGTTTGCGCTGGAGCGCCTGGAGCGTGTTTGCGCTGGCCACGCTGTTGTCGGCCTGGATGGGGCTGCATGCCTTGCCGTGGTGGGCCAAGGCGCTGGGTGTCGTGGCGGTGGTGGCGATCGCCGTGCTGAGCTGCGTGTTGCTCAGGCAGGTGCTGCGCTGGATGGGGTGCGTGGCGCAGGTCGGGCGGTTGTTGCCGGCCGTGCTGGGCTGCGCCTTGCCGTGGCTGGTCTGCCTGCTGGCGGCGTTGGTTGCACTCGCCGGCAATGTGGCGTTGCTGCACACCGGCGCAAGCGATCCGGCCGGCGTGGCGCAGCTGGCGATGTGCGCGCTGTTGCTGATGCTGGGCGTGCTGTGGTGGTCGGTGTGCGCGGTGCAGGCGGTGGCGGCTGCGGCGGGCTGCGGGCGTGCACGCGCATTCGGCGCAGTGGCATTGACGCTGTCGGCGCTGGGCGTGCTGATTGCGGTGCTGGGTGTGCCGGTAGCCTTGGTGGCGATGTACTGACACGTTGCGCTTGCATCCCATCGTGTCGGCGGCGGTGTGCCGAGCCGTCTGCGGCTTCGGCATGCGGCAATCGGATGCCCTGGTCACACTGCGGACGTGTCGGCATGGTCTGCGTTGCGTACTCGTCAGCGCTGGCGCGCCCGCCAGTAGATGCATCGGTCCAGGTAACCGTTGTGCGGCTGTGTCGCGCAATCCGGCAGGGCTTTGCAAAGGCACGCCGGGCTGTGACACTGCCAGCCCCTCGTTGCTGCCGCGGAGCCAGTTTGATGTCGACCGTGCGTCCCCCGTTGACCGTCCATGGCATGTCCAGTTCCGGCAATTGCTACAAGGTGCGCCTGTTGCTGGAGCAACTGGGCAGCCGCTATCACTGGGTCGAGGTGGACAGCGCCGCGGGCGACACCCGCACGCCGGAGTATCTGGCCAAAAATCCCAACGGCAAGGTGCCGATGGTGGAGCGCGACGACGGCCGCGTGCTGACCGAATCCAACGCGATCCTGTTCTGGCTGGCCGAAGGCACCCCGTATCTGCCCACCGATGCGTGGCAGCGTGCGCAGGCGTTGAGCTGGATGTTCTTCGAGCAGTACAGCCATGAGCCATATGTGGCGGTGGCGCGTTTCATCAGCCTGTGGACGCCGCGCGATGCGTCGCGCCGGGCCGAACTGCCGCAACTGCGCGCACGTGGCGAGCAGGCGCTGGCGGTGATGGAACAGCATCTGCAGCAGCACGCCTGGTTTACCGGTGGCGAGTACGGCATCGCCGATATCGCGCTGTTCGCCTATACCCATTGCGCCGAAGACGGCGGCTTCGACCTGGAACGCTGGCCGGCGATCGGCGCCTGGCTGCGGCGCGTGCAGGCCTTGCCCGGTTTCATCGCGATGCCGGCGCCTGCATCCGCCTCGGTGCCGGCATGAGCGGCGCGCGCACGATGCGCAACCTGCAGGAGCACTGACGATGTGCGGATTGGCAGGACTGCTGCTGGCGTCGCCGCGCCTGCATGGCGAACAACTCGACGCGCTGGTGCGGCCGATGGGCGCGGCCTTGCGCCATCGCGGCCCCGACGATGCCGGCACCTGGTGCGATGCACAGGCGGGCGTGGCGCTGGCGCATCAGCGGCTGAGCATTCTGGATCTGTCGCCGCTCGGCCATCAGCCGATGCGCTCGGCCGACGGCCGTTACGTGCTGGCCTACAACGGCGAGATCTACAACTTCGCGCAGCTGCGTGCGGCCTTGTCGGCGCTCGGGCATCGTTTCCGTGGCCACTCCGATACCGAAGTGCTGTTGGCCGCGGTGGTGGAGTGGGGCCTGGACGACACCCTGACCCGCTGCAACGGCATGTTCGCACTAGCCCTGTGGGACGAACGCGACACCTGCCTGTCGCTGGCGCGCGACCGCGTCGGCAAGAAGCCGCTGTACTACGGCTGGGCCGGCGACACGCTGGTGTTCGGGTCCGAACTCAAGGCGCTGTGGCAGCACCCGGATTTCGACAACGGCGTGGATCGCGATGCGCTGACCTTGCTGCTGCGGCTGGGTTACATCCCGGCGCCGGCCTGCATCCATGAGCGCACCTTCAAGCTGATGCCCGGCCGGGTGCTGCGGCTGGATGCGCAGGCGGTGGCGGCCGGCGCGGCAGCGCATCGCCCCGATCAGGCGCAGCAGCCGTTCTGGAACGCGCGCGAGGCGATGCAGCGCGCGCTGGCGGCGCCGTTCACCGGCAGCGATGCACAGGCCGAAGAACAACTCGATGCGGTGCTGCGCGATGCGGTGGCGCTGCGCATGGTGGCGGATGTACCGGTGGGCGTGTTCCTGTCCGGCGGCACCGATTCGTCGATCGTCACCGCGATGATGCAGGCGCAAAGCGCCCAGCCGGTGCACACCTTCAGCATCGGCTTCGAAGGCTCGCATCACGACGAGGCGCCGTTGGCGCGCGAGGTGGCCACGCATCTGCACACCGACCATACCGAGCTCTACGTCAGCGGTGCCGACGCGCTGGCGGTGGTGCCGACCCTGCCCGACATGTTCGACGAACCGTTCGCCGATGCCTCGCAGGTGCCCACCGCGCTGGTCGCACGGCTGGCGCGTGGCGGGGTGACGGTGGCGCTGTCCGGTGACGGCGGCGACGAATTGTTCTTCGGCTATGGCCGCTACCAGCGTGCGCTGCGCAATTGGCGCATGCATGGGCTGGTACCGGGCCCGCTGCGAAAGCTGATGGCGTTGGCGGCGCGCCGCAATGGCGAATCCTCGCGCACCGGTGGTCTGGCCGCGCTGGTAGCCGAAGCCGGCGCACGCGGCATCGGGGATATTTATCGCAATCGCATTTCGCGCTGGCGCGACCCGGCCGCGGTGGTGCTGGGCGCGACCGAACCCGACAGTTTCTACAGCCTGGCCGACCCGTTGCATGGCTCCGGCACACCGGCCGACGCGATGATGCTGGCCGACTTCGCCGCCTATCTGCCCGACGACCTGTTGTGCAAGGTGGACCGCACCACCATGGCGGTGGGTCTGGAAGCGCGCGCACCGTTGCTGGACTGGCGCGTGGCCGAATTCGCCTGGTCGCTGCCGCTGTCGCTGAAGTACCGCGACGGGGTCAGCAAATACCTGCTCAAGCGCGTGCTGTGCCGCTATCTGCCCGACCCGATGGTCTATCGCGGCAAGCGCGGCTTCGGCGCGCCGGTCAGCGCGTGGCTGCGCGGCGATCTGAACGGCTGGGCCGACGATCTGCTGGCGCACGGCACGTTGGAGCGCGAAGGCGTGTTTGCTGCCGACACCGTGGCCGGGCTGTGGCGCGACTTCAACCGCGGCGAGCGCAAATGGCATACGCATCTGTGGACGGTGCTGATGTTCCAGGCCTGGCAGGCGCACTGGCGCGCGCAGCGGGCGGCGATGACGCGCTGATCTTGGTCAACGTGTTGATCTTGCGCGCGGCGACCAACCGTTGCGCGGTGTGCGAGACCGCGCTGCCGTTGCCGAGTTGTTTCTGACGCTTGAAGCTGCCGCTCGGACATCAGGCCGGGTGGGGCGTTAACACCTTGCAGATTGAGACACCGCCGTGTGCGTGCAGCTGCGGTTGATCGGCCCGGTGCCGGGCGGCACTTCACCGGCTCTGAGCATCGCGCTGGGTAGGGTGGGGCCCTGTTTCCACGGAGCGTCCCCCATGAGCAAGATCACCATCGCCGTCCTGGTCGGCAGCCTGCGCGCAGCGTCCTACAACCGCCAGTTGGCGCGCGCACTGGAGCATCTGGCCGGCGACAAGGCGGTGTTCGAGTATCTGGAGATCGGCGATATCCCGCTATACAACCAGGACAACGATGCGGATTTCCCGGCTCAGGGCACCCGTTTCAAGCAGCAGCTGCGTGCCGCCGACGCGGTGTTGTTCGTGACCCCCGAATACAACCGTTCGATCCCCGGCGTGCTCAAGAATGCCATCGACACTGGCTCGCGGCCGTATGGCGATAGCGCGTTTTCCGGCAAGCCGGCGGCGGTGGTCGGCATCTCGGTCGGAGCGATCGGTACGGCGACCGCGCAGCAGCATCTGCGTAATGTGTTGTCGTATCTGAACATGCATGTGCTCGGCCAGCCTGAAGTGTTCCTGCAGTACAAGGAAGGCTTGTTCGGTGCCGACGATCAGATTGCCAATGCCGACAGCCGCGCGTTTCTGCAGGGCTTTATCGACACGTTCCTGGGCTTGATCGAGCAGCTCAAGCGCTGAGTCGCAGGTGATGTGGTCCGCTTGACGCACTGCGCCGGGCGGCCCGCTCACGCGGCCAAAACGCAGGCGGGGCAGGGGTCGCGGCTGCTGCGACAGCTGGCGAGTAGAACGTGATGCACCGGCTGTGCACCGGTTATCCACAGAGTTGTGCATGGTCGTCGACGCCGTCGATGACTATGCTTCCTGCCCTCATCCCCCTAGCGTCAGGTCTGTTTGTCCATGTCCGCTCGTCCTGGTTTCCGTTCCAAACGCAATCGCGATCGCGACGACGACGATTACGATCGTCCCGAGCCGCGGCTGGACCAGCTGCGCGTGCCGCCGCATTCGGTCGAGGCCGAGCAGGCTGTGCTTGGCGGGTTGATGCTGGCGCCGGAGGCGTTCGATCGGGTTAACGACCAGCTCACCGACAACGATTTCTACCGCCGCGACCACCGGCTGATCTACCGCGCGATTCGCGAATTGAACGAGAAAGACCGCCCGTTCGATGCGGTGACGCTGGGCGAATGGTTCGAATCGCAAGGCAAGCTGGAGCAGGTGGCCGATGGCGCCTATCTGATCGAGCTGGCCAGCACCACGCCGTCGGCGGCCAACATCGCCGCCTATGCTGAAATCGTGCGCGACAAGGCGGTGCTGCGGCAGCTGATCGAAGTCGGCACCACCATCGTCAACGATGGCTTCCAGCCGGAAGGCCGCGAAAGCGTGGAGCTGCTGGCATCTGCGGAAAAAGCGGTGTTCAAGATCGCCGAAGCTGGCGCGCGCGGGCGTACCGACTTCGTGGCGATGCCGGGCGCGTTGAAGGACGCCTTCGAAGAGCTGCGTAACCGTTTCGAAAACGGCGGCAACATCACCGGCCTGCCGACCGGCTACACCGATTTCGATGCGATGACCGCCGGCCTGCAGCCGACCGATCTGATCATCCTGGCCGCACGTCCGGCGATGGGCAAGACCACGCTGGCGCTGAACATTGCCGAATACGCCGCGATCAAGTCCAAGAAAGGCGTTGCGGTGTTTTCGATGGAGATGTCGGCCTCGCAGCTGGCGATGCGCTTGATCTCGTCCAATGGCCGCATCAACGCGCAGCGCCTGCGTACCGGTGCGCTGGAAGACGAGGATTGGGCGCGCGTGACCGGTGCGATCAAGATGTTGAAGGAAACCAAGATCTTCATCGACGACACGCCGGGCGTGTCGCCGGAAGTGCTGCGCTCCAAGTGCCGCCGGCTCAAGCGCGAGCATGATCTGGGCCTGATCGTCATCGACTATTTGCAGCTGATGTCGGTGCCGGGCAACAGCGAAAACCGCGCGACCGAAATTTCGGAGATTTCGCGTGGTCTGAAGGGACTGGCCAAGGAACTCAACGTGCCGGTAATTGCGCTGTCGCAGCTCAATCGCTCGCTGGAAACGCGCACCGACAAGCGCCCGGTGATGGCCGACTTGCGCGAATCCGGCGCAATCGAGCAGGACGCCGACATGATCGTGTTCATCTACCGCGACGATTACTACAACAAGGAAAACTCGCCGGACAAGGGCCTGGCCGAGATCATCATCGGCAAGCACCGCGGTGGTCCTACCGGCTCGTGCAAGCTCAAATTCTTCGGCGAATACACCCGTTTCGACAATCTGGCGCACGATTCGGTGGGCAGTTTCGAGTAAGCGGGTCTGCGTTTAGTGTCGCTGACAGAACCGACCACGTTCACTGTAAGGCGGGTGCGGCCGGCTTTGTGGTTCCCGTCAGTCCACGACAATGTTGGCAGGCGCGATGGCCTCACCGCTTGCGGGACCGTGTGGCGGCATGGATGCCGCTACCGAGCCCCCAGGGACGGGTTCACGGCGTGTCCCGCGAGCGGTGAGGCCATCGCGCCCTCGACCGACTCAGCTTTTGACCTTATCCACACGACACGATGACTTGATAACTCGGTTGTCTTGAGTGGTTAGACGGCGCGGATGGATCCGGCGTGGAGCGGTTGATCTGTGGCTTGGCTGCAGGGCCCTTGCCCGCCCACCATCGCGGGACACGCTGCAAGTACGTCCATGTAAGCTCTTCTGCGGCATCCATGCCGCATAAGGTCCCGCGACGGTGGGCGGGCAAGGACCAGTCGAGATGGTCGGTGTGCATGGTTGCGAGCAGTGGATGCTGCGCGGCCGGTTGATGCGGTGCGGTCTGATCGGCGCCTTTCGATCCGATCGATGTCGCTGCCATTCCCGACATCACTTCACTCGTCAACGAAGGCGAGCGTGGCCAACACTTTACCGCCATCGCTAGAGCGTTCGAGAGGGTTTGTTGGCTGCTCTCAGCCAGGCGAGGAGTGTTCGCCCCTGCATCGCGCCATCGTTGCACCTGCTGGCTTATGCTGCGCAGCCTTATCGTCGCTGCCGAGTTCGTATGTCCTACGCCATCGTCTGGTTCCGTCGCGATCTGCGCCTTCAGGACAACCCGGCCTTGCGCGCTGCGCTGGACGCCGGGCATGCCCCGATTCCGCTGTATATCGATGCGCCGCACGAAGAAGGCGAGTGGACGCCCGGTGCCGCGTCGCGCAGTTGGCGGCATCGCTCGCTCGCTGCCTTGGACGCTGCATTGCGCACGCTCGGTAGTGGCTTAGTGATTCGCGCGGGCGACAGCGCCCAGGTGCTGGATGAGGTGATCGCCCAGACCGGTGCGGTGGCGGTGTATTGGAACCGCAAGTACGAACCGGCCACCCAACCGCGCGATGCGCAGATCAAGCGCAGCTTGCGCGAGCGCGGCATCGAGGTGCAGAGCTGCAATGCCGCGCTGTTGATGGAGCCGTGGCAGTTGTCGACCCAGCAAGGCGGCCCGTACAAGGTCTTCACTCCGTACTGGCGCAACGCACTCACGCAACTGCAGTTGCCCGCTGCAGTTGCTGCGCCACGCAGCCTGCCGCCGCTGCCTGCGACGTTGAAAAGCGCTGCGCTGGAGATGCTGGAGTTGGTGCCGAAACTGGACTGGGATCAAGGCTTCTGGGAGCACTGGCAACCTGGTGAGGCTGGTGCGCACGAGATGCTGGAAATTTTCATCGACGGCGCGCTTTCCGGCTATCGCGAAAACCGCGATCGGCCCGATCGGGTCGGCACCTCGCAGCTGTCGCCGCATCTGCATTTTGGCGAGATCGCGCCATGGCGGATCGCCAGCACGCTGGAAGCCAGCCGCAATGCGCGCAACAGCGCAGAGATCGATGGTTACATCCGCCAGTTGGGCTGGCGCGATTTTGCCTATCACCTGCTGCATCACTTTCCCGACACCACCAACCAGAATCTCAATCCGCGCTTCGAAGGCTTCGATTGGGCCAAGGTCGACCCGGTCGCGTTGCAGGCCTGGCAGCGCGGCCGCACCGGTATTCCGATCGTCGATGCCGGCATGCGTCAGCTCTGGCACACCGGCTGGATGCACAACCGTGTGCGCATGATCGTGGCGAGTCTGTTGTGCAAGCACTTGCGTATCCACTGGATCGAAGGGGCGCGCTGGTTCTGGGACACGCTGGTGGATGCGGACCTGGCCAACAACACCTTGGGCTGGCAATGGGTCGCCGGTACCGGTGCCGATGCGGCGCCGTATTTCCGCGTGTTCAATCCGGTGACGCAGGCGGAGAAATTCGATCCGCAGGCGGCTTACATCACCCGCTGGGTGCCGGAGCTCGGCAAGCTTGCGGTGAAGGAGCGTTTCGCGCCGTGGTTGTCTCCATTATCGTTGGCGCGATTCGCACCGGAGTACCCGCGCACGCCAATTATCGGATTGGCTGAAGGTCGCGATGCGGCATTGGCGGCGTATGCGAAGACGCGGGGATAACCGGAACCGTTTTCCTGAATGCAGTACCTGTCGCAGGCAATCTGTGGCCGCTTTCATCATGTGTCAGTCGCGTTGGTCTGTTTATCCTCGCCGACACGATTGAGTGCCGGATGGTCCGGCCACAGGAGAACACCATGTCCCCAGCAGCTACCAAGAGTCTGGCCGTTGCTCTGGCCAGCGCCATTGCGCTGTCCGCTTGCGCCACCGGCGGCTCGTATGTGCAGCGCGACCAGTACGGCGACCAAACCCAACAGCAGAACCGCACCGGCCGCAATGCGCTGATCGGCACCGCCATTGGTGTCGCTGCAGGGTTGCTCACCGGCGACAGCGCCACCGAGCGCCGTCAGCACGCGATGGTCGGCGCCGGTATCGGCGCGTTGAGCGGCGCGGCCGTGGGGCAGTACCAGGATCGTCAGGAGCGCGCACTGCGTGAGCGTACCGCCAACACCGGTATCGAAGTGCAGCGCCAGGGCGACAACATCACCTTGAACCTGCCCGACGGCATCACCTTCGACTTCGGCAAGTCGGCGTTGAAGCCGCAGTTCTACACCGCGCTCAATGGCGTGGCGTCCACGTTGCGCGAGTACAACCAGACCATGGTGGAAGTGGTCGGCCATACCGACAGCGTCGGCAGCGATGCAGTGAACCAGCGTCTGTCCGAAGAGCGTGCCGGCGCAGTTGCGCAATATCTGACCGCGCAAGGCGTGCAGCGCGAGCGCATGGAAACGATGGGTGCCGGCAAGCGTTACCCGATTGCCGACAACAACACCGATGCCGGTCGCGCACAGAACCGTCGCGTGGAAATCCGTTTGATTCCGCTGCGCTCTGAGGGCACTGGTAACAACACGGGTATGCGTTGAGTTTGACGCAGTGGATCGTGGCGAGTCGATTGACGAAACCGTGATGTCAAAAAAAACAGGTCGCGAAAGCGGCCTGTTTTTTTGCGCTACGGATTTTGTTGGTTAAGTGCGGCTGATCTGAGACTTGGCTGCAGGGCCCTTGCCCGCCCACCGTCGCGGGACACGCCGCAAGTACGTCCATGTAGGCTCTTACGCGGCATCCATGCCGCGTAAGGTCCCGCGAC
>NZ_JBEOLS010000078.1:0-16775 GCF_040279205.1 Xanthomonas hortorum
AATGCTGCCTGGCGGCAGGAGATGCCGCCAGAAAACGCATGCCTTACGCACTTCAAGCCAACTACACGCCTCATCTCGACAAGGCTGCTTGAACTTCGAAGATACTGACTGGTTGTTCAGATCTTCCCTAGTTCCTTTGATTGGCCAGCCCTTTCCTGCATAACGCAAGATTGGTTCGCGCTGCGCGTACGATCGCCAGATAGCGATCCGCAAGGACCGGTGGCCAGTTCTCCATCACTGCGTCGTCGTCTGCCGCCGCGTCTTCGGCGTAGGCATTCAAGGTTTCCAGGCACTGCGCATATAGCGCGTTCCTGTATTGAGTGATTGCCAGGTCATTGCGGAGATCTCCCTCCTCTCCCCATTCCAGTGTTGGCGCGCACTGCGCCAGTACCGGGGACAGGGTGGTCAATGCCGTCCTGTAGTCCTTGCGGTCGTAGTGCTGCTGAAATGCCGCGCGCGTGCGTGCAAGCGCGCTGCGGCTGCAGCCTTCCTTGGGTCGCAGGTAGGGTGCTTCGAAACCGCCGTTGTAGCCGCACATTGACTTGCACTCGACCGGCGTGGTGGTGGTCACGTCGATACCTTCGGCGGTGTCTGCGAACTGCACTTGGCACTCCGTGGGACCCGTCTCGCTTGTGGCAATGCCTTGTCTCCCATCAATCACGCCTTCCAGGAAGCACATGGCCTGGCCAGTGGTGCTTTCCAAAGAGAAGCGTAGCGATCCCTTTTCCCTCGTTAGCAGCAGATGCCCCCATCCCTTTTCCGTGACGTATTCGCCTGGCACAAGAGCGCCCCCTGCTGCGGGGTGGCCCAGGATCGGTGCGGGTTCGGGCGCGCTGGCAGGCGGCTGCGCGGGGCATATGGTGGTGGCAAGTACCGTAGATGCCAGGCATGCCATCGTCAGAAGGAAGATTTTGTTTTGCCTGTCCATGCGTCTGCTGTAGTGCCCTGGAGGTGATGGTGCGATGGACAGTGCCATCACTCTTGATGCAAGTCACTGCAATGCCGCGCGCACTGTCTGCAACGAGGTGGCAAACAGGTCGACAGCGCGCTTTCCCGCGTTGTCCTTGATGGTCCTGTCGGCCCCCCTGGCCAGGACGAGCGCGTAGTTGGGCGCGCTTTCATCATTGCTTTCCTGTTCGGCCGCGTAGTGCAGCAGGGTGCGGCCCCTGGCGTCGCGTGCGTTGATGTCGATCCCCAGGCTCAGCAGAAAATCGAGAAAGGCCACTTCCTTCGGGAAGGTGTGGCGCGGTAGCCAGTGACGGGAGGTGAGGTTATGCAACAGGGTTTGCCGGCCTGGTTGCAGGGCCAGCGGGTCCAGCCCCTTGCTCATGATCAGGCGCACCAGGTCCGGCTGGAAGCAATACGCCAGCGACGAGCGCCCATCGGCCGCAGTGCGGGTGGCGTCCGCGCCCAGTTCCAGCAGCGCGGTGATGGGGCTGTCGCCGTCGAGCGTGTGGGACAGCAACGCCGACTGCAGCGGTGTGTAGTGCTGCGAGTCGTCGGTGTTCTGCGCGATGGCGTGTGCGTTGATGTCGGCGCCGCCGGCGACCAACACACGCACCTTTTCACCGGTGCTGGCCGTGTGCAGCGGCGTGCTGCCGTGGATGTCGCGTGCGTTGGGATCGGCGCCGTGCGCCAGCAGCACGCGTGCGGTGGCCACGCCGCCCCAGCCGAGCATGGTGGTGCCGTTGTCCCAGCGTGCGTCCGGGTCTGCGCCGGCGTCCAGCAGCGCTTCCAGCATGTCCAGATAGTCCTGCAGGCTGAGGTGGTTGCGCAGCTTGTTGTCGACGTCTTTCACCGCCTCCTGGCTGGCCTGCTGCAGGGCGCGCTTGGCGGCGCGATAGCGCGCGCGGGTCTGTGCGTCCTTGGCCTGGGCGATCATGCCATCCAGTGAGTCGAGGCTGCCGATGTTGAAGCTGTCGATCAGATGTTGACGATACTGCGCGCGCGTCATTGCGGCGATGGATCCGCGGGTGACCACCAGGTCGTGCAGCGGCCAGTAAGGCTGATTGGCCCAGCCGTTGACGCGTGCGCCGTGCGCGATGAGCCAGCGCACGGTGGCCGGCGTACTGTGTTTGACCGCGGTATTGAGCGGCAGCAGCCGTGTGTTGAGCGTTGCGCCGGCCTTGAGCAGGCGCTTGATCATGGCCGTGTTGTCGTGCCGGGTGGCGTAATTGATGGCGGTGGAAAACTCCTCGTCGGATGCGGTGTGTTCCATCAGCCAGTCGCTGTCCGGCGTGCAGTCGGGGACGGCGCCTGCCAGCAATGCGGCAGCGATGCCGGTCAGCGAATTGGCGCGTGCCGCGTCCAGCACTGCGCGATCGGCCGCGCTGCGCTCCACGACAGGCAACGGCGGCGTATCGGGGCCGGGTTGCGCGGGGTCGCGTTGCAGCCAGGCCAGCCATGCCTTGGCGCCCTCGCTGCCGGCATCCAGGTAGAAGGTGTCGTTTTTCTGGCCGTTGCCAAAGCGCGTCCACGAGGCCCATTCGGTGCCTGCCATGCCCAGCGCCGACATCTGGGTGATGAAGCTAAGGAAGTCCGGCGCCAGCGCCAGGCCGTGCAGCATTTCCAGTTCGTGCGAGAAATAGCGCACCGGTTGTCTGGCCGGATCCGCATGCGTGGTGTCGATGGTCAGCCAGTCGCCGTTGATGAGGGTGTAGAAGGCGAACTGGTGTTCCCACAATGCGGGGCTGTTGGGTGCTTCGGACAGGTCGCGCGTGGCGAGGTCCTGCTTCCAGTCCAGAAAGACCGGCAGGGCCATCGTGTCGATATGGGTGAGGCTCCACACCGCATCGCGATTGCAGCTCATCGACGGTAAATCTTGCTGTTCCATCGCGCGCAGATGCGAGGGCACATACCAGCCAAAGCTCACCTCCGCCGACAGCTCGCGCAGGACGCGACGCAGTTGTGCGGGGATCGGCAGGCGGTGACGGCGTTCGAGCGATAGCAGCTGGCGTTCGGTCGCGGGCGGGGCGATCAGCAGCGGTGTCACCTGCCAATGGCGCTTGCGGGCGATGGCTTCCATCCAGCGCCACTTCGCCTGCCACTGGCTCCAGCGCGTGTGCAGGGCGCTGTCCTGCGTGGCGCAGGCACCGAGCAGCGTTGAGGTGGCCAGGGCCATGAGGCCGGCATCGAGAAACTGGCGGCGGGAGAGCGTGATCAGCAGCGGTTCCTTGCGTCTGGCGACGGGACGAGGCGTCTGAGGGCAAGCATGCGCGCAGGAACGCTAAACGCGCGACAAGGCCTTGCCGCATCAGCCGCCGGCGCGGGTTGGGATGTCGGCCAGGCCGCTGCCTGCAGGTGCTGCGTTGCGCTGGAACCCTGGGCGATCACTGGCCGCGTGTGGGGCAGGGGCGGCGTACGTGTCGTACGGTTTGCGTAGGATAGGGCGCACGGAGGCACTCGCATGGACCCGACAACCCATCGCCAGGGACCCCTGGCTTCAGCCACACGGCTGTATGTCCTGCTGGCGCGGGAGGCACGCACCGGGGTGATCTTCCGGCGTGGGCCCAGCAAGCAGGTACAGCTGATCCGCTGGGACTTGCGCACGGACACGTTCGAGCACGGGCAGTGGTTCAAGGGCCGCATCTACGAGCGGCGTTGCGACCTGTCGCCGTCGGGCCGCCTGCTGGTGTATTTCGCGGCCAAGCACAAGGGCGATTTCGGAACCTGGACAGCGCTGTCGCGCCCACCGTTCTTCACCGCGCTGGCGCTCTGGCCCAAGGGGGATGCGTGGGGTGGCGGTGGTGCGTTTGAGGACGAGCAGACCTTGCTGTTGAATCATCGCCCGCAGGCAGGCCGCGAGCCGTTTCCGCTGCCGACCGGCTTCCGCCTGAAGCAGGGGATGACGGTGCGGCCGTTCGGGCAATGGTCCGGCGGTGGCGAAGACGAGCCGATCGACAGCATGCTGCGGCAGCGCGCTGGCTGGCGAACGCTCGACGGCGGTGAGGGCGAACGCGGCGGTTTGCGAAGCGGAGTGCTCTACGGCTTCACGCGCCCACGCGTGTGGGAGAAGGACGGCAGTGGCGGGCGTCGGCTGCAATCGCTGTTGCATGCCGTGGGGCGCCAGAACGATGCGTGGTATGCGATGGATCATCGCGTGCTGGATCGCGAAGGCGCCGTGCTGGTGGAGTTGCCCGGCACCGACTGGGCCGATTGGGATGGCGGCGAACTGGTATATGCGCGCGGGGGCTGCCTGTATCGGCTGTGCTAAAGCGATTTTCGGCGCTATTCCGAGCAAGGGGAGCAGGTGGTTCGGCTGCTGCATGACTTCAGCAATGCGCGGTTTGCGCCGGTGGCACCCACAGCGGAGGCGCTACGCTATTGAGGGGCTGTGCGCGATGCGCGCGCGATGCCTGTGCGCTGCCGGCACTGCAAGCCGACAAGGCTTGGAAAGGCGGCGCCGCGTTGCCTGCGCGGCGCCGCGGCTTGCGGCAGCAAGGCAGCAAGATGTCGACCTGCAAGGCCCCGGTACACGGCTGGGCCGCGCCAGCCGCGTATCGACGCCGTCGTGCCGCAATCAGGCGCCATCGTTCGCGCGCAGGTGATTGAGCAGCAGCGGTTGCAGCACCGGTGGCATGGGCAACGTGCGTACCCCGTGCTCCCATTGCTGCAGAAATGGCGCCAGCCATTGGCGATGCCAGGCAGTTGGACGGGCGCGTGCGGCCAGCCGCTGGCGTAACTGTTCGACATGTGCATTGGCACGTGTCTGTTCGCCGCACTCCAGGTGGAAGAACACGAACGCCAGCAGCACGCTGTCCGGGCTGGCGAATATCACCTCAGGCGGCACCACGCCGTTGTCGTCGCCGTGTTCCAGCAGCTGCAGCCAGGTGTCGGCAGAGCGTTGGAACCAGGGGCCAGCCAACTGATCGGTCATGCACCTGAAAAAGTGCGCATCCAGTGCGGGCAGTGCCGTCGCCAGACGGGCCAGGGCAGCGCTCAGCACGGCGTCGCTGTGGGCTGGATTCAGTACCCAGCCGCCGTAGGCGCCCACGTCCGCGCTGTCCAGGACCTGCTTGCCCAGGAAGGTTGTCGCGCCAGCCACGCAATGCAGGTCGTGCAGCTGCGTGGTTGCCGTGCGCTGCTGCCAGGCCAGCAGGCGGGCATGCTGCAGCCCCGCCTGGACCATCAGCTCGCCCAGGTTCGGGTCATAGCTGGCCCACAGACAGTGACGGCTGCCATCGTGGTCGCGGATCCATTGCCAATGGTGGCTCGCTTCAACCGTGACAGCAGACCAGCCAGCAGCGCGCAGCGATGTGCCCAGGTGGTGCTCCACCAGTTGCGGGAGCAGCTCGCGCAGACGCACCTGCTGACGTCGGGCCTTGTCCCGCGCAGTGCGTAACGCCGCAGGCGTGCGCTTGGGCTGCAGGAAAAAACGCAAACCCATCTCGCGCTCGATCTCACCGGAGGTGCCGCTGTCGGCCAGCCGCGGCAGTGCCAGGTCCTCGGGCGCGCCACGCCGAGGCTTGAGCCCGCGGTGTGCGGCCAGCGCACGGATGGCGCGCAGTGCGTCGGAAGCGAGCAGGCCGTCCAGGGTGGGGGCGATACCGTCGGCAGCGTCGAAGGTCTCGTCCAGCCAGCCGTTGACCAACAGGCCATAGCAGTCGGTGAACAGCGCGCTGTCACCGGCCTGGTCGGCGAGCATCAAAACGTCGCCAAACACGGCTGCCAGCGGCAGCGTGTGGCCGGTATCTGGTTGGCGGTAGACCACGCGTGCCTGGCCTTGCCACTCCAGATAGGCCGCGCCCTGTGCGTGCTCCAGCCAACCCGGTGCCTCGGCGGCCAGGGCCTGCGCGCGCAGGGGCTCGTCGTCGATGTCCTGGGCCGCTGCACGCACCAGCACGCCATGGCGCAGTAGCTCGGTGTGCATGCGGAACCAGGTCAGGCCGGTGTCGTAGCGCGCCTGCAGCCCAAGCAGGCTACGCATGAGCGCTGCCTTGTGCATGCTACTCAAGGTGCTGCGATCGACCAGATGGATGCAGCGCTCGATCAACTCCTCGATAGCGTGTTGTGACATCCGTGCCTCCTCTGCGTCAGTGGTAAACGTGCGGGCATCATCATGCCAGTGGTCTGGGCAGCCGCGTGAGCGGGAAAGATCGCGGGCGGGAGCCGTGCCGCACGGCGCGGATCAGCTGCCTGTTCGTGCACTGCTGCGCACTTTTCACCTCAATGCATCGTCTGTTATCAAGAACTGGCACATCGCGCCGCTAACGCAAGCTCAATGGAGTCGTCGGATTGCGACAGTGGAGAGTGCGTTGAACGTATTGCGTGGAGTACTGATCTTGTCTCTGGTGTCCGCGATGCCTGCCATGGCCGCAGAGGCTGCGCCCTCACCCACCGAAGGTGCCGTCGCGCGCATCCGGATGTTTGGTCAGAATGGCGTTGGCATCGTGCTGTACAAGGACGCGGTGTGCACGGCCAAATATGGCGAGAAGGTGCGCGCATCCGGCTCGCTGAAAAGTGCTTTCGGGTCGTTGATGGGCTCGGTGAAGAATGAGTCGATCGGCATCCCGGAGACGGAGAATACGCGGCGTCTGGGCGACCGGAAGATGATCGGCTCCAAGCCGTTCTACAAGGAATACACGATCGAGCCGGGTAAGCCGGTCGTTGTGGAGGCTGGTGCGAGTTCGCCGGCACATTGGAATCAGGCGCCTGGGTACCACGTTGGCTGGAGCTGCGGCGCATTGCTTGCTTCTACGTTTGTCCCGGAGCCTGGCGCAGATTACGAAGTGGCCCTGAACCTGGATTTTCGTAGTTCGGTGTGCACGTTGGCGGTCAACCGTGTGGACGCGAACGGTCAGGTCAGCCCGGTGGATGTGGCGCCGGTTGCCAAAGGCTGCAAGTAACTGCAGCCCATCGTCGCAGCAGAAACAAGACAGGTGCAGCGCAAGCGCTGCACGCTTGGTAGTGGCGATTCTCGGATGCTTGATTCAATGCCGTCACAACCATTATTGCTGGCCGCGTGTATCACCGTGATTGCCTGGGGCACTCCTGCAGCTGTCGCGCATCCGGGTGGATTGAACAAGGAGGGCTGCCACAACGACCGCAAGCACGGTGGTTACCACTGTCATCGCTCCGCCAGTCGCGAAGGCAAGCCGACGACCGCTGCAGAGCCGCTTGATCCGTCCCCGTGGATGCCATCGGCCGGGACGGTCTTCCGCAATTGCGCAGAAGCACGTGCAGCTGGCGCTGCCCCGGTGCGGCGTGGCGATCCAGGATACGGCCCACATCTCGATCGCGATCATGATGGCGTGGGATGCGAGCCGTCGCGTCGGCGCTGATCCACGACGCGATCCTGTCAGCGCATCACCGCCACGCATGGCGCAGACGTGTTGCCAGCATGCGTAACGCATCCGTGCTGGATGCGTGGCCCGGGACCGCCTCTCACCAATCCGTCGGCGCGTAATCCTTCAGGAACTGCCCCCACACGTGCTCGCCGGTATTGGCGCCGTGGATGATCGGGTCGACGATGCGCGCGGCGCCGTCGACGATGTCCAGCGGTGGGTGGAAGCGTTCCTGCTGCACCTTGAGCGCGGCGATGTCGGCCGGATCTTCATCGGTGACCCAACCGGTGTCGACGCTGTTCATGTGAATGCCGTCGTTTTGATAATCGGCCGCCGAGGTGCGCGTCATCATGTTCAACGCGGCCTTGGCCATGTTGGTATGCGGGTGACGGGTGGTCTTGAAGTTGCGGTAGAACTGGCCTTCCATCGCCGAGACATTGACGATGTGTTTGTCGCGCTCGGGTGTGCGCAGCATCAGTGGCTTCAGGCGCGCGTTGATGATGAAGGGCGCGATGGCGTTGACCAGTTGCGTTTCCAGCAACTCGACCGACGGCACTTCGGCCATCAGCAGGCGCCAGGAATTGCGGCCGCGCAGATCGACTTGCTGCAGATCCTGATCGAGACGGCCTTCGGGGAACAGATGTTCCTGGCCCACCAGCTCGTCGTCCAGCAACGCGACCTGCGACAGCTCGGCGGCGCGGGTGAGGCCATCGGCATCGGCGAGGCCGCGCCCGTGCACGGCCGGCAGCGCGGTGGCCGAGGCTTCGCGCAATAGCTCGGGCGTGCGCAGGCCTTCGTAGTGACCAACGAGCTTTTGTACGGTGTCGGGTAACGCATCCAGCGCGGCGGTTTCGTTGGCCATCATGTGCGCGTAGAACTGCGGCGGGCGGCGCACGGTCTGGCAGGCGTTGTTGATGATGAAATCCAGCCTTTCGCGGGTGGCCAGCAGCTGGCTGCAGAACGCTTCCACGCTGGGGGTGTGGCGCAGGTCCAGGCCGAATACCTGCAGGCGATGGCCCCACTGCGCAAAATCCGGCTCTTCCGCATAACGCGCGGCCGAATCGCGCGGGAAGCGCGTGGTGACGATCAGCTCGGCCCCGGCGCGTAACAACTTCAAGCCGGCCTGATAGCCGATCTTGACCCGCCCGCCGGTCAGCAACGCCACGCGGCCGCGCAGGTCGGCGGTTTCGGTGCGCTTGAAGAAGTTGAGTTCTGCGCAAGCCGGGCACATCTGGTCGTAGAAGTGGTGCAGCTGGGTGAACTTCTGCTTGCACACATAGCAGTGGCGCAGCTCCGGCGAATGCATCGGCTCCGGCGCGGCAGTGGCGTTCTCGCCGTTATGCGCATCGTGCAGGCCGGCGGCATGTGGTGGGAAGACGTTCGGCGTGCTGAACACCGGCTTGCGCCGCAGCGCACGGATACCGCGCTGTTCGAGCAATGCCTCGGCCTTGCGCACCTTCTCCTGATGCCGCTCGCGCTCGCGTTGCTTGAGCAGCTGCCGCCGCGCCTTCGGCTCGGGGTGATAGACCTTGGCCACCACCTGGTGCAGGCGCACGCGGTCGGCCTCGGGTAGCGCGTCGAGCACGCTGCGGTCGGCCTCGATGGCCTCCAGCAGGTCCAGCGCCACGCGCAGGCGGTCGGTGAGGGGCAGGTCGTCGGCGGGCAGGGGCGGGGCGTTGGTGTTCAAGATGGATCCGAAAAGAGCGGCAGAAAGCGAAGCGAACGCAGCGGGCAGCTGATGGCGGACCGCGATGGACAGCTGGACCAGCGACGCGACGGCCCGGGACCCTGCTGCAGCAGGCGGGAACAGCCGGCTGGCGGCTATTTTCGCCGATCCTGGGGTGTCGACGCCAATGGGGTGCCAGGCCAGACTGCAGTTGTCGCCAGCCAGTACGCCTCCATCGTGCGCGGTCAGGTCAAGCGCTACGACATGACCAAGATGATGAGCGATCCGGACACCGCCAAAAAGATAGACGACGCGGTCACACCGAACGTGAGTGCGTTGGTCAAGCAACAAGGCTTGCCGATCCAGATCCAGAACATCACGCTTGGCCGTGCGCGTCCCAATCCGGATGTGTTGCAGCAGATGAATCTCACCGCTGCGCAGCAGCAGCGAGTCAAAACCTTGGTCGAGGCGACGACTGCAGAACGGCAACGCGAGCAGGAACAGGTCGCCAAGGCGGATGCCGACAACGCCTACCGCAATCGCATGGGGCTGACGCCTGAGCAGTACCTCGCCAGCCAGATCGCCGAGCTCAATGCAGAGGCCTGCAAAAAGGCGCAGGCGTGTTACATGGTGCCGTCCGGCACATCTGTGATTGCTAAATAGCGTGCGGTACTGATAGACGGCAAGCCAACGCGCTTGTTGCCTTGCTGTGTGTCTTCGATATTCAACAGCGCATGGCTTGGTGCGTTTGCTCAAGCCAGCAAGGCTACTCACGCACTCTCCAAATCGTGTGAGCTAGGGTTGCTTCTTACTGTTGTTGTGGGAGAAGACACCATGGGCCTGTTGGTCGACGGCAAGTGGCAAGACGGTTGGTACGACACCGACAAGAGCGAGGGGCGTTTCGAACGGTCGCAGTCGCGATTTCGTAACTGGGTGACACGCGATGGCAGTGCGGGTCCGCACGGCGAGGGCGGCTTTCAGGCCGCTCCGGGGCGTTATCACCTGTATGTGTCGCTGGCCTGCCCCTGGGCGCATCGCACGTTGATCTTTCGTCGGCTGAAAGGCCTGGAGGCGATGATCGACGTCTCCGTTGTGCATTGGCTGATGGGCAAGCACGGCTGGACATTCGCGCAGGGCCCGGGTGTGGTGGGCGATGCGATTCATCATGCGCAGCATCTGTACGAGGTCTATCTCAAGGCCGATCCTCACTACTCAGGGCGCGTGACCGTGCCGGTGTTGTGGGACCGCGAGCGCAATACGGTGGTCAGTAACGAGTCGGCCGACATCATCCGCATGTTCAACAGCGCGTTCGACGAGGTTGGCGCTGCTGGCGGCGACTTCTACCCAGAGCCGTTGCGTGAGCAAATCGATGCGGTCAATGCGCGCGTCTACGACACCGTCAACAATGGCGTGTACAAGGCGGGCTTTGCGACCACACAGGCTGCGTACGAAGAGGCGGTGGTGCCGCTGTTCGAGACATTGAATTGGCTTGAAACGCGGTTGAGCCAGCAACGCTATCTGTGCGGCGACCAACTTACCGAAGCAGACTGGCGCCTGTTCACCACGCTGATCCGTTTTGATGCGGTGTATGTGGGGCACTTCAAATGCAATCTACGGCGCATTGCCGACTATCCGCAGTTGTCCGGCTTTCTGCGCGAGCTCTATCAGATGCCGGGAATCGCCGACACGGTCGACTTCCAGCACATCAAGAATCACTATTACCAGAGCCACGACATGATCAATCCCACCGGCATCGTTCCGATGGGGCCGGTGCTGGATCTGGATGCGCCGCATGGGCGTGGTGGTTGATGTATCTCCCAGCCGCGTGCCGCCGCGCTCAGGCACGCTGCCGCGTGGCTTGCACCAAGCTGCGCGCCTTGTATACGAGCAGGAGCGATGCGTGCTCAATCATGTGATGGTGGGATCGAACGATATTGCGCGATCCATGCAGTTCTACGACGCGGTACTCGGCGGCGTCTTCGGTGCTCCCACGCCGCTGGTCAATACTGCTGGCTCCGGCCATGTGCGCTTGTTCTATCGGCATGCCGGCAGCACCTTCGTCATCAGCGAGCCGATCGACGATGCGCCCGCGACCAGCGGCAACGGCGCCACCGTCGGCTTCACCTGTAGCTCGCCCGAGCAGGTGCAGGCTTTCCACGACGTTGCCGTGGCGGCAGGTGGCATGTCCATCGAGGATCCACCAGGCTTGCGTGACAGCCGCATGGGGCCGGTCTGGCTGGCCTACGTGCGCGACCCGGATGGCAACAAGCTCTGTGCGATCTATCGGCCTGTGTAGGCTTTGGATTCTGCAGCTGGGTCGCTTGGTTCCAGCGGTCATGTCACCATCCGCCCGCCAATACGCGCGGGCTGGCAAAGATGCATGATTGGCTGCACAGACAGTCGCTGCCTTGTATGGATTGCCACGCCGTGATCGTCCAACTGTGACGACAACTGCAGGGGTGCATCGCATCCTGATGCCGACGATCATGCGCAACCGTATCAGTCAGCACTGATGAAATCGTGCCTCAGTCCCCGTGACCTTCAAGAATGCAGTCTTCTGCCGCTAATGTTCATGGCGCTGTGCAGTGGCGCAGCTTTTCATACGCGCGTAGCGAGAGAGTTCAAGATGTTCGATCTAAAAAAAATTCTGCTGCTGTCCTTATTGTTGCTTGCTCCATTCGCCGTGGCAGCGAAAGAGGTGATCAACGCCAAAATTCCTATCGACGTCAAGATCAACCCATTGCTGATCTTGGCTGACTACGACCTGGGAGCGTGTTCGATCCCGAAGCCGGGCGAAAAGGATCGTCGCACTCCGGACAATCCGTATTATCAGCGGTGTATGAATTTCCCTTTGATTTTGGCTGAGCAGCTCAGAGAGCGCGGCTTTGATGTGAAGCTCGAGTCGTTCAATCCTTCCGAGCCTATGACAAGGGATGATTACTGGGCTGCACGTGAAAGCTGGAGCGCCGAACACGAGAAGCAAAACCCGGATCGCTATGTTCTTACCTATGCCGGCCTCTTGGAGGGTGCGACGAGCTCCCTGGCGCTTCTCATGCTGCAGTCTCCGGTCAACAACGGTGGAATCGCACTGGGCAGTATCATGTTGGACCAAAAGTACTGGACGTCCATCAACAACCGAAAGCTGATGGTTCCTCTTCCCCAGGTAACGATGATTGTCGTCAATACGCTGGAGGCACGCTGTCCATCGGTTGGTCTGTGGAGCGGCTGTAGCGACCGGACGGTCTTGATGGAATCGTCAAAATAATGATTGCGTGTGGAAGCGAAGACTGGATTCGCCTCAAGTAAATGGGTTTTTTGAGAGGAAGCTTCCATCTCGCTAGCGCTCTGCCCCCTTGGAGCGGCCGATAAAACGTAGCAAGTTGTCGTGAGCTGGGTGCGGACGGCGCACAGGAACTGCAGTGTGCGCGTGGTATATGCCGATTCCGAGCAACGGCCGCGTCCGCCTGGCGGTGAGCGCAGTCGTTCTGTTGGCCGCTCTTAGGCGAAGAGAGTGCGTACGGAGGCTTGCAGCCGAGACAAAAACGGGAGCGGCCATCAATTGCGGTCGCAAGGGCAAGCGGAGCAGTTCGGAGCCAGCCTTGGCTCTTCAATCATGCGGGCTTGATCAATGAAACAGCGCGCGCGATTGCTTAATAGCACTAAGCATGTCCAGCCTGCCTGTAAAGCAAAGCTCGCCCGCTGTGATCTATGACAGCCTACCGCTTTGCCGCATCGCGCACGATCAACGTTGCCGCGCCCACCGAGATGGCGTCTTCCACCACGCCGGTGCTGGTTTGGCCATAGCGTTCGATTGCGCGCATGCGTGCGTTGAAGGTGAGATAGGCCGCAGCGACGGCAGCGGTGGCACCGAGCAGTGCGGCGATGCCGCGTTGCTCGCGTGGTGCCAGCGCCGTGCCGACGATCACGCCGGTGGCGATGCGGGCAATCATGCCGGGCAGCACGATGCGGTCGGGTGCGGTCTTCATCTTGTCGCCGGCCAGCTCACCACCGGCGAGCGCGAGCATGCCGGCCGATGCCAGTGGATTGGCAAGCAGCTTCGGTGCGCCGTTGTTGGCGGGGAGGTTGCCGGTGCGGGCCGCATTGGCGACCGCAGCCAGCGGGGTCATCGAGCGCATGCCTGCAACCGCGCCCATCAGGATCGAATGAATCAGGGACATGTGGACCTCTGCAGTGATGCGCTTCAGTCGGTGCAGGTTGGGATCCTGCAGCCGGCGCTGACGTGAGTGGAAGCGCAAAGCCTAGGACGTCACATGTGTGCGAGATGGCAAGGTGGTGCCTGCAATGTGCAGGCACCTTGGTAGGGCATGCAGTGCCGGCCTTGGCGTCACGCGATGCGTGGGAGTGATCGCGGACGCTCAGGCGGCGCGATCAGACCGATAGGGACACGCCCGGGTCTTGAGCCTGTTGGCGGTGACCGCGACTAACGGCGGTCGTGACTGCCAGTCGGTGAGCAAGGCGGCATGATGGGTGCATTCGATGCGCTTACGGTTGCTTTGCAAGCTTGCCCGCACGCCACGCCATCCACAGGACCGTGACGCCTACGGCAAGGCACACCAGCACGCCCGGCAGCGATGCTTCCGGGCCGAAGGGGCCGCCGGTGAGCCATTCGGCGATGCCAGGGCGAGCGGTGCTACGGGCAATCGCCGGGCCCATGTCGGTCCCCGACACGGCTGCACCGAAGACATAGCCTTGAGTGAAATTCCAGGCGATATGCACGCCGATCGACATCCAGACCCGGCCGGTCAAGGCGTAGAACGCGCCCAGCAGGATGCCGGCTTCCAGTGCGATGCAGATCGCAGCAAAGACCGTGGCATGCGGATTGGCGATATGGCCGAAGCCGAACAGCGCGGCAGACGCGGCGAAGGCGATCCAGGGGCCGAACGCGCGCCAGACCAGGCGCAGGAAAATCGCGCGGAACAGCAACTCTTCGATCACGCCCGCCTGCAAGGCCTTGCGGACTGCCGTCCATGCCGGCGCCATATCCAGCGCCTGCATGTCGTACAGCCCGAACACCGCCATGACGCCCATGACCGTGGCGAACATGGCCGCACCGATCAGCAGGCCGACGATCAGCTGGGGCAGCATCGGTCGCATGGCCAGCTCGCTGGCGCGCCGCCCTTCGGCCAGGCGCACCGCAAGCACATAGACACCTAGTCCGACCGCGATACCGACAAGGCTGGCGAGCAGTTGCAGGGGGCCGGAGTCCTTGGGGAGCAGACCGCCGACAAACCTGCCGGCCATGGGCGCCAGCGTGGCAACCACGACAAGCAATGCCACCGCCCAGCCAATCGCCCGGAGCCAACGCAGGCGCACGGGGTACAGAAACTTGCGATCACCCAGTTCGATCTGGTGCGTCGTGGGTCCGTTCCCGATGAAGGAATGTCCGGCAACCGGTTGCAGTGGTGCGTGCATGTACGACTCCATGTGGTGTGGTTGCTAGAGAGTGGGTGAGCGGGACGGGGCGGCCGCTGCCGCGGCGCCCGGTTTCAGGTGGGTGAGACGCTGTCACGCAACAGATGCTTCAGCCCATGCGTGATGCCGCGCGGCGCAACGCTCAGGTGATCTTCGTCGTTGAGCACCTCCAGTTCGATCTGCAAGGATGCATAGCCGCGTGCGCGCAAGCGCCGCACCATGGCCTGGGCATCGGTGACCATGTAGTAGTTCTGGTGGTAACGCCGTTGCTCGTACTCGCCCACATACAGATAGACCTGCGCGGGGAGATCCTTGCGGGTGACTGCGGATGCGGCTTCCAGCGCCGTCATCGCATGCTTGCCGTACCAATAGGACGGGCTGCCGAGGAGATAGCCGGAAAACATCTCGGGCGATTGGAGCAGGATCTGCGTGCCCAGCAAGCCGCCGTAGGAGTGGCCGTAGTACAGGCGCTTGTGCTCGTCGGTGCGATAGCGTTTGGCAACGAACGGCAGTACGTGATCACGCAGGTAGGCGATGTAGGCGGTGCTTTTGCCATGTGTTGCAGCGGGTGGAGCGCCTTCACCATCCTCGGGTGTGGGCGTGTAATCGCGCCGGCGGCTGGGCATCGGCTCATCGCCCACCGCGTACGACAGCCCGACCAGAATGAAATCTTCGATCGCCGGGCCTTCGCCATTCAAGCGGCGTGCGATCTGTCGCACCACCGGAAACGCGTAGTCGCCGTCGGTCGCGTAAAGCACTGGATAGCGACGGCCGGGGTTGTCCGCGTAGCCGCGTGGCAGCGCGACGAACACTTGGTAGTTGCGTCCGGAGGTCGGATCCGGGACATCCCAGACCTGACTGTCGACCATTTCATACGGCTTGCCTTCACCACGTTGCCCGCCTGGAATCGCGGCTGTTGCAGCTGCTGCGGGAGCCGGTTTTGGTCGCTGCTCCACAACCTTGGCGGGCGGCGTCTGCGGTGCATCGGTGCAGCCAACGAACAATAAGGCGAACAGCCCTGTCAGCAGTAACTTACTCAACGTGGTCTCCTGGCCGCACTTGGCGGTCTTGCAGGCGGCCAACGTAAGTCAGCGCGGATGCGCTTGCCATGTCGTTGGGATTGGTGCCGGGCAAGCCCTGCGGAACCGCCATGCCTTTGCTGCGATAGAAATCCGTCCAATACGGTGAAATCTGGCCGGTTTGCAGGTTCTTGAAGTTCATCGGCTGCAGTGCGAAGACATGATGTGCACGGAACGCGCGTTCGATGAAGTCCGAGCAGTAGTAGCTATTGTCGTCCTGCACGTAAGTCTCGTTGTATGGCTTGCCGAGCATGCGCCGTGCCTGGGCGATGGCCTCGGGGATCGCAGCGCGATAAGGACCGGTGAGCCGATACACGCTGATCTGCCGATGCTTGGCGTTGGCTTCGTCGACGAAGTCGCTCAGTGCTTGCTGCCGCGAGCCTTTGTCGTCGGCATGCAGCACCACTTGCGTGTCGCCTTGATGGGCGACCAGCGCCACGTGATCGAAGCTGGGTGCGTCCTGCTTGGCGGTGGCATCGTCGATGGCGCCGCTCAGGCCGGTGCGGGCCGCAGTGACGAACAACAGATCGCCATCCTGTAGCTGCACTGCGATGCAGGTTGCGGGCAGCAGTGCCAGTGCAAGCACGGCAAGCAGGATGAAGGTGCGCATGGGAGGCCGGCAGGTGATGCAAGGGGCGACCATTATCGCCAAGAACGGCGGCGCGCTGCCGATGCGTTGATCGCTCTGTAGAATGCAGCTGCCAGCGGGCGTCGCCGCCGCCATCGCGTCGCGGCAATCCTTGTCCGTCTGGAGTCTTGCATGCGTGCTTCTTCTGCGTTGTCGCCGATGGGTCGGCTGTTTGCCGTGGCTGCGTTTTTCGAGGGGCTGACCTGGGCTGGGTTACTGCTCGGCATGTTGCTCAAGTACGGCACCCACACCACCGAGGTTGTGGTGTGGCTGTTCGGGCGCCTGCATGGCGCCGCGTTCCTGTTCTATGTGGCGGTCAGCGTACTTGCCGCGTTGCGTCTGCGCTGGCCTTGGTGGGCGTGGGCGCTGAGCTTGTTGGCCGCGTTGCCGCCGTTGGTGACGGTGCCGTTGGAGATGTGGTTCCGGCGTATCGGCTTGTTGGGTCAACGCACACGCGGCGGTGTCTGAGCGCATCAAGGCAAACTAGGGCCTGTTAACACTAATGGCCCGAGCGATTAAACTATCGTGCATGGAGATCACGCCAGCACAATTTTCTCTGATCGAACACTGCCTGCCGGCGCAGCGCGGCAATGTCAGCATGACCAACCTGCAAGTGGTCAACGCCATCCTTTACGTTGCCGAGCATGGCTGCAAATGGCGCGGCCTACCCAAGCGCTTTGGCAACT
>NZ_JBEOLS010000079.1:0-16634 GCF_040279205.1 Xanthomonas hortorum
TGCCCGCCCACCGTCGCGGGACCTTACGCGGCATGGATGCCGCGTAAGAGCCTACATGGACGTACTTGCGGCGTGTCCCGCGAGGGTGGGCGGGCAAGGGCCCTGCAGCTAGGGCACAGATCAGCTGCTAATGCGGCAGTCATCGCCGCTACACGAACGTACTTGCAGCGTGTCCCGCGATGGTGGGCAGGCAAGGGCCCTGCAGCCAAGTCGCAGATCAGCTGCTAATGCGGCAGTCATCGCCGCTACACGAACGTACTTGCAGCGTGTCCCGCGACGGTGGGCGGGCAAAGGCCCTGCAGCCAAGTCGCAGCTCAGCTGCAGCTGCTAATGCGGCAGTCATCGCTGCTACACGAACGTACTTGCAGCGTGTCCCGTGATGGTGGGCGGGCAAGGGCCCTGCAGCCAAGTCGCAGCTCAGCAGCTCTGCAATCGAACAACGTGAAGTAGTTTGGTCAGCCGCTCTTACTCGGCAGCAGGCGCGGCGTCGCTCTTGGTGTCCAGGAAGTAGGCCACCACTTCACCCTTGATCTTCATCGTCATCGGGTTGCCGCGACGGTCGCGCGCCTTGCCGACCTGCACCTTGATCCAGCCTTCGCTGACCGAATACTCCTCCACGTTGTCGCGTTCGACACCGTTGAAACGCACGCCGATGCCGCGGTTGAGTGCATCGGCGTCGTGGAACGGGCTGCGCGCATCGATGGCCAGATGATCGGGAGGGGTATCGCTCATGGGAAAGGCGTCATGGCGGCCGGGATGGCCGTCTTCGGCCGCACAGGATACGGGCCTGCGCCGCGAAGACCAGCCCCTTCCGATGAATCCGCACGCGCCGGTCGGTTTGCTTGCGCGGCGCCAGGCCTCACACTTCACGCCTGCAAACCTTGAACGAGACCGCCATGCCCGACAACAGTGCCGATTACGAAGACGACGAAGGCCTGCAGCCCGAAAGCGACGAAGACGATGTCGACGATCATCCGGGGCGGGTGTGGAATCTGCTGCTGCTGATCAATCCCGGCGACGAAGAAACTGCGCTTGCCCAGTTCGATGCCTGGCGCGAGGCGCAGGCCGACCTGGACGAAGACGAAGGCGACGATGCCTGGCTGTGGGCGTTGAAGGACGCGATCGACTGGCGCTCGGGCTTTTTCGTCGACTGGAAGGACACCGACTCGTTCATTGCCGCCATCGACGAACTCAGCGCGCGCTGGAACCTGCGCATCGCCTGGGGCGGCGACCTGGACGACGAAGAATTCGCCAACGGCCTGAGCGTGCCCGATCTGATGGCGGTGGCCTTCGATCGCCTGCGCGAACACGGCTATTCGCTGTGGAACTGGAACACCGGCGGCGACGCCTACGCCGGCTGGATCGCCCTCAGCCGCGACGATGAAGCGATGATGGCACTGACCTCGCTGCTGGACGTGGAAGTGCGGCTGGGGAATGAGGCGTTTTGAGGGCTGAGATGGGGAATCGGGATTGGGGATTCGCAAGAGCGGTCCCGGGGTGTGTCGGGGTCGGGTTGAGCGGTGAGTTGTGCGCGCTGGCGCGGCAGGACGCGAAGCGCGTGGTCTGGCGAGCAGGCATTTAATGGCCAACGACTGCCACGTAGGAGCGCGCTGGCGTGCGATGGGGCGTTAACGGGATAGCCTCTCGCGCGCAAGCGCGCTCCTACAGAGGCATGCCGTTTGGAAATGGAAGAAGGCCTCCAGATCAGAACATCTGTCACGTAGGAGCGTGCCTGCGCGCGACAGTCATCATTCGAATAGGTTTGTCACCGCATGCAGGCAGGCTACTCAAGCACGCCGCCGATCAGGCCGCAGCCACTGCCGTTGCGAATCCCCACTTCCGATTCCCCAATCCCCGCTTCACGGCACCTCGCCACGCGCCTGCGCCCGCGCGTTGGCGATCAAGGCTTTGAGCAGTACGCGATCGGTGTGACGGGAGATGGCGATGGCACCGAGCGCGATCGCCTCGATGCGTAACGGTGCCGGCACGTCGTAGTGCGCGCCGCTGAGTTTGTTCTGGAAGGCGCGGCGGGGAATGCCCAGCCGCGCCGCCATCGCATGCAGCTCGTCCAGCGTATCGCCGAGCAGGTGCGCCCAGCGCTGCTCGCGCCACAGATGCACCGCATCGTCGACGTAGACGGCCATCGGCCGGGTCAGGCCTTCTTGGATTTCTTCGGCTTCTTGCCGGCCGTCTCGCCGTCGGCGTCGTCGGTTGCGGCATCGCTGGCGTCTGCGTCTGCCGTGCTGTCGTCGTCGCTGCCAGCGTCGTCGCCAGCCGAATCTTCCGCAACGGCGTCGGTGCCGGCGTCGGCGGCTGCGTCTTCTGCAGCGTCATCGCCGTCTTCATCGGCATCGGCGTTCTGGAATTCGGCCACCAGCGTGGTCAGGTATTCCTCGGCGGTCTTGCCGTCTTCGGCGGCCAGGTCGTCGATCATCTGCTGCAGCTGGGTCGAATATTCCAGCGAGATGGTCTTGCCTTCGGCTTCCTGCAGGTTGGCCAGGTGCTTGAGCATGGCCAGCATCGGTACCGGATTATCGGCGCTGCCCATGGTCTGGCCGCCGATCGACAGCATCCACTCGCTGCCACCCTGCAGACCGATTGCAGCGACCACGCGACCATCGGCATCCTGCAGCACGGCGTGGTTGGTGACCTGGGGCGCCTGGCCCAGACGGACGATCGGACGCTTGGGGAGCTGCTTCTTGCGCTTGTCGCGCTTGGCCTTTGAATTGCGGGACACGGTGTTCTCGACGCTGGGAATGGCCGGCCATTCTAGGCGCTTGTGCGTGACCCGGCTCGCTCGACGCCGCCAGGCCCGTCAATGGCGGCCTTCCGGGCCGATGCATCGATCGATCCGGTCGCGTGATGAAGACCGCTAATGCCGGGGTCTGGGGCAGCCTGAAGCCGCTGACACAGCGAGTGCGCTCACCGTCAGGCGGCGCGGAGGATCGGTATGTAAGACGACGCGCCGCCTGCAGTCACCTGACAACTGCTGGGTAGGGGGGCGCCGCTCAGCACCACCGGGGCGTCTTGCTTGCAGCGGTGCGCGGTGCGGATCCTGGTCAGCAGCTGCATGCAAGACAGCGTGCCGTCTTCAGCCACCTGACACCTGCTGCCAGGTGTCGCGCAACGCCGTCAGCGCTGCTCGGGCGCAGTGCTGACCGCAGTGCGCGGCGCCGCAGCTACAGCGGCCTCGGCAGCTTTGGCCAGCGCGGCAGCCGAGGCGACCTGGGTACGTGTGGAGATGCGCGGTGCAGCCGGCGCTGCGCCAGTGGCCGTGGTCGCTGCCGGTGTGCCGGTTGCGGTTGGCGCCGCTGCCGCCGCACCCGGACCCACCGATACACTCGCCGCCTTACCCGCAGCAGGCACCGCAGCCGGCGTGCCCACCGAAGCAGTCCCGGTGGCCGCGGCCGCACTCAGATCCGGCACATGCGTGTCGGCATCGTGGGTGGATTTACCCAGCGCCACGCCCTGGCCGGCGCCGGCCAACGCAGTCTGCTCGGCGTCCTGGGTCATCACCACGATGCTGATGCGGCGGTTGATCGGATTCTGCGGGTTGGTCTTGTCGAACAGCACCGACGAGGACAAGCCCACCACACGGGTGACCTTGGCATCGGCCATGCCGCCGCCCACCAGCGCACGGCGCGCGGCATTGGCGCGGTCGGCACTGAGTTCCCAATTGGTGTAACCGGCATCGCTGCTGTAGGCGGTGGTGTCGGTGTGGCCGGTGATGCTGATGTGGTTGGGCACCTGATTGATGAAGCTGGACAGCTCGCGCAGGATGTACACCGTGTACGGCTTGAGCTGGTCGCGGCCGATGTCGAACATCGGGCGGTTCTGCTTGTCCACGATCTGGATGCGCAGGCCATCGGGCGTGAGGTCGAGCAGCAACTGGTCCTTGAACGGCTCCAGCGCCTGGCTCTTGTCGATGGCCTCCTTCAGGTCCTGCATCAGCGCTTCCAGGCGCTTCTTGTCCTTGGCTCGGCTGTCTTCGGTGGTATCGGCAGCGTTGTCGCGCTTGCGGCCCATTTCGTCCTTCTGCCCCTTGGCCATGTCGGCGGTGCCGCCGAGCTTGATCATCGAGGTGCTGGCGCCGCCGGGCCCGTTCATGCCGGGCGAAGGCGCCGGCGATTTGCCCGACAACGGGCTGGGATTGCGGAAATATTCCGAGATCGCAGCGCGCTGCTCCTTGGTGGTGGCGGCCATCAGCCACAGCACCAGGAAGAAGGCCATCATCGCGGTCACGAAGTCGGCAAACGCCACTTTCCAGGCGCCGCCATGATGGCCGCCGCCCTGCACCTTCTTGACCCGTCGGATGACGACGGTGGATTTGCCCTCGGCCATGACTGCGGCCCTACTTGATCGTCTTCAGGTGCGTTTCGAAATCCGCAAAGCTCGGACGCACGTTGGAGGGCAGCGTCTTGCGCGCGAATTCCAGCGCAATCTTCGGGTTGTAGCCGCGCAGGCAGGCCAGCAGCGCGGTCTTGACCGCTTCGTAGATGCGCCCGTCCTGATCGGCACGCGCTTCCATCGCCGCCGACAACGGCGCCACGAAGCCATAGGCCAGCAGGATGCCGAGGAAGGTACCGACCAGGGCGGCGCCGACGTGGTGGCCGATCTCTTCGATCGGCCCACCGATCGAGCCCATGGTGATCACGATGCCGAGCACGGCGGCCACGATGCCGAAGCCGGGCAGGCCGTCGGAGACCTTGCTCAAGGCATGCGATGGCGCCATCGCCTCGTGGTGGTGCTTTTCCAGTTCCAGTTCGAGCAGCGGCTCCAGCTCGTGCGGCTCGATGTTGCTGCCGATCATCAGGCGCAGGCAGTCGGTGATGAAGTCCAGCAGGTGATGGTCGGCCACCACCTTGGGGTAGTTGCCGAAGATGGTGCTGTCCTGCGGTTTTTCGACGTGATCTTCCAGGGCCATGAAGCCGTCGCGGCGGGCCTTGTTCAACAGTTCGTAGACCAGGCTCAGGGTGTCCTTGTAGTCCTCGGACTTGTACTGCGGGCCCTTGAACACGCCCAGGACACTACTGAAGGTTTCCTTGACGATCTTGCCCGGCGTGCTGACCAGGAACGCGCCCAACGCCGCGCCGCCGATGATCAACAGCTCGTACGGCTGCCACAACGCGCCCAGCTTTCCGTGCGACAGCACATAGCCGCCGAGGACACTGACGATGACGACGATGAAGCCGATGATGATGAGCATGGCGCAGCCAAAAGCAAACAGGGTTGCTGTTGTTTCGGCGCGCCCGGCGGATTCTTGAAGTGCACGGCGTGAAGGTGTGCGTTGTAACTGAACGATCGGGTGGTGCGTGCAGGCTTCACATAGGGCGATCAGCGGCATCGCGCTTACTGCGGCAAGGCGTTCACCGCAGTGATGAAAAGGTCTGCCTGGTTGAGCTTGCGATTTGCATCGACTGCTGTGTGCGTCGAGACAGCGCATTGCAGCAAGCGGCCTCTGCATTGGCGGTGGCACCAGCATCGGCGGACTTGATGCGCAGGTTGCGCTCGGCAGCAAACTTCAGCGTCTGCACCACGTCCCGGATGACCCGCCGCCGAGCGTCGAGCGTCATTGTCGTGGCAGTTTCTAGCACTACAGCGAGCAATGGTGTGGGCAGTAAGAGCGGATAACAGAACGTAGCGAGCGGCCGTCAGGTGGGTGCGGACGGCACACAGGAACCGAAATGAACCGTGCATGCCGATTCCGAGCGCCGGCCGCGCCCGCCTGACGATTGCGCTGTAGTTCTGTGAGTCGCTCTGAGTGGGTCGCCACTGATTTCTGGGCGGCCTCGCCAAGTCAGGCCGGTTGCGCCTCGGCACCGTCGCGTTGCAGCGGGTTCGGCAGTGCCTGGCCATCTTCGGTGAAGCCCAGCGAGACCGAGTTCAGGCAATGCCGCTCGCCGGTCGGCGGCGGGCCGTCGGGGAACACGTGGCCGAGGTGGCTGTCGCAGCGCGCGCATACGATCTCGGTGCGGATCATGCCGTAGCTGATGTCGCGGATCTCGCGCACATGGGCGGCGTCGTACGGGGCGAAGAAGCTCGGCCAGCCGGTGCCGGATTCGAACTTTGCGCTGGAGCGAAACAGCGGCAGCCCGCACAGGCGGCAGGTGTAGACGCCCTCCAGCTTGTTGTCCAGGAACACCCCGCAGAACGGCGCCTCGGTGCCGTGCTGCAGCAGCACGCGCTGCTCCTCGTCGCTGAGCCCGGCGATCAGGGCATCGCGTTGGGCGGGGGAGGGCGGTGTTAGATCGAACTGGCTCATGAAGGCTCTCGCATACGCGCGCTGGCGGGGTGCCGCGTCTGCCCTCAGTGATGTGGGCGCAGCAGGCTGCGTTCAACCTAAGTGCTCGAAGCCTTCTTCCGTCCGCAGGGACTCAAGCCCCTCTCCCTGCGGGAGAGGGGTTGGGGTGAGGGTACGGGGCGAAGCCAGATCGGGTAGGTGAGAACACTAGGCTTCGCTCGCACCCTCATCCGGCGCTGCGCGCCCACCTTCTCCCGATGGGAGAAGGGACTCTTCGCGCTGCACTCATCTCGCGAACGTGTTCATCCCGCAGCCGATCCCGTGCATTGCTGCAGCACACCGGCGCCCCCACCCAGTCAATACTGCCCAATCAATCACGGTGCCCGTCATGGCGATCCATCCTTCAACGCGCGGCCTGCTGCTGTGCGGCCTGCTGGCGATTGCCGGCGCGGCGCTGGCGCAATCGGCCACTACCACGCGCTCGTCCAACACCCTGCAGCCGATCACCACGCCGGCTCCCGCGCAGCCCACGCTGACTGCGCCGCGCGCAGTGCAGCCAGCGCCAGGCACCAGTCCGGTGCCGTCGCAGCTCGGTCAGCGCCCGTCCGCGCCGACCATCCCCACCCGTGGCCCGGCACAGACGCCGGTGGCCCCGGCCGGTAGCCAGGTGCTGCCGGCCAGCGCGCCGATGGTCTACGACCGCAATGGCCGCTTGCTGCAAGGCATGCAGCCGGCCGGCGCCAACCGGGTGCTGGACACCAAGACCGGGCGTTATTACGACGCGGTTCCGGCCGGCGACGGCATGCGCGTGGTGCGCTGACATCCGGCAGCAGTCGATGTCTGATCCGCAGCAATCAGATCGGTCTCCATCCAACCGCCGTCCCAAGCTTCGCTGCGTCGCCGACCACGAATCCCCAATCCCCAATCCCCGCCTCAGTCCGCAATCGGCAACGCCAACGTCTCCTTGACCTCTTCCATCACGATGTAGCTCTTGGACTCGCGTACATGCGGCAAGGTCAACAAGGTGCTGCCGAGCAGCTTGCGATAGGACGCCATCTCGCTGATGCGCGCCTTGAGCAGATAATCGAAATCGCCCGAGACCAGATGGCATTCCAGCACGTTGGGCAACTTGAGCGCGGCGCGGCGGAACTCTTCGAAGATGTCGCCGGACTTGTAGGCCAGGCTGATCTCCACGAATACCAGCAGGCTGGCCTTGAGCAGGTGCGGGTCCAGCCGCGCGTAGTAGCCGGTGATGGCGCCATCGCGCTCCAGCCGGCGTACGCGCTCGGTGCAGGGCGTGGTGGACAACCCCACCCGTTCGCCCAGGTCGGTAAAGGAAATCCGCCCCTCCTGCTGCAGGATGCGCAGAATCTTGCGGTCGATCTTGTCCAGCTCGCGCACACGGGTGGCCATGAGGTCTGTCTCCCTACAGATTTGGCAGGAAATTTCACTGCGAAGTAGCGCCGATTCCAGAAACGGCACTGCCTGGTTCGCAATATACTGCGTCTAACTGTCTCCCTCGGCGCTTGGTTGTGGGGGAATACCCTTTCCAGGAGAACGACATGCGGGTGCTCATTCTCGGTAGCGGCGTCATCGGCACCACCACCGCCTGGTATCTGGCGCAGTCCGGCTGCGAGGTCACCGTGGTGGACCGCCAGCCGGCCTCGGCGCTGGAAACCAGCTACGGCAACGCGGGCCAGCTGTCGTTCGGCTACACCTCGCCCTGGGCCGCCCCCGGCGTGCCGGGCAAGGCGATGAAGTGGTTGTTCGCCCAGCACGCGCCGTTGTCGATCCGGCCCACCCGCGATCTGCGCCAGCTGGCCTGGCTGACCCAGATGCTGCGCAACTGCACCGCCGAGCGCTATGCAGTGAACAAGGCGCGCATGGTGCGCATGTCCGACTACAGCCGCGATTGCCTCAATGAACTGCGCGCCAGCACCGGGCTGGAATTCGAAGGCCGCCAGCTCGGCACCACCCAGTTGTTCCGCACCCAGCAACAGCTGGACGCCGCCGCGCAGGACATCGAAGTGCTGGCCCAGTACGGCGTGCCGTACGAATTGCTGACACCCGCGCAGATCGCCCAGTTCGAACCCGGCCTGGCCGGCGGCGGCGCGCAGATGGCCGGCGCCTTGCGCCTGCCCGAAGACCAGACCGGCGACTGCCGGCTGTTCACCCAGCGCCTGGCTGCGCTGGCCGCGCAATCCGGTGTGCAATTCCGCTACGGGCAGCAGATCGAGCATCTGGAGCACGACGGCCGCACCGTCACCGGCGTGCAGATCGATGGGCGTCTCGAAACCGCCGACCGCTACGTGCTGGCGCTGGGCAGCTATTCAGCCGACCTGCTGCTCTCGCTCGGCATGCATCTGCCGGTGTATCCGCTCAAGGGCTATTCGCTGACCATCCCGATCGTCGACGCGCAGCGCGCGCCGACCTCCACGGTGCTGGACGAAAGCTACAAGATCGCCATCACCCGCTTCGACGAGCGTATCCGCGTCGGCGGCATGGCCGAGGTGGCTGGGTTCGATCTGTCGTTGAATCCGCGCCGCCGCGCCACCCTGGAAATGGTGGTCAACGACCTGTTCCCGGGCGGCGGCGATCTGGCCAGGGCCGAGTTCTGGACCGGCCTGCGCCCGGCCACGCCCGATGGCACCCCGGTGGTCGGAGCCACGCCGTATTCCAACCTGTTCCTCAACACCGGCCACGGCACCCTGGGCTGGACCATGGCCTGCGGCTCTGGCCGCTATCTGGCCGATCTAATGCAGGGCCGCAGCCCGGACATCGATACCGAAGGCCTGGATGTGTTCCGTTACCTCTCGCCACGCAGCGCCCGCGCGCCGCAGGAGGCCGCGTAGTGCGTCCTGCGCAAGCGTTGATCGATCTGGATGCATTGCGTCACAACTACCGCCTGGCCAAGCGCCTGGGCGGCAGCAAGGCCCTCGCGGTGGTCAAGGCCGATGCTTACGGGCATGGCGCGGTGCGCTGCGCGCAGGCGTTGGAGCCGGAAGCCGACGGCTTTGCGGTGGCCTGCATCGAAGAGGCACTGGGGCTGCGCCAGGCCGGTATCCGCGCGCCGATTTTGCTGCTGGAAGGTTTTTTCGAACACGACGAACTGCGCCTGATCGCCGAGCACGATCTGTGGACGGTGGCAGCCACCACGCAGCAGGTGCGCGCGCTGGCCGACTTTCAGAGCCCACGCCCGTTACGGGTGTGGTTGAAGCTGGACAGCGGCATGCATCGGCTCGGCTTGTCGCCGGAAGATTTTCGCGCCGCGTGGTTGCGCTTGCGCGGGCTGCCGCAGATTGCCTCGCTGGTGCTGATGACCCACCTGGCGCGCGCCGACGAACTGGAGTGCAGCCGCACCGACGAACAGGCGGTGGCCTTCGCGCTCACCGCAGGCGGCATGCGCGCGGAAACCAGTCTGCGCAATTCGCCCGGCCTGCTCGGCTGGCCGGCGCTGCGCAACGATTGGTCGCGCCCCGGGCTGATGCTGTACGGCGCAAACCCGTTCCCGCAGGAAACCGAGAGCACTGCGCAACTGCGCCCGGTGATGACGCTGCGTTCGCGCATCATCTCCGTGCGCGAGCTGCCGGCCGGCGAGCCGGTGGGCTACGGCGCCCGCTTCGTTGCGCAACGGCCCACACGCGTGGGCGTGGTGGCGATGGGGTATGCCGACGGCTATCCGCAGTTCGCACCTAATGGCACCCCGGTGCTGGTGGATGGGCAGGTCTGCCCGTTGATCGGTCGCGTCTCGATGGACATGCTCACCGTGGATCTCACCGAGCATCCGCAGGCGGAGATTGGCGCGCCAGTGCAGCTGTGGGGCGATGCGCCACGGGTCGCCCCGTTGGCCACGCAGTGCAATGTCAGCGCGTATCAGCTGCTGTGTGGACTCAAGCGCGTGCCGCGGACGTATGTAGGTGAGGCGGCAGTGGGCGACGAAGTGACCCGGTAAGTTGCATCCCTTCTCCCATCGGGAGAAGGTGGCGCGCAGCGCCGGATGAGGGTACGAGCGAAGCCTCGTGCAGTCGGAACAACACGAGGGCTTCGCCCCCGTACCCTCACCCCAACCCCCGCTCCGCGCCCCGGCCTGCGCCAGCGGCGCAGGCGCACCAAGGCACGCGCGCCAGTGGCGCGCAAGCTGTGCCTTCTCGCCCCGCAGGAGAGGGGCTCAAGCGGAGCTCACACCCCGGCCGTACTCCGATCGCCACGGAACTGCTTGCGCACCCAGTCGTCGATCATCGCTTTTTCGAAGCGCAACGGGTCGCTGTCGGTCAAGCGCGGGCCGCTCATCAGAAATGCCGAATCCACCAGCTTGCGCTCGCCCTGATCGATCACCTCGCCATTGGCGCCGGTCAGCGTGTAGCTGAAGCTCAACCGCGGCGGGTAGATGTCCTTGACGATGCGCACGTCCTGCATGCGCGGGCCGTGCCAGGGCTCGTACTGGCCGGCGCGGCGGATGTCGGTGATGGTCACGCTCAGGTGTTGGCCGTCGGGAAGCCGGCGGGCGGCACTTTGCTGGAAATGGGTCGCCAGCTGGGTCACCCAATCGCCGCGCTGCGCCTCCCAGCGGTTGCCGCTGAAGCGCATCTCGGCAAACTGCGCCGGGTCGGTCCAGCGCATATCCACGTTTCCTTCGCTGCTCAGCGCGCGTGGCGCTTGAGGGTCGGTGACATTACGCACGCGGGCCTGCACACCGGTCGCCGCGAGCAGTCCTGCCAGCAACAGGCTGGCGCCGAAAAGGCTGGAACGTTTCATGGAAAGTCTCCAAGCGGAAGGTACATGGCGTACCGGGTGTTCCAGCAGTGTGGGGGTGCGCTGGATCGCCCGCAACGCGGCAGCAACCGGGCATGCATCGGTGTTGCGCGCGGTTAATCCACGACCGCGCCACCATGACGGCGGGTTCACTGCGCCTGCGCCCGCGCTTCACGGCGCGGACCGGATGATCGCCAGCATGGACACCCACTCTTTCCGCACAAAGTCAGCTTCCTCGGCGCCGGCACACATGCCGTCGGACGTGCGCCTGCAGTTCATCGACTGGGCAAAGCAGCACGGTCACAACCCGTCCACCGGTGCCGCCGCGTTCGTCGCGTTGCAAAGCGATGTGGATCTGGATCTGGCAACCCGCGGGATGCGTCTGGAGCCAGGTGCCGACCCACGGGATGCACTGCGTGAGCATCTGGCTGCGTTGGCGCGGCAGGGTGATGTGGCGGTGCAGTTCCCGCCGGTCTATGCCTACACCTCGGCCAATGGGCTCGACTACCGTTACTCGTTGATGCTGGTCATTGCCGAGGATTGCGTCGAGTGGACGGGGCGGGTCTGGCAGGACCTGGATTACCAGGGAATGCTCACCGGTCGCGGCCAGGGCCCGCGTGCCAACTACACCCAACTGGCGCGCATGGCGCTGGAACACGAGCTGGATCAGGAGCGTCCCCGTTATGTCCAGGCCTGAACTCGAATTGCAACTGCCGCTCGACGCCCAGGTCGCGAGCGGCGTAGACGGTTTCAGCCTGCGCTGTCGCAGCGAATGCGCCGAGCTGGGGCTGTCGCGCGTGCGTTTGCTGTTACTGGATGCCGACCATGCGCGCTCGACTGCCTGGCGCGAAGAAGCCCAACGTTGGATGGATGAGCAGTTGCGGCGCGAAGGCCAATGGGTCCTGCGCGGCGTGATTGCCGGCATCGTGTTGCTGGCCGCCGCTATCGCGCTGTCTGCGGCCTTGCTGTGGTGAGGCGATTCGGGATTGTGGGTGAATCGTGAATCCGGTCAGTTGCCCGTGCACCCGCTGACGACATCGGGCGTGTTTTCATCTGCCCGTCATCCGCATCGGCATCACCCGTGGACCCCGATTTGAGCACTTCCAGTCCCAGCCCTGACTTGGCCGCCGGCCTGCCTGCCGCCATCGCCGAGCCGTTCCTGGATCCTGCGATGTATCACGAGATCTTCCATAACGTGGACGCTGGGTTCTGCGTCATCGACATGGTGTTCGATGGCGACAAAGCCGTCGATTACGTGATTCGCTCGACCAATGGCGCGTTCGAGCGCTACACCGGTCTGACCAACGCGGTGAACGTCTCCGTGCGCGGCATGCTCGCCGAGCATGAGCAGGAGTGGTTCGACCGCTACGGGCACGTTGCCCGTACCGGCAACCGTATCCATTTCGAAATGCAGGCCAAGGCGTTGCGGCGCTGGTATTCGGTGGATGCGTTCCGGGTTGGGCAACCGGAGCAGGCGCGGGTGGCGGTGCTGTTCATGGACATCACCGAGCGCAAGCGCGTCGAGCGCGAGCTGGCCGAGAGCGAGGCGCGCTTCAGCGCACTGGCCGATGGCTTGCCGATGCCGGTCTGGGTGCTGGACGCGCAAGGTGTCGTGCGTTTCGTCAACAGTGCTTATGGCGAATTTTTCGGCATCGATATTTCCAGCGGCACGGTCTCGGCGTGGAGCGAATTGCTGCATCCGGACGATCTGTCGATCTTCCAGTTCGAACTGGCCGCCTCCCTGGAAGAACAGCGCGCGTTGCATGCGCTGGTACGTGCGCGCCGCCACGATGGCCAGTGGCGCTGGATCGAAATGGCCGCCACGCCACGGTATTCGGCCGATGGTCGCTTTATCGGTCTTGCCGGCAGCAGTCCGGATGTCACCGAGCAGCGCGAAATCGAATTGGCGCGCGAACAATTGCTCGAGTCCGAGCGCACTGCGCGCAACGAGGCCGAGAGCATGGCGCGGTTCAAGGACGAGTTCCTGGCCACGCTGTCGCACGAATTACGCACGCCATTGACCACGATTCTTGGCTGGAGCGAACTGCTGCTGCAGCGGGTCGAAGAAGGCCAACCCACCTACAAGGGCCTGTCGGTGATCGCCAGCAGCGCACGCGCGCAAAAGCGGCTGATCTCGGACATGCTCGATCTCAGCAGCATGCTGCTGGGCAAGGTGCAGCTGGAGGTCGAATCGCTGGATCTGGCCGAGCAGGTGCACGAAGCGCTGACTACCCAGGAACTGGCTGCCGAAGGCAAGGACCAGATCCTGGAGGTGCACGTGCCGGACACCCCGTGCCTGGTACTCGGCGATGCCACACGGCTGCAGCAGGTGTTGTGGAATCTGCTCTCCAACGCCATCAAGTTCACGCCGGCACACGGCCGCATCGACGTCACCATCGAGCGCGACGACGGCCATCTGCTGGTGTCGGTACGCGACTCCGGCGACGGCATCGCCGCCGAGTTCCTGCCGCATCTGTTCGGGCGCTTCCGCCAGGCAGACGGCACCACCACGCGCCAGCACGGCGGTCTGGGCCTGGGCCTGGCGATCGTGCAGCAATTGGTGGAAATGCATGGCGGCCAGGTGGGCGCAACAAGTGGCGGGCGCGGCAAGGGCGCCACGTTTACCGTGCGCCTTCCCGAGCACATTCCCGATCAGGCCAGGCGGCCGCGGCGCGAACTGCGTCGGCGGCTGATGTCCGAGCAGATTATCGAAGCACGTGCGCTTAATGGCCTGCGTCTGCTGGCAGTGGAAGATCAGCCGGACATGCTCGACTATCTGCGCCGCCTGCTGGAAGAGCAGGGCGCCGAAGTGGTCACCGCCGGCAGCGCCACCGATGCACTGGCGCTGATCGATCATCGCGGTTACGCACGCTTCGATTTGATGCTGACCGACATCGGCATGCCGGGCATGGATGGCTACGGACTGATCCGCACCGTGCGCGAAAACCTGGGGCTGGACGCCACTGCATTGCCGGCGGTGGCAGTGACCGCACTGGCGCGCGACGACGATCGCAAGCGCGCGCTGGACTCCGGTTTTCAGGAGCATCTGGCAAAGCCCTACAGCGTTGCGCAACTTGTCACCGCTGTGCGCGCGGCGCGCGAATCGGTGGAGTGACCCACGCGCGGCATCCACGTCGCGCGATCATGCGTAGCCAGGCGATTGCATAAGCAAGACGCTGTTTTGTGCTTCTTTCACAGCCAGTGGCCTAGCGTGGCAATTTCTTCTTCGGAGATGCCGTGATGTCCAAATACGCCCCGCACGTTTATTCGGAACAGGTACAGATCGCAACGCTCGAACACTGGGTGTCGCTGCTCGGTGGTCAGGAGCGTGTGCAGATCGAACTGGACGATGGCAGCACCATCAGCGGCACGGTTGCCGTGCGCCCGACCATCCAGACCTATCTGGACGCTCAGCAGCGCGAAGGCATCAACGGCCAATTGCGCCTGGATCACCTGGATGCAGCGCAGGAACCGCAGTGGATCTGGATGGATCGCATCGTGGCGGTGCACCCGCTGCCGGTGGGCACCGCTCCGCAATCTACGCCCTGACACGTCTGCATTGACGACGTGTTTACTTCTCAACGTGGTGTTGACGGCATGATGGCCGATTGTCGCAACTGTTCAGGATTGCCCCCGCAATGAATGCACCCTCGTTGAAGCTCGCTCGTTGGCCGCTGTCGTTATTGACTGTCGCCGTTCTCGCCGCCTGCGGCGATACCGCCACGCTTGCCATCGAACAGGGAACCGGACCCAACCCGCAATTGCCCGAGCCGGTCAAACGCCTGATCCCCACGGTCAAGGTGGCGCCGGTCAAACGCTGGACCGAGAACGCCAAGCCGATCGCTGCCGACGATCTGCAGGTCGCCGCGTTCGCACGCGATCTCGACCACCCACGTTGGGTCTATGTGCTGCCGAACGGCGATGTGCTGGTGGCCGAAACTGCAGAACCGCCCAAGCCGGACGATGCCGAAGGCGGTGGCGGGATCCGCAAGAAAGTGCAGGGCGCGATGATGAGCAAGGCCGGTGCCGTGGTGCCCAGCGCCAATCGCATCACGCTGCTGCGCGACGTCGATGGCGATGGTGTGGCCGAAGTACGCACGCAGTTTGTCAGCGGCCTGTTTTCGCCGTTCGGCATGGCCTTGGTCGGCGATCGTTTCTATGTCGCCAATGCCGACGCGCTGGTGAGCTTTCCGTACAAGGCCGGCGATACGCATATCACCGCCAAGCCGACCTTCGTGGCCAATCTGCCTGGCGGTCTGAATCACCATTGGACCAAGTCGCTGCTGGCCAGTGCCGATGGCAGCAAGCTGTATGTAGGCGTGGGCTCCAACAGCAATGTGGCCGAGAACGGCATGGAAGCCGAGCTCAACCGCGCGGCGATTCTGGAGATCGACCCGGCCACCGGCAGCAGCCGCGTGTTCGCCAGCGGGCTGCGCAATCCGGTCGGTACCGCGTGGGAGCCGCAGAGCAAATCGCTGTGGGTGGTGGTGAACGAGCGCGATGAAATCGGCAGCGATCTGGTGCCTGACTATCTGACCTCGGTGCGCGATGGCAGCTTCTACGGCTGGCCTTACAGCTATTACGGCCAGCACGTGGACGAGCGGGTCAAGCCGCAGAATGCCGAACTGGTGGCCAAGGCGATCAAGCCCGACTATGCGCTCGGCCCGCATACCGCCTCGCTCGGTCTGGCCTTCGCCAACGGTACGCTGCTGCCGGAGCGCTTCCGCCAGGGCGCTTTCATCGGCCAACATGGCTCATGGAATCGCGATCCGCCCAGTGGCTACAAGGTGCTGTTCGTGCCGTTCGTGGACGGCAAGCCCAACGGCACGCCGATCACCGTGCTGGACGGTTTTCTCGACGCCGAAGGCAATGCACAGGGCCGCCCGGTCGGTGTGGCGCCCGACAATAACGGCGCGCTGCTGGTGGCTGACGATGTGGGCAATGTGATCTGGCGCGTGACTCCGAAGGCACGCTGATCCCAATGCGCTGATCCAGTCGATCAAACAAAAAAACCGGGCTCAGGCCCGGTTTTTTCATGCGCGTTCTCACTCGAACACAATCAGGTCGCTTAAGCGCAATTAGCGCGGCGCCTCCGGAGACGCACTGAAGCGACGCGCGTAGCCACGCTCCTCGGTAATCCGGCTGATGTCATCGTCGGCCATTTCCGGTGCGCCATAGACCGCATAGGCCAGGCTGCCATCGTCGCGCTCACCTACTTGATGCAGGCGGTAGCGGGGCCGGCCGGCGCCGGTGTTTTCGGGGTAATGCATCGGTGGCGGGGTGTCGTCCAGATCCATTTCGCTGTTGTCGACAACTCCACCTACGAACAAGGCTCGCATCGCGTCTCTCCGGTGTGGGCGTGCTTTCAGCCTAGGCGGGCAGATGTTGCGTACGCATCAATAGTCCGTATAGACATTGGAAGGCATGCCGTTGTCAGGTCACGCAATTGGAATCGGCTTGGAGTGGCTGCCAGAACTACTTCACGTTGGTCGATTGCAAAGCGGAGGATTTGGCCTTCCCTGCAGAGCGGCTGATCTGCGGGTTTGCTGCAGGGCCCTTGCCCGCCCACCATCGCGGGACACGCCGCAAGTACGTCCGTGTAGGCTCTTACGCGGCATCCATGCCGCGTAAGGTCCCGCGA
>NZ_JBEOLS010000080.1:0-16366 GCF_040279205.1 Xanthomonas hortorum
CGCAAAAAAGCGTGCCGGCCAGCGGCCGGCACCTACCGATGAACGCGCCTGAAGGAAACCGCTCAAAGGTCGCGGGTTGAGGCCCTGATCAACACAGTTGCTACACGGACGTACTTGCGGCGTGTCCTGCGATGGTGGGCGGGCAAGGGCCCTGCAGCCAAGCCGCAGATCATCCGCTCTACAACTGATCTCTCCTCGCTATCCAACCAGTCATTCCGAGACGACCAAGATTTCGAGTCATAGCGACATCTAAATGCGCTTAGAAGCTAAGTGAGCCGTGTGCGCGGTGTCCTCGCCAAAGCAGAACGTTAGTAGGCAGCGAATGAAATGCAATGAGCGCGAAACGACATAGAAAGTCGCTCGCGCCCAAGGCAGCTTTCAATGGCGCTGGTGCAGTTACGCCAGCATGCGCACCTTCGGCTCACGTGCCCACTGGCGCGTCTTGGCGGCAGTGATGAATGCCTTGGTATCTGCCGCTGCAATCACGCCCGCATCCTTGCCGACATTGCCAGCCTTGAGCAGCAACTGCGCGCCATCGTCGTAGGCGATTGCCTTCAGATGCGCCCACGCGTTGCTGACGAAATCCAGTGCAGCCGATTCGCGCGTCAGCAGCTTGGCTGCTTCCGAGGACAACAGCACTGCCACCGCATCGAACACCACTGATGGTGTGCCTGCCAATTGGCCGTCGGCGGCCAGTTGCTTGCCGTCGCTGAGCTTGGCGCCGCCCACTTTCGGCGCGACGATTTTCACTGTGGCACCCGCGGCTTCGGCAGCCTTGCGCACCGCCTTGATCGCAGCGGCATCCGAGCCATCGTGAATGAGGATGCCCACAGTGCGGCCCTGCAAGGTGTCCTTCATCTTGCCGATCAGCTGCAAGGCCGGCGACAACGGCATGTCGGTTGGCGCAACCGCAGCCGGTGGTGCCGGTGGCAGCGTGGTCATGCCCATTCCATCGGCCACACGCTGTGCCAGCGCTGGGTCGATGTGACGCAGATGGCCCACAATGGCTTCGCGCACGTGCGTGGTTTCCACCTTGGATAATTCGAACACCAGTGCCGATGCCATATGCGCCTGCTCCGGCGCCGTCTGGCTGCGAAAGAACATCCGCGCCTGGCTGTAATGATCGGCAAAACTTTCTGCACGCACGCGGCCTTTCGCGCCGTCTTCAGCCGGTGTCGCATGGCTCGGGAATCCGCGCAGCGCCTCACGCGGCGCATCGGCTTGCAGCGAACTGGGCTCGTATGCGACACGCCCCTTCGGCACGCCCATCTGCATATGACCGTCGCGCTGATTGTTGGCGAACGGGCACTTGGGCGCGTTGACCGGGATCTGATGGAAGTTGGGTCCACCCAGACGGCTCAACTGCGTGTCCAGATACGAGAACAGGCGGCCCTGCAGCAGCGGGTCGTTGCTGAAGTCGATGCCGGGCACGATGTTGGCCGGGCAGTAAGCGACCTGCTCGGTCTCGGCGAAGAAGTTGTCCGGCCAGCGGTCCAGCACCATGCGGCCCACGATTTGCAGCGGTACCAGTTCTTCGGGAATGACCTTGGTCGAATCCAGATGGTCGAACGGGAATGCCTCCGCTTCGGCCTCGGTGAACAACTGCACGCCCAGTTCCCACTCGGGGAAATCGCCGCTTTGAATCGACTCGAACAGATCGCGACGATGGAAATCCTGATCGGCACCGGCGATCTTGACCGCCTCATCCCAGATCGTGGACTGCAGGCCGAGCTTGGGACGCCAGTGGAATTTGACGAAGGTGCTGTCGCCGTTTTCGTTGAGGAAACGGAAGCTGTGGATGCCGAAGCCTTCGATCATGCGCAGCGAGCGGGGGATGGTGCGGTCGCTCATCGCCCACATGATCATGTGCATCGATTCGGGCGTGAGCGAGATGAAATCCCAGAACGTATCGTGCGCGCTGGCGGCCTGCGGAAAACCGCGATCCGGCTCCATCTTCACCGCATGGATCAGGTCCGGGAACTTCATCGAATCCTGGATGAAGAACACCGGGATGTTGTTGCCCACCAGATCCCAGTTGCCTTCCTTGGTGTAGAACTTCACCGCAAACCCGCGCACATCGCGCGGCGTGTCCACCGAGCCGGCGCCACCGGCGACGGTGGAAAAACGCGTGAACAACGGGGTCTTTTCGCCGACCTCGGTGAAGATCTTGGCCGTGGTGTACTGGCTCAACGACTTGGTCAGCTCGAAATAGCCGTGCGCCGCGCTACCGCGCGCATGCACGATGCGCTCGGGAATGCGCTCGTGATCGAAGTGGGTGATCTTCTCGCGCAGAATGAAGTCTTCCAGCAACGTCGGGCCGCGCGGCGTTGCGCGCAGCGAGTTCTGGTTGTCGCCAACCGGGATGCCCTGGTTGGTGGTCAGTTGCGGATGCGTGCCGCCGGCTTTTTGATGCAACTCATCGCCCGTACCGCGCAATGTTTCGGGTGTTGCGCTGACGGTAGCAATGGAAGGAACGTGCGCGGGCTTGCTGGGGGACTTGGGCATGGGACTCCACTCTGGCGGGCGTAGAGCGGCCAACAACAGGTAGCGAGCGGTCGTCAGGTGATGCGGACGGCGCAGAGAACCGGAGTGTACGTCTGGTACACGCCGATTCGGAGCACCGGCCGCGCCCGCCTGATGGCTGCGCAGTAGTTTGTTGGTCGCTCTTGAGATGCGGGCTGATCAACGAGCTTGGGAGCGGCACTGTTAATTGCACGTGTCTGCATGCGAACGAATACTCACATACAGCCAGAAGTTTGCGATGCATCGCAGCGAGATGTTGCGTGTGTCACGCAACGTGCCGACGCAGTGCACGTACTCACATCTAACGAGCCCGACTGTTGTCAGTTGGCTACAGCAGATCCAGCGGCTGTTTGCGCGTTGGCGGTGGAAATGCATGGTCCAGTTCGGCAAGATCCTGGGTATCCAGCTGCAACGTGCACGCTGCTGCGTTGGCACGCACATGTGCAGGTGTTCCCGATTCGGGAATGGCGATGACCTTGCCGCTGCGAATCGCCCACGCCAACGCCACTGCAGTTGCGGCCACACCACGTCGTTCACCAATGGCGTGCAGCACCGGGTGATCCAGCAATGCGCGGCTTCCCAACGGCGAATACGCCATCACCGTGACCTCGTGCTGTGCACACCACGGCAGCAGATCGAATTCGATACCGCGGCTTCCTGCGTGATACAGCACCTGATTGACCAGGCAATGCTGCCCGCCCTCAATGTCCCACAGCTCCTGCATATCCTCGACATCGAAATTCGACACGCCCCAGTCGCGGATCTTGCCGGCATCGCGCAAGGCTTCGAACGCATCGACCACTTCGCGCAGATCGCTGCCGCCACGCCAATGCAGCAGATACAGATCCAGCGTGCGAACGCCAAGCCGTTGCAGGCTGGCTTCGCAGGCACGCGCAATGCCGCGCGCGCTGGCGTTGCTTGGCAATACTTTCGACACCAGATACGGCGGCTGCGCGCTGCCGATGGCCTGGCTGATCAGTTGCTCGGAGCGCCCGTTGCCATACATCTCGGCGGTATCGATCAAGCGCATGCCCAGCTGTTGGCCGGTCTGCAGCGCATCGATTTCCTGCTGCGGCGCATGTCGACCCTGGCCCAGGTTCCACGAGCCCAGGCCGAGCGCGGGCACGTTGCGCCCATTGCGCAGGCGCACCTCGGGGCAGTGCTGCAAGGTGGATTCGGACATGTGTGACTCCTATAACGCTGGATTGGGTGTGACGACCATTTGCCATCTGTGCGGGTCGCTCTAATGCAACGGTGGCTGCACGGATGTGGACGCGGTGTGCGCTTGCGCATCCCAGAACGTACAGCGATGACGTTGCACGAAGTCGGGCGTTGCCCCGATCCTGCCCGGCGACAACGTCAACGGCGTGTCGCCATCGAAGCGCGGCCACGGCGGCCGGCCGCCACCATTCGGATCGCCGGTGCGCGCAAACGCGCCCCAGTAATCCTGCAAGGTATCGGCGAGCGCCTGCTGCGGCGGGCTGAACTGCGGCTCGCCACTGAGCACCCACGGGCGCTGGAACAGATACACCAGTTCGGAGGCGTGATAGGCGCCCAGTGGCTGCGAAAACGGCAAGCGCAACAAACCGTACGGCGCCTGCGGGTCGTCGAACTCGTATGCATAGACCGCTGCGTGATCGCGCAACGCCCGGCCTAGCCGACGCGTGGGGCAGGCGAAGCCACCATCGGTGACGATGTCGGCATAGGCGTGCCAGCGCGATTGCGCAGCGACATCTGCGTAGTGCGTCATGATCGCTGTTGGATCGGTATGCATGCGTTGCACGCGCGCCTCATAGCCGCTGCGCAACGTGAGTGCGCCGAAATAGGACAGCAGTTGCGCGAACAGGCGCCCTTCGTCGCGATTGTTGCCGATCAGCACCGGCACCTTCGCGTGCTGCCCGTTGGCGATCGCCTCGGCAGGCGGCAATGGCAAGACGTCGCCACCAGACATCGGTGCCCACGCATCGCTGCCGGTCAAGCCACGTCGCTGCGGTTTTGCATCGGCCAATGCTTTTGCAGGGAGCGCGCGCAGGCACGCGGCAACCTCGCTTGCACGCTCGCAGCCAAGCGTGTGCGCCATGCGCACGCCACCACGTTCGGCCTCGCTGCGCGGCACGCTGGAATCGCTCGCAAGACAACTGCCGCTTTGCAGGATCGCACGTTGAAACAGGCCCGCCGCGCCCGGTGAAGCGAGCTGATAACAGATGCTCCATGCGCCGGCCGATTCGCCGAACACGGTGACGTTGTGCGCATCGCCACCAAAGGCGGCGATATTGCGCTGCACCCAGTGCAACGCGGCCTGTTGATCGAGCAACGCGTACGCACCTTCGCCTTTACCACCTAACGCGGGATGCGCATAAAAACCAAACACCCCCAGCCGATAATTGGGCGCCACCACGATGACGTTCTGCCGGGCTGCCAACGCACTCAGGTCGTAGTCGACATTGCTGCCCAACTCCAGCGCGCCGCCGTAGATCCACACCATCACCGCGCGCGGATGCGCCGGCGCCGGCCCGGGTGGCGCGTAGACGTTGAGGGTGAGGCAATCCTCGGACACCTGCTTCTGCCCGAAGCGATGACGCGGCAGGCACGCCGGCCCGGCCTGCGTGGCATCGCGGACTCCCTTCCAGGCTGGCGCAGCTTGCGGCGCGCGGAAGCGCAACGCACCCACCGGCGGCGCGGCGAATGGCACGCCCAGAAACACCCGCCCTTGCGCACTACGCACACCGCGTAGCGCACCGGCATCGGTCTGCACCACCTCGACCTGCGCATCGGCCGCATGCACCAGCGCCGGCACCTCGCCAGGGCGGCGGGGCGCGCAAGCAGTCAATGCCAGGCCTGCAAGCAGCAGGCAGGCCAGCTTGCGTCTCAATGAGCGTCTGTCGAGCTTGATCACTGTCTGTTGTGTCCTGTCTCAGACGCACATCATCGCGAGTGCACGTGTAGGGAAGGAAAACGAGGAGGCTGCGTGACGAGTGGAGTGATGTCAGCAATGGCAGTGACATTGGTCGGATCGAAGAACTCTGATCGGACGCGCCGTTATCCGAGCAATGCACGTCATGCAGTGCTTGCAATCATGCACACCGCCCATTCCGGCCATTCCGACAGGTCCTTGCCCGCCCACCGTCGCGGGACCTTACGCGGCATGGATGCCGCGTAAGAGCTTACAGGGACGTACTTGCAGCGTGTCCTGCGATGGTGGGCGGGCAAGGACCCTGCAGCCAGGCCGCAGATCATCCGCTCTGCAACTGACGCCTTCACGCCGTTCAATCACCTATCGAGGCGACCGGGATAGTGCGTTTTAGCGTCGTGTGATGTTCCCGCCCCGAGCTGTGGCCGAGTACGGCGCAGGCGCTTGCCTCGAACGCGTGATGTCTCCAAAACACTTCACTGCAGCCGCTGCCGCTAAAAACGAAAAACCCAGCCCGGGATTCCCTGGGCTGGGTTTCGATGCCACACGTAAACGCGAAAGGGCAGCGCTTACGCCTCCACGTCGTCCTTGTACGCATCCACCGGGATGCAGGCGCACATCACGTTCTTGTCGCCGTAGACGTTGTCCACGCGCGCCACCGGCGGCCAGTACTTCTGCTGTTTGAGGCTGGGCAGCGGGAAGGCGGCCAGTTCGCGCGGGTAGGCGTGCGTCCACTCGCTGGCCGACACCTGCGTGGCGGTATGCGGTGCGTGTTTGAGCGGGTTGTCCTCGCGGTCCAGGCGGCCGTCTTCGATGGCGCGGATCTCGTCGCGGATCTGGATCATCGCGTCGATGAAGCGGTCCAGTTCGTGCTGCGATTCGCTTTCGGTCGGTTCTACCATCAAGGTGCCGGCAACCGGGAAGCTCAACGTCGGTGCGTGGAAGCCGAAGTCGATCAGGCGCTTGGCGATGTCTTCGGCGCCGATGCCGCTGGTCTTCTCCAGCGGGCGGATGTCGAGGATGCACTCGTGCGCAACCAACCCATTACGCCCAGTGTACAGCGTCTTGTAGTGGGAGCTGAGACGCTTTGCGATGTAGTTGGCGTTGAGCAAGGCCACCTGGGTCGCCTTGCGCAGGCCACCGCTGCCCATCATGGTCACGTACATCCAGCTGATCGGCAGGATCGAGGCGGAGCCGTAGCTGGCAGCGCTGACCATGCCGACGTCGCCTTCGCCGCCCAGCGTTTTCGGAAGGAACGGGGCCAGATGCGATTTGACTGCACACGGGCCCACGCCCGGGCCGCCGCCGCCATGTGGAATGCAGAAGGTCTTGTGCAGGTTGAGGTGCGAGACGTCCGAGCCCCACTTGCCGGGCTTGGCCACACCGACCAGGGCATTCATGTTGGCGCCGTCGGTGTAGACCTGGCCGCCGTGCGCATGCACCGCTTCGCAGATCGCCACCACGTCTTCTTCGAACACGCCGTGCGTTGATGGATAAGTGATCATCAACGCGGCCAGACGCTCGGAATATTTTTCCGCCTTGGCGCGGATGTCTTCGACGTCGACGTTGCCGTTTGCATCGCACTTGGTCACGACGACCGTCATGCCGCACATCTGTGCCGAGGCCGGGTTGGTGCCGTGCGCAGATTCCGGAATCAGGCAGATATCGCGATGCGCCTCACCACGCGCGCGGTGATAGGCACGAATCGCCAGCAGGCCGGCGTATTCGCCCTGCGCGCCGGAATTGGGCTGCAGGCTCACCGCGTCGTAGCCGGTGCATTCGACCAGCATCGCTTCCAGCTCCTCGATCAGCTGCGCATAACCGGCCGACTGCTCGGCCGGGGCCAGCGGATGGATCGCGCCGAACTCGGGCCAGGTCACCGGGATCATTTCGGCGGTGGCGTTGAGCTTCATGGTGCAGCTGCCCAGCGGGATCATGGTGCGATCCATCGCCAGATCCTTGTCGGCCAGCGAGCGCATGTAGCGCAGCAGTTCGTGCTCGCTGTGGTGAGTGTTGAATACCGGGTGGGTCAGGAAGGCGCTGCTGCGCAGCAGCCCTTGCGGCAATGCGTCGGCGGTGGCGGCATCGAGTGCATCCACATCTGCCTGCGCGCCGAACAACGCGGCCAGTGCAACCACGTCGGCGCGCGTGCTGGTTTCATCCAGGCTGATGCCGACCGCTTCGCTGTCGATCGCGCGCAGGTTGATGCCGGCTGCACGGGCCTTGGCGTGGATGGCATCGGCATCGATCGCCTTGACGTGCAGGGTGTCGAAGAAACGCTCGCCCACGGTGACGCCGGCACCGCGCAATGCGGCGGCCAGGATCGCGGCAAGGCGATGCGTGCGGCGTGCGATGCGGGTCAGGCCCTCGGGGCCGTGGTAGACGGCGTACATCGAGGCCATCACCGCCAGCAGCACCTGCGCGGTGCAGATGTTGGAGGTGGCCTTCTCGCGGCGGATATGTTGCTCGCGCGTCTGCAGCGTCAAACGGTAGGCAGGATTGCCGGCGGCATCGATCGACACGCCGATCAGCCGCCCCGGCATCGAGCGCTTGTAGGCATCGCGGCAGGCCATGAACGCCGCATGCGGACCACCAAAACCGAACGGCACGCCGAAGCGCTGCGAGTTACCGACCACAATATCGGCGCCCCATTCGCCGGGCGCGGCGATCAGGGTCAGTGCGAGCAGATCGGTGGCCACTGCCACCAATCCGCCTTGCGCATGCACGGCATCGGCCAATGCGGCGTGGTCGCCGATGTGACCGAAGCTGTCCGGGTACTGCAGCAGCACGCCGAAGCACTCGGCCTGCAGTGCTTCTTCCGGCGTGCCGACGCGCAGCACGATGCCCAGCGGCTCGGCGCGGGTGCGCAGCAGTTCCAGCGTCTGCGGATGTACCGCGTCGTGCACGAAGAAGGTGTCGGATTTGGACTTGGCCGAGCGCTTGGCCAGCGTCATCGCTTCGGCTGCGGCGGTAGCTTCGTCCAGCAGCGAGGCGTTGGCGATCTGCATGCCGGTGAGATCCGCACACAGGGTCTGGAAGTTGATCAACGCTTCCGTGCGGCCCTGCGAAATCTCTGCCTGGTACGGCGTGTAGGCGGTGTACCAGGCCGGGTTTTCCAGGATGTTGCGCAGGATCACCTTGGGCGTGTGGGTGCCGTAATAGCCCTGGCCGATAAAGGTGCGCTGCACCTGGTTCTTGCTGGCGATGGCGCGGATCTTGGCCAGCGCTTCTTCTTCGGTGATCGCCTCGGGCAGCGCCAGCGCTGCAGGCGACTTGATGTTGCCGGGCACGATGGCGTCGGTCAGCGCATCCAGCGAGGCGTGGCCGACCACGCCCAGCATCTGTGCGATTTCCGCGTCGTTGGGGCCGATATGGCGTTCGACGAACGCGCTGTGGTGTTCGAGGTCGCGCAGGGAAGACGTGGTCTGGGACATGGCGGGCATCCGGGGCAGGGGCAGACGAATGGTCGACAAGCACCACAACCGGTGTGACGCGCACAGCGCATCACCTCCTGTCGCAGCGAGAGTCTTCCTCGCGCCCCTCTGTCCTTTTGCCTGAGAGTTTAAAAACGCGGCGTGGCGCTGGGCCTGCCTGCGTTCCGTGCCCCTTCGGCGCCGGCATCGGCCGGTCTCTCCAGAGTTGTACTGCGGATGGTATCGGGCCTGAGCGATTACGGGCTGTTGCGCCTTCGGCAGCGGCAGTGCCGCTTCTCCCACCGTGTTGCCGGGGCGATTATAGCGTGCGTCCGCGCCACCGGGCGCACCCGCCGCGCCTGTCGCGTCACGGCTGTTGTGCTTGGGTCCGCTTAACCTTGCAACGGCGAGCGCCTATCATCGACACCCTTATGCTCATCCCGGCGCCGCGACTCGCGGGTGCTGGTGTGCGTCCCCGATGCACCACGTTTCGGACTCCTGCATGACCCCCACCACGCCTTCCACCCGTCGCATGGCGCTGCTGCTCGCCGGGTTGGCGATGTTCGGCCCGTTTTCCATCGACACCATCTTCCCTGCGTTTTCGCGGCTCAGCCGCAGCCTGGCGGTGGACGAGGTGGCGATCCAGCAGACCATCAGCGTCTATCTGCTCGCCTACGGGGTGATGAGCATTGCGCACGGGCCGCTGTCCGATGCGTGGGGCCGCAAGCGGGTGATCCTGGGCGGGCTGGTGCTGTTCATCGCCGGCTCGGTGGGCTGTGCGCTGTCGCAGGATCTGCCCACCTTGCTGGCGTTCCGCGCGTTGCAGGGGCTGTCGGCCGGTGTCGGCATGATCGTCGGCCGGGCGGTGATCCGCGACCTGTTCCACGGCGCGGACGCGCAACGGCTGATGAGCCAGGTGTCGATGATCTTCGGCATTGCGCCGGCGATTGCACCGATCATCGGCGGCTGGATCCTGCTCAGCGGCGCGGGCTGGCCGCTGATCTTCTGGTTTCTGGTGGCGTTCGGGCTGGTGCTGCTGATTGCGACGATGACCTGGCTGCCGGAGACCCATCCGGTGGAAGCGCGCACGCCGCTGCAGTTGCGCAGCTTGATGCACGATTACGTGCGGATCGGCTTCAATCCGCGTTTTCAGCGCCTGGCCGCGGCCGGCGCATTCAACTTCGCCGGCATTTTCTTGTACATCGCCTCGGCGCCGGTGTTGATCATGCGCCACCTGCACATGGGCGAGGGTGACTTCGCCTGGTTGTTCATCCCCACCATCGGCGGCATGACGCTGGGCTCGTTCCTGTCTGGGCGCATGGCCGGCAGCATGGACCCGGTGCGGCAGATCCGTATCGGCTTCATCTGCTGCGGCGTGGCGGCGCTGGCCAATCTTGGCTACACCCTGTCGGTGGCGCAGATCAGCCTGCCGTGGGCGGTGCTGCCGATCTTCCTGGCCGGCATGGGCATGGCCCTGATCTTCCCGATCCTGGCGCTGGCGGTGCTGGACATGTACCCGCATCAGCGCGGCCTGGCCTCCTCGCTGCAGGCCTTCACCCAGCTGATGACCAATACGCTGGTAGCCGGGGTGCTGTCGCCGCTGCTGAGTGAACACCCGCGCCATCTGGCGATCGGCATGACCGGTTTTTTCTTGCTGGGCTGGCTATTCTGGCGCTGGGAGCGCCGCAGCGGCCGCCGTCTTCGCCGCCGCCAGGCCGCAGAGGCAGTGCCTCTGGAGCCGGCCGACCACCTCTGACCTCACAGGAGCCTGCATGTCCACCGATTCCAAGCTGCGCCGCGACGCCCGCAAGCGCGCCGCCGAGCGCCAGCGCAACCAGGCCGCCGCCAAGGTCACTGCCGATTCGCCGATCGAAGCGCATGCCGAACTGCGCGACCAGCAACGCACGCTATTGGCCGGTATTGTCCGCCGCGACGGCGAATGGGTGCTTGGCATGGACGGCCGCATCGCCGGCGAAAGCACCAGCGCCGCGCAGGTCCTGGCCTTGATCATGCGCGCGGCCGAACTGCACGAACGCCAGGGCACGCCGGTGCGGCTGACCTATTCGGATGCGCTCAAGGATGCCGCGCATGCCGAGGCGGCCGCCGACGGCAGGGATTTCGAGGCATTCCGGATCGAGTTTTCGCAAAAGCTGGCGCCGACGCGTACGCACTGAGGCGTGCGGGGGATGGGCCCGCGATGGGCCCGCGCCGGTGTGTTCATCGATGCAGGCAAGGACGGTCGCCTGACGGTCGCCTATTGAGGTGCAGCTGTACCGGTTGCCAGGGCCGCCGATGCAATGCCTGACGCAGCGCCGAGCTACGTCAGGCCGGAGCGGTCGCTCTCGTTGTCGCCCCATCCGGCAGCCCAACTGGCGCTGCCGGATGGTCTTCGGGAATAACCGCAAGTGTCAGCGCGAAGGCGCGTGCGGCGACGGTTCCTGTTGCGGCGCCTGCTCGCGTACGCTGGCGTGGCGGTCTTGCTCGGCCTGTACGGCCTGCAAGCGCTGCATGCTGCTTTCCAGCGGCGTTTGCTGCGCGGCCTGGGCATCGAAGCTTGCGCGCAGGTGCGCGGGCGAATCGAGCGCTCCCTCGACGACGAAGCCCCGGGCCGGGTCATGGCCGAGCACTACGTGGTCCACGCGCTGTAGCCCATGTTCGCGCGCGGTGACAAGGGCTCCCATTGCCAGGCGCTCGCTGTCCGCATCGGGCACGCGGCCGCGCGCTGTCTCCAGTTGCTCTACCGCTGCGGTGCATTGCTTCAGCAGCGCATGGTCCGGATTGGCCGGATGGCGCGGATCCGAAGCCGCGGTTGTCGCAGGCGCCTGGCGCGGTAGCGCTTCGGTGTCGATGCGCTGCAACTGGCCGTCGTATTTTCCATCGGCGCCGTCGGCAATGCGCTGCAGCCGCTCGACGAACGCATAAGGCTCGCCGCCCACATTGCGGGCCATTGCGATCGCGAAGTGTTCGGGCGACTGCGGCGCGGCGTTGCGATCGCCGACCAGCGAGCTCAGCGAGCTGCCGCCGATCTTGCTGGCCTCGACGCTGGCCTGGGTCTGCTCCATCAGCGCCTGCATCTGCACCTCGCTAAACGCCAGCGTGGTCTTCTGCCCCGGCTTGATCGCACCGGTGCCCACCATCTCGCCGCTCAGCGCGCTGTTGAGATTTTGCGCGATCGCCTTCTCCTCGCTGGCCTCGTTGCGGCCACCCAGGCGTTGCATCAGCCCGGGCGCGGCGACATCGCCATCGATCTCGAAGCGGTAGCTGCGTTCCTGCACGCGTTCGGTCTCGTTGCCGTCGTACTGGCGCACGATCGTCAGCGGCACGTTGCCGCCGTATTGCAGCTGCTGCACGACGGTGTAGCCGTCCTGGCCCGGCGTGCTGATGCGCACCTGGCTGCCTTCGTTGCGGTTGCCGGCCAGATCGGCACTGAGCGGGCCCAATTCCAGCTGCAGACGCTGCTGCGAGCTGAAACTGATCCGCTCCACCGTCTGTAGCTCATCGACGCCCGGCACGCCCGGTGCAATCTTGCCCTCGCGCACGAAGTCGCCCATGGCTGCGAGCGCACGCGGATCGGCGAGGTCGAACTGCGCGCTGTGCACCTGCGACTGGCCCAGCGCGTCGGCACGCCCAAGCAAGGCCTGCGCCGGTCCCACCTTGACGCCAACCGCGTTCACTGCCTCGATGGCTGCGTTGGGCCCGGTCACCACACGCACGTGGCGCTCGTCCACGCGCTCGATCAGGTAGCTGCGGCCGCTGGCTTCGGTGATCTCGCTCTGCATGCTGAGGTATTGCAGACTCGCCGAGGCGTCGCGCTGGGTGTAGGTCTGCGTGTCCATCACCGCGCGCGCGCCGATCGGCAGGCTCTCCGGCTGCAGCGGATTGATGCGTGTGGCAGCCTCTGCAGGCTGGTCGACACCGGGCAGCGTCAGTGAATAGCGCATGCGCTGCCCGGCACTGACGCTGGCTTCGATGTTCAACTTGCCGTCGCCGAGCTTGGTCTGCAGGCTTTGCTGCTGGCCGGTGCGTGCGTCGGCTTCGAGGTTGAAGGTAGTGGTCTTTGCGTCGGCATCGCTGAGCTTGCCCAGGCCTAGCGCGCTGGTGGTGCGCAGGCTGCTCTCGCCCAACGCCTGGGTTTTACTGCCGGTGCTCTGCTCGCTGGTCTGCGAATACTTGACCGACCCATCTTCGGAATTGAACTCCATGTCGCTGCTACCCACTTTCACCGAGTAGTCGCTGTTCTTGCTGCTGTAGATCGGGTCGAACGCGCGATCGTTCGCGTCGTCGATGAACTGCTTGTTGGGGTCCAGGTTTTGCTGGTCCGGGCCGGTGGAGGCGTTGTTCATTGGATGCGTCCTGCATGCTGCGCCTGTGCAGCGGGCGCGCAGTATATCGCCGGCGTTTTGTACGTTTATCAAATGAATGTTATGCGGCGGCCAGTGTCTGGCTACCGCAGGCCGCCGGGTAGATGGGCGTTAGCGCGTTGCAGCAGGCGCAGGCGCAGGCGCGTTGGCGGGTGCCGCGGGCGCAGTCGCCTGCCAGCCACACAGCTGCCCCTGATTCTGCTGCTTCAACCATTCGTTCATTGGTGCGAAATACTCCAGCATCGGGCCGGCATCCAGGCGGTCGTTGCCAGTGAGTTCCTTCAGCGTGGTCTGCCACGGTTGGCTGGAGCCACGCTGCAACATCGACCAGAATTTCTGCCCGGCATCCTTGTTGCCGTAAAAGCTGCATTCGTACAGCGGGCCTTGATGGCCGGCGGCTTCGCACAGGCCCTTGTAGAACTGAAACTGCAGAATGTGCGCAAGAAAATAACGGGTGTACGGCGTATTGCCTGGCACATGGTATTTGGCGCCGGCATCGAAGAACTCTTCGCCGCGCGCGCTTGCCGGCGCGACGCCCTGGTACTTGGCCTTGAGTTCCCACCAGGCCTGGTTGTAATGCTCGGGCGTGATCGAGCCATCGAACACACCCCAGCGCCAGCGGTCGATCATCAAGCCGAACGGCAAAAAGGCGACCTTGCTCAGCGCCATGCGCATCTGCGAATTGATCAGCGCCTCGCGGCCGGTTTGCTGTTCGCCCACCATGCCGATCGACTGCAGATACTTGGGCGTCATCGCCAGCACGATGGTGTCGCCGATCGCTTCGTGAAAACCATCGTTGGCACCATTCTGGAACAGCGGCGGCAGCGGGTTATAGGCCAGGTCGTAATAAATGTGCCCAAGCTCGTGATAGATGGTGGTGAAGTCTTCTTCGGTTGGGTTGATGCACATCTTGGTACGCACGTCGGCGCCGATATTTTGGTTTGGTTCGCCGCCCATGTTCATGTCCCACGCGCTGGCGTGACAGACCACGTCGCGATCCAGCGGTTTGATGAACTGCGAGCGTTGCCAGTAGGTTTCGGGAAGTTTGGGCATGCCGAGCGAGGTGTAGAACTCCTGCGCGCGTTCGGTCATCTGTTTTGCGGTACGCAGTTGCGCTTCGCGCTCGGCCTGGAAGCGTGCGCCGCTACCGCCTTCGCCGGTATTGGCTACGTTGCGTGCCAGTACTGCGCTCAGATTGCCCTGGTATTGTTTTTCCAGCGCAGCGGTGATGTCCAGATCGCCGGCGCCCGGATACGGCTGCAGCAGATCCCACAGGTTGCTCCAGTCCTGCTGCCACATGTTGCCCATCAGATGCGCGGGCAACATGCCGCCGGCGATCTCGCCCTTGTCCTTGCCATACTGCGTATCGAGCTTGCCGCGTGCGTAGCATTGTAGTTGCGCGTACAGCGGTTTGACCTGCTCCCACAGGCGGTCGGTTTCGCTGGCAAGCTGCGCTGGCGGCATGTCGTAACCACTGCGCCACAACACACCGACATCGGCAAAGCCCAAGCCGCGCGCGCCTTCGTTAGCGAGCTCGACAAAGCGCTGGTAATCCTTGCGCATGGGTTGCGCGGTGGCGTGCCAACCTTGCCAGGCGTCGAGTTGTTCGTTGTAGTCGCGGCTGCGCGCCAACACTTGTTCCAGTTCGCCCAGCTGGCGGCAGCGGCGCTGTTCGCCCTCGCCGATGCAGTAACGCGCCGCGCCGTAATCTCCTTCCATCTTGGCGGCGATCTGGGTCAGTTCGGCCAGCTTGGTCGGGTCGTGTGGGGCGGGCAGGGCGCTCATCAATGTCAGTAATTTCAACGCGCGCGCGCTGTCGGCCGACATCGGCAGGCCGGCGTATTGCTTGGATTGTTCGATCCAGCGATCGAGCTGCGCCAGCTGGCGTTCGTTGGCCTTGGCGGCCAGCAACTGCGAGTCGCCATTGATATAGGTCGACGACAGCCACTGCGCTGCGGTGAGCTCCGGATATGCGGCTTTGTATTCGGCGCTGATGCGCGCAACGAACTGGTCGGCGCTCTCGGCAGGCGCGGCCTTGGTGGCGGCGGGTTTGGCCGGCGGGGCCGCATCCTGGCGGCAGGCCGACAACGACAGGGTGCCGGCAGCGACAGTCAATGCCAGCAAAAGCAAACGAGGATTCACGGATGGTCCTTGCGGTGAAGTCCGACGAAGGCTAGAGCGCGCCGCGACTCAGGGCAAGCGGTGTCGCCGCGCATGCGATGCGGATAGCTACCAATCCATGTGTGGCGATTGGAGCAGCCAACAAAACTACTGGCTCACTGCCAGGCGGGCGCGGCCTGTGTTCGTTGCGGCATGAATCGCGCGGGCATTGGGACTTTGAGTGCGCTGTCCATACTTGCCTGCCCATTGCTCGCGACGTTTGTCAGCTAATTATCAGAAATTGATAAGAACGTGAGATATCCAGTTGTCTCGGAGTGATTGGACGTCATGAATGCGTCGGTGGCAGAGCGGCTGATCTTCGGGCTAGCTGCAGGGCCCTTGCCCGCCCACCGTCGCGGGACACGCCGCAAGTACGTCCATGTAGGCTCTTACGCGGCATCCATGCCGCGTAAGGTCCCGCGACGGTGGGCGGGCAAGGACCAGTGGAGATGGTCGGTGTGCATGGTTGCAAGCAGTGCATGACGCGTGTTTTTTGGATGACGGCGCGAATGACGTCGCGTCCGATCAGTGTCGCAACGCGAACGAACAATATGCAGGCTTTCAACGAAGCGACCTACGAACTTCCTGGTGCGGTGTCCTCGCCGATTGCGGGACCGTGTGGCGGCATGGATGCCGCCACCGAGCCTACAAGGACGTACTTGCGGCGTGTCCCGCGAGCGGCGAGGGCACCGCGCCCTCGACTAGGGCCTGTTAACACATCCGAAGCCCATCAACGACTAGGACGAAGCTGAGGAATCCAAGGAACATGACATCCAGCTTGTCGAAGCGCGAGAAAATCCGGCGGTAGCCTTTCAAGCGACGGAACAGTCTCTCCACTTCGTTGCGCCGCTTGTACATCTCCCGGTTGTACTCCCAAGGCTCGACCCGATTGGATTTCGGCGGGACCACCGGCACGAAGCCAAGATCGAGCGCTAACTGGCGGGTTTCGTTGCCTTCGTAAGCACGGTCCATCAACAAATGAATCGGCCGCTCCACTG
>NZ_JBEOLS010000081.1:0-15428 GCF_040279205.1 Xanthomonas hortorum
CATCGCGGGACACGCCGCAAGTACATCCATGTAGGCTCTTACGCGGCATCCATGCCGCGTAAGGTCCCGCGACGGTGGGCGGGCAAGGACCAATCAAGATGGTCGGTGTGCATGTGCGAGCAGTGCATGCAGCGGCGTGCTAGTGCTGATGTAGGGCATCGCTGCCAAGCTAAACACCGCGACTTCGCTCAATCACATAGATACATCATGCGATTCGGTTATCTCGTTTCTCCAAATTTTCCTGGCTCCCAGAGCGCGCACGCATGACTACCACAACGCCTGCAGATTTCGTCGTCGCCATTCCCGCGCGCTACGCCTCTACGCGGTTACCGGGCAAGCCGCTGCAATTGATCGGCAATCGCCCGATGATCCAGCATGTGGCCGAGCGGGCGCTGCTCGCAGGTGCGCGCGAGGTCTGGGTGGCCACCGACGATGCGCGCATTGCCAAGGCGATCGAAGGCCTGGCCGGCGTGCATGTGGCGATGACCGGCAGCGAGCACATGTCGGGGACCGACCGGCTTGCCGAATGCGCGCGGATCGCCGGCTGGGAGGCCGATACCTGTGTGGTGAATCTGCAGGGTGACGAACCGTTCGCGCCTGCTGCCGGTATCCGTGCGGTGGCCGAGCTGCTGCTGCGCTCCGGTGCTGAAATGGCCACGCTTGCCGCGCAGGTGGACAGCGCGCACGAGCTGTTCGATCCGAATGTGGTCAAGCTGGTGCGCACGGCGCACGGCGATGCGCTGTACTTCAGCCGCGCGCCGATTCCCTGGCATCGCGACAGCTTCGCCAATCAGCGTGAGACCTTGCCCGATGCCGGTCAGTGGTTGCGCCATATCGGTATCTACGCGTACAGCGCCGGATTTCTGCAGCGTTTTGCGGCAATGCCGCCCGGCGTGTTGGAGCGCATCGAATCGCTGGAGCAATTGCGCGTGATGGAGGCAGGCTACCGCATCGCGGTGGCGTTGACGCCGGAGCAGTTTCCGCCGGGCATCGATACACCGGACGATCTGGCGCGTGCGCAGACGCGGGTGGCGTCGGCATGAAGGTCTTGATCGTATGTCTGGGCAACATCTGCCGCTCGCCGATGGGCGAGGGCGCCTTGCGTGCGCGGCTGGACCAGGCGCGGTTGTCGCGGCGGATCGAGGTCGATTCGGCCGGCACCGGCGACTGGCATGCCGGCGACCCACCCGACCCGCGTGCGATTCGCTGCGCACGCGGTCATGGCGTGGATATTTCCGGATTGCGCGCCCGTCAGGTGCGTGCAGCGGACTTCGAACACTTCGATTGGGTGCTGTGTGCCGACAACAGCAATCTGCGCGATCTGCAGCGGCTTGCCCCGGCGCCGCTGCGCGACAAGGTCGCACTCTGGCTGCCGTGGGCGGGCGTTGCAGAGCGTTACGAGATCCCCGACCCCTACACCGGCGGCATGGACGATTTCGAGCGTGCCTGGCAGCTGGTCGACACTGCTGCAAGCCAGACCGTGGCCAGGCTCACCCGCAGCTAATCGGGCTTGGGCATAATTACCGGATGACTGCCCAGCTCACCCAGGAACTGCCGGAATTACCTAACTGGCTCAACGCCAGGCCATCCACCTTGCAGGAGCATCGTGGACGCGCGCTGGTGCTGGCGTTCGTCAATGCCAGTTCGGTGTGGTGCGCCGAGCGCCTGGCCGAGTTGGCCCATTGGCAGGCGCGCAGCCCGGGGCGGTTGCAGGTGATCGTGGTGCAGGTGCCGCGTTTCGATAGCGAGCGCTTGCCGCAACGCTCGCTCAAGCAGCTGCGCGGGCATGGTGTGAGTGCGCCGATCCTGCTCGACAAGGACTGGGAAACCTGGCGCCGCTTCGGTATCGAATCCTGGCCCACGCTGGTGCTGCTCGACGCCTACGGCCGCGAGCGTCAACGTCTGGTGGGCGTCACCGGCGATCTGGACAAGGCATTGGTGGCGCTGTGCGAAGGCCAGCAACCGCCGTCGGACATCGACCTGCATGGCGTGGCCGAGCGCGAAGCCGAACCGCGCCTGGAACTGCAATTTCCGACCGGCCTGGCCGCCACCGAAGACCGCCTGTATATCGCCGACACCGGCCATCACCGCGTGCTCGAATGCACGCATGGCGGGCGCGTGCTGCGCCAGTTCGGCCATGGCAATGCCGATCTGATCGACGGTGGCGTCGGTGAAGCGGCGTTTCGACGTCCGCAAGGCCTGGCGCTGGAGCGCGACCAGCTCTATGTCGCCGACACCGGCAATCACGCCCTGCGCCGCATCAATCTGCGCAGCGGGCAGGTCGACACCTTGTGCGGCACCGGTCGCTCCGGCGAGCCGGTCGAAGGCCCGCTGGCGTCCTCCAGCGCGTCTGCGCTGAATTATCCGCAAGGTCTGGCAATCGCCGACAACCAGGTGCTGATCGCCATGGCTGGCGACAACCGCATCTGGAGCTATCACCTGGGCAACGCCGCATTGACCGCGCGCGCAGGCACCGGCTCGCTTGAAATCCGCGATGGCAGCGGCCACTTGGCCGCGTTCGCGCAGCCGGCCGGATTGGCCGCGGTGCAGCAGGTGGCCTACGTCTGTGACGGGTTGGGTTCGTCGATCCGCACCATGCAATTGCGCGGCGATCTGGTGCAGACCCTGGTCGGCGGGCAGGGCACCTGGCTGTTCGGCGACCAGGACGGCCCACGCGGCACCGCGCGCCTGCAGTTTCCGCAAGCGATTGCCTTGGCCGCCGATTCGCCGCTGCTGTGGATCGCCGACACCGGCAACGGCCGTCTGCGTTGCCTACGCCTGGGCGGTGGCGAACTGACCACGGTCGAGCTGCCGCGCCGCCTGCATGGCCCGGCCGGGCTGGCGGTTGCCGCAGGTGCGGTCTGGATTGCCGAGACCGATGCCCATGCCGTCTTGCGTTACGACCTTGCAAGCGGCGAACTGAGCGATGTTTCGATAGCAGAATGAGCGCAAGGCCCCAAGCTGATTTCGATGGAAAGGCGTTTGCTGCCCAACTGAGCACCGCGCCCGGCGTCTACCGCATGTATGCGGGCGACGACACGCTGCTGTACGTGGGCAAGGCCGGCGCGCTGCGCAAGCGCGTGGGCAGCTATTTCAACGGTACGCCGAAGAACGCGCGGCTGACCTCGATGCTGTCGCAGGTCGCGCGCATGGACGTCACCGTGACCCGTAGCGAAGCCGAAGCGCTGCTGCTGGAAAACCAGCTGATCAAGTCGCTGTCGCCGCGCTACAACGTCTCGCTGCGCGACGACAAGAGTTACCCGTATGTGTTGCTGACGCGCGAAGACTGGCCGCGCATTGCGCTGCACCGTGGCCCGCGCGCGGTGCAGGGGCGCTATTTTGGCCCGTACACCGGCGTTACCGGCGTGCGCGAAACGCTTAGCCTGATGCACAAGCTGTTCAAGTTGCGCAGCTGCGAAGACAGCGTGTTTCGCAATCGCTCGCGGCCGTGTCTGCAATATCAGATCGGCCGCTGCAGCGCGCCGTGTGTGGATCTGGTCGCAGCGCCGGACTACGCAGAATCGGTACGCCGCGCCACGATGTTTCTCGAAGGCAAGAGCGACCAGCTTGGCGAAGAGATCATGCAGTCGATGCAGCAGGCCAGCGAAGCGTTGGAGTTCGAGCGCGCCGCGCGTCTACGCGATCTGCTGTCCTCGCTGCGCAGCATGCAGAACCGCCAGTACGTGGACGGCCGCGCGGCCGACCTGGACGTGCTGGCCTGCGCCACGCAGGCCAGCCAGGCCTGTGTGCTGCTGTTGAGTTTTCGCGACGGCCGCAACTTGGGCACGCGTTCGTTCTTCCCCAAGACCAATGGCGAAGACAGCGCCGACGAAATCCTGGGTGCGTTCGTGTCGCAGTATTACGCCGAGCATTCGCCGCCGCGCGAGATCCTGCTGGATCGCGAAATCCCCGATGCCGAGTTGATCGAAGCCGCGCTCAGCAGCGCCGCCGAGTACAAGGTGACGTTGAAGTGGAACGTGCGCGGCGAGCGTGCCGGCTATCTGCTGCTGGCCACGCGCAACGCACAGCTGACCCTGGTCACCGAACTCACCAGTCAGAGCGCGCAACACGCACGCAGCGAAGCACTCCGCGAAATGCTGGGGCTTGCCGAGCAGGTCAAGCGGGTGGAGTGCTTCGATATCAGTCACACCATGGGCGAGGCGACGGTGGCCTCGTGCGTGGTGTTCGATGCCAGCGGCCCGGTGCGCGGGCAATACCGGCGCTTCAATATTTCCGGGATCACGCCGGGCGATGACTACGCCGCGATGCGCCAGGCCATCGAGCGGCGCTTTCGACGCGCGGTGGAAGAAAACGGTGTGCTGCCGGATGTGCTGCTGATCGACGGCGGCGCCGGCCAGCTGGCGCAGGCAAAGGGCGCGCTGGCCGATCTGGGCATCGAAAATGTGCTGTTGGTCGGCGTGGCCAAGGGCGAGGAGCGCAGGGCAGGGCACGAGGCACTGGTCATGGCCGATGGCCGCGAACTGCGCCCGGGTGCGGCATCGCCGGCGCTGCAGTTCATCCAGCAGGTGCGCGACGAAGCGCATCGCTTTGCGATTACCGGTCACCGCGGTCGCCGCCAGAAGGCGCGCATGACCAGCAAGCTGGAGGATATCCCCGGCATCGGCCCGCGCCGTCGGGCCAGTCTGCTCAAGCATTTCGGCGGTCTGGTCGGGCTGAAGGCTGCCGGCGAGGCCGAGATTGCGCGCGTGGAAGGGGTCAATGCCGCACTCGCCGCGCGAATCTACGCTAACCTGCATGGGCTGGCGCTCCCCGATGCGGCAGGCGAGTCGAGTCCGTAATGAAGTTGACCATCCCCACGTGGCTGACACTGCTGAGGATCTTGATGATCCCGGTGTTGGTCGTGGTGTTCTACCTGCCTTACACGTGGACCAATTTCGCGTCTGCCGGCGTGTTCGGGCTGGCTGCCATCACCGACTGGCTGGATGGCTGGGTCGCACGGCGGTATCACCAGTATTCCGCCTTCGGCGCGTTTCTGGACCCGGTGGCCGACAAGCTGATGGTCGCCGTGGCGCTGTTTCTGATCGTGCAGGGCCACCCGACGCCGTGGATGGCATTCTGGGCGGCGGTGATTGTGGGCCGCGAAATCGCAGTCTCTGCGCTGCGCGAGTGGATGGCCGAGATCGGCCAGCGTGCCAAGGTGCGGGTGGCGGCGATCGGCAAGATCAAGACTACCGCGCAGATGGTCGCGCTGTTGTGCCTGCTGTATTCGGTCACGCCGGGGCAGATGCCCACGCATGAAATCTGGTTCGGCAACCTGATTTTCCGCGCCGGTTACTGGACGCTGGCAATCGCCGCGCTGCTGACATTGTGGTCCGGTTTTCAGTACCTGCAGGCCGCATGGCCGAGCCTGCGCGCCGACGAAAAAGCAGCAATCACCAGCAAGCCAAAAAAAGTCGAAGGCAATGGTTGACAGCCCTGCTGTTCGCTGTAGAATCTCGCCTCCCAAGCGGGAATAGCTCAGTTGGTAGAGCGCAACCTTGCCAAGGTTGAGGTCGCGAGTTCGAGTCTCGTTTCCCGCTCCAGGTCTTGATGTTCGGACTTCTACTGAAGTCCATCGCGGTTCGATCACACAGTGGGTTTTGCCTGTGGAGCATCTAGCCAAGTCTGCTGAAATCCATTCCGACCCACGTATTTCTATGAAATGGATCTGCGTGCCCAGAGCCTGAAGCTTGGCCGCCAGAGCACGCTGTCGCAGATCGCAGCATCGACACACTGCATGCCTTGCGACTCATTTGCAGTACGCCAGGGCCGTTACCCGATACTTCTCAGTAAAGTTGCGGGGATTATGGTTCTCAGTGGCGCCCACGCTCGCAACGGTAAACCCGTTAGGACAGTGCCTGCGGATAACGCTCTCGCAGGGAGGAGCGGTCGTGTCGTCTAAGGTGTTGCCAGGCTCATTGCAGCTAGCGAGATAACTGCCGTCATCGTAGCTTTTGAACCGTTTCAGTGGTTTTCAGCGGCCTCGTTGTCACACACAGGTCGCACGCGTTGCCTAGCATTTCGGCAACCGAGCGCGACTGGCTTCGGTTTGTGCTGGTGCGTGCCGATGCTTGTTTGGCAGGGTATGCATCGGCGCATTTGCCCATCGCGGTACCTGCCTGTGGGGACCACCGACCCATGAACGAAGCCGACCTGAGCGACCTGCTCGCGACCTTGTCCAGCCTGCCGGAAGAACTGCAGCGTGTGCGTGCAGTGGCGCCTGCGCTGGCGCCGCAGTTGTATGGGGTGGACGCATTGCTGGAGCGCAGCCTGGTGCAGACACGGGCTGCGTTGGTGCAGGAAGGGACGTCGCCTGCGTTGGCCTACGATCTGATGGCAGATCTGCACAAGAACAGTCGCCTTGCGGATAATCCGTTCGGCGATCGCGCGCATTTCATCATCGGCAATCGTCGCTCTGGCACCACGTTGCTGGCGTATCTGGTCAATGCCAGCGAGACGATCTGCAGCCTGCCGGAAAACATGCTGTGCGGAGAGCTGGCCAAGTGCGACAGCCTGTTGCGGCTTGGCAGTATGGTGCTGCCGCATCTGGGCTTGCCGCAGAGCGGGTTGTACCCGCGCTTGGGGCGGATGATCGATGAGTTGCATTGCGAGTATGCGCAGCGCTTCGGGCGGCAGCGCTGGATCGCCAAGGAATTGTTTTCGTCCAGCCGGCTCGATGTCATCGATGCGATGTTCGATTTTCGCGGCAAGTTTCTGTTTCTGCATCGTCATGGGTTGGATGTGGCGCTGTCTTGCTTTCAGCGCTTCGTACGTCGTGATGGCTTGCCGGGCAATCCGCGTTCCGGCTTGTATCTGATGCAATATCTCGACGAGTGGGTCGCCACCAACGAAGCGGCGCTGGATTTTGCCGAACGTGCGGGCAATCGCTGCTTGCAACTGGGTTATGACGAACTTTCGCGTACACCAGAAGTGGTCGGGGCGCGCGTGTTCGAGTTTCTTGGCGAGCCATGGTCTGAGCAGGTGCTGCCGCGCATGGCGCAACAACGCATCCGGCCGTTTATGGGGGACAACCTGACCGCGCAGCGCGGGCTTGCGATCGATGCTGGCGCGCGTGTACCGAGTTGGCATGCGTGGCCGCCGGAACTGCTGCGTAGCCTGGGGCGGCGGGCGAATCCGATGCTGGAACGCTTGGGTTACGTGCCGCTATAGATGCTGTCGAGTTGTCTGCCCGGCGATTTGTGCCAGTCGCGTAAGGCGGGCTTGGATGACCTGGTCTCACACATCCATGGCGATGCCGTCTGGCGCATTGAGCGCGATGCGTGACTGACGTAGCCGCGCCATGCTGTAAGCGCTGATGAAACCGCCATCGCGCATGGCGTAGTCGCGTAGTTCGCCTTCCACCTCGAAGCCATGACGCTGGTACAGCGCCACTGCTGCGGTGTTGTCTGCAAAAACGATGAGTTCGAGCCGGTGCAGTTGCATCCAGCGGTCGGCGACGTCGAGCAACGCGCTCAGCAGGCGCGTGCCGACACCACGGCCATGCCAGTCCGGCCGGACCGCCAGCGCGATGCCGCCAACGTGCGCACGACGTACCCGTGCCTGGCTGCCCAGGCTACCGACACCGACGACTTCCGCGCCGTGCAGCGCGACCAGGGCCAATTGTCGCTCGTCTTCGTGCAGCAACTGCCGGCGCCATTGCTCGACCCCGCGATATGGCAGCTCCAGCAGCTGTCGCGCCACCTCGGGGGCGTTGTAAAGCGCGCACACGCCGTCGGCATGCTGCTCGCGCGCGCGTTCGATCTGGATGTCGTGCTGCATCGATGCGGACTCGTTTGCACTGCGGAAGGCAGATGCTCGCGCAGACTCATGATGCTGCGATGACCGGGACGCGACACGCGACACCTGCCGAACTGTCACAGGCCGCCGCTAGCCTGTGCGGATGAGTGCGATTGCATGTGTCGACGATGTTCAGGACTTGGCGCAGCGCCGTTTGCCGCGCATGTTCTACGACTACGTTGCCGCTGGCAGCTGGAGCCAGACCACGCGGCAGGCCAATCGCGACGACCTCGACGCGTTGCGGCTGCGCCAGCGCGTTGCCATCGATGTGGCCCGGCGCAGTACCGCCAGCACGCTGCTGGGCGTGCCGGTGGCGATGCCATTGGCATTGGCGCCGACCGGCTTGGCCGGCCTGTTGTATCCGGATGGCGAGGTGCTGGCCGCACGCGCGGCCGAGGCATTCAGGGTGCCGTTTGTGCTATCGACGATGAGCATCTGTTCGCTGGAGCAGGTCTGCGCCAGCGTGCAGACGCCATGCTGGTTTCAGCTCTATCTGATGCGCGACCGCGGATTCTCTGCCGCGTTGATCGCGCGCGCACAAGCGGCCGGCTGCGGCGCGTTGATGCTGACGCTGGATGTGCCGTTCATGGGTCAGCGGCATGCCGATCTGCGCAATGGGTTGAGCGTGCCGCCGCGTGTGAGCCTGGCGACGCTGCGCGATTTCGCGACGCATCCGCGTTGGTGTCTGCGCATGCTCGGCAGCCGTCAGCACGGCTTCGGCAATCTTGCCGGGCAGGTGGGTGGCAAGGGTGATCTGGCATCGCTGGCAGCATGGACCGCCAGTCAGTTTGATGCGGCGCTGACCTGGGACGATGTGGCCTGGGTGCGAGCGCGCTGGCGTGGCCCGCTGATCGTCAAGGGCATCCTGGATGTGGACGATGCGCGGCAGGCAGTCGCTGCAGGCGCGGACGTGCTGGTGGTGAGCAATCATGGCGGGCGCCAACTCGATGGGGCCGCGTCCAGCATCCGCATGCTGCCGGCAATCGTCGCTGCGGTCGGTGGCGATGTGGAAATCCATCTGGATAGCGGTATCCGCTGCGGCCAGGACGTGCTCAAGGCGCTGGCGCTTGGCGCGCGCGGCGCTTACATCGGGCGTGCCTGGCTGTATGGGTTGGCCGCGTTGGGCCAGGCCGGTGTGACCGAGGTACTGCGGCTGATCCAGCGCGAGCTGGAGCTGAGCATGGGGCTGTGCGGCAGGCCGCAGATTGCGGATATCGACGCCAGCGTGCTGCTTCCTCAGAGCGGCTAACAAAGCGTAGCGAGCAGCCGTCAGGGGGGCGCGGATGGCGCGTAGTAAGCGGAGGGTACGAATGGAACATGCCGATTCCGCGCACCGGCCGCGCCCACCTGGCAGTGAGCGCAGTAGCTTTGTTAGCTGCTCTTAGCCCTGATTTGCTGCTGTGTCATATGCAGCGTTCGCGGATTGCCGCTGTAGTCACCGCTCCCGCATCCAGACGCGTGCGAACGAACGCGGCGAACTGCGCGATGCCGTGCGCGATGTCCTGGCTTGCGACGTTGCTGTAGGCCAACCGCACTTGCATGCTGCAACCGCCATCGATAGCGAAGAACGATAGCGGCATGACCAGCACGCCGTACTGCCGCGCGCAGATTTCCGCGTCCTCGGCAGTGAAGGCGAACGGCAACGTCACCACCAGAAAGAAACCGCCGGCCGGCGTATTCCAGCGCACCTGTGCTGCGCACTGGCCGAGTTCGTGCTGCAGGCACTCGAGCATGTGATCGCGGTTGTGCCGATACAGCGCACGCGGCGCGGCAATCAGGCGTTGCAGGCTGCCGCCATGTTCGAGCAGCACGCCGCCGACGATCGCCTGGCCGATCTGGCTGGTGTTCAAGCTGCAGAAACTCTTGCGACGCAATAACCGCTCTTTCAATGCAGTCGCGGCGTCGGCATCGCCGAACAACTGTGCAGGCAGCACTGCAAAGCCCACTCGCAACGCCGGGCACAAGGTCTTGGAATAAGTGCCCAGATAGATCACGCAGCCGTGCCGATCCAGTGCCGCCATCGGCGCGACCCGCTCGGCTTCGAAGCCGAACATGCCGTACGGGTTGTCTTCCAGGATCACGATGCCGTGTTCGGCACATACCTGCACGATGGCCTCGCGCGCCGTGCGTGAGAGCTGTGTGCCGGTAGGGTTGTCGAAATCCGGCACCAGATAGAGCACGCGTGCGCGCTTGCCGGCCGCCTGTAGTTGGAGCAGCGTGTGCCGCAACACGCTGGCATCGGCGTGTGCGTCGCTGCATGCGTGCTGATTGAAAGCAACGATCTCGATACCGTGCGTGTCGGCTACACCGGTGATGCCGATGTAGCTGGGATTGCGCGCCAGAATCACATCGTCCTTGGTTTGGCACAGTTCGGTCACGCACAACAACAAGGCCTCCTGGCAACCGGCGGTGACGATGATGCGCTCGGGCGTAGCCGGGACCTGTTCGTCATGCCGCAGCTGTGCGGCGATCAGTTCGTCGAGGATGCCCTGGGTGCGCCCGTACTGGGCGATCAACTCCAGTGCGCGTTGCGGTGCAAGGCCGTGGCGCTGCGCAAAATAGCTGGCAAAGCGCGGCAGCGTGTGCAGCCAGGCCTGCAGGTCGAAGCCGCTATCGCTGGGGCGGCCGGAGGCGAACGAGATCGCCTGCGGATAGCGCGCGGAGACCTCGTTGAGGAAGTTCATCACTTCCAGGCGATCGCCAGCGGTTGCAGTGCTAGGCGGCGGTGGCAGCTGCATCGCAGGCGCGGCGCTCAATATGCACCGCTGCGTTCGAGTTGGGCGAACAGTTCGTTGACCGAGGCGTCCTGGAATCCGCTTTCGCCATGGCGTTCGATCAGTTCGAAGCACAGGCCGGTCACGCTGTCGCGGCTGGAAAAGGCCTGTTTCAAGCCACTTCCTTCGATCACGCTGGTGTCGAAACCGAGCCCGCGCTCGCGCAGCTGACCGGTGGTGGCGTGTACATCGTCCACGCGCAGCGCGATGTGGGCCACGCCAACGCCGTGATGCTCGATCAGCCGCGACACCTGCGATTCCGGCTCGGTACCCTGGCACAGCACGAAGGTGATCTCGCCCTGGCGCATCTCCGCCGAGACCATGCCGGTGTGCTTGCCGGCGATCTGCCGGCGTCCCATCAGCTCGAAACCCAGGCGGTGCTGAAAGAAGTCGACCGCTGCTTCCAGGTCCCGCACGGCGAGCGCGATGTGGTCGATGCTGTGATAGCGCGGGGTCGGATCGGTGTGTTGCAGTGGCGAGGCAGTCATGGGGAACTCCGGACGTCTTGCGATGGGGCAGGGGGAAGGTCGGCTGGGCTGCCGACGTGGGTCACGTTTGCGTCGGTGTCGGTCTGCAACAGCGCGGCCAGACCGGCCGGGGTGGGGGACTGGTAGAGCTGGCGCAGGGTGAGCGCCAGCCCCAGTCGTGATGCTTGCTGAAGGAATGCAATGGCGCGCATTGAATCGCCGCCAATGGCGAAGAACGCGTCGTCGCGGCCGACCTGCGGCAGCGCCAGCAGCTCGGTCCAGAGCGTGGCGATCTGGGTCTCGGTCGCGCCGCGTGGAGCGCTGAAGGCGGCGATGGCGCGGTCGCTTGCGCGTGGTGTCGGTAAAGCGCGCAGGTCATGCTTGCCGTTGGCGCGCAACGGCAATGCATCCAACTGCACATAGGCCGCTGGCACCATGTGGGCGGGCAGGCGGGACGCCAGCATGGCGCGCAGTGCTGCCGGAGACAGCGACTGCCGATCTGCCTCGGGGCGTGCGACCAGATAAGCCGCCAGCACTGGCTCGGCTTGATCGGTGTTGTGCAGCGTGACCAAGACCTCGGCCAGTTCGGTGCAGGCTTCGTGCAATGCGGCCTCGATCTCGCCGGGTTCCACCCGGTAGCCGCGGAGCTTGAGTTGCCGGTCGCGCCGGCCGAGGAATTCCAGCGTTCCGTCGCTGCGCCAACGTGCCAGGTCGCCGCTGCGGTACATGCGTTCGCCGGCATTGAACGGATCGGCCACGAACGCAGCCGCGCTCAATGCCGCGTGCCCGAGATAGCCGCGTGCGACAGTGCGGCCGGCGATGCAGATCTCGCCGGGTGTGCCATCCGGCACCAGACGTCCAGCGGCATCGAGCAGATAGATGCGGGTATTGGCGATAGGCAGGCCGATCGCTGGCGGAGCGTGTTCGTCTTCGCCGCACACGTGCAACGTGCTCCACACGGTGGCTTCGCTGGGGCCATAGGCGTTGAACAGGCGGCGGCCCGGTGCCCACTGTCGTGCCAGTGCGGCGGGCAGGACGTCGCCGGCCGCGATCAGGGTCTGCAGGCGTGGCAGCGGCGCGTGCGGCAGCGACTGCAGCACCGCCGGCGGCAGCACTGCGTGGGTGATCTGCGATTGCGCGAGCCATTGATGCAGTGATTCCCCGCTGCGTCCTTGCGTGGCCGGTGGCATATGCAGGCTGGCGCCGCTGGCAAGTGCGAGCAACCACTCGAACACGTGCGCATCCACGCCGTGAGGTGCCAGCTGTGCCACGCGGTCGCCGGGCCCTGTGCCAAAGGCTGCCAGCTGCGCGGCAACCAAGTGGGCGGTGCTGTGATGTTCGACCAGCACTGCTTTCGGCGCACCGCTGGAGCCGGAGGTATAGACGACGTAAGTCAGATGGTGCGGACTCAGGTCAGGTAGCGCTGGCGCTGTGGTTGCCAGGTTCTTCCAGGCTGCCGCGGGATCGTCCAGAGCGCAGACCTTCAGGTCATGCGCCGCGGCCAGTTGCTGCACGCCCGCGCTGTCAGCCAGCACCAGCAGCGGTGCACTGTCGGCGAGCAGTTGCATCAGTCGCGCCGTGGGCAGGCGTGGGTCGAGCGCCAGGTAGGCGCCGCCGGCCTTGAGTGTGGCCAGAATCGCCGTCATCGCCTGCAGGCCAGGTGTGGCGATGACTGCAACCAAGCGCTCCGGCGCCACGCCCGCGGTGTGCAGATAGTGCGCGAGGCGGTTGGCCTGCAGATCGAGTTCGGCATAGCTCAGCCGCTGCTCGCCGCATTCCACTGCAAGAGCCTCGGGAATGCGTTGCGCCTGGATTTCGAACCACCGGTGCAGGGCATGTTCGTCGATTGGCCGTGTGGTGCTGCAGCGGTTGCGAAGCCGTGCGGCGTCTTCTGCAGGCAATAAGTCGATGTCATGCAATGGGGTGTCGGGAGCCTGTTCCAGTGTTTGTACCAGCTGCAGCAACGCGCTCTGCATGAAGCGGCACACGCGGGCTGCGCCAATCTCGGGCAAGGCCTGCGCGGTGAGGCCCAATGCAGTGCCGAAATCTTCCACCGAGATCACCAACGGCAACGGACTGCGTTCGCGCGCATGCAGCAGTTGCGCGCCACCGAGCGTGTGCTGTGCACGTGCCGGTGACTGGTGGCGGTAGTTGATCAAGCTGTTGAACAACGGTGCGGGTGCAGGCACACCGCTGCAGCGTTGCACCATGCTGAGAGAGGCATGTTCGTGCAGCAGCAGTTCGGCCAGCTGTGCGTGCAGTTGCTGCAGTGCTTTGCGTGCACCGTCGCTGTTGCTGCGCATGCGCACTGGCAGCACGTTGATGCATGGGCCCATCAACTGTGCGTCGGCCTGACCCATGCGCCCCAGCAACACGGTGCCGAACACGGCATCGTCGGCACCGGTGGCGCGCGCCATCACCAGGCCCCAGGCCAGATGGCACAGGCTGGCCAGGCTCGCCCCGGCGGCCTTGGCCTGGGTGCGCAGGCGCTCGCTCAGCGCCGGATCCAGCGGCAGGTGCTGTTCTTGAACCGGCGCGCCCTCCGGATGCAGGCCGACCAGGCCGAACGGCGCGTTGGCGGTGTCCACATCGCCGAGCAGGCGACGGAAGAAGTGTTGCTGCTGCGCAGCCGCTTCGGGTTGGCGGGTATGCGCCACCAACGCGCGAAACGGCGAGGGCGGCGGCAGCTGCGGCGCGTGTTCGTCCAGATGCTGCTGGATCTCGTCCATCAGCAGATCCAGCGTGGCGTGGTCGCCGACCATGTGGTGCCAGCGCAGCGCAAGTAACCAGCGTTGCGCGTGGGCGTCGTGTACCAAGGTGGCGTGCATCAGCGGTGCCTGACGCAGGTCCAGGCGATGGCGTAGCGGGGTGATGAGGTCGTCCAGCTGTGCGCTTGTCTGATCATTGGGTTCCAGGGCGGCAGGGTCCAACACGTTCACCTGCAATGGCGCATGCCGCAGAACCACTTGCACCGGCTCGCTCAGGCCCTCCCACAGCACCGCGCTGCGCAGGATGTCGTGGCGGTCGATCACAGCCTGCAGTGCTGCCAGATAACGCTGCGCTGCTGGGCGATCGGCGAAGGCCCATTGCGCGCTGAGGATGTAGGGATCGCCTGTGCTGGCGAGCAGATGATGGAACAGCAGGCCATGCTGGAATGGCGAGAGTGCGTAAATGTCCTGGACGTTGGCGAGGCCACCGGGAACCTGTTCCAGCACGCGGTCGATGTCTTGTTGGGTGAGGTCGGCTAGCGGTAGGTGTTGCGGGGTGAGTTGGGTTAGGTCGGGTGTGATGCGGTTGGGTGGGACCGCCGGTGCACTGCTGGTTTCTGTGTTGCTGCGCAGACTGGCGGCAAAGCCGGCCAAGGTGGGAGAGGCGAAGAGGTTGCGCACTTCGGCGTGCAACCCATCGGCGCGCAAGCGTTCGATCAGATGGATCGCCAGCAACGAGTGCCCGCCGAGAGCGAAGAACTGATCGTCGCGACCGACGTGTTGCACTCCGAGTAGCTCGCACCAATGTGCTGCAATGATGTTCTCGGTTGGTCCTTGCGGAGGCACGAAGTCGCGTGTTGCCAAGGCCTCTTCGGTTGGAGCGGGCAGGGCGCGGCGATCGAGCTTGCCGTTGGGCGTCAGTGGCAGCGCGTCCAGGTGCACGTAAGCGGCTGGCACCATGTAGTCGGGGAGCTGCGCGGCCAGATGGCTTCGCAGTGTTTCGATCGGCAGCAGCTTGGCGGCCAGGTAATAAGCGACCAGGCGCAGCTGGCCGGATTGATCGTTGCGCGCAAGCACTACTGCATCGCGCACATCTGAGTGCGTAGCGAGCCTTGCAGCGATCTCACCAGGTTCAATGCGCAGGCCACGGATCTTGACCTGATCGTCGTTGCGGCCGAGGTATTCGAGGACGCCATCGCTGCGCCAACGTGCCAGATCACCAGTCTTGTAGATCTGCGCATCCGGTGCGGGGCGGAAGGAATCAGGAATGAAACGCTGGGCAGTGAGCTCAGGGCGATCGAGATAGCCGCGCGCGACTTGCACACCGCCGATATGTAGCTCTCCCGCCACGCCGATTGGCACTGGCTGCAGATGCGTATCGAGCACATAGAGCTGCATGTTGGCGACCGGGGTGCCGATCGGCGTGTTGTCGGGGATATCGTTGCTGGCAGTGCAGTCCCAGAAGCTGACGTCGATGGCGGCTTCGGTCGGGCCATAAAGATTGTGCAGTTGCACGCCGGGTAGCTGCGTGCGGAAGCGCTGCACCAGTTGCCCGGGCAAAGCTTCGCCGCTGCAAATCACGCGGGTGAGTCCGCTGCACTGCTGCGGTGCGTCGGTTGCTAGAAAGGCGTCCAACATCGAGGGCACGAAGTGCACTGTGGTTACGTTGGCTTGAGCGATGG
>NZ_JBEOLS010000082.1:0-15324 GCF_040279205.1 Xanthomonas hortorum
CATTGCTTGCAACATGCACACCGACCATCTCGACTGGTCCTTGCCCGCCCACCGTCGCGGGACCTTACGCGGCATGGATGCCGCGTAAGAGCCTACATGGACGTACTTGCGGCGTGTCCCGCGAGGGTGGGCGGGCAAGGGCCCTGCAGCGAAGTCACAGATCAACCGCTCTGTAACTGATCTATCCGCACTCTCCATGCGTTTCAAGACAACCGAGATTTCGAGTCGTAGCGTCATTAGATGCAGTGACAAGCTAGCTAGTCGAGCGCGCGGCGCCCTCACCGCACCAGAGAGTTCGCTGATTGCTTTGTTGAAAGCCATGCACACCGATACTCTCGACCGGCCCTTGCCCGCACACCGTCGCGGGACCTCTGGCGGCATGGATGCCGTCAGCGGCTGGCGCCTTGAGCGAGATCAGAACTTCCAGGACAGCGTCAGCTCCACATCGCGTGGGTCGCCATAGATCAACTGGCTCTGGTAGACGATGTTGGCGTAGTACTTGCGGTCGAACAGATTGCGCACGTTGAGCTGCGCCGACCAAGCCTGATTGATGTCGTAGCGCGCCATCGCGTTGGCCAGCAGCACGCTGCCCTGGGTCAACCGCTGCGTGGTGCCCTGTGGCCCCGACATCAATTCGTGAATCGCAGACTGCCAACTTAGACCACCACCAACGCGCCATGGGCCGGTTTGCCAACTGGTGAACAACGTCGCTTCGCGACGCGGACTGGTCGGATTCACATCGACGCCACTGGCGTCGTTGGCATCGAACTGGGCAAAGCCGAACGCAATGCGCCATTGCTCCGAAAGCTGGCCATCGAGCTGAATTTCCACGCCCTGGCTGACCGTGCCCTTCGCCGCAAGATATGCCTGATCGGTGGTACCGGGCACCAACTGGCCGGGGTCGTTGACCGCGAGGTTGTCCTGCTCGATACGGAACAGCGCCAACGCCGCATTGAGCTGGCCGCCGAGGTATTCGCCCTTTGCGCCGACCTCGTAGCTGTTGCCTTCCAGCGGTTCGATATACCGCCCGCTACGGTCGCGATTGCTCTGCGGTTTGAAGATGCCGGTGTAGCTGGCGTAGAGCGAATGGTGATCGTCCACATCGAAGATCAAGCCCGCGTACGGCGTGGTGCGGCCGCGGCGTTCATACGAGTTGGCCGGCACCAGTTGGTCGGTGTTCTTCCAGTCTGTGATGCGTGCGCCGACGATGGCCTTGAGCGCATCGGTCAGGCTGAAACGGCCGGCAGCGTAGGCGGCAACCTGGCGCACCTCGCGTTCTTCGCCTTTGGTCAGCGGCGTCCACTCCGGCTGCGCCATGCGGCCGGTCCAGGCGTAGACGCTTTCGGCAGTCAGTTGCTGCAGCGGCAGCGGCCCGCTGGACCAGCTGCGCAGGTTGCGATTCATCCAGGTGGCGCCGGCCACCAGTTCGTGCTCGCGGCCCCACAGCGTCAGCGGCACCGTGGCGTAGGCATCCAGACTGTTCTGCGCACTCAGTGTGGGATAGCGGCCACCAAAGTTGCTGGCAAGGCCCAGGCCGGTGTCGCGGTCCGGGTAATCGAGATAGCCGAACAACACCGATTTCCAATCGGCTTCGAAACGCTGATGTGAATATTCCACATGCAGCTGCGCACCGTTGTCGAAGCGATGGGTCAGGCCGGCGAAGGCATTGGTGGTGTCGGCCACGCCGCGCGCCCAGCGCGGAGTGAACGAATCCGAGCGCGCAAAATCCGTGCGGCTGCCATCGCTGAAGTACGCCGGCACCCCGCCCCAGGTGGTGCCGCGACCGTCGTTGCGCTGCTTGTTGACGCCGATATAGCCACTGGTGGCATCGCTGAAATCGGCATCGACAATGCCGTAGAACAGCGACGATTGCTTGCTGTAGTAATCGCGGAACGATTGCTTGTCTTCGTAACTGGTCACCACCCGTCCGCGCACGTTGCCTGCCGTGTTCAATGGCGATTGCAGGTCCACGGTGCCGCGATAGCGGTCCCAGCGCCCCGCCGACAGATCCACGCGGCCGGTGAACACGTCGCTGTCGGCATGCTTGCGCACCAGATCGATCGACGCGGCCGGGCTGCCCGCACCGGAGGTCAGTCCGTTGGCGCCGCGGATGATTTCCACACGGTCGTAAATCGCCATGTTCTGCTGCACATCGCCGCTGTAATCGGTGGGGATGCCGTCGATGCGGTAGTAGTCCACTTCGAAGCCGCGGGCGTTGATATAGGTACGCTCGGTATCCCAGGTCGGCGAGTTGAAACCGGCCACGGTGTCGGTGACGTCCTGCAGCGATTGCAGATTGCGGTCGACGATCTGCTGGCGCGTCACCACCACCACCGATTGCGGCGTTTCGCGTAGCGAGAGCTGCAGCTTGGTCGAACTGCGCGCGACATCGGCGGTGTAGGAGTCGGTGCCTTCGGTGGCAGCGCCGCGATGCGCGTGGATCTGCATGCGGTCCAGGTCGACCGGATCGCGCGTGCTCGACTGCGCCATCGCAGACAATGGGCATGCGCAGGCCAGCGCCAACAAGGAATGCGACAAGCGAGCGTTCAACAAACACACATCCGCACGCACAACAGCGCGCACAGGAGCAATACGGTAAGACATGGTGTCAGCCTCATGAGCGAAACATTGCCGTCCGGGACGGCCGCTGAGGCTGGCGTCATGCATGCGATCGAAAGGCACGCACCGTTTGCTGGCTGGGCGCGCATGTTCGATCCAGGTGAAAGGGCTGTCAATAGATCAGGGCACAAGGTCTGCCGCTGACGGCTGCGATTGACGTCTGTTTGTCGCAGCGGGTGATCGCAAGCCGACAGACCGACGGCGACGCCGCGACCGGCACATGGGCCTGCGCGCGCGTCACATCCGGCGCTGTGTCAGCTGCATCCTGACGCAGCTGACAGAGCGCAGCGAGCGGCCTCAGGCGGGCATGCACGGCACAATCAGCACGACGTGCCGGCATCGAAGGACTAAGCACCGGGCGCGCCTCGCGGTGAACGCAGCCGCTTTGCCGGGAACCTTCAGTCCGGACGCCGCCCCACCAAGCCACGCTCCCGCATCGCCTCCAGCACGCCACGCAGGATGGTCAGGTTGTGGCCGTGCGCGGCACCTTCGTGCAGCAGCACGATCGCGCCGGGGCGCAGGTCGCGCACGATGCGCGCCACGGTGGCATCCGGTTCGCAGCGCACCCCGTCGAAGCCGCGTGCGCTCCAGGCCACACGGGTCAGGCCGTGCGCACGCAGCGGCGAGGCGACGAACGGGTTGGTCATACCCACCACCGAGCGGTACAGCCGTGGCGCCTGCCCGGTGATGGTGGCCAGCACGCGCTGCGCCTGGCCGATTTCCTGCGCCATGCGGCGCGGCCCCAGCGCCCAGAACCAGGCCTGCGGATGGGTGTGGCTGTGGTTGCCGATGCCATGCCCGCGACGCACGATCTCGCGTACCAGCTCAGGCCGCTGCTCGGCGCGTGCGCCGACCACGAAGAAGGTGGCCTTGGCATCGTAGGCGTCCAGCAATTCCAGCATCGCCGGGGTGTCGTCGGAGGGGCCATCGTCGATGGTCAGCCACACCTGCGGCGCGTGTCCGGGCAGGCGTGCCAGTACCGGCGCATACAGGCGCGCGCGCGGCAGGAATACCGGCACCACGAACAGCGCGTGCGACAGCAACAGCGCCGGCACGCCCCAGATCCAGCCCAGGTGCCACCACAACAGCGCCACCGCAGCCTGCGAGAGGGCGAGCAGGCCAAGCCAGCGGTAAGGATGTGAGGGAATGCGATACAGCGTTTGCAGCGTGGTCATACCGCATGATGCCACGCGGCGTAGAATGGTCCGCCTCCACGATCTGACCGAAGTGCTGCCATGTCCCTCGATCCCGCCCTGCGTTCCCGTATCGATACGCTGCTGCAATCCAGCCGCGTGGTGCTCTTCATGAAAGGCCAGCCCAGCATGCCGCAGTGCGGTTTCTCGGCCAAGGCGGTCGGCGTGCTGGACGGGCTGGGCATCGACTATGCCCACGTCAACGTGCTGGCCGACCAGGACATCCGCGAAGGCATCAAGGCCTATGGCGACTGGCCGACCATTCCGCAGTTGTACGTGGATGGCGAGTTGGTCGGCGGCAGCGACATCATCCTGCAGATGGCCGACAGCGGCGAGCTGAGCAGCATGCTCGGCCTGCAGGCGCCGGACCGGACTCCGCCCAAGATCACCGTCACCCCGGCGGCGGTCGAGATGCTCAAGGGCGCGCTGGCCGATGCGCCGGACGCCTCGCTGACGCTGTCCATCGACGCCGACTTCCAGCCGAACTTCCAGCTGGCGCCGACCAACCCGAATGCGATCGCGGCCGAATCCAACGGCCTGCGCGTGCAGTTCGACCTGGCCAGCGCGCGCCGCGCCGACGGCATCACCATCGATTGGGTGGACGACATCCGCGGCCGCGGCCTGGCGATCGACAACCCCAACGCGCCCAAGCCGGTGCAGGAGCTGTCGGTGCGCGATGCCGACGACCGTCTCAAGGCCGGCACGCTGACCCTGGTGGACGTGCGCCCGGCCGACGAGCGTGCGCTGGCTTCGGTTGCCGCCCCGTTCCGCACGCTGGACGCGCACGAGCGTGCCGCCATCGAGCAGCTGCCCAAGGACACCCCGCTGGCGTTCCTGTGCCACCGCGGCGGCCGAAGCGTGCAGGCGGCAGAGCACTTCCGCAGCCTGGGCTTCAGCAACGTCTACAACGTCACCGGCGGCATCGATGCGTGGTCGGACCAGGTGGACAACGGCGTGGCGAAGTACTGAGTACCACGACCGATCGCGCAGCAGTGGTGACGTAGCTGTTGATTCGCCTGTGCGTGCTGTTGCTGTCTCGGTTTGAGCTGTGGTGTTCATCGAGGGTCGAGGGCGCGGTGCCCTCACCGCTCGCGGGACACGCCGTGAATCCGTCCATGGAGGCTCGGTGGCGGCATCCATGCCGCCACACGGTCCCGCAATCGGCGAGGACACCGCACCAGAAAGTTTGTAGGTTGCTTTGTTGAAAGCCTGCATACCGACCATCTTGATTGGTCATTGCCCGCCCACCGTCGCGGGACCTTATGCGGCATGGATGCCGCAGAAGAGCCTACATGGATGTACTTGCGGCGTGTCCCGCGATAGTGGGCGGGCAAGGGCCCTGCAGTGAAGTAACACCCCTAGGGACGCTGTAACTTAAACAGCGCTGAGAAACTTGCCACCGCGCCTCAACCGGAAAATCCACCGTCATCGAGAAACTGCTGTTCTTCCGCAGTGCTCTCGCGCCCCAGCACCGCATTGCGATGCGGAAAGCGCCCGAAGCGGTGGATGATCTGCTGGTGATGCACTGCCCAGTGCGTGGTTTCGGCATCGTCCAACGCAGTGATCAGCTGCACCGCGCGCGCCTGCTCCTGCAGATCTTCCGCATGCCCGAACGGCAAGTAGAAGAACAGCCGCAATTGCGCGGAGACCTGTTGATCGAAACCGCTGGCGAGCGCCTGCTTGGCATGCTGCAGCGCCAGGCCGTCGGTGGCATAGGAATGCGCGCTGCCGCGGAAGGCGTTACGCGGGAACTGGTCGAGCAGGATCAGCAAGGCCAATGCATCTTCGGCACTTTCCATCCAGTGCGCATACTCGCCGCGAGCGGCGGCAAAGTGCTGCTCGCTGAAATGCTGGCGGAAGTTGGCATCGAACGCATCGTTGTGCGTGAACCAGCGGGCCGAGCCGGCCAGCTCCCAGAAAGCCAACACCACATCGGCCTGTTTGTTGCGCTCTGATTTGGCAATCATCGACGTTTCCCCTGACGAATACCGCACAGCATGCACGCGCGCATGTGATGAGCCCGCCGCAACCGAGAGCGCAGCACTTGGCAAGCACGCCGCCGGCCGCTAGGTTTGCTGCTGACGTTTTCGTTGCACCGGGGAAATCCATGCGTTCCATCCTGTTCGCCGCGCTGGGCGCGGCTGTGCTGTGCGGGCCTGCGTCTGCGGCATCGCGGTTCGTGCAAGACCCATATCCCAGCACCTATCACGCGCTCGCCTCCGGGCCGGTGTTGATCCAGCACGCTACGATCCTGACCGGCACCGGGCAGCGCCTGGACGATGCCGACGTGCTGCTGCGCGACGGCAAGGTGTCTGCGGTCGGGCGCGGGCTGGAGGCGCCGGCCGGTGCACGTCGCGTCGACGGCACCGGCAAGTGGGTCACGCCCGGCATCATCGACGTCCACTCGCATCTGGGCGTGTATCCCAGCCCCGGCGTCAGCGCACACAGCGATGGCAACGAGATGACCGCACCGGTCACGCCCAATGTCTGGGCCGAGCATTCGATCTGGCCGCAGGACCCGGGCTTCGGCACCGCGCTGGCCGGTGGCATCACCTCGCTGCAGATCCTGCCGGGCTCGGCCAATCTGATCGGCGGGCGTGGCGTCACGCTCAAGAACGTGGCGTCCACGACCTACCAGGGCATGAAATTCCCGGGCGCGCCGTGGGGCCTGAAGATGGCCTGCGGCGAGAACCCCAAGCGCGTCTACGGCGAGAAGGGCGGCCCGGCGACCCGCATGGGCAATGTGGCCGGCTACCGCGCCGCGTTCATCGATGCGGCCGAGTACCTGCAGAAGAACGCGCCTAAAAAGACGACAAAGAAGCGCCACTGGTGGAGCCGCGGCGGCGACAACGACAGCAGCGGCGATGCCGGCGGCAAGCGCGATCTCAAGCTCGACACGCTGGCCGGCGCCATCAACGGCGACATCCGCGTGCATATCCACTGCTACCGCGCCGATGAGATGGCGACCATGCTGGATCTGTCCAAGGAATTCGGCTTCCACATCGCCGCCTTCCACCACGGCGTGGAGGCCTACAAACTGGCCGACCGGCTGGCGCAGGAAAACGTCTGCGGCGCGCTGTGGGCCGATTGGTGGGGCTTCAAGATGGAAGCCTTTGACGGCATCCAGGAAAACATCGCGATGATCGACCGCCCGGCCAACAGCTGCGCCATCGTGCATTCGGATTCGGAAGAAGGCATCCAGCGCTTGAATCAGGAAGCGGCCAAGGTGATCGCCAATGCGCGCCGCAGTGGCACGGAGATTGCGCCCGAGCGCGCGATCCGCTGGCTCACCAGCAACGCCGCCAAGGCGCTCGGCATCGAGAAACAGACCGGCGCATTGGAGCCGGGCAAGATGGGCGATGTGGTGGTGTGGAACGGCAATCCTTTCAGTTCCTACGCGCTGGCCGAACAGGTCTATATCGACGGCGCGCAGGTCTACGATCGGCATAACCGCGCACTGCAGCCGGTGTCGGACTTCATGCTCGGCCAGGAGGTGGCACGATGAGCCGCGCGACTCGTGTACGCCCGCGTCTGCGCGCGTTGTCAGTGTTGGTATTGGCTGCGCTTGCGTTGCCCGCATTCGGGCAGCAGGTGCTGATCCGTGGCGCGACCGTACATACCGCCACCACCCAAGGCACGCTGCGCAACACCGATGTGCTGGTGCAGGGCGGGGTAATCCGCGCCATCGGCAATCACCTGGCCGTACCCACCGATGGACGCGTGGTCGAGGCCAAGGGCCGCCCGCTGACCCCGGCCTTGTTCGGCGGCATCACCGAGATCGGCATCGAAGAAGTGTCCGGCGAAGACAGCACCGTGGACAGCGGCGTCAAGCTGAGCGATCAGCCGATGCGCCCGGAATTCGACGTCACCCTGGCCTACAACCCCGACTCGGTGCTGGTGCCGGTGGCGCGCGTGGAAGGCATCGGTTTCACTGCGTTGGGCGCGACCACCAGCGGCGCGTTTATCGCCGGACAAGGCGGCATCGTACGGCTGGATGGCAGCCCCGACCCGATCGGCCCGAATGCCCTGTTTATCCGCATCGGTGCAGCCGCATCCGATCTCACCGGCAGCTCGCGTGCCGCGCAGTGGATGCTGCTCGATCAACTGGTTGCCGAAGCGCGCGGGCGCGTGCCGGCCGATTCGCCGCATGCGCTGCTGACCCCGGTCGGCCGCAGCGTGCTGGCCAAGTATCTGGGCGGGCAAGGTCGCATCGTGGTGCAGGTGGAACGTGCCGCCGATATCCGTCAATTGCTGCGCTGGGCGCAGCGCGAAAAGGTCCGCATCGCCATTGCCGGCGGCGCCGAAGCCTGGAAGCTCGCACCGCAGCTGGCGCAGGCCAAGGTGCCGGTACTGGTGGATGCGCTGGCGGATCTGCCATCCACTTTCGACCAGATCGGCGCGACCCTGGAAAACGCCGCACGTCTGCGCGCGGCGGGTGTAGAGGTCAGCTTCACCCAGAGCGGCGATGCCTCGCATAACGCGCGCAAGCTGCGCCAGTTGGCCGGCAATGCGGTAGCCAATGGATTGCCGTGGGAATCCGGCCTGGCCGGGCTGACCCGCGTGCCGGCGGAAATCTTCGGCGTGGCCGATCGCATCGGCAGCATCGCGGTCGGCAAGCAGGCCGATCTGGTGCTGTGGGACGGCGATCCGCTGGATGTCGCCCACTATGCCGAACAGGTGTGGCTGGGTGGCCGCGACATGCCGATGCGCTCGCGCCAGACCGACCTGCGCGACCGTTACATGCAACAGGCAGGACCGTTGCCGCGTGCGTATCTGAAGTGAGCGTGCTTGTAACGAGCCTGCTTGTAACGCGCATGTTCGTAGTGAGCGTGTGTGTGATGTGCTGCACCGCTGCCCACGTAGGAAGGGGGATTGCGCCGCGCGGCGCCTCCCATGCCAAGAGCACACACGGCTGTCATCTGGCAGGCACACCCTGATGCCGATGTCCCCACGCGCACGCATGTTCTACCTGCTGCTCGCACTTGCCGTGCTGCTGATCGAAGTGGCGATCGGCGCCGGTCGGCTCGGTGGGCCGTGGGTGCGCGGCAGCCTGGGCGATGTGTTGGCAGTGATCCTGGTCTACTGCGGATTGCGCGGTGTGCTTGCGCTCTCACCGCGTTGGGCGGCGCTGCTGGCGGTGGCGACCGGGTGCGTGATCGAAGGCTTGCAGGCGATCCATCTGGCCGACCGGCTCGGCCTGCGTCCCGGCAGCGCCGCAGCTATCGCGCTCGGCAACACCGCCACCCTGCACGATCTGGCGATGTATCTGGTCGGCGGTGGCGTGGCGTACATCGGCGATGTGCTGTCATGCCGTGTCGCTGCGGCTTCCGGGCGACATCCGCAGCAGTGATGCACTCCCCCGGGTCTACCGTATGTCTTGCGTTTCACCATCGGCACTGATCGAAACAGTCGCGGCCTTGCACCGGCAGACGCGGCCGATCTGCATGGCAGGGGTACCGCGGTGACCTCGCTGTTCCAGGGCAGCGGATTGCGCTCGATCGACCGCGTCGTGCTGCGGCAAGCGCCAGCCAATCTGCAACGTGGCTTGGAAGCTGTGGGCGGGCGCTTGATCCTCACTGCCGATGCGCTGCACTTTCAGCCGCATGCCCTCAATATCCAGACCCAATCGTTGACCGTGCATCTGGCGCAGATCGAGGCGATGCAACTGCGCTGGACACGCTTGTTCGGCTTGCTGCCGGTTGCGCCGACCTCGCTGGTGGTTCAACTGGACGATGGTGGCGAGCATCGCTTCGTGATCGGCAAACGCGAACAGTGGGTGCTGGCGATCCAGTCGGCGCGCGACGCGCTGCACTGACGCATGTCACTGCGGTGAAATGCAGGCAGCACCGTCCATCGGTCGCTTCGCGCCCCCAGGTTGCAGACAGAGAGCGTGACCTCCACTGCGTTTCGGCACGCCACTTCGAACAGGGCGCACGCTCTGCACGCGTGGTCATCGTGGTCGCTGTCCAGCTCGCCTAGCATCGCGCGTCGGCATCACAGCGACACCCCCACTCGGAGATCGATATGCCCCGCCCTACCCTGCGCATCCTGGCATGCGCACTGTTGTTCTACGGCAGCGTCAGCGCACCTGCCATGGCTGCCTTCGGCGTCACCCGCAGCGGTGATCGCTTCATCGTGGACACCGGCGCCCAACTGGTGTTTTCGGTCAACGCCAGCAATGGCGACATCGTGTCGATGCGTTATCGCGACAACGAGTTGCAGACCACCGAGTCCAAGGGCACGCAGCTGGCCTCGGGGCTGGGTAGCGCCAGCGTGGAGGCGCGCACGGTGGGTGGGGCGATCGTGGTCTCGGCCAAGGCCGGCGACCTGACCCAGTACTACATTGCACGCACAGGCCGCAACGCGATCTACATGGCAACCTATGCACCGACACTGTCGAAGGTCGGCGGCGAAGAGCTGCGCTTCGTCACCCGCTTGAATGTCGCCAAGCTGCCGAATGCACAGCAGGAACCCGACTCCAACGTGGGTACGCCGGTCGAGAGCGAGGATGTGTTCTTGCTGCCGGATGGACGCACCAGTTCCAAGTTCTACTCGGCACGCCGCATGATCGACGACAAGGTGCATGGGGTCAGCGGTTCGGGGGTTGCGGCGTTCATGCTGATGGGCAATCGCGAGCGCAGTTCGGGCGGGCCGTTCTTCAAGGACATCGCCACGCAGAAAACCCGCGTCACGCACGAGCTGTACAACTACATGTACTCTGACCATACCCAGACCGAGGCGTTTCGTGGCGGGCTGCATGGCGTGTATGGCTTGCTGTTTACCGATGGCGGTGCGCCCTCCAGTGCGCAGCTCAACACCGATTTTGTCGATGCCACCCTGGGCCTGAGCGGTTATCTGGCCAGCGCCGGGCGCGGTGCGGTCAGCGGCAGGGTCAGCGGTGTGCTGTCTGGCCAGCCGGCCGTGGTCGGCCTGCGCAACGATCAAGCCGAGTATTGGGCCACCGCCAATGGCAGCGGCGATTATCAGATCGCCGGTGTGCGTCCGGGCCGCTACCGCATGACGCTGTATCAGAACGAACTGGAAGTGGCGCAACGCGATATTGAAGTCTTCGCCAATGCAACGGCCCAGGCTGCGCTGCAGGCCGTCGCCTTGCCGGGCACGCTGAAGTGGCAGATCGGCACTACCGATGGCACGGCTGCCGGTTTCCGGCATGCAGATCTGCTGCCGCGCGCACACCCTTCCGACAAGCGCATGAGCTGGACGCCGGTCACCTACACCGTTGGATCGAGCAGCGTGAGCAATTTTCCCGCTGTGCAGTGGCGCGGTATCAATACGCCGAGCCGCATCGATTTCTCGCTGGCCTCCAATGAAGTGCGTGGCTATCGCCTGCGCATCTTCGTGCCGCTGAGCCAGGTCGGCGCGCGCCCGCAGATCAGCGTCAATGCGCGCTGGAATGGCCCCGTCCCGCCTGCGCCCTCGCAACCCAAGACACGCGGCATTACGCGGGGCACCACACGCGGCAACAACACGCTGTACGAGGTGGATATTCCGGCATCGGCATTGCAGGCCGGCAGCAACCGCATCGAGATCGGCATTGCGTCGGGATCGCCGGACAACGGCTTTCTCAGCCCGGCCATCGTGTTCGACAGCATCCAGTTGGTGGCGCTGTAACATTGTTTGCGTCGCCATCCACCGCACGCAGCCCGTGCGGTGGATGGCGAACGCTCAACAGCAAAAATGACACCGCTGCGTGACCGCCGAAGGCATGACATCGCCACGCGATATCGGCAGGCACACCCATCCATATCTGCGGCTTCGCGTACACCGGTCGCATTGCTCGAGAGTGACGCGCAACCTGGCGATCAACGTGTTTACTTTGCGGTAATCGACCCGCTCAGCGACACCGATCCCATGCCGCCGGTGACTTCGAATCCACCCTCCACCACCTGCAGATACAGCGCATTGCTGTAGCGGCCATCGCCGGCGCGCAACGCCTGCAGCTTGGTCAAGAACGCCTTGACGTCCGCATTGAGATTGCCCTTGGCCGGCAACGCATTGCTGTTGCCTGCAGTGCCATGCGGGATGAAGGTGTACACGTAGTAGCCTGCAGCGGAGTTGTTGCCTTCCCAAAGATCGTAAGTCACGCCGCCGGAGGTAATGGCATTGGCGGTGGTCAGCGTCCCCAGCGGATAGGAATTGTTGGCGCCCCAGATCATCACTTCCAGCTGCGGGTCGCCCTTGCTGGCGTCTTTGCGAAAGAACAGATCGTAGGCAAAGTCACCGGTCTGCCCGCTGCCGCTGGTGGTGAACGCCACCGCGCCGCTCAGGCTGCCGATCTTGGACACCTGATGCGGAAAATAGCTGTCGGTGGCCGGGTTCATCGTGTAGTGCCAACCGCGGCAAATGGCGGGGTAGCCGTACAACGTCCCGCTGGGCAGGTTGTAGGTCACGGTCATGCTCGGCGTGCTGCCTGACCCGAAGGTGGCCTTGATGTTGTTGTTCTTGTCGTTGAAATTATTGTTGTACGCGTACTGCGTGCCGTAGACCTTGGTCTCGCCTGTAGCGGCGCTGGCGCTGGATGCGACCAGCACCAAGGCCAACGCCACAGCGCGCGGCAACAGGTTGGAACCAGCAGACGTCAGCGAACGGAAACTATCGTGCAACTGCATGGGGTGGACTCCGATGATGGATGGATAAACGTTCGTCCACCGGCGTGCAGCGCAACGCGCCGAGCCGTGAACGAACGACCATTACGCATCCGGCGCCATCGACACAGTTGCGCCACTGGCAACGGACACCCTCGCGCTGACGGGGCGAGGACATGGCCATCCCTGCAGACCGATCACCGTGGCCCCATCCGATGCGCGACGCATGCATGCGCCGCGCACAAGACCACGTTATTGCAGATTACTGTGCGTCGAGCGTGGCGCTGACCTTGGCCCAGCCATTGCCGCGCACCACTTCAAAACCCGCTTCAACCGCATGCAGATACATGCTGTTGTTGTAGCGCCCATCCTTGGACCGGTTGGTCTGCAGCCAGGTGAGGAACGGCTTGGCATCCACGTTGAGGCTGCCGCTGGTCTTGAGCGTGGGCTGGCCAGCCGTGCCGGTCGGGATGAAGGTGTAGACGTAGTAGCCGGCACCGGAGTTGAAGCCTTCCCACAGGTCGAAGGTGCGTCCACCGGCGGTGATCACCTTGCTCGCGGTCAGCGTGCCGATCGGCCAGGAGTTGTGGTCGCCCCAGATCATCACTTCCAGCTGCGGGTTGCCCTTGGCGGTATCCCAGCGGAAGAAGATGTCGTAGGCGAAATCGCCGGCCAGATTAGTGCCGCCCGCGCTATAGGTGAACTTGAGCGGGATCTTGCTCAGCGAGGAAATCTGCTTCGGGAACAAGGTGTCGCTGGTCGGATTCCAGTCGTAATGCCAGCCGCGCACGATCGCCGGGTAGCCGTAGAGGTTGTAGTCGGCGAAGTTGAAGGTCACGGTCAACTCCGGCGTGCTGCCGGTGCCAAAGGTGCCCTGGATGATGTTGTTGGGATCGTTGAAATTATTCACCCACGCATAGTGGTTGCCGAAGATCTTGTAGGGCCCGGCCAGTGCCACCGGCGCAAGCGCCACCAGACCGATTGCCAATGCTGCTTTCCACCAGCGCGATGCGCGCCGCCGCGTGGTCGGTGCCTGCGCACCGGTGTGAGTGAGGGTGCTGGATTGGCTGTTGTGCATGTTGACTCTCCGTGTGGGTTCCGCGCGGCAACGCCAGTACGGCGTTGTCGAAAGCCGCCTTGTAGCGGTGGCGTCGGACCCTATCAGCGCCGTTGTGAGCGGAGCTATAGCAATTCCGGCAGCCCTCGCTCGCCATGCACCATAACGGGTGCTATCTGGCACGCGAAGCGTGCGCGGGTCCTCAGTTTGTGTTCGTTATCGGCTGCCAGCAGGATGTATCAGTCAGGAGGCACACAACGCCGCGCCCAGGAATGGTGCAGAGCCGCATCACGCGCAGGCAGCGATTGCGCCACGCAAGCGATCGCTTGTGCATGCCCTGCGCGATGTATCTGTGGCTGCTGCCTGTCGTCACTGATCGACGGCTGCATCACGCCGATGAACGCGTCGCCTTGCACCACGACAGCGACGCGCCAGGCGATAGTCCTACGCGCCACGGCAGTTTTGCGATAGCGTTCGCACTACAGACGACGCAACAGCCGAAGGGGGCGACGATGCGCATCGGAATCGTGGTGGACAGTGCGTGCGATCTGCCGCAGGACTTCATCCAACGCAACAACGTCATCGTGCTGCCGATCAGCGTACGCATCGGCGAAGCAGTGCTGGCCGATCACCGTGATGAAGAGGCCACGCTGAGCTTCCTGCACGCGCACGTGGCCGAGCGCGGTCACGAGGCGGAGACCACACCGTTTTCGGTCAACCAGATCCGCGATCTGTTCCTGCAGCGGCTGGTCATCGACTACGACCACGTGTTCTGCCTGACCGTCTCCAAGCTGCGCAGCCAGATCTTCGATAACGCCATGCAGGCCAGCTTCGCGATCCTCAACGATTACAAGCCGATCCGCCAGGCGGCAGGTCATACCTCGCCGTTCGCACTGCGCGTGATCGATACGCTCAACCTGTTCGCCGGCCAGGGCATCACCGCGGTGGAGGCGGTGCGCCTGCGCGAGCAGGGCCAGGGCGTGGCGGCGATTCGCGCCCGGCTCGAGCAGCTGGCCGAACACACTTACGGCTACATGATTCCGCGCGATCTCTATTACCTGCGTGCGCGTGCCCGCACCAAGGGCGATCGCAGCGTGGGCTTGATCAGCGCCGCGCTGGGCAGTGCGCTGGATATCAAGCCGGTGCTGCGCGCGTATCGCGGCGTCACCGAACCAGTCGCCAAGTTGAAGGGCTTCGAGCCATCCGCAGAGAAGCTGTTCGGCTTCACCGTGCGCAAGCTCCGAGAGGGCTTGATGACGCCCACCGTATGCGTAGGCTACGGCGGCGAGCTGACCGAGTTGCACGCCCTGCCCGGCTACGCCGCCTTGCAAGCCGCCTGCCAGACCCACGGTGTGGAATTGTTCGAAAGCGTGATGAGCCTGACCGGCATGGTCAACGTGGGCAAGGGCGCACTGGCAGTGGCATTTGCGGCCGAGCCGCATACGTTTTCTGCCTGAGGCAGGCTCGGTCGATGGCTTTGCAGCGAAGCGGCAGCGCTATCGCTCTGCAACTGATTCGTCTACATCGTGCAATCAGCTTACGGCCACAGAGATGATGTTGAATCGTCGCGACGTTTAGATTCGGTCAAAAGCTCGGTGGGTCGAGTGCGCGGTGCCCTCGCCGCTCGCGGGACACGCCGTGAATCCGTCCCTGGAGGCTCGGTGGCGGCATCCATGCCGCCACACGGTCCCGCAATCAGCGAGGACACCGCACCAGGGAATTTACAGATTGCTTTGCTGAAAACCCTGCGCACCGACCATCTCGACTGGTCCTTGTCCGCCCACCGTCGCGGGACCTTACGCGGCATGGATGCCGCGTAAGAGCCTACATGGACGTACTTGCGGCGTGT
>NZ_JBEOLS010000083.1:0-14208 GCF_040279205.1 Xanthomonas hortorum
TTGTGGCGGTGATGCGCAAGATGCTGGTCATCCTCAATGCGCGCGTGCGCGATGAAAGAGCCGCCATGCAGCCCGCCTGAGCGCATTTGACGGCCATGCGCAAACGCAAAAAAGCGTGCCGGCCAGCAGCCGGCACCTACCGATGAACGCGCCTGAAGGAAACCGCTCAAAGGTCGCGGGTTGAGGCCCTGATCAACACAGTTGCTACATGGACGTACTTGCGGCGTGTCCTGCGATGGTGGGCGGGCAAGGGCCCTGCAGCCAAGCAGCAGATCAGCCAGCCGGCAGCCGCAACGTCGCCACGGCACCGCCACCGTCGCGGTTGTCCAGCGTCGCTTCGCCGCCGTGCAGGCGCGCCACTTCGCGTACGAACGGCAAGCCGAGTCCGGAACTGCGTTGCCCGGTCTGCGGGCGGGCCAGCGAATAGAAACGCTCGAACACCCGCTCCAGCGCGTAATCCGGCACTCCGCTGCCGCGGTCTTGCACCGACACCTGCAATTTTTCAGCGTGCAATTGCGTGCAAAAGTGCACGGTGCTGCCTTCCGGCGAAAACGCGGTGGCGTTTTCCAGCAGATTGATCAGCGCCTGGCGCAGCAGAAACCCGTCGCCGAGCACGTAGTGCTCGCGCGCTGCATCAGATGCGACATCAATCTCCACCTGCACGCCGGCCGCTGTCGCGCGTGGCAGCACTGCATCCACTGCTGCCTGCAGCAAGCCAGCCACCGCGATGCGCTCGCGCTTTTGCAACCAACCGTGCTGCTCCACCTCGGCCAGTGCCAGCAGCTTGTCGATGGTCTCGGTCAGCCGAAGCTCCTGCGCACGGATGCTGGCGACGAAGTGCTGGCGATCGGCTTCCGGCAATGGCTCGGCCAACAGCTCGGACGCACCACGGATCGCCGCCAGCGGGCTTTTCATCTCGTGCGTCAGCGACTGCACGTACTGCTCCACGTAGGCCTTGCCTTCCAGCTTGCGGCGCATGCTTTCCAGCGCCTGGCCCAGGTCGCCGATTTCATCGCCGCGCGGTTTGGGCGGTGGCACCGGAATGCCCGCACTCACCGCCTGCGCATAGCGATTAAGCCGGCCGATGCCGCGCATCAGCCACCAGGTCATCAAGATGCCGATCAATGCGGAAATGCCGATCAACCAGGCACCGCGCTGCAGGATGTTGCGCTGGCTGGCTTCGATAAACGGGTCGATGCTGCGATTGGGCTGCGCCAGCGTCAGTACGCCGATCAACTTGCTCGGGTCATTCGGCGCATAGATCGGCGCGGCCACGTGCATCACCGTGGCGGTCGGGTCGCCATCGACCTCGGGGCTGGAGCGCGCGCCGTATTCGCCGCGTAAGGTGCGATAGACATCGTTCCAGCGCGAGTTGTCACGGCCCACATCGCGGCCCAGCGAATCGAAGACCACCACGCCGCGCGCATCTGTCACGGTGACGCGGTAGGCCACGTCGTTCTTGCGGAACCGCCATACCCAGGCCTTGGGGTCGCGCCGCTGCGCCTGTGCCACGTTGCGCGCAAAGCTGCCGGTGGCGATGGTGCCGCCGGCCAATTCGCCGCTGGCCATTTCCGCCAGCACATTGGCCGCATCCACCAGCGTGGATTCCATCGCCTGGCGCACGCCCGGTTTGACCTCGTTGACGAACACCCGCATCACGAAGAACGCGGCCAGCCCGACGATCAGAAAGAAGCCCAGGAACAGCTTGAGACCGAGCCGCATGTCAGACGCCCCCGGCCTGGAGAACAACGCGACGCCCGCGCTCGCCCATGCCTACAGCTCCAGCGCGTAGCCAAGGCCACGGTGGGTGCGGATCGGGTCGGCCGGCACGCCGGCCTGGCGCAGCTTGCCGCGCAGCGTCTTGATATGGGTATCGACGGTGCGGTCGGCGCTATCGGCGCTGGCATCCCAGCCGCGGTCCATCAGCTGGGCACGGCTCAGAATCGCGCCGGGGCGCTGCAACAATGCCGACAGCAGCGCGTACTCGTAGCGGGTCAGCGGCAGCAGCGCATCGCCGTAGCGGATGCGGCTGCCCTCGCGATCGATCGCAAACGCGCCATGCGGCTGCCAGCCCGCCTCCGCGACTGCGACCACGTTGCGGCGACGCAGCCGCGCGCGCGCCCGCGCCACCAGCTCGCGCGGTGAGAACGGCTTGGCCATGTAGTCGTCGGCGCCCAGTTCGAAGCCGAGCACGCGGTCGATCTCGTCGTTGCGCGCGGTCAGAAAGATCACCGGCACGTCGCTGAAACTGCGCAGCGCGCGGCACACCTCGAAGCCGTTGATGTCCGGCAGGCCCACGTCCAGCACCACCACATCGGCCGGGTCGGCGCGCAGCCGCGCTAACGCATCGCGACCCAGCAGGCAATGCTCGGGCGCATAGCCTTCGCTGCGCAGCGCGTACAGCACGGTATCGGCAATGGCGGCTTCGTCTTCGACGACGAGCACGCGGGCGGGGGACTCGGACATGGCGCGCAGCATAGCCGCATGCTGGCGCGGCCCGTACACTGCCGCGATGAACTATCGCCACGCCTTCCATGCCGGCAACCATGCCGACGTGCTCAAGCACATCGCCTTGCTGGCGCTGATCGACACCCTCAAGCGCAAGGACACCCCGTTCTTCGTGCTCGACACCCACGCCGGGCGCGGGCGCTACCAGCTCGGTGGCGAAGAGAGCCGCAAGACCAACGAGGCCGATGCCGGGGTGATGCGGCTGATGGCCGAGTCGACCCTGCCCGAGGTGGTCGAACGCTATCTGCGCGCGGTGCAGGCCGACAACCAGACCGTTGCCCGCCCGTCCACACCCAGCCAGAAACCGGCGCGGCCCACCGCCGGCATCCAGATCAACCACTACCCCGGCTCGCCGTTGCTGGCCGCACAAGCGCTGCGCGAGCAGGACCGCATGGCGTTCTGCGAGTTGCAGCCGGAAGAGGCCGAGGCGCTCAAGCGCCTGTTCGCCAAGGACAGCCGCGTGCGCGTGCATGCCGGCGATGGCTATGAGGCGATTCGCGCCTTCGTGCCGCCACGCGCGGGCGAGACCAAGATCGGCCGCGGGCTGGTGCTGATCGACCCGCCGTACGAGTCGCAAGAGGCCGAGTACCCGCAGGTCATCCACAGCGTGCGCGAGACCCTGGCGCGCTGGCCGCAGGCGATGTGCATGGTGTGGTACCCGATCAAGCTGCGCCGCAGCCTGCAGCCGTTCATGCGCAAGGCCGCCACGCTGCCGGCCAAGTCGGTGCTGGTGGCCGAGCTGCAGGTGCGCCCGGACGACTCGCCGCTGCGCCTGACCGGCAGCGGGCTGCTGATCGTCAACGCGCCGTGGCAGTTCGACCAGGTGCTGGCGCCTGCGCTGCCGGTGCTGAAGAAGCACCTCGGCGAGGCCGGTGCCTCGACCCGGCTGGAGTGGCTGCGCCAGGACGCCTGAGTCGTCGGGGCCGGGCGCCCTGCGCGCCGGCAAACGCAGCTGCATACTCACGACTGGATCACGGTATCGCTCGGTACAGTGAGGTGGGAAGCACTGCCACCCTCCAAACGGCCCCCAGCGGCGCACCGGATTCATTCACGGTTGTGCGCTGGGCTGGTGCCAGAATCTTCCGATCTTTAAGGAACACCGGTCATGGCCATTCGCAATCGCATGCCTCCCTGGCATGAAAACTTCAGCCTGCCCAATGGCCGCACCCTTCTGCTCCGACCGATCCGTCCCGAGGACGGTCCGCCGCTGCAGGGGGCTTTCAGCCTGTTGGGACCGGAGGAAATCCGCGAGCGCTTCGTGCGCTCCTCCGCCGAAATCACGCCGGAGATGGTGCAGCGCCTGACCCATCCCAATCCCAAGAGCGAGATCGTGCTGGTCGCCGCCGAGCAGTTGCCGCCGGGCGAGGCGCTGGTTGGCGCAGTCGCGCGCGCAGCGCTGGTGCCGGGCACCCGCCAGGCCGAGTACACCATCCTGGTCAGCAGCTTCGTCGCCGGCCAGGGTCTGGGGCGGCAGCTGATGCGCAAGCTGGTCAAGTGGGCGCGGCGCAAGTATCTGGACTGCCTGTTCGGCGATGTGCTGCAAAGCAACGTGCCGATGCTGCAGTTGGCCGAGTCGCTGGGCTTCAAGCCGCAGCCGCATCCGGATTCGCCGGAGCTGGTGCGTATGGTTCTCGAGCTTGATGCCTGATTTGCCCGGATTCGGGATTCGGGATTCGGGATTTGGTTCAGAGCTGCTGATCTGTTGCTTGGTTGCAGGGCCCTTGCCCGCCCACCATCGCGGGACACGCCGCAAGTACGTCCGTGTAGGCTCTTACGCGGCATCCATGCCGCGTAAGGTCCCGCGACGGTGAGCGGGCAAGGACCAGTCGAGATGATCGGTGTGCATGGCTATTTGAAATGCCGCTTGGTGTGGAAGTGATTGGACAGTGCGGATAGATCAGTTGCAGAGCGGTTGATCTGTCGCTTGGTTGCAAGGCCCTTGCCCGCCCACCCTCGCGGGACACGCCGCAAGTACGTCCGTGTAGGCTCTTACGCGGCATCCATGCCGCGTAAGGTCCCGCGACGGTGAGCGGGCAAGGACCAGTCGAGATGATCGGTGTGCAGGGTGCAAGCAATGCATGACCTGCATTGATTGGATAACGGCGCGTCCGCTCAGCTTCCCAAAACAAGCCAAGCAACCGACAGGCTTTTAATAAAACAACCGACTGACTGTCTGGTGCGGTGCCCTCACCGATTGCGGGACCGTGTGGCGGCATGGATGCCGCCACCGAGCCTACATGGACGTACTTGCGGCGTGTCCCGCGAGCGGTGAGGGCATCGCGCCCTCGACCGACTCGGATTTTGACCTACGCTTCCGACTGCATCTTGCACCACGGGGTGCTTGCCAAGGTTTGCCGGGTGCCAGAAAGGCGGTACGTAACGCTAGACCCTGCAGCGCCCTTCTGCGCAGGTGGCCAGACGCCTGCTTTCACACCGGATGGACCGGTCGCAGCGGGCGCTCTGGTAAAATTGCCGGCTGATGCCGTCGCCAACCACCTTCCCCTCTCCGCCGCTGCCCAAGTCCGGCCAGCTTCGTGCCTATTGGCGCGCCCCCGCTTCGCCGACTGCGCTGGCATGGTCGATCGCTCGCGCCGCCGAGGCGCATGCCGGCCCGCTGTTGGTGATCGCGCGCGATAACCAGAGCGCGCACCAGATCGAATCGGATCTGCATGCCCTGCTTGGCGAGTACGCCACGCTGCCGGTGGTGCCGTTTCCCGATTGGGAAACCCTGCCCTACGACCAGTTCAGCCCGCACCCGGAAATCATCAGCCAGCGTTTGGCTGCGCTGCACCGTTTGCCCGCACTGACCCGTGGCGTGGTGATCGTGCCGGTGCAGACGCTGATGCAACAGTTGGCGCCGCTGAGCTACATCGTCGGTGGCAGCTTCGATCTCAAGGTCGGGCAGCGGCTGGATCTGGATGCGGAAAAACGCCGCCTGGAAAGCGCCGGCTACCGCAACGTGCCGCAGGTGATGGACCCGGGCGATTTCGCAGTGCGCGGCGGCCTGCTCGACGTGTTTCCGATGGGCGAAGCCACGCCGTTGCGCGTGGAGCTGCTGGACGAGGATATCGACTCGATCCGCGCCTTCGACCCGGAATCGCAGCGCTCGCTGGACAAGGTCGATGCCGTCAAATTGCTGCCCGGCCGCGAAGTGCCGATGGACGATGCCAGCATCGAACGCGTGCTGGCCTGCCTGCGCGAACGCTTCGATGTGGATACCCGGCGCAGCGCGCTGTATCAGGATCTGAAATCGGGCCTGGCGCCGTCGGGGGTCGAGTATTACCTGCCGATGTTCTTCAGCAAGACCGCTACCTTGTTCGATTATCTGGACAAGCGCACGCTGCCGTTGATCGCCACTGGCGTGTCCAACGCGGCCGACACGTTCTGGGCGCAGGCGCAGGACCGCTATGAGCAACGCCGTCACGATGTGGAGCGCCCACTGCTGACGCCGGACGAGCTGTATCAATCGCCGGATGCACTGCGCGAGCGGCTCAACAAGCTTGCGCGCATCGAAGTTTGGGCCAGCGACCATCCGCGTATCGACGAGGCCGCCGCGCTTGGCGACCAACCGTTGCCGCCGCTGCCGGTGGCGGCAAAAGACGCACCTGCCGGTCAGGCGCTGGCCTCGTTCCTGAGCCATTACCCGGGCCGCGTGCTGGTGGCATCCGATTCGGCAGGTCGCCGCGAAGCCTTGATGGAAGTGCTGGCCGCTGCGCAATTGAAGCCGGAGGTGGTGGCCGACCTGCCCGCCTTCCTGGCCGCGCCCAAGCTGCGCTTCGGTATTACCGTGGCGCCGCTGGAAGACGGCTTTGCGCTGGACACCCCGCAGATTGCGGTATTGACCGAGCGCCAGCTGTTTCCCGAGCGGGCCAACCAGCCGCGTCGCACGCGACGTGTGGGCCGCGAGCCGGAAGCGATCATCCGCGACCTGGGCGAGCTGTCCGAAGGCGCGCCGATCGTGCACGAGGACCACGGTGTGGGCCGCTACCGCGGGCTGATCGTGCTCGATGCCGGTGGCATGCCCGGCGAGTTCCTGGAAATCGAATACGCCAAGGGCGACCGGCTGTATGTGCCGGTGGCGCAACTGCATTTGATCAGCCGTTATTCCGGTGCCTCGGCCGAGACCGCGCCGCTGCATTCGCTGGGCGGCGAGCAATGGACCAAGGCCAAGCGCAAGGCCGCCGAAAAGGTCCGCGACGTGGCGGCCGAGTTGCTGGAAATCCAGGCCCGCCGCCGTGCGCGTGCCGGTCTGGCCTTGCAGGTGGACCGCGCGATGTACGAGCCGTTCGCGGCCGGTTTTCCGTTCGAAGAAACCCCCGACCAGCTGGCCGCCATCGATGCCACCTTGCGCGATCTGGGCAGCAGCCAGCCGATGGACCGCGTGGTCTGCGGCGATGTGGGCTTCGGCAAGACCGAGGTTGCGGTGCGCGCCGCGTTCGCTGCGGCCAGCGCCGGCAAGCAGGTTGCCGTCTTGGTGCCGACCACGTTGCTGGCCGAGCAGCATTACCGCAATTTCCGCGACCGCTTCGCCGATTACCCGATGAAGGTGGAAGTGCTGTCGCGCTTCAAGAGCACCAAGGAAATCAAGGCCGAGCTGGAGAAGGTCGCCAGCGGCGATATCGACGTCATCATCGGCACGCACCGCCTGCTGCAGCCAGACGTGAAGTTCAAGGATCTGGGCCTGGTCGTCGTCGACGAAGAACAGCGCTTCGGCGTGCGCCAGAAAGAAGCGCTCAAGGCGATGCGCGCCAACGTGCATCTGCTCACACTCACTGCCACGCCGATTCCGCGCACGCTGAATATGGCCATGGCCGGTTTGCGCGATCTGTCGATCATCGCCACCCCGCCGCCGAACCGGCTCGCCGTGCAGACCTTCATCACTGCCTGGGACAACGCGCTGCTGCGCGAGGCCTTCCAGCGCGAGCTCAGTCGTGGCGGGCAGCTGTATTTCCTGCACAACGATGTGGAAAGCATCGTGCGCATGCAGCGCGACTTGTCCGAACTGGTGCCGGAGGCGCGCATCGGCATCGCGCACGGGCAGATGCCCGAGCGCGAGCTGGAACGGGTGATGCTGGATTTCCAGAAGCAGCGCTTCAATGTGTTGCTGTCGACCACGATCATCGAATCGGGCATCGACATTCCCAACGCCAACACCATCATCATCAACCGCGCCGACCGCTTCGGCCTGGCCCAGTTGCATCAGTTGCGCGGCCGCGTCGGTCGCTCGCATCACCGCGCTTACGCGTATCTGGTGGTGCCGGACCGTCGCTCGATCACCGCCGATGCCGAGAAGCGTCTGGAAGCGATCGCCTCGATGGACGAGCTCGGCGCCGGCTTCACCCTGGCGACGCACGATCTGGAAATCCGTGGCGCCGGCGAGCTGCTGGGCGAGGACCAGAGCGGGCAGATGGCCGAGGTCGGCTTCAGCCTGTACACCGAGTTGCTGGAACGTGCGGTGCGCAGCATTCGCCAGGGCAACCTGCCCGATCTGGATGCCGGCGACGAAGTGCGCGGTGCCGAGGTCGAGCTGCATGTGGCCTCGTTGATTCCCGCAGATTATCTGCCCGACGTGCATACACGGCTGACGCTGTACAAGCGCATCTCCAGCGCGCGCAACAGCGATGCCCTGCGCGAATTGCAGGTGGAAATGATCGACCGCTTCGGCTTGCTGCCGGATCCGGTCAAGCACCTGTTCGCCATTGCCGAGCTCAAGCTGCAGGCCAACGCGCTGGGTGTGCGCAAGCTGGATCTGGGCGAAAACGGCGGCCGTCTGGTATTCGAGGCCAAGCCGTCGATCGACCCGGTCGCGGTGATCCAGATGATCCAGAAGCAGCCCAAGATCTACACCATGGACGGCCCGGACAAGCTACGCATCAAGCTGCCGCTACCGGAAGGTGCGGATCGTTTCAACGCTGCGCGTGGCTTGTTGACGATGTTGGCGCCGAGATGACGCCGAGGCGATGTCTGCAAACAGGCCGGTGTATGCGGGTCGGCGAGAACGCTTGAGGGCCCAATCGCCTCGGTCATCGCGCAAGCGCTGGCCGATGACGAAAAGTACGCGACCCGTATCTAATTACTCAGGCACGATATCGACGAAACAATCCGGATGCAGATAGATCGGACCTCATCGGAATCGGAGACGTTTGCGGGCATTTATTGCAACGTGGATTTGCGCAGCGTGATCTCACGATACTGACCGCGATCACCGTATCGCGGCCCTTTCTTCTCGAACTCGGCGCATAGCCTGTCTTCGCCGCAGGCAACGAGGTTGGCGCGGGTCACACGATCCAGATAGTCGATCTCTGCACGACGCTGTTTGGCTTCGGCCAGAATCGGCGTTGCGCCTTTGACAGCGTAACCAGCCGCGCCCACGCACATGATCGCCCCAACGATCATCGCAGCGAATCCGATCCACATGCGTCGCGTGGCTGTTGTTTCCAGAGACTGCTGTGCTTGCGTATAGCGGTAGGTGGCGTGGTGGAGCGTCTGGTCTGCATCGACCACCTTCTTGTTGAATCGCTCCACCGCCGGTTCCAGCGCCTGCGTCAACGCCTGATTGGTCAATTGCGTCAGCCGGGGGAGCGCGTTCTCCACCACGCGATTGACGCGTTGATCGGCGTTATTGACCGCGCTCTGTAGCAGCTGCAGTTGTTGCCGCACGAGATCTTCCAAGGACTGTTCTCGCTGTTGCAGCACCGCGATCAGTCCTGCCATGGCCTTGATTGATTCTCGCGTCGCATGGTCCAGCTGGTTGGCTTCAGGCAGCGCCGAGGTGTTCTTCATGTCCATAATATTCCCCTGAAAATTACACTGTGTGCATGGTCTTCCAGCTACCCGCCGCCTCCACCGCCCCCTCCTCCACCGCCCCCTCCTCCACCACCACCGTCGCCACCCCCACCTCCGTCACCTTGCGGGCCGTTTTGCATCGCCGGTGCATTGGCAAACTGTGGCAGCGTCATCACCATCACCGGGCCACGGCTGGTCTGTACCTCTGTTGAGACGTCCATGCCCAATGCCTGGCGCGTGGTCACCTGTTCCTGTGCCTCTTGCAATGCCTTGGCTTCCAGATGTTCGTGGCCCTGCTGTGCGAGGGCATTGCTATACGCGCTGTTGGCGACCCGGCTCAATGCCTGTTCGATCGCAAGATCGTTCTTGGAATCGAGGGCGTACAGCAGATCATCCACATCGGGATCGCCGGTGATGTTCTTGCGCGTAGGCGGTGGCCGATCGTCCTGCTCGCCAACCGCTTGCGCACCGGCAGCAAAAGCATAGCGTTGCGGCACGGCGTCCGCTGGCGCGGGGGCTGGCCGTCTGAGCGCGGAGGGGCCATCGGGATCGTACCCATTACGTAATTCCAGCTCGGTAAACGGCTGCTCACCGCGCTCCACGCGCGCTTGCCGCGCTTCTGCGACGCGGGTTTCTGTTTCGAGATCCTGTTCGATCTGGATGCGGAGCGCACGCATGGTGCGCGTTATTTCCTCCCAGGAGTCTGGATCCGCAAGCACAGGTGTGGCAAGAAGATCTTGCTCAGCTGCTTGGGACACGGAAGGCGACTGCCGCGCATCGGCCACACCCTCGGGCATCTCGGTAGAACGGTCGGCCGTCGGCGTGGCCAGGGATGGCGCTGCCGCTTGTGCAAGGTGTGCAAACGATGGCAACGCTGCTGGGGCATTGGGCGCTTCCAGCACGTAAGGCAGCGGCGTCTGTTGCTGTTGCTCGTCGCTGCGTTCTACAACGATCGATGTAGCGAGCGACGGAGCAGGCAGCGCGTTCGTCATCTGACCAAGATGCGCGTGCGCTTGCTCTTTTGTCAGCTGCGCCAACGCTTCATGATGCGCAGCCGAGGCTTGCATCGTCGGCAGCTCTTGACCGGTATGCGCACCCGCATCCTGCTGCGGATATGCTGGCGATGCATGCGCACTCGCGGTGGTCTGCTGTGACAGTTGCGTGGCTTCTTGTGTGCCGGACTCTAGCGTTTGCGGGCCTTGCGCCTGTTGCGGAGCGATATCGATCGTATGCAATTGCCCGCGCTGGGCCTGCTGCTCTGGCGTGGTTTGGGCGAGCTCAGTCTGGACCTGACGCTGCTGCTGTTCGCGCGCGTGAATATCCTGCGTTTGTAACTGCGATGGCTGGTACTGCTGTACGTCCCGTGCCTGATGCTGCTCGCGCTCTTGAACACTCTGCGTATGGATGGACGGCAGCTCGCGCTGCTGCGCGTGTTGTGCCTGAAGCGATTGCGCCTGCTCGCCTTGCAGCGCCTTCGGGCCATGAAGCGGCTGTTGTTCATGCCGTTGAGCGTTCTGCGCTTGTTGCTGTTCTTGCTCGTGTTGCTTGGCATCCTGCGCCAGGGGTGTCTGAGCTTCGCGCTGCTGAACCTGGCGCTGTTCTTGTTGGATCTGTTGTGTGTCCTGCGCCTGGCGTTGCTGCTCACACTGTTGGGCGTGTTGTGCTTGCTGTGCTTGTTTTTCCTCTTGCTCCCGTTGCTGCAGCACCTGGCCCTGATGCGCAAGCGTTGCGTGGGCTTGCAGCGCCTGTGCGGCGCGCCCACGCTCTTCATGTACGGACTGCGCTTGCAACGTGTGCTCGCGCACCTGCGCAGCCTGCTGCTCCTGCGCCTGGCGTTCCTGCTGTGCGCGTTCCTGACGCGCTTGTGCGGCGCTGGCTGCCTGCATCCGCACCTGCATATCCATCACCAGCTGCGGGCTGGCAGATGCGTTGGAGCTCGACGTGTCGCTGTCGGTCGATCCCTCGGCTGCTTGCGCTGTGGATGTCAGTCGCTGCACCAGCACATCGGCAGAGGAGGAACGCGATTGCCTTTGCGCTTGCACTTCGCTCAGGGCCTGACGGATCTCTTCACTGCTGGTAACGGCAGCAATGCGATCCACGCCATCGGGCCCACGCTGAAAATGGGCAATCGGGCTGTCGGCCCCGAACACGCCGCCTGGCCCGCGCTGCAATTGCATCGCGCCATCGCCGGAGAGCCCAGCTGTGTCGCGCGTGCGCTGTGTCGCCAACTCGATCGCCTCGCGCCACTGTGGCTGCAACTCCGTTCCCACAAGGCGGTAGCGATACAACGTCTGCTCGCGCTGCACGTCCTGCGGCGATGGCGGTGATTGCTGGATGGAGGCAACCGCCTGAGCATGCTCTGCCAAGGCAGGTTGCAGGATCGCGCGGGTGGTGTCCAATTCCCGCGCGACATTGCCCGCCGCAGCGCCGGCCTCGCCCGTCCAGCGGCCGTCGGCATCGCGGCGATACTGCTGGCCGTCCGATACAGTCAGCGCGTCTGGATTCGGCAAGGCCTGCTGCATTGCGTCGGAGAGCGGAAGACCGTCCGTAGCCCAGCCACTGCGGTGATAGGCCAGTTCATAGCGCGCGGCGATGGCGCCAGGGCTGTTGGCGATGTTGCGGGCGATCACCGCCTCGGCTTGCGCATCCAGTTCTGCCGCGCGCGGTGGCGATGCGGTTTCCTGCACGTAGACGCCGCGATCGTTTGCGCCCGCGATGCCGGTCTTGATCTGGCGATGCCATTGGCCATCCGATGCATCGCGCATCCAGTCGGCGGCGCTCAGGCTCGGGGTGTCGGTGTCGCTCGCAGGAAGGCGATAGGGATTCTGTGGCGAAGGTGCGTCGCGCAACGCCAGTTCCGCCGCTGCATTGGTGGCCTGGTAATTCAGTTCGCGGGCTTTTTCGTAGCTGGCGGTGATCCGTGTGGAATTGGGATTTTCGCTGCCATCGTTCGTGGCATCAGCCATTCCCTCGCGCGACCACGCGGTGCCGTTGAACGCCCACTGCACACCCTGGCGGTCGGTCTGCTGGTAAATGGCGCGGTTGTCGAGCAGATCGGCCGCCTTCTCGCCGGCCTTGCTCATGAAGTACGCATCGGCCGCGATCAGCGCCATTGGGCCAGCACCGGAGGCACCCAACGCATACGCAGCGGCCGTGCCGCCGGCCCAGCCGCCGACATTGCGGCCGGCAAAATGTGCAAGTTCCGAGCGTGCGGCCAGCGGGTTGTCTTGCGAGAGGAACGCGCCGATTTTCTCGCCGGATTGCGTCGCTTCGTAGAGCGTGGCGGCTACGCCCAGCGCCCCGGCGGCCCTGACGCCAGGGCGGTCGAGCATCGGTGGTGGGTAAGGACGGAGTTCGACACCGGGCGTGCGCAACAGGCGTGCAGTGAGCGCATCACCCTCTGTCAACGCGGCATCGGCCACCTGCGGGCTGCGTTGCACCGGCCGTGCGGTCTGTGCCATTGGCGCAAATGCGCTGTGCAGCGGTTCGGGCATATGCGAAGGCAGTTGCACCACCTCGCCAGGTTGCGCATAACGCGCGTAGTCGGCGGTGAGTTGATGCACCTGCCCAGCGGACGTGGCACGGTCCATCTTCGGCGTGTTGCGGAACAGCACATTGCCCTCTTCCGAGCGGTGAATCACATTCATGCGCGCATCGGTCGGCTCGTGCATGCGCGGCAGCAATGGCTCGCTGAGCAAGCCGTTGTGGTAATCGGTCATCAGGTTGAGGCTGCGCACGCCGATGCCACCGCGCAAGTAAGTACCGGCGAGATCCGAGTGCGCACCGGCCACGGTGAGATGCAAGAAGCGGCCACCCCCTGACACCCCCTGCGGCAGGATCAGATCGACTGGAAACAGTCCACGCCGCTCATGCGCAGCGCTGAGCTGAAAGCCCGATACCACCGACGGCGGCAAGCGGCGGTCGAACAGCTCCATATAGCCGGTGGGTACCGGGTCGTAGAGGCCCACGCTCATCGGGGTCAGGCCGGGAGGCTGGTGATAGCGGTTGTAGAGCGGTAGCCCGTCTTCACCGATGCCGCGAATGCCGCCCTTCAGATTGGGAATGCCGCGTGCGTCTATAATGCGGGCCAATAGCGGAACCTGGCTGGCACCGCGACTGAAACCTTCAAGATGAAAAGCAATCTTGGCCTCGGGATCGGCCTGGAAGATATTCTGTGATTGTGTCTTCAAACGCTCATACATTTCGTTCGCACGCGCCAGGCTTGTGCGGCCGGTTGCACTGTCCACGGTCCGCGCCAGAACTTCGTCCTGGGTGCCGGGGCCTTCGATGTATTCGACGCGGATGCGTTCCACGCCAGCGTCTTTCAAATCTCTAACTTGCTGACGAAATTTGGCGACATTGGTGGCATGCAACGGATCTTTGTCGGCATCATTGCCGGTGCCATCCATCAGGCCCACGATTAGATAGGAGTGCGGGTCGGCACGATCCAGTAGCTGCGGCACCTTGAACCGATAGAGTTCGTCGGCTGCTTGTTCGTACGTACGCAAATGCTCATGCGTCGCGGCATAGTGCGACACGTCATCCAGCGGCAGACCATCTTCACCCAGCTGCAGAACGATCTTCTTGTCCATATCGAGCGCTCGCTCAGTAGGTCTTGGTCCAGGCCAGGATCAATTCGTTACGGCTGATTTTTATGTGCGGATCGTGCTCGGGGTCCGCCAGGTGCTTGGTCAGGACATCGGCCCGCATATAGACATTGATGGTGCGGTCGTTGACTTCCAGCAAGATGTAAACGTGATGCCGCCCGTTTGCCGAGTAGCCATAGACCAAGAAAAATTCATCAACATCCTCTTTGGGGACGTTGTGCAGGATCAAATGGCCTGGAAAGATCGTCTCGAAATCGATCTCGACATAGCGCTCCACGCCGTCCATTGCGGTCCAGCGGATATCCAC
>NZ_JBEOLS010000084.1:0-14195 GCF_040279205.1 Xanthomonas hortorum
AGGATCTCGTACGTCATCAAATGCAGCTTCTGCAGGCCGCAGTCAACAGCGCCGATCAACGCGTCAACCGGGTGGTGGAGAACGCGCTTCCCCGGCTGACGCAATTGAGCAACCAGGCATTGACGCAGACGCTGGAGCCGTCGGCAGAGCGATTCAACAAGAAGATGGACCACGCTGAGCAGACGCTTCAGCAGGCCACCAAGCGCTATGCACAGGCACAGCACTCCCTTGAAACAACCGCCACCCGACGCATGTGGATCGCATCAATTGCCATGCTGGTATCGGGTGTTATAAGCGTGATCGTCGCAGGCTACGCGCTGTACAGTACCAAAGCAGTTATTGCAGAAGCCGCACAGCGCCGGTCTGAAATTGCCTATCTAAAACTGTTGGCCGACGCTGACCTCGTTCCCTGCGGCAAGGACAGACTATGCGCGGTCTTCGAGAAGAAGGGGCCGCGCTATGGTGAGAGTAGCCAATACCGAGTGATCGCTTTGCGCCAATCCCAAACGCGCTAAACGGCCAAGCCAACAAAATTCTCAAGACCCAAAATGCGCGATTCAATCAAATCACTGCCCTGACTTTTTCTCAGAATTGAAAAGAGTTAAGGGCTTAGCTGGATATTTGGCAAGCTTCCAAGAGGCCCTACACAAATTCTCTAATTTCATACAAATAGCACCAATCTCAATCAATGGATCATCCTTGCCATTTACGTCACCAGGGCTACTGGGCGACTGACCGAGCCGAATTGTTTTTATCGGACCATATATCGTATTAACCTCATCCAAAGTGAGTGACGAATATTCACCACCCCCACCCATTGGAATTTTATGTATCATTTTATTTCTCATCAACCCCAATTGACGTAACCAACCAGGACTGCTTTCAGTGCCAAGCTCAGTCAATAGTAAAGAAACTAGTGGATTTTTTCTCGATTCTAAATTGCTTGACTTCTTTAGCCATCCTTCTAAGCGCGCCAGGTTGTCAATATTGTCCCCGGCTCCCACATGAATTGCGGCTACTCTTGCCAAGTGATCGCGAGCAGAACAAAGCTCTGTAGCCAACGAATGAAAGTTTGAATGTATATTTAATAGAGGCGCATTGGAAAACCACTCACCAACCTTCACGTTATCTTCAAGCGCCCATCTCAATTGCTCGTGATAACCATCGGAGATGTCTTTCAGTCTTGCACTAGAAGCTCTTAAGTGCCTAGATATAAACTGGGCTGAAGCTGAGTATTCCTTATCTTTAACCTCACCAGCCCGGAAAGATATTGCAGCCCATGAATCAGCAGCTGAAAGCTGACTTGCGCTATCTCGCGAGCCGTATTCCCATACTTCCATTAAATTGCGTTCATCATCTGGGCTATTTCGATACTTGGCGCACATCCCGAGGAAGTATGCACCACACTGTTCGGCAAATTGCTTGTGAGCTACAGCATCACGAAATACAAGCGCAGCAGGTTCGTCATCAGAAGGTATGGGAAGAAGACTCCAGCCCTGCTCAGTAAGATGTCCGCGAAGTCCGCCTGAAAAGTGAACTTCTTGCATGGCGTAACTTTTACTACGTTTCAACTCGCTTATTTCGAAGCTCACTTAAATTTCTCCTTTGCCGGTGGCCCAAGGATGGTGTGTAAATTTTGCTAAAAAATCAAATACCCACCATCTTCAAAGGTAAAGCGAACTCGACAAATTTTTCAGCTAAGCCGCCTTGCTGAGCGGCTCGCTGTGGATCCATGCGGTGGTGGTTACACTTGCGTTAGGCGCTCACGCATGACGGCGACGTACTGGTCGGTCATCTCAATTCCCACTCCCTCGAAACCCTCTAAGTGCGCAGCCACCAACGTCGTGCCGCTGCCAGCGAACGGGTCAAGGATCCGACCACCCACTTCGCAGATCCGCACCAATTGCCGCATCAACTCTGTGGGCTTGCCGGTCAGGTGATGCTTATCGGCCTTGCGCACCGACTCACGGATGACGCCGGGCAGTATGGGCGCACGGCGATCAAGCGGCATGTTGCCCTTGCTGCCCCACACGATGTATTCGGCCTGGTTGCGGAAGCGACCCAGCTGCGGCCGCACGCCTTCGGTCTTATCCCAGACAGTAATGCCGCGCCAGGTGAAGCCTGCGATCTGCAGCGCGTCGGTGGTCAGCGGCAGCTGCCGCCAGTCGGTGAACAGCAGCACCGGTGCGCCGTCCTTGAGCACGCGCGCGCACTCGGACAACCACAGATGCATCCACTTCAGGTGTGAGCGTTGGTCGCGCTCGTCGCCAACGAAGTCGGCGTGCAGTTGCGCGCCGCCACCCTGGACGTACTTCTGCGATGGCGGCTTGGCCCGTGCCACAGCAGTGAGACCGCCACTCGCGTAAGGCGGATCAGTGATCAGTGCGTCGAACGAATTCGCCTCGAGCGTGGGCAGGATGGTCAGGGCGTCGCCCTGCAGGAGCTGGTTTTTCATGGTGAGAGCCTTCTTGGATTCGCTCGCGGCGATCGGTGATGAGGCTCTCGGCCTTCAGGTGATTGAGCGTGCCGCAGCGCGGGCACTTGATCTGGATTTCATCGAAGGCGCCGGCCTTGCACAGCAGGCGGGCGCATTCGCCACAACGGAGGTTCTTGAGCATTGCGTGGTCTTGCAGTGGGAAAGGATTACGCGGCCGCTGGCGGCGCATAGGGGGCGAAGGCGATCACCTCATCGCCCACCCAGTCGTTGATCTTCAACATGCGCGCCTGCAGCGGTTCGAGCTCGTTGGCGGCCCACACGGCAGCGGCTTCACGGATCGAGCCGAAGCCGCCGGCGTTCTGCGGCACGATGCCCATCAGCTGCGGTGGTATCCGCAGCGCGGCCAGCATGTCGTCGCGGGTGATGCCCTTGATGCCGCTGAACTCGTCCTTGGCCGCCACCTCGCTGACCGGGATCAGCTTCAAGCCGTCCTTGTTGCCGCCCGGCGAGTACAGGAACAGATTGCGGAAGTTGCCCGGCCCCTTGGCGCCCTTCATGGCGTTGCGCAACGCGTCGACATCCTCCTGGCTCTGCTGCGGGTCGGTCAGGTACAGGATGAAACCGGCATGCGAGCCGTTGTTGTAATACTTGCGCCGGAACAGCGTGGCCGACTCGTTGAGCAGCGCGGACTGCATCGCCGGCATCCATTCGGGCAGGCCGTAGAGCTCCTGATCGACATCGGCCTCGCGCAGCTGGAACACGCTGCCGGGCTCGAACACGTGCTCGTCGTGCCAAGTGCGCACCTGGAAATACTCGCCCTCGGTGACGCCGCGCCGCATGTATTTGGACAGCGGCGCAGCCAGTGACAGTGCACCGCCCAACCGGTTGCGACGGCGTTCAAGGTAGCCATTGCCCAGCGTGATCCAGTCCAGCGACAGCTGCTCGAAGGCCTCGCGCGTCAACAGCCGGTGCGGCTTGAACGTGCGCGCCAGCATGTTGCGCTTGAAGATCAGCCCGGACTGCAGAAACGGATTGCTGCGCGTGGTCTTGGACAGGCCATCCAGCGCCACCGGCGGCTCGTACCAACGCCCGTTCTGCCAGCACTCCAGATAGTCCAGCACCCCGCGCCCGTCGAGCACCGGCGTCGGGTCACCAAAGGTGAACGCCTCGGTACGTGCGGGCACTGCTGGCGCTGCAGGCGCGGTGGCGGGCAGCTGGTCGGTCAACATCAAGAGATCTCCATGAAGCCGGAGTTGCGCGCGGTGCGCCCTTCCAGCGGTTCGTTCTGCAGCGCGTGGAACAGTGCCCACGCCAGGTCCGCGTGGCCGGTCTCTTCCGAGCGGCCGGCGGTGAAGGTGGACTGGCGGCCGCTGGCCGTCATGGTCTTGCGGATGGCCATCAACGATTGCGCCACGTCGGTCCAGCCGGCGTCGAACTCCAGCCGGCCGTTGTGGATCACGTCGAACGCCTTGAGCACCAGGCGTGTTTTGACCTCGGGCGAGTAGCTGAAGGTGACCAGATTCGGGAAGAACTGCTTCACCAGCTGCGCCACGCCGCTGCCCATGCCGGTAGTGTCGATGCCGATGTAGGTCACCCAGTAGCGGCGCGTGATGCGCTCGATTTCAGCGGCCTGCTTGGCAAAGTCCATGCCCCGGAATTGGATCCGCTCCAGCAGCCGGAACTTGCCGCCGGGCTGCTGCGGTGGCGCCAGCACGACCAGGCCGGCGGTGTCGCCGGTTTCGGCCGGGTCGTAGCCGATCCACACCGCGCGATCGCCGTAGGGCCGCGCGGCGAACGGTTTGTAGTCCTGGCCCCATTCGACCCAGCTGTCGACCATGCACGGTTGCAGCATCGCCAGCGGGAAGATGCTGGCGCCGTCGTCGACGAACTCGCACATCAACAGGTTGGCGAACGCGTCCGGGCTGTATTCCTCGCGCAGCTCGTCGATGTCGAACAGGTCGCAGCCACGGCGCTGGGCGTCGAGGATGTTGACGATCTGCCGCCAAGCGCGGTCCTGGCAGCGGCGCCCGCCGGCCAACGCATCGTGCGAGACATCGATCTGGATCCGCTGCGCGGCCGGCTTGCCCTTGTTACGGCGCTCACCGGTCCAGAACGTGTAGGCCTCATGGGCCATGCTCGATGGCGTGCTGAAGTAGGTCTTGCGCCATTTCTTGTGCATCGCCATGCCGCTGGCGACTTTGTTCAATTCGTTGAACCCGTAGGTCCAGAAGAACTCGTCGAAATAGAAATTGCCGTGGTAGCCCTGCGCTGTGCGCGCATTTGTGCCGAGGAAGAACAGCTCGGCGCCGTTGGGGAACACGATGCTGTCGCCGCCGGAGAGCGTCTCGTCGATCGTCTCGCGCACAAACTGCTGCATATAGCCGCGAAACAGATGCGCCTGCGCCTTGGACGCACTGAGGAAGATCTGATTGCGCCCGGTGGTGAGCGCATCGATCAGCGCTTCGCGGGCGAAGTAAAACGTTGCACCGATCTGGCGCGATTTGAGGATGATGCGGGTGCGCTCGTTGCTGGCCCGGTACCAATCGCGCTGATAGTCGAAGCAGCCGTCGATGAACGCGGTGGTCAGCTGCTCGACCTGTTCCTCAGTGAAGTCGTTGCGCTTGGGCTTCTTCTTCGGGGCGGCGTTGCGGTTCGCAACAGCCGGATTCAGATCAGCTTCGTTGCCGCCGCCCTGGTAACGCTGGATGCGCGCCTGGCGCTCCAGCTGCCGATGCAGCAGATCGATTTCTTTGAAGTCGCCGCCGGACTTTTCCGGCTTCATGATCAGCACGACCAGGCGCGCTTCGAGCGCACCGCCGATGCGCTCAACGTTGTCTGCGCGATCCCACTCGTCACGCGACTTCCAGCTGTGTACAGTCTTCTCGTTCTCGCCGATGGCCTGCGCAATTTCGGTCACGCGCCATCCCATCCAGTACAGGAACTTGGCCTGTCTGCGGGTGTCCATCGGGAGCTGGGTGGCAACGCTTTGCATGCCGACCAGGGTGCAGCCCACCTCTTAATCCCGACAGTTCAACGACGCGTAATCACCTTGTTTACACGGTGATTGCGTTGCTGCGTTGTGCGTCGCGTTTGACCATGGGTCATCGCAAACGTACCCAGCGCAAAGGACACCCATGTCGGCCAAGGCCAAGAAGTTCCGCTCCAACTGGTTCCGCGTGGCCGTCGAAGGCGCCACCACCGATGGCCGCACGATCCAACGCAGCTGGATCGATGACATGGCCGCGACCTACAACCGCGAGACCTACAACGCCCGCATCTGGATCGAGCACATGCGCAGCCTGCTGCCGGACTCGCCGTTCCGTGCGTATGGCGATGTCACTGCAGTGAAGGCCGAAGAGGTCGAGATCGATGGCACCAAGCGCCTGGCGCTGTTCGCACAGATCGAGCCGACCGCCGACCTGATCACCATCAACAAGTCCAAGCAGAAGCTCTACACCAGCATCGAGGTGCAGGAGAAGTTCGCCAACACCGGCAAGGCGTATCTGGTCGGCCTGGCTGTGACCGATTCGCCGGCCAGCCTGGGCACCTCCATGCTCAGCTTCGCCAGCCAACACCCCGACGCCAATCCGCTGGCCGATCGCAAGCAGTCGCCGGGCAACCTGTTCACCGTCGCCGAGGAAACCGCGCTGGAATTTAGCGAGGTCAGCGAAGGCCCCGTCGCCGGCCTGCTCAACCGGATCCGCACCGCACTCAAGAGCGAAGACGCCACCAGCATCACCGCCGCGCAGTTCGCAGACCTCGGCGAGGGCATCGAAGAGATCGCCGAGCACGTGCGCGGTCAGGACGAGCGCTTCAACCGCCTGCAGGCCGAACACGCCGCGCAGCAGAACAAGCAAGAGCAGCTGGCGAACGACCTGGCGCAGCTGCGCGAGTCGCTGTCGCAGCAGGCCGACCCCACGCAGGCCGCACGCCCGGTGGTCACCGGCAGCGGCGCGGCCGTGCTGACCGACTGCTGATCCCACACCACACACACGCCGCAGCGCCACACCCTTCGGAGCCACCATGCAAAACGCCACCCGCCTGCAGTTCAACCAATTTGCCGAGCAGATCGCCAAGATCAACGGCGTCAGCAATGCGTTTCACTCCTTCACCGTCGAGCCGACCGTGCAGCAGAAGCTGGAAACGCGCATGCAGGAATCCAGCGAGTTCCTGTCCAAGATCAACATCATCCCGGTGGACGAGTTGTCCGGCCAAAAAGTGGGCATCGGCGTCACTGGCAGCATCGCCAGCCGCACCGATACCGGCGCCGGCAAGACCCGCACCCCGCGCAACGTGGCCGCGCTCGACAAGAACGACTACGTCGCCAAGAAGACCGACTTCGATACGGCCATTCCGTATGCGCTGCTCGATGCCTGGGCCAAGTTTCCGGACTTCCAGGCGCGCTTGCGCGATGCCATCGTCAAGCGTCAGGCGCTGGACCGTCTGCAGATCGGCTTCAACGGCACACACGCCGCTGCCGACACCGACCGCGCCGCATTCCCGCTGCTGGAAGACGTCAACATCGGCTGGCTGCAGCAATACCGCACCAACGCTGCCCAGCGCGTGCTGGCGAGCGGCAAGACGGCCGGCAAGATGGTCATCGGCGCCGGCGATGGTGCGGACTACCGCAACCTCGACGCGCTGGTGTTCGATGTGGTGAGCAACCTGCTGGATCCGTGGCACCGCAAGGATCCGAGCCTGGTGGTCGTGCTCGGCCGCGACCTGATGCACGACAAGTATTTCCCGATGGTCAACAAGGACCAGCCGGCCAGCGAGAAGATCGCCACCGACCTGATCTTGAGCCAGCGCCGCGTCGGCGGCCTGCAGGTAGCCGAGGTGCCGTACCTGCCGGACGGCGCGCTGATGGTGACATCGCTGGCAAACCTGTCGATCTACTACCAGACCGGCGGCCGTCGCCGTTATATCCAGGAAGTGCCCGCGCGCGACCGCATCGAGAACTACGAGTCTTCCAACGATGCCTACGTGGTCGAAGACTACGGCCTGGGCTGTGTGGTCGAGCACATCGAGATCGAGGCCTAAGCCATGGCCGACAGTCCCGCCAAGCGTCACCACAGCCGCGTGCTCGCCGAGCTGGAAGCGGCGCAGCGCGCTCCGCACCAGCTGATGGCCGGCGCAACGGCCTACGAACAGCACATGGCGCAGTTGCACAGCGATCGCCTGCGGCTGAAGCAGATCCAGTCCACCCAAGGCAAGGCTGCGCTCAAGGTGCAGCTGCTGCCGACCTACGTGCCGTATCTGGCCGGCGTGCTGGCCGGCGGCCAAGGCGCGCAGGACGAGATCGTCATGACGTGCATGGTGTGGCGCATTGATGCCGGCGACTATGCCGGCGCGCTGGAGCTGGGCGCCTATGTGCTCAAGCACAACCTGCAGATGCCTGACCGCTTCTCGCGCACGGTGGGCTGCGTGCTGGCCGAGGAAATTGCCGAGGCGGCGCTGTCTGCGCAGAAGACCGGCCAGACCTTCGATGCGGCCGTGCTGGCCGACACCGCCGCGCTGACTGCCGAGCAGGACATGCCCGATGAGGTGCGCGCCAAGCTGCACCTGGCACTGGCCCGCGCATCGCTGGCAGGCATCACCGATGAGACGCCTGCCGACCAGGCGCAACCCATCGCCGCCGCCGCTGTGGCTGATCTGCAGCGCGCCATCGCACTGCATGGCGCCTGCGGCGGCAAGAAGGATCTGGAGCGCGCTGAGCGCCTCTTGAAGAAGTTCAGCGTTGAGCCTGCGGGCACCAACGCATAACCGAGCGTCCCCGCAACCCTCGCCGGCTCGGGGCTGATCCACAGCAATCCTTCGCTGCGGTGACGCCCCGACCACCGGCGATCTCTTCCGAGCCATCCATGAGCGGATTCACTGCCACCGGCACCACCAGCGCCGCGCCTGATGCGATCGCCAATGCGCCGTTCTGGCCGGCGATCGCACCGGCGAAAGTGCGCGCGAGCATGCGCCTGGATGGCACCGTCACCGATGCGCGACTGCGCCACGCCATCGTCGCCGCGATGCTGGCGGTGAACGATGAACTGCAGACCTGGGGCGATACGCAACAGGCGGCCGGCTACGCGGCGTTGGCCGATGTGCCCAGCACTACCGTCGATGGCGTCTCGCGCCGCGTGCAGCTGTATCTGCGCGCCGTTGCCTGTGCCACTGCTGTCGAGGTGGCTGAGCGTTATCGCAGCTTCGATGCCACCGACAGTGCCAACCAGCGCGCCGATGACTTGTCGCCGAGCATCACTGAGTTGCGCCGCGACCAGCGCTGGGCGGTGCGCGATCTGCAGGACAAACCGCGCAGCACGGTAGAGCTCATCTGATGCGCGTGCATGCCATGCAAGGCGACACCGTCGACCTGCTGTGCTGGCGCCATCTGGGCAGCACGGCCGGCCTGGTCGAGCGCACCTATCTCCTCAATCCCGGCCTAGCCGAGCTGGGCGCCGTGCTGCCGCACGGAACGCCGGTGGAGTTGCCCGAGGTAACCACCACCACAGCGGCAATGACGCCGCTTGTGCAGCTATGGGACTGACCTGATGACCGAACCCACCTCCGTATCGAGCGGCTTTTTGATCGCCACCGGTGTGGGCCTTGCCTCCGTGCTGCCTGGCATCGACGGCGATGCACTGATCGGCGCCTTCGCCGGCGGCGCGCTGTTCGTGGTGTCCGCCGCCAAGCAACCGCTGTTGGCGCGGCTGATCTATTTCCCGGTGAGCGTGATCGCCGGCTATCAGCTGGCGCCGGAGATCCTGCGCTGGATCCCGCTGATCAAGTCCAGCGGTGTGGCCGCCTTCGGCAGCGCGGCGTGCGCGATCACGTTCACGCTCGGCCTGATCGAAAAGAGCAAGTCGTTCGATTTTTCTTTCCTACGTCGTGGAGGTCCGCCCAGTGCATAGCCTGGTCACCGTCCTGACGTTGATGGCCTCGCTCGCCATCTGCGTCCGTCTGCTCACCTACCACCGGCCGGCCGATGCCCGCCATCGGCGCGGCGCCGGCTGGTGTGCCTGGTTGCTGATCGCCAGCACCGGCGGCCAGGCGCTGCACATCCTGCTGGCCGGCGCCGGCTCGCAAGTCAGTCTCTGGCACCTGGGCACGTTGATCGTGCTGGCGGTGCTCACCTACCGCGCCCAGGGCAATGTGGCGCGCATCCTCAAGGTCGATTGATGTTCACCGATACCCAACTTGCCTCGATCATGCAGTGCTCCGCGCAACGCGCACAGCGCTGGCACGGCCCACTGCTCGCCGCCGCTAACCGCTTCGGCATCACCACCAAGCGCCGCGCCGCGCACTGGCTCGGCCAGGTCGGCCACGAAAGCCTGAGCCTGTCGCGCATGGAAGAAGGGCTGACCTACACCACCAGCGCACGACTGTTGGAAGTCTTCGGCGCACGCATCACGCCGGCACAAGCACCCAAGTTCCTGCGCAATCCGGTGGGCCTGGCCAACTTCGTCTACGCCGACCGCCTGGGCAACGGTAACGAGGCCAGCGGCGATGGCTATCGCCACCGAGGCCGTGGTCCGATGCAGCACACCTTCCGGGGCAACTACCGCCGTATCGGCGTGCTGATCGATCTGCCGGTGGAAGAGCAGCCGGATCTGCTGCTGCAGGTTGAGCCAAGCGCATTGGCTGCGGCGGCGTACTGGCACGACAACGGGCTCAACGTGCTGGCCGATGCGGGCGATGTGCTCGGCCTGGGCCGCAAGATCAACCTGGGCAATGTGCGCGCCAAGCGCCTGCCCGAAGGCCATAGCGATCGCGTCACGCGCACGCAGCGCGCCCTGCAGATCCTGGGAGTGAACTGATGGTCACGCGCGTGATCATCCTGCTGGCGCTGATTGCACTGCTCGTCGGTGGCTGCGTGTGGCAGGAGCGCCGCGTCGGTGCCGCGCAGACAGATCGCGATGCCGCGCTGCAGGCCAAGCGCCAGGCCGAGGCAGAACGCGACAGCGCCAAAGGCTCTACCACCGTCGTCACGCAATACGTCGACCGCGTGCAGATCGTGCGCGAAGCCGGCGCCACCATCACCCGCGAGATCCCGATCTATGTCACCCAGAAAGCCGATGCTGCTTGCGCTATCCCTGCTGGCTTTGTGCGGCTGCACGACGCCGCCGCCACGGGCCACCCTGCCGGGCCGCCCACCGGAGATCCTGATGCGCCGGCCGCCGGCATTACGCTCTCTGGCATTGCCGGTACCGTCGCCAACAACTACACCAGCTGCCACGCCACCGCCGCGCAGCTGAGCGCGCTGCAGGACTGGATCGATCTGCATCTGCCGGCAGCGGCACCATGATCAAGCCCGCCAGCCTGCGCGCGCATCTGGTCGCGGCCTTGCCTGATCTGGCCCGCGATGCCGACCGGCTGCTGGTGTTTATCGACGCCGGCAGCCTGGTCAGCACGTTCCAGCCGGGGCTATCGTTCGAGTACCAGTACACGCTCAATCTGATCGTGACCGACTACGCCGGTCACCCGGACAGCGTGATGCTGCCGCTGCTGGAATGGGTGCAGGTGAATCAGTCCGAGCTGCTCTCCAACCCCGCGCGCCGTGGCGACATCGCCTTCGAGGCCGACATCCTCGCCAACGATGCTGTGGATCTGTCGATCAAGTTGCCGCTGACCGAACGCGTGGTGGTGACGGCGAAAGATGGCGGCGGCTATGACATGACGCATGCGCCCGAGCCGGTGATCGATACGACATGGATGAGCTGACCGCGCTTGAGAACTGGGCAGCGCCGTTGCTGGCGCGCCTGCAGCCTGGCGAACGCCGCACGCTGGCCCGCAAGATCGGCACGGAACTACGGAGGTCGCAGAGCCAGCGCATCGGCAAGCAGCAGGCGCCCGATGGCACCCAGTACGCACCGCGCAAGCAGCAGCTGCGGCAGAAGTCCGGGCGCGTCAAACGCGCAAAGATGTTTGCCAAGCTGCGGCAGGCCAAGTTCCTCAAGGTCAGCGCCAGCCCAAATGCCGTAAGCGTGGGGTTTGTGGGGCGGGTCTCGCGTCTTGCGAGCGTGCATCAAGAAGGTCTGGCCGAGAAAATTCGGCCAGACGGGCCTAGAGTTAGCTATGAGAAACGCACCTTACTAGGGCTGGCGAAGGCTGACTACGCACGTATTCGTGAAATGCTAATTAATCGCTTAGCCTCGTAAAGGCTTATTAGCTACGACTCAATGCATGGCGAATTTTCGTGGCGCGAGAGGCTTCTATTGAAATATTTCTCGGCCGATAACCACGACTATCTGTAAAAGCATCCATCCGCTCAGAAAGCGATTCATCTTGCTCTCTATTTTCTCCCGTACTGACATTTGTATCCAAGCTTCCAGGCTGTCTCTTCTCCACGCCTTGAAGAACTTCGCGAGACTGACAGTGCTTGTAAAATATAGGGGGAAGCACTCCCCACCCCTTAATCAGAAAGACTCCGTAATTACGAAATAGTCCGGAATCAAACGGACCATATTTCTTATGTCTTTCGCCTTGGTCAGCAATTGATCCGTGGCGTGCCAAATTATCATGCCAACCCTCAAATACGCTATTACGCTTCTGATACGCCGCCAAAGCGAAATCCAATGCAAAAATCACACAGTCATTCAACGACTTTTGGGCCTCTGCCTCAATCACTACCATGCGTGCACTGCCGCCAAACCTTGACCGCAGCATGGATGCGAGCTTTGTATATCCCGGCAACGCCTTCTCGTTAGCGGCTGATGCAGATTCAAGCACAATCAACGTAGATGCCCCATCCTCATGGTGTTTGACATCAACGGCGAAGTGGTGAACGTTAGGATAATCGCGCACGATAGCGCGCTGCCGCCCTTGCGAACTACGTCCGGCCTCAAGGGAATCAATAAAATCGCCTACAGAATCGAATGCGCGGAGGTTTAAATCTTCGTAGCGATAAGATGCAACCACCTCATGCAAATTGTCGATGTCAATAATAGTGTCGCTAGGAGTTGGCTGAATCCCATTGGCCAGGTTATTCAATGTATTCCTAGCATATTGGTGCAGGCTCGAATCATTGGCGCTAGAGTATTTCGAATTCTGCAATTCGCTAGCCAGCAACTCAGCTTTACGACGCGGACGACTTGCCAATCCTGAAAATTCCGCAGGCCTAGGAGGTGATGACCGCTCCGGCGTTGATTGCGGAGAGTTCTCAGAAGATGATGGAGCTTGATAGCTTGGCTCCGGAGCACTGCTTCTGCTTGACTTGAGACCAAGAGATCTTAATATACTTTTCATCGAATCAAATCCGTATAAACGAATACAAAGCATGCCTGATCAAAAAGTGGAAAGCATTGCTGCTAGCGAAAGCCGTTTGACATAAGCGAAGCGTCAACCTTCAATGGGCCTCAGTAAAATATTTTAAATTTTTAAGTTAGGCATATCGTATTTTCATTTATAGTTAAAGAATGCTTCGAGTGCAGACAAGATCAGTCCAGATATAGTAAATGCCATTGTGTGGCAGATATGTAGATAGCTCTGAAAATATTTATTTGCTGTGAATTCCGTTAAACATAATTATTGCATGAACCTGCATCAGATCGGCCCAAGACTAGAAGGCTTGATACGTCGGCACAACTTGTAGCGCGTCGTTCTACAGGACATTTGTGTTGGTCTAAAGGCATCGATAGGGAAATCTACAAAAGTTTCCTATCGGTACCATCATGGCTTCTTTCACTGCAGTCGACCTGTCTAAACTTCAGGCCCCAGATCTGATCGAGGTACTGAACTTCGAGACGATATTCGCCGAAGCGCTTGCCCAATTCCAAAACCTACTGCCTGAGTTCTCCGCTCTCACAGAGTCGGACCCGGTATACAAACTCCTACAGCTGTTCGCGGCCCGCGAGTTGCTGATTCGCCAGCGCGCCAACGACAAGGCGCAGCAGACCATGCTGGCCTTCGCCACCGGCACCAATCTCGATCACCTGGGTGCTTTGTTCGGCGTCGCTCGCCTGGTGCTGGATCCCGGTCAACCCGATGCCGGCGTCGCGCCGAGCTTTGAGTCGGACGTGGACTTCCGCCGCCGCATCCAGCTGGCGCCCGAAGGCTTCAGCGTGGCCGGCCCCGAGGGCGCCTACATCTATCACGCACTCAGTGCGGCCGCCGATGTCATGGACGCCAGCGCCACCAGCCCGGCACCTGGGCAAGTGCTGGTCACCGTGCAATCGCGCACCGGCGATGGCACCGCACCGCAGGCGCTGCTCGATCAAGTGGCCGCCATGCTCACCGATGACGACGTGCGGCCGATGACGGACGAAGTCGCCGTGCAGAGCGCGCAAATCGTTCCCTACGCCATCCGTGGACGCGTCTACACCTACGCCGGCCCCGACTCGGCGGTGGTCATGCGCGAGGCGCTGCGCAGCCTGCAGGCGTATCTGGATGAGGCACACCGCATCGGCCGCGATGTGCCCGAGTCGGCCATCAAGGCCAAGCTGTTCGCCGATGGCGTGCAGCGCGTTGAGCTGGACTCGCCTGCAGCCGACATCCGGATCAGCCGCACGCAGGCCGCCTACTGCACAGCGATCGACATCGTGCACGCCGGCATCGATGAGTAATTCCCCGCTGCCGCCCAATGCCACGCCGATGGAACGCGCCCTGGCCGCCGTCGCCGAGCGCCTGGAGGCGATCCCGCTGCCGTACCCCGATCTGTGGAACCCGGACACGTGCCCGGCCGGCCATCTGCCATGGCTGGCGTGGACGCTCTCGGTCGACGACTGGAAGGCCGACTGGAGCGATGCGGTCAAGCGCTCGCGCCTGCGCA
>NZ_JBEOLS010000085.1:0-13826 GCF_040279205.1 Xanthomonas hortorum
CCCCCCCCCCCCCCCCCCCCCCCCCCCCCCCCCCCCCCCCCCCCCCCCCCCCCCCCCCCCCCCCCCCCCCCCCCCCCCCCCCCCCCCCCCCCCCCCCACGACCTGTCTAGTGGCGTTCTGTTGTTAGCGGCTACATCAATTGGTGATGTGTCCAGAAGGCGGATGTGCAACGTGGATCGACCGATGAATCACCGCCGGCTTCCACGACACGAAAGCTCCCCTTCTCCCACCGGGAGAAGGTGCCCGAAGGGCGGATGAGGGTACGCAATCTCCCACCAACACTGCGACCACCATCCACGCTTACTGCGTCATCACCACCGTCTGGATCGCATGCGCAGGGATCTCCAACGCGCGCGACGCCTCGCCCACATACAGGTTGTAGCGGATCGCCACATCGCTGGCATTCATCACCACCGTCGCCAGTGAGCCATCGCGGTTCGCAAATGCAGTGGTCATCAGATTGCTACGGCTACTGGCCGCACTCACCCGCCGCGCACCCGGCCGGATGAATTTGGAAAAATGGCCGATATACCAATAGCTCGGCGTGTAAGTCACCTCACCCGTGCGCGTGTCGGCATGCACAGGTGCAAAGCAGTAATTGTCCACATGGTTGGGGCCGCCGTTCTGGTCGAGCAGGATGTTCCAGTCCGTCCACCCCACCGCCCCATGATTGAGGTCGTTGATGATGGCGGTGCCATAGCGCTCGCCATTGGGCCAGTACTGCAACTTGGCGGGGTCGAACTTTTCCACTGCCGCTTCGGTCAGCAACAGATGCTTGTCCGGGTACGCCTGCGCCACCGCCGCCACGTTCTCCACCATCGGCGCGAACCCGGCCCAGGTCTCGTACCAGTGGAAGCCCATGCCCCACGCATACTTGGCCGCTTCCGGGTCATCGAAGATCACGTGCGCGCGGTGCACCATCATGTCGCGGTTGTGGTCCCATACGATGATCTTGCGATCGCCGTAGCCGGCCTTGGCCATGCTGGGCCCGAGATGGTTCTTGAGGAAATCGCGCTCTTCTTCCGCAGAAAACTGCATCGACTCCCAGCTCTGCACTGCCATCGGCTCGTTCTGCACGCTGATGCCCCAGATCGGGATGCCGGCTTTTTCGTAGGCCGCAATGAAGCGTGTGTAGTACATGGCCCAGGCCTGCGCATACGCGGGCAACAGCTTGCCGCCCTTGAGCATGGTGTTGCTGTCTTTCATGAAGGCTGGCGCACTCCAGGGGCTGGCAAATGTCGTCAACTTGCCGCCGGCCGCCGCGATGGCCTGGCGCAACATCGGGATGCGATAGCGCTGATCGTGCTTGACCGAAAAGCTCTTCAACGCCGCATCGCCTTCCTTGATGTACGTGTAGCTGGCGCTGCTGAAATCGGAGCTATGGATGGTGGTGCGCACCAGCGTGTAGCCGATGCCTTTCTGCGGATCGTAGTACGCAGTGAGCAGTTCGCGCTGCGCACGCTTGGGCAGCCTGGCGAAGGTCTCCGCGCTGGAATCGGTGATCGCCCCGCCAATGCCCAGCACTTCCTGAAAGCGGTGCTGCGGATTGACGAAGATGCTGTTCTCTTTCTCCGTCAACGCATGCCCGGTCTTGAGTGCCTCGACAGTGCTGACCCGCATCTGCTGCGTTGCGCCTTGGGCAGAGGTGTAAACGCGTAGCGTGCCGGCGGGTGCTGCTGGCTGAGTAGCAGCATCCGCAACTGCGGCATCCACCACTTTCGATGCAGGTGTAGAGACAGATGATGCCGTCGATGTCGGCATCGGAATCGGCGTTACTGCGGTTGTTGTTGCGGTTGTTGCGGTTGTTGCGGTTGTTGCGGTTGTTGCGGTTGTTGCGGTTGTTGCTGTTGTTGCTGTTGTTGCGGTTGTTGCGGTTGTTGCTGTTGTTGCGGTTGTTGCTGTTGTTGCTGTTGTTGCTGTTAGTGCAGATGCAGATGCCAACACCATTTCAGTCGCAGCGCCCCAAACCCCCAAAACCCCCACCATCGACCACGCAATCGTTCGCTTCACCGTGCACCCTCCCAGGTTGGTGAGCAAGCCTAACCGACCAACGCGCCGCAACATCGCACGAAAAACGAGCGCAACCATGCATCCTTCTACCACCGGACGCTCCCTTCTCCCCTCGGGAGAAGGTGGCCCGAAGGGCCGGATGAGGGTACGTCTGCACGGACTGGTGGCCAGCCCGTAAACCAACACAGCAACAGAGATGCCGATCAGGACAACACGTCCCCAACACCCGTAGTCACCACCGCCCACGCGTTGCTCCCAGACACGCGCGCCAGTGGCACGCAAGCCAGGCCCTCTCGCTCAACAGGACAACAACTCAAATCGTCCGCGAGCCGACTATCGCGCAGCCCGCGCCAACCGATCCAAAATCCCCGGCACTTCCAGCCCAAGCTCACGCGCCAGAAACCCCACCGTCCCAATCCGTTTCGACAGCAGCTTCCCCGCCGCCGCATGCACAAACACACCCCATAACGCAGCCGTCAACGCATCGCAGCCACGCGCGGCAAACCCGGCGATCAATCCCGCCAGCACATCGCCCGATCCGGAGGTTCCCAACCCGGACGCACCACCGCGATGCACCCACAGCGCCCCCTCAGGCCCGGCGATAAAGCTGTCCGCGCCTTTGACAATCACCACGCTGCGCAGTTTCTTCGCATAGGTCAGCGCGTACTCGCCCGGCGCCGCTTCTATCGCTGCCTTGTCGTCTCCAGCCAATGCCGCCATCTCGCCCGCATGCGGCGTCAATACGAATGGCCGCCCAACCGGCGCACGCAAGCCACGCGACAACGCTCCCGCATCCAGCACCAACGTGCAAACCGCTTTTTCAGCCGCGCGTTTTACCAAGGCAGCGGTGGTCGCCGACGACGCCATCCCCGGCCCGATCACCGCCGCATCGCAGGCTTCCAATGCCGCATCCAGTGCACGATGCCCACGCGTAATTTCGCCCTGCCCGTTCTGCGCCAATCCCAGCACCAGGGCCTCCGGCACCGCCAACGCCATGCCGGGCGCCACGCTCGCAGCGGTGGCGATCTGCAACTTGCCCGCGCCTGCGCGCAGTGCCGCCTCGCCGGCCAGCAGCGCCGCGCCCGGCACACGCATCGACCCACCCACGATCAACACCCGCCCACGCTGCTCCTTGTCGCCACCGGGCGATGGCAGCGGCAGCGCACGTAATGCGGCAGCGCTGAGCGTGCGGACGCGTGCGGTGGCCATCAGCGTGCTCCGGTCGGGCGGTCGGATTCGGTGGTCACCGGCTCATCGGCAAGCTCGGGCGAGACGAAGTTGGTCCGCACCAGTTGCAATGCCTGCCCGTCGCGGCCGGCCACGTATTCGGTGACACCGCAGTTGGGCACCTCGCCTTCGCGGTCGATGCCCAGAATCGTGGCCTCGTCCATGCGTTCGGCCAGATAACGGAAACAATTGACGATCACCTGGTGCCCCACGATCAACACGCGCGCGCCCACATGATTTCGCTGCAGATCGCCAACCACCGCGCGCAGCCGGAAGATCACATCGCACCAACTCTCGCCACCGGGCGGGCGGAAGTAGAACTTGCCCACCAACTTGCGTTGCTCGGCCAGCTCCGGAAACGTCGCGAGGATGCCGGCCGTGGTGTAACGGTCGAGCACGCCGAACTCCTTCTCGCGCAGGCGCTCGTCGATGCTGAGCATATCGTCGCCGTGGCCCAGCGCGCGCACCACCGCTGTGGCGGTCTGGCGCGCACGCACATAGGGCGAACACAGCACCACCGTGGGCCGCTCGCGCTGCGGCAGACCCGACATCCACGTGCCCAACGCATGCGCCTGCCGCTCGCCCAATGCCGACAGCGGCACATCCGCATCGCGATGTTCCAGATCGATCAATGCATGGCCGTGCGCCTCTGCCACATCGCGCGCCACGTTGCCCGAACTCTGCCCATGCCGCACCACCCACAACCGCTCGGGCCACTGGGTGGACACGCCAGCCACCGCACTTTTCTCACTCACATCCATCTCCTGCACAAATCAGCCCCACGTGTCGCACAGCGCCCGTGAAAACGTGGTCGATCACCCATTGCCTGCGGGCGTTTCAGTACCGCGCGCAACACAGCACACCAACAAGCAGGCACAACGGGGCGATAACGCCGCGCCTGTATACTGCAGCCCCCCGCCACCCTGCTGCCCATGTCCAACGTCCTGTTGCTGCGCACGGCAAAAGAGCGCGAAGAGCTGCTGCTGGAAGAGGTGCTGGACGCCACCGAACAGTGCATCGACGTCATCGGCCTGAGTGCCACCAGCTTCGAGCTGATCGCCGAGCGCGCCAAGGTCAGCTGCGGCAGCCTGCTGCAACGTTTCGAAGACAAGGACGCGCTGGTGCGCGCCTTGCTGGAGCGCAACTACATGCGCGCCATCCGCCAGATGTGGCTGGTGGAACGCCCGGCCAACGTACACGTGGTGGATTTCATCGCCGGCCTGCTCGAAGAATGGCTGCTGCAGGAAATCAACATCAAGCGCACCCGCATCGACCTGGAACTGCACCTGGCCACCCTGCGCGACCCGGTGCTGGCCGCCTTCATGCGCCGGCAGAGCGCCTCGCTGATCGAACACCTCAGCGCCCTGCTCAAGCGCCTGCTGCGCGGCCACGCCGACCCGGCCAGCAGCGAACAGGAATTCCAGGCCCGCGTCTTCGCCGTGGCCGCCATGTGCGGCGGCCTGCACAACGTGATGACCAGCGGCATGGAACTCAACCGCATGCATTTGCAGTTGATCTTGCGCGAGAGTTTGTCGGGGATTTTGAAGTCTGCGCCGGTGTAGTCGGCGCACAAGCGTTATATCCATCATGGAAGACGCACCCGGCAAGTTGAGCCGTCGAATATTTAGTGTTAAATCACTATCCAGCTCTACAGCCTCCTGATTCCCCATCAACTCAAGGAAAGAGATATGCCGGAACTTGATATCAACGCATCTGCAGACGAGGTAACCCGCCTCCTCAACCAAGGTCAGACGCGCGAAGCAGTCACACGACTGGAAACCCTGCGCCAAAACCAGCCAGCAGTAGTGCAAGAAGCGCTAGACAGGAGAGTCGCTTCGCGTGCAAGCGAACAACTCGCTGCGCTTCAACAGCCTGGTGGGCTTACCGCAGCAGATATTGGCGAGGTGGGCACAACAATCGCTCGACTGGATGCCGCGCGCCAGGCCCCACGTTTTCCAGATGCTGACGAAACTGCCAACCTGTCCCAGGCTCAGCAGTATGACGTGTACGCCAGCATGGTCGAGACACGCGGTAACACCGATGCGCATACAGCACTCGCCTCGCGCGATCGCGTCATTCTTGGCTTGCGCAACGAAAATCAGACAACACAAGGAGTGAACGCGACGACAGGTGACACAACCGCTCGCGGCACCGGTGTTTATGACGACAGAATCGTGGTGCTCTGGAAGAATGCCGACGGCAGCCGCCATGCGCGCGAGTTCAATGATGTGACCACCGAACCGACTGCACAATACGATGGTCATGCCAAGACAACTCCACGTAGCCCTGGATTCGAGCACGTTGTCACTCGACCTAAAACCGAAGGCGAAGACGTCAATGACGACCACGTTCGCGACTTGGGTCGCTTGGCAGAAGGAACAACGCAAATGGGGAGGACAACGCACCCGCGCCACAATCACCCTGACGAATTTGCACTACGGCCCACAGCGGCAGCTGTCGCTGGTGGACAGCGCCGCGTGGAGCGCGATAGCAATGGCGACGGCTGGTTCGATGCCAGGGACACGCAAGGCGTCCAGGACCTCAACAACACCTTCAAGATTCATCGTGGCAGCAGCAGCAATACCGACTCGGCCGGCTGCCAGACTATCGGCGGCAATGAATACGATGCCTTTGTAACCACGGTCCGGGGCACCCCGGGGCAGAACAGCTGGCAATACGTCCTGACCTCGGTCGCACCAGCTACGACTTTGCAACGCGATCAAGGTCAGAACGTTGCGCAACTCCCAGCCTCCACTCCTGACCCACGCGCACCGGGACACCCTGACCACGCGTTGCAACAGCAGATCAGCGACCGCTTGACCGCCATGGGCGGTCGATACGCCGAGAATGCAGACAGCTACAGTCTGGCCCTGTTACACGAGGCGAAGGCCAATGGCATGACGCGCGTAGATCAAGTGGTAGCAAGCAACGCCACTGGCGCCCAAGCTGAAGGCGCCCGTATCTTCCTCGTTCAAGGACAGAGCGGCGATCCCGCAGCGCTACGCATCCCTGTTGAAACAGCAACAGTCGCAGCCGCATCGGTTGACACCAGCTTGCAACGGCTCCAGCAACAAAGTCAGGAATTGAGCGCTACACAGGCGCAGCAACAGCAACAGCCGCAAGGTCCAACCATCGGAGGCCCGTAACAGATGCAAACTGTCTTTCGCTCTATGATCTGGCCGGCCTTGCTGATGTCCGCACTCAGTGCATGCGCTCAGCAAGCGCCTGCGACTCCGTCTGATGCAGCTACACCACAAAAGAGCGCTGTTGCCGAATCCAGCTCAGAAGACAAGCGCAATGACGATGCGGCCCCATCGCTACCCGGCACGGCAAGTCTCAACAACCGCACGGCAGCAACAGGCAACTACCGGCCGATTCCGCCGGAGGTGATCGACGCGCTGCTATCGCTCCCCACAGCAGGGCTGCAATTACCGCAATCGCTACTCAAGCAATTACTTGGCAAAAGCACCAGCTACGTCGTCGACATACCCCGCCTACCCTCCCGACCAGATATCCGAATCACCAGCACCAGCCAGCCCGGCACGCCCTACTACATCTGGGCACGCAGCTTTCAGGGCGATTCTGCCGGCGTGGTGGGATACCTGGTCAACATCAGCGTCAGCTGTAAAGTGCCAGTCGACGCACTGACCGACGAAGCCGCCAGTGCGTTGCGTCAACGCTGTGCCAAAGCGGGCACCCAACGCCTGAGTAGCGGCTTGCGGGCCTACCGCATCATCAACGGGCAGGCAGAAGACGTCACCACAACGATCCAGCGCCCCGAAGACGCTTTGGGGGCCGACCTCTATAACCGCTATCAAACCCAGGGCGGAGGTCAGTTGTTCCTGGACGATTCCCGGCTTGATCAGGTGCCTGTGGCCCGTTGGGTGATGGAGTTCGATCCTGAGCAGCCATTGCAGCCTGACGCGAACCGCGCCTTCGATAACGGCAGATTGGTTCACGCCGGCTTTCTGGTCTGGGAAGGCGACAATTTCAAAAGCCGCGACACCGTTCCAGCGCGCTTGTGGCCCTGCCCCGAAGAGCGGCCCGCCGAGTGCCCGGCCGACGACCGCTTCGTGACCCAGGATAAGTAAATCCCAGCAGGGCGTCTCGACAGCATGCACCCAAGCGAACCGTTGCCGCGCACCTGCAAGGCGCAGCAAGTCAGCAGTGCCCAACCACACTGGCCATTATCAAAGGCGCTGAAGCGCCAACTGGTCCAGGATGGTGCGCATGGCGCCGGCCGCATCGAAGATGGCGCTGCCCAGCGCGGGCAAGGTGCAGCGGTCCAGCCGATCGGCGTTGCCGGCAGCGATCACATCGCCATGGGCGGCGATGGTCAGCAACAACTGATCCAGCGCATCTACCTGCTCCACGGTGATGCCGAAGACAAACGCATCACGTTGCATGTCGGTTCTTGCTCGCCTGCATGTGCGGGGCGACGTCATCACGGGCCGGCTCATACAACCTCCCCGGCGTCAGCACGATCACTGTCAGAGGCCTCTGACTCCAACCGCGCGGGCCACTGCACTTGTTCCAGTGCCTGCGTTGCCTGCTCAGCCAGCAGCTGCAAGCAAAACGCCAACTCGTCCATGTGGATGGCAGGCTGCCGCAATTGCTCCTCGGCCTGCGTGCGTGGCTGTGCCAAACGCGCCAAAAAGCGCATGTGGTCGCGTAGTTGCTGCAGGCGGTACTGCGCGCCTTCTGGCAGGTAGTAGCCCGGGGGTGACTGCACATCTCGTACAACGTCCGACATGGCCTGCTCCTCATTCCATGGAATCAGCCCGCCCGCCGCAAGGCGACGGACGGGAAGTCGGGAGGCTCGAAACCGCAGACAGCCGGCGGGCGTATTTCCCTTGCGGGTGTTGTATTAGCCGCCCTCCCGACGCAGGCATCACGTCGGTTGCGCCTGCAAAACATCAGGCACAAAAACCCCACCGGTTTGTCGGAGGTGGGTACCGCTGTCTGCGGAGTTTCGAGGCTCCGTTTAGTGAGGATGCTACGACTTCTTGACGACGTCAACCTGCACTTTCAGCCCACCTTCTAAAGACAAGGAGCTAGTGCATCTTTAGGACTTCGGAAGTTAGTCTGAATCCAGCACTTGTGGCACATAGATACGTCGCAGTGGTAGAAGGCCCTTATGACGCGAATCGAATTGCTCATAATAGTTAAAAATCAATTCCACCAGCTCGTCACCGTCAATGAGCCTTAGGTTGGACTTACTCTGCTCAAATGTGCGGGATGCAGGGCTAAACGTGCCAAGCGTGACGAACAGGCCGTACTCACCATTGGAAAGCTTGCCGTAAAGAGCAGAGACATCCTTATCGGTTGCGGTCCCGGGGCTGCTGTTGACTTGCACCTTGATAATGGGAGGCTCGATGCCAAGGTGATCCTTGTGAGCGATTACGTCCACGCTGGGCTCGTTCTTGCGCGTCTGGCGGGCGTGGTAGCCCATGCATTGCAGCAGGTGCGCGACGAAGCCTTCCAGCGGTAATCCTTTCAAATCTTGTGCCAATCGCTTGAGAACGAAGTCACGCGTAGTGTCTTCGATATCCTCCGCTACGGCAGAAACTGTTGAATCCTGATCCACCGCGATGACAACGGGTATTTTCCCTTCCACCACGGCGCGGTACTCATCCGCATAGTTCTTGATCTGGAACAAGCTGAGCGCCGAGCCAATCTCGTACAGAGCGCCCTGTGTGAAGTCCAAGCGCGGGACATGCTTGAGCCACTTTACTTTACGGCGGTGCGGGTAGCTCTTCTCGCCACTGGACTCGTAGCGATACTCGCTCTCGATCCGCCCGATATGGATGTGCTTGTCCTGCTTGGAGGGATAGGCGACCAGGTCGCCAATCTTCATTTCATGCAGGAAGCGGTACGGCACGCCGGCCACAGTCGCGATGCCACCCTTCTTGGCATCGGGGTACGCCTGCACGTAGCGCTGCTTGAAGGCTTCACGCTCGGCGGCCAATTTGGACAGGTCCCCCATGGCAGCCCAGCCAATGGCGATGCAGTTTTGCTTGAGGAACAGCGTGTCGGCGTCGCCGGTACGGCCCGCGTGGATACCCCATACGGTGTCGTCCATGTTCAGTTCTCCAGAACGTCGAGGGCCGGCAGGGCGTTGACGATCTTCAGGGTTTCCAAGCTGACGGTGACAACGCGCTGGAAGAGTTCCAGCGGGTGCCTAGGGTTGCCCATGGTTTCGATGGCCCAGTCGTTGGCATCGTTGACGATGTCGCTGGCCTTGTCCACGCGAACGGCCTGGCGTTCCATCACCCAATCAAGGGCGGCCTTGCCGTTAACCACGTAGTCCCAAGCCGCCTCAGGGATGCCGGTCATGGTGATCTTTGTGTTGTAGATGACGGTGCTGCGGTCGTTGACGGACTTGCCGGTCTCCGAGTCTTTCTTCTTGGCGAACTTCATCTTATCGACGCGGTAGTCGGCGTCGGTCAGCAGGCCCTTGGCTTGGATGGTCAGCGGGTACTTCTCGACGGTTTCGTAGTTGAGGTGCAGGTCCGCCAGGGCGCGACCCGCCTTGCTGAAATGCCAGAAATCCTCAGCCGTGCGGACGCGCGGAATGCGGGGCAGCTCCTTGCTCAGGTTGTCGGCGTAGCGTTCGCGGTAATCGGTGGAATGCAGGATGCCGTAGACGTAGTAGAACAGGTCTTCCTTGCTGATCGATTCGTCGGGATAGACGCTGGTGAAATGGGCGAGGCCGGCATCAGTGATGGCATCGCGGCGGCGCGGGCCGTGACCGGACTCACTGGCGAACAGGCCGCCATCGGATTGCTGGGCAGCTTCGTCGTAGAGGTAGAGCGGGAAGCATTGCGAATCACCATTGCAATGCAAGTCAGGCAACGCATTCGAGATAATCGCCATACTTCCGTTACCAGAGAACTTAGCATTGAACTGAATGACGACATTCTCTGCCGCCGCGTCCGGGAAGATGCGCGGCATTTGTAGCACCATCTCGTTGAAATTTCGGTTGAAGTAAAGCCACTGTTTAGTAAAGGGTCGATACATGCTGGGGACAAGGCATTCGGCTTCAAAGGCGTAGGTACGGCCCTTGCCAACTTCCTGCTTCAGCGCCCGCGTCCAACTGATGCGAGCCGGATTGGCATCAATGAAACCATCCACTCGTTCCTGCCGTGTCTTGGTGTCCAACCCGGGATGCGCGGAATCAAAACGCGCCACCTCGGCGTTATAGAAGCCGATCATGCCGGTCATGTTGGCGATCAGTTTGGTCTTGCTTTGGCTGTAGGCCCAAGCGTCGCGATTGGTGACAACCCCTAGCGAAAAATTGTCGAACACTTTGGCTGCATCGCCCTTCTTGTCGCCCAGCACGATGAAGCGATTGAAGCTGTCGTCGCGCTGCTTAAGCCAATCTCCGTGTTCGTCCGGGATGATGGCTTTCCAGCCCTCCACAGTAATGCCAGCCACGCTAACGTAGTCGGCAATCTTTTCCAATTTCTCCTCGCGACTCAGGTAGTCGCCGATATCGTGGAAATGAATCCGGCCGTGTTGTGTAGCATTCGGATTCTTTACCAGAAGCGAGATAGCAATCGGCGCGCGGCTGCCGCTCCCGAAAACCTTGCCGCCTTCCTTGCGGGAAGTTTCACCGCTCGTACGCTGATTGCCACGCAGGTGGAACAGGTAGATGTCCGAGAACTCCTCGGCCAGGCACTGGCGCAGGCCGTCCGCGGTATTAGCTTCGACGAAGCCTGCATTGGTGACAAAGCCGATGACACCGGCGTTGCCAATCCGGTCACTGGCCCAGCGAATCGAGCGGATGTAGCTGTCGTACAGTCCTTTGGACAGTGCGGCATCGGAGCGTGCCACATAGGTTTCTTCGATTCGTCGGTCCAGCGTAGGATAACTGACGTTCTGATTGTTATCGTTCTGGCTACCTTGCCCGATTAAATACGGCGGGTTCCCCACAATTACGCGGATATCCAGCTTCTTCTGGCGCCTACGCCGCTTGCTGTTGTCCACCAGCAACGCATCCACCAAATCGTCCTTCTCATACATCTGGAACGTATCCGTCAGCAGAATGCCTTCGAACGGCACATAGTCTCCACCCGCCAGGCCGTGATAAGTGGCCTCGATATTGATGGCTGCAATGTAGTACGCCAGCAATACCAGTTCGTTGGCATGAATCTCATGCTTGTACTTGTGCGCCAGCTCCTCCGGCTTGATCAATCCTGACTGCAACAACCGCGTGATGAACGTACCCGTTCCCGTGAACGGGTCCAGGATATGCACCCCCTTACTTCCCAGCGTCTGCCCGAACTCCTGCTGCAACAAGTGGTTGACGCTGTGCAGGATGAAATCCACCAACTGCACCGGCGTATACACGATACCCAACCGCTCCGTCATTTTCGGGAACGCATTGCGAAAGAACTTATCGTACAACTCCACGATGATCTTCTGCTTCCCCATAGCATTGTCGATACCCTCCGCCCGCATCTTCACGCTGGCGTAGAACTCTTGTAGCGTGGCCGACTCCTTCTGCAAGTTCTCCGCTTCCAGCACATCCAACACCTGCTGCATGGCCTGCGACATCGGGTTATGGCTGGCGAAGCTGTAGTCCGCAAACAACGCCTCGAATACCGGCTTGGTGATCAGGTGCTGCGCCAGCATCTCGATGATCTCGCCGTCGCTGACCTTGTCGTTCAGGTCGTCGCGCAGCTCCCCCGCGAATGCTTCGAATGCCGCCCGCGCCTTCGGCTGCCCCTCATCCTCCAACACCGCCTTGATGCGGTCGATGTGCGTCTGCGCGATTCGAGCGATATCGTCCGCCCATTGCTCCCAGTGACGGCGGTTGCCGCACTTGTCCACCACTTTCGCGTACAGGGCTCGCTCGATTTCGCCCACCTCAAACTCAAACTCGCCTTGTACTTCGACTGGATAGTCTGCGGGTGTCTCACCAATGCTGAACTTGCTCTTGGCCTTCTCCGCCTTGCTGACCAGCTTGGCAGTCTTGCGCTGCACATTGTCCGCAATGGCGATGACTTCCATCTTGCTGCGGTCCGGCCCCACCAGGTCCAGCTTATTGACCATCGCATCGAAACGGTCGTCGTGCGAGCGCAACGCCTGCAGTACCTGCCAGACCACCTTGTAGGTCTGGTTGTCGTTGAGCGCCTCATGTGGCTCCACCCCGGCCGGGATGACAACCGGCAACACCACGTAGCCGCGCTTCTTCAGGTCATTGCCATCCTTGTCCTTTACTGTTCGCATCACGCGACCAACCGACTGCACCACATCCACCTGCGAATTGCGTGGCGTCAGGAACAGCACGGCATCCAGCGCCGGCACATCCACTCCCTCTGACAGACAGCGCACGTTGCTCAATACACGACATGTCTCCGGCGGCGTGGGAGCCTTCAGCCAATCCAGCTTGTCTTCCTTCTCGCTGGCGTTCATGCCGCCATCTACATGCTTCGCCTCGCAGGTCAGGCGGGCGCCCTCCTCGATGTCCTCCGCGTCTTGGTACGCCTCCACGACCTGCTGGAACATCCCAGCGATTTCCTTGGAACTGACCTTGTGGGTCTTGCCGCCCTTGCCGGGCTCGATCACCTGGCAGAACGCCACAGCCCGCTTCATTGGTTCGGGCTTGTCGTTGCCATCCTCATAAATGCCCAGCTTAGCCAGTGCCTTCCAGCAGCCGACGATCTTCGCCGCGTCGTCCACTCGCAAGCTGTTGTTATCGTCCTTCAGCAGTCCCTGCAGCTTGCGGTTGATGTGACTCTCTTCCACCGCCAGCACGATGACTTTGTAATCCACCAGCAAACCACGCTTGACCGCCTCCGAGAAGCTGATCAGGTACAACTGCTTGCCGTACCAGGCCTCGTTGTCCATTGAGTAGAGTGCAACATTGTCGCGTTCGGCCACTGCCTTTGCAGTGTCGGCATAGATACGCGGCGTCGCCGTCATGTATATCCGCTTGGCGGCGCGAGCATAGGCTGCGTCATGGATTCGCACGAACGCGCTTTCGTCATCTCCGTCGAACGTTGCACCCGTCGTGCGGTGTGCTTCGTCGCAAACAATCAGGTCGAAGTCGGCCAGGCCTTGCTGTTGGGCGTCGTGAATGACCTCAATAGAGTGGTATGTACTGAACACCACCGTCATGTGCTCGTTGTCGTGGCGAGCGGCTACGCCCAGTGCGAGACTTCTTGCATTCGTGGTGGCTGGATAGCGCAACTCGTGGGTGAAAGTCTGGACGGCATCGTCCTCCTTGCGGCCCTTCTTCTTGCCCACATCGCTGTCCGAGCACACAGCGAAACTGTGCAACGGCACATCGCTCTCCTGGGTCCACTCTGTCAGCGTCTGCGACAGCAGCGACAGGCTAGGCACCAGGAATAGCACCCGCTTGCCCGTGCCCGCCATGGCCTCGGCAATCTTGAGGCTGGTGAAGGTTTTGCCAGTGCCGCAAGCCATGATCAGCTTACCTCGGTCGGCCTCTTTAGGAAGATCTGAACAACCAGTCAGTATCTTCGAAGTTCAAGCAGCCTTGTCGAGATGAGGCGTGTAGTTGGCTTGAAGTGCGTAAGGCATGCGTTTTCTGGCGGCATCTCCTGCCGCCAGGCAGCATT
>NZ_JBEOLS010000086.1:0-13735 GCF_040279205.1 Xanthomonas hortorum
TTTTAAAACCCTGCACACCGACTATCTCGACTGGTCCTTGCCCGCCCACCGTCGCGGGACCTTACGCGGCATGGATGCCGCGTAAGAGCTTACAAGGACGTACTTGCAGCGTGTCCCGCGATGGTGGGCGGGCAAGGGCCCCGCAGCCAGGCAGCAGATCAGCCGGCCTGCAGTAGACCGGCGTGAAGTCGTTTTGTCAGCCGCTCTAAGCCGCCACCGCCTTGGGCTTGCGGACACGCACGCATAGCATCGCGATCGCCGCGGCCAGCATCAGCGCACCGGCAAGACGGATCACGTTGCGCGGGTCACCATGCAACAGCCGCTCGTAATACAGCGGCAAGGTGACGATCTGGATCAGCATCGGCAGCACGATGAACAAATTGAACAGGCCCATGTACACGCCGGTGCGCTCGGGCGGGATGCTGTCGGCCAGCATCAGATACGGGTTGCCCATCATGCTGGCCCAGGCCAGGCCAATGCCGATCATCGGCAGCAGCATCAGCCAGCGGTCCTGGATGCCCGGCAACATCCACATACCGATACCGGCCGCGACCAGACAGGCTGCATGCGTGTATTTCGGGCCGAAGCGGCGCACCACCGGCACCATCGCAAACGCGGCCAGAAAGGCGATGAAATTGTAGAACCCGCCGATCTGCCCGTTGACCAACCCCGCCTCGCGGAAGCCGTGCGAGTTGGCTTCGGTGGTGCCGAACAACGTGGTGGACAACGACAGCACGATGTATTGCCAGTAGCAAAAAATCCCGTACCACTGGAACAGCATCACCGGTGCGAGCTGGCGCATGGTGGGCGGCATCGCACGCAAGGCACCGTAGATTTCGCGCACCGTCGCGCCCAGCCCTGCACCGGTCTGGCGCATGCGGGCAATCTCGGCCGGCGCAATCGCCGGCTCGCGCACGCTGCGCGCGGTGAGCAGGATCGAGGCGGCAGAAAATCCCGCGCCAATCACGAATGCGGCGATGGTGACGTAGGGAATATGGTGCGCATTGGCGGCGTCCTGATTCATGCCCAGCCACACCAGCAACGGTGGGGTGAGATACGCCAGCGTCTGCGCAAGACCGGTGAATGCACTCTGGGTGAGATAGCCAAGCGGCCGCTGCGGCGGCGCCAGCACATCGCTGACCAGGGCACGGTACGGTTCCATCGCCACGTTGTTGGCCGCATCCAGGATCCACAGCAGGCACACCGCCATCCACAACGCGGTACTGAACGGCATCGCCAGCAGGCACAGGCTGCACACCAGCGCGCCCAGCACCATGTACGGCATGCGCCGGCCCCAGCGGGTCACCGAGCGGTCGCTCCACGCGCCCACGAACGGCTGCAGCACCAGCCCGGTAATCGGCCCGGCCAGCCACAGGTACGGCAGGCTGGCGTGGTCGGCACCCAGATAGTTGTAGATCGGGCTCATATTGCTCTGCTGCAACCCGAAGCTGTATTGCACGCCAAAAAAGCCGGCGTTGAGCGCCAGGATGCGCAGGAAGGAAAGCGGTGGAGCGTTCGACGACATACAAGATCCTGAGCTTGGGTGCGGCGATCGGTGGCCGCAGCGCACTGTACGCTGACGCTTATGCAATCGATTGTAACGCTGCGATGCAACACGCTTTCGCTTTGAAGATTGTGTCTTTCCCGCATGCATTGAATTGCTGCAATGCAGGATTGCAATCGATTGTATTGCAGCGTATTACTGCGCTCGCACTGCAGGCCACACGGCCACTCCCTGGGAGGGGACGATGCAGATATCGGCACACCACCATCCGTGAGAGAGAGAACCGCGATGTCCACTTTGCACACCCTTCGCCTGCATGCCCTGGCCTGCGCGGTCGCCTCCTGCCTGTGCGCGCCTGCCGCGCTGGCGCAGGACGCCACCAGCGCAACCACCACCCCGCCGGCTGCCGACAGCGCCGCGGTCAATCTGGATTCGGTGTTCGTCACCGGCACCTCCACGGCCACCACCAAGTTGAAATCGAGCGTGTCGGTCAGCACCGTGGGGGCCGAGGCGATCGAGCAATCGGCGCCGCGCAGCACTGCTGAAATTTTCCGCAACATTCCAGGTATCCGCTCCGAATCCAGCGGTGGCGAAGGCAACGCCAATATCGCCGTGCGCGGCCTCCCCGTCGCTTCGGGCGGCGCCAAGTTCCTGCAATTGCAGGAAGACGGTTTGCCGGTGATGGAGTTCGGCGATATCGCCTTCGGCAACTCGGATATCTTCCTGCGTTCGGATTTCACGATGGACCGCATCGAAGCGATCCGCGGCGGTTCGGCCTCGACGTTCACCAGTAACGCGCCCGGCGGCATCATCAACTTCATCAGCAAGACCGGCGACACCGAAGGCGGCAGCGTCGGCGTGAGCCGCGGCGTGGATTACGACAGCACGCGCGTGGACTTCAACTACGGCGCACCGTTTGCCGAGCATTGGCAGTTCAATATCGGCGGCTTCTTCCGCCAGGGCGATGGCGTGCGCGACGCCGGTTACACCACCGAAAAGGGTGGCCAGCTCAAGGCCAACCTCACCCGCCTGTTCGAGAACGGCTACGTGCGTGTGTACGGCAAATACCTCAACGACCGCGCCGCCGGCTATCTGCCGGTGCCCACCTCCGTGCGCGGCCGCGACGGCTCGCCGGACCTGGGCGGCTTCGCTGGCTTCGACCCCGGCAATGACACCTTGTATAGCCGCAATTTCCGCAGCGATGTGGGCCTGGATGGCAACAACCAGCCGCGCCGCACCGACCTGGGCGACGGCATGCATCCGATCTCGCGCACCATCGGCGCCGAAGCCTGGTTCGACCTGGGCAACGGCTGGAACCTGAGCGAGAAATTCCGCATCGCCGACAACAGCGGCCGCTTCGTCAGCCCGTTCCCGGCCGAAGTCACCGATGCCGCCTCGCTCGCCTCTTCCATCGGCGGCGCTGGCGCGCAACTGGTGCAGGCCAGCGGCCCCGACGCCGGCCAGGCCTACACCGGCAACGCAATCCGCACGCATCTATTCAACGTGGCGATCAACGACCTGGGCAACGTCACCAACGACCTCAGCGTCTCGCGCGCGTTCGACGGCGATGACCGCACGCTCACCCTGCGCATGGGCTATTACAGCTCGCGCCAGACCATCGACATGGACTGGACCTGGAACTCCTACGTGCAGACCCTGGGCCGCGACTCGCGCCTGCTCAACGTGGTCGATGCCGGCGGCGTGTCGCGCTCGCAAAACGGTTTGTACGCCTACGGCGTGCCGTTCTGGGGCGATTGCTGCAACACCCGCAGCTACGACGTGCGCTACGACGTCAACGCACCCTACGTGGCGCTCACCTTCGACAGTGGCAAGCTCAGCATCGACGGCAGCCTGCGTTACGACATGGGTGATGCACGCGGCAGCTATTCCGGTACCGCGATCGCACAGAACCTGGACGTCAACGGCGATGGCGTGATCCAGCCGGTGGAACAACGCGTGGCCACGGTCGATACCGCCAACGCGCGGCCCGTGGATTACGACTGGAATTACCTGTCGTATTCGTTGGGCAGCAATTATCTGATCAACGACGACCTGGGCGCATTCGCGCGCATCAGCCGCGGCGCACGCGCCAATGCCGACCGCCTGTTGTTCGGCGTGATCCGCGACGACGGCTCGGTGTCTTCCGACGAAGGCGTCAACGTGGTCCGCCAGACCGAAGCCGGTTTGAAGTGGCGCCGCGACGGGCTGAGCCTGTTTGCGACCGCGTTCTCCGCACGTACCCAGGAACAGAACTTCGAAGTCACCAGCCAGCGCTTCTTCAACCGCAGTTACAAGGCACACGGCGTGGAGCTGGAAGCCAGCTACCGTTACGAAGGTTTCACCGTCAACGGCGGCCTGACCTGGACCGATGCGGAAATCTCCAGGGACCAGATCACCCCGGAAAACACCGGCAACGTACCGCGCCGCCAGGCCGATGTTGTCTGGCAGCTGACGCCCAGCTATCGCGGCGACGGCTATCAGTTCGGCGTGAACCTGATCGGCACCACCGATGCCTACACCCAGGATTCCAACCAGCTGAAGATGCCCGGCTATACGCAGGTGAACCTGTTCGGCGATTACCGCGTGACCGATGCGCTCACTGTGGCGCTCAACGTCAACAACCTGTTCAACACGTTTGGCCTGACCGAAGCCGAGGAAGCCACGATTCCCGCCAACGGCATCATCCGCGCACGCTCGATCGCCGGCCGCACCACCAGCATCAGCTTGCGCTACGACTTCTAAGGACCCCTCGCCAAGCCTGAGCGCGACCAGCACACTGACTGCGCCACCGCCAAGGCGGACGCTCGCCAGATTTCGTTGCCGCTCCAGGCCGGCGCTTGCCAATGAGCACTTCCTCCATCGATTTCACTGTAGTGCGCGCAGCCTTTGCTGCGCCGTTGGATGCGCAGCGTGCGAATGCGCTGTTGCCGCGCTTCGACCGACATGCGCCGCGTCTGCTGGACGCGTTGCATGGCTTGTATGGGCAGCGCCTCGACTATGCGTCGTGGCTGACGCAGTGGCTGGGCGCGCTTGGTCATGACGCGCAACAACGCCCGCAGGCGCTGCAACAACTCGACACGGCGCGGCAACCCGGCTGGTTCGGCGAGCAACACATGCTGGGCTACAGCGCCTACGTGGACCGCTTCGCCGGCACCTTGCAAGGCGTGGCCGAACGCGTGCCGTATCTGCAGGAACTGGGCGTGCGCTATCTACACTTGTTGCCATTCCTGCGCGCGCGTGCCGGCGATAACGATGGCCGCTTTGCGGTCAGCGATTACGGCCAGGTCGAACCAAGCCTGGGCAACAACGACGACCTCATCGCACTCACCACGCGCCTGCGCGAGGCCGGCATCAGTCTGTGCGCGGATTTCGTGCTCAACCATACCGCCGACGATCACGCCTGGGCACAGGCCGCGCGCGCAGGCGACGCACGCTATCTCGATTACTACCATCACTTTGCAGACCGCACGTTGCCCGATCAGTACGAAGCCACGCTGGGGCAGGTCTTCCCGCATACCGCACCCGGCAACTTCACCTGGGTGGACGACAATGCGCAGTGGATGTGGACCACCTTCTATCCCTATCAATGGGATTTGAACTGGAGCAACCCGGCGGTGTTCGGCGAGATGGCGCTGGCGATGCTGCAGCTGGCCAATCTGGGCGTGGAAGCATTTCGGCTGGATTCCACGGCATATTTGTGGAAGCGCACCGGCACCGACTGCATGAATCAACCCGAGGCGCACACCTTGCTGGTGGCGCTACGCGCGGTCACCGATATCGTGGCGCCCTCGGTGGTAATGAAGGCCGAAGCCATTGTGCCGATGACGCAGCTGCCGCCGTATTTCGGCACAGGTGCGGATCAGGGACACGAGTGCCATCTCGCGTATCACAGCACGCTGATGGCAGCCGGCTGGTCGGCCTTGGCGCTGCAACGCGGCGACATTCTGCATACCGTCATCGCGCATAGTCCGCCGTTGCCGCACAACTGCGCGTGGCTGAGCTATGTGCGCTGCCACGACGATATCGGCTGGAACGTGCTGCAGCATGAAGCGGCCGGCAATGCCGAGCAGCCACCGTTTGCGTTACGCGATGTCACGCGCTTCTATGCCAACGATGTGCCGGGCAGCTACGCGCGCGGCGAGAGCTTCCAGAGCAGTGGCGACGGCGTGCATGGCACCAACGGCATGGCCGCTGCGCTTGCGGGCATTCAGGCGGCACAGGAGGCAGGCGATGCGGTGGCATTGGACACTGCGGTGGATCGGTTGGTACTGCTCTATGCGATCGCGCTTGCAATGCCGGGTGTGCCGTTGATCTATATGGGCGACGAACTCGCCCTGCCTAACGACATCAGTTATCGCGGCGACCCGCTCCGTCAGCACGAAGGCCGCTGGCTGCATCGTCCGGCGATGGATTGGCAGGTTGCTGCTCAACGTGAGACTGCGAATAGTTTGAGCGGAAAGGTGTATCGCCGGTTACGTGCATTGATCCGGCAACGTGCTGCGCTTCCTGCTTTGGCAGCCGATCAGGCGTTGGGCAGTGTGGCGCTGGGCGATCCGCGACTGTTTGCGTTGACGCGTGGCGATGACTTCCTGGCCGTCCACAACTTCGGCGATCAGCCGCTGACGGTGGAGCTTGCTGCGATCGGGGATGGTCGATGGACGTTGCTGGCTGATGATAGCGACGCATCGGTCGAATCGCTGAGCGATGACATGCGGCTGGTGCTGCCGGCTTATGCGGTGCGCTGGTTGGAGCGTAGTGCCTGAATGGTATGGGCAGTTCTGAAGTGCACTTCAGAGCGGATGATCTGCCAGAGCGGACGATCTGTGGCCTGGCTGCAGGGTCCTTGCCCGCCCACCATCGCGGGACACGCCGCAAGTACGTCCGTGTAGGCTCTTACGCGGCATCCATGCCGCGTAAGGTCCCGCGACGGTGGGCGGGCAAGGGCCAGTCGAGATGGTCGGTGCGCTTGGTTGCGAGCACTGGACTGCGTTGAGCTTTCGGATGCTGCGGCATTCTGAAGCTGCGGCATTCTGAAAACGCACGACTAAGAGCAGCTATAAAACTACTGCTCTCACCGTCAGGTGGGTGCGGCCGGGGCTCGGCATCGGCATGTACAACTCGTACATGCCCGCTCCTTCGCCCCGTCCGTACCCACCTGACGACTAATCGCTACGTTTTGTCAGCTGCTCCAAATCAAAAGGGGCGGCTTCCTCCGGCGGTCGATGCACGACCATACGACAACCGCAAAATCAGCGCTTCAACAGCTCGAGCAACGTCTCGGCGGCCTTTTCGGACGAGGCCGGATTCTGCCCGGTCACCAGCGTGCCATCGGTCACCACATGCACGCCCCAGTCGGCGCCCTTCTCGTAACGTCCGCCGAGTTCGGTCAGCACGTCTTCGACCAGGAACGGCACGATCTTGGTCAGGCCAACGCCCTCTTCTTCGCCATTGGTAAAGCCGGTGACGCGGCGGCCATTGACCAGCGGCTTGCCATCGCTGCCCTTGACCCGACGCAGTACGCCCGGCGCGTGGCAGACCAGGGCATGCGGTTTGTCGGCAGCGGCGAAGGCTTCGATCAAGGCGATGGACTTGGCGTCTTCGGCCAGATCCCACAACGGTCCGTGGCCGCCCGGATAGAACACTGCATCGAAGTCCTCAGCCTTGACGTCCGCCAGACGGTGCGTGCTGGCCAATGCCTGCTGCGCGTCGGCGTCCTGCTTGAAGCGCTTGGTGGCATCGGTCTGTGCGTCGGGCTCGTCGCTCTTGGGATCCAGCGGCGGCTGGCCGCCCTTGGGCGAGACCAGGGTGATGTCGGCGCCGGCATCCTTGAACACGTAGTACGGCGCGGCGAATTCTTCTAGCCAGAAGCCGGTTTTCTTGCCGGTATCGCCGAGTTGGTCGTGGGAGGTGAGCACCATCAGGATTTTCATCGCATTGCCTCGTGTCGTTGCCCATCTCGGGCGAGGCGACCAGTGTGTGGATCAGCCCGTTGCAACATCGTGTAGAACGTGTCGCCGCGATGCATACGGTTCAGCGCCACTTGCAACAGGCCACACGATCGCGAGGCCCGCTGCATCCGCACGGGACGCGCGACTACCAAGAGCGGCTAACAAAACGTAGCGAGCAGTCCACAGGTGGTGCAGACGGCACGGAGGAACCAGAGTGTACGAGTGGCTATGCCGATTCCGAGCATTGGCCGCGACCGCCTGACGGTGAACGCAGTCGTTGTTTCAGCTGCTCTAAAATCGCGGTGCGTGTTCGCAGCTACCCGGCAAGTGGTCGCACCCTGTCGTAACGATGCTCAGACATTCATCGCTGGCGGCTGCAGCTGATCCATGCGGATGCGATTGGCGAACAACGAAAACGCCAGCATGCCGGCCAGCCCGCTGACCCGGCTCACCCACGGCGGCAGCCAGCGCGGTGCAACCAGCACGCCGCTGTCGAACAAGGGCGCAAAGCGCGCCACATCACCCAGCGCCATCTTGCCGGCGAACAGGTACCGGCACAGCTGCAGCTGGTCGCGCTGCAGGGAATGCCGGAAGAACGTGTGCACCGCGACCAAACCACGCAGATACACCGTGTCCTTGGTGAAGGCGCCGCCGCCTGCGGTGGGCACCCCGCGGAACACGCGTTGCGCCGAGGAAAAACTTTCGGTTGCGCTCTGCCCGCTGCTGGTGAAATAGCGGAACACCTCGATGAAGTCCGCGCCCGAGCGCGCCATCGCAATCGCCTCGATGCGCAGGCTGATGCGCTTCATGCGCTCGATATCGATGCTACCGGTGATCTGCTCGGCGAACGTGGCCAGCCCTTCCTGGGTGGCCGTAGTGCGCGGCGAAGAGATGCCCAGGCTGGGCAGATGCACCTGCGCGCGCCCATTGAGCGCGGTGAGCGAATGCACCAGCGCTTCGTGATGGAACAACTGCGCGCGGTCGTAATCGCTGAACGTCGCACCGCTGCGCAAGCGGATGCGATGCGCACCGGCGGCCGCCTTGGCGAGCAGATCCGGGTCCAGCGTGACCGTGATGACGCGGCCTTCGAAGAACGCATCCAGATCGTTCTGCAGCTGCATGCGCAAGGCCGTCGCCGACACCGGCACCTGTTCTTCGGGCGCCAGCAGTTCGCGGTCCAGTTCCTGCGCAATCTGGATGAAATGTCGCGCCGCCTCGCGTGTAGTCGGGCCGTTGCCCGGCATCGGGTCGTCGGGCACACCAAACAGTTGCGCCGAGTAATCGCTGACCGCGGTGGTGCCCAGCGACTCCAGCAGGCCGGCAGCCAGACTCCAGCTGTGCGCCGAGTCGATCAGATACGCGCCCAGCGGATGATGCGGATCGGCGGCCTTGGCAATGGCCGCCAATTCGCGCCGGGTCTCGCTGAAATCCAGCGCCGGATACTCCACCTGCGGCAGCTCCGGCTGACCACGCGCCACGCTCTGCAGAAACGGCTCTTGCAACGAGCGCGGCCAGCTGGCAAGGGCCAACAAGCGCACGCCGCGCACCGCCTTGACCAGGCGCACATCCAGCGCCGCATGATGGACGATGTCCAGCGGCGCCTTGCGCAGCGGCATTTCAGCGGCGCCCGGTGCGATCGACGCTGGCAGGCCGCCGGCCCGAGCCCTTGCCCCGGTTGTTCTGCGCCAGGCGCGTGGCGAGCTTTTCGGCCGCAGCGGCCACTTCCACACGCAGCTTCATGTAGTTGGCAACGCGCTCCGGATCCAGCGTATCGGCCTCGATCGCCGCACGCACCGCGCAGCCGGGCTCGGCGATATGCGCGCAATCGTTGAAGCGGCATTGCGCTGCCAACGCCTCCACATCCGAGAAACCGCCCTCGGCCAGGTCCTCTTCGCCGGTGGGCTTGAGCTCGCGCATGCCGGGCGTATCGATCAGGCAGGCACCGGACGGCAACGGAATCAATGCACGGTGCGTGGTGGTATGCCGGCCGCGCGAATCGTTCTCGCGCACCGCATTGGTCTTCATTCGTTCCGTGCCGAGCAAGGTGTTGGTCAGCGTTGACTTGCCGGCGCCCGACGAGCCCACCAGCACGGCGGTGCGGCCATCGCCCAGCCACGGCCGCAGCGCAGCCACGCTCTCGGGATCCTTCGCATTGACCGCACGCAACGCGATGTTCTGCGCTTCCAGTTCCTCCAGCACCGCCAACGCATCCTCAGCGTATTCGGTCTGATCGGCCTTGGTCAGCACCACCACCGGCTCGGCACCACCGCCGCCGACCAGCAACAGATAGCGCTCGATGCGGCGCGGATTGAAGTCCGCATCCAGCCCGCACACGATGAACACCGTATCGATGTTGGCCGCGATCACCTGCTGGTGGTAATGCTCGCCGGCCGCACCGCGCTTGATCGAAGTGCGCCGCGGCAGCAACGCCACGATGCGCTTGCCCTCCATCAGCACCCAATCGCCCACCGCCGCCCGCTCATGGCTGGGAAACCGCGGCCGCTGCCACTCCGGCAACGACTCTGCCTTGAGACTGGCCTCCGGCGTATCGGCCACCACATAGCCGGTGCGATGCTGCTCCACCACCCGCGCCGGCAGCGCCTGCGGATGGGCGGAAAAGATCGCCTGCCAGGCCGGGTCCTCGGCAGGGCCAGGCCAGGGCCAGCCGATGGATTGGAGGGTGGGGTAATCGGGGGGTGCGTTGCTCATGGGGCGATTCTAGCTGGCTGGCCGCAGCGGCTTGTGCAATCGGGCACTGTGTCAGGCCTGAAGCGCCCCTTGACATCGTTGCCGATGCAAGCATGCCCGTCTGTCATATTTCCGCTACCATGCCAAGCCTCACGCCTACAACCGGCCTGCCGTATGTCCACAGCCCTGCAAAAGCCGCTCGCCATCCGCGAGCGTCTGTCCGAAGTCCGCTACGAAATCCGAGGCGAGCTGGCGCGACGAGCGCGGGAGCTGGAGGCGCAGGGCCGCAAGCTGATCAAGCTCAATATCGGTAATCCAGGCGCGTTCGGGTTCCGTGCGCCGGAGCATCTGCAGCGCGCGATCGCCGACGACATGGGCCGCACCGATCCCTACACCCATCAGCAGGGCCTGCCGGAAGCGCGCGAGGCGATCGCCAAGGCGTATGCGCGGCGCCACCATCCGGATGCGCATCCTGACCGCATCTTCATCGGCAACGGCGTCAGCGAGTTGATCGATCTGTCGCTGCGTGCCCTGCTCAATCCCGGCGACGAAGTACTGGTGCCCTCGCCCGACTACCCGCTGTGGTCGGCGGCGACCATCCTCAACGATGGCCGCCCGGTGTATTACCGCTGCGCGCCGGAAAACGGCTTCCAGCCGGACCCGGTCGAGATCGAGACGCTGGTGTCTTCGCGCACCCGCGCCATCGTGCTGATCAATCCGAACAACCCCAGCGGCGCCAGTTATTCGCGCGAGTTGCTGGAGCGCATCGTGGCGATTGCCACCAAGCACAACCTGTTGCTGATGGTCGATGAAATCTACGACCAGGTGCTGTACGACGATGCCGCCTTCGTGCCGGTCGCGCCATTGGCCGGTGCGCACCCATGCATCACTTTCGGCGGGCTAAGCAAGGTGCACCGTGCGTGTGGCTGGCGCGTGGGTTGGGGGCTGCTGTCGGGCGAGCAATCGCGCATCAGCGATCTGCGCAACGCGATGGACCTGCTTGGCGCCTTGCGCTTGTGCGCCAACGTGCCGGGCCAGTACGCCATCGATGCGGCAGTGAACGGTCCGGACACCATTTCAGCGCTGTGCGCGCCGGGTGGGCGTTTGTACGAAACCCGCCGTGCGGTGATCGAGGCCTGTGCAGCCAGCGAGCACTTGTCGCTGGTGGCGCCGGCCGGTGCGCTGTACGCGTTCCCGGCGGTGGTAGGTCCCGCCGCGCGTAATTTCGATGACCACGAATTCGCGCTCGAGCTGATGAACGAGGAAGGCGTGTTGGTGGTGCCGGGTTCCAGCTTCAACGTGCCCTACCGCCACCACTTCCGCGTGACCCTGATGCCGGAAGCGGCGGTGATGCGCGATGTGTTCGCGCGTATCGACCGTGCCCTGGCGCGGCGCGCCGAAGCAGTCACCAAGGTCGTGCCGCTCAAGTCGCGCAGCGTGGCCTGATGGCGGCGCTTGGTACGCCGTTGCGCTATCTGGCGCTCGGCGATTCCTACACCATCGGCGAAGGCGTTGCGGCTGCGCAGCGCTGGCCGGTGCAATTGGTCGAAGGTTTGCGTGCCTACGGCTGGAACGTGACGCCGCCGCAGATCATCGCCACCACCGGCTGGACCACCGACGAGCTGCAGGCCGGCATCGATACAGCCGCACCGCAGGGGTCGTTCCACCTGGTGAGCCTGCTGATCGGCGTCAACAACCAATACCGCGGGCGCTCGCTGGACGAGTACCGCAGCCAGTTCGATGCGCTGTTGCAGCGTGCGATCGGGTTCGCGGGCGGTCGTGCAGCGCACGTGTTCGTGCTGTCGATTCCCGATTGGGGGCTGACGCCGTTTGCGCATGCGCAGGGTGCCGATGCGGCGCTGATCGCCGCGCAGATCGATGCCTTCAACAGCGTCGCCTCCGATCTCTGCGCCAAACGTGCCGTACGCTTTGTCGACATCACCGCAACCAGCCGCGAGGGCGGCGATGCGGCAGACATGCTGGTCGACGATGGCCTGCATCCCTCTGGCGCGATGTATGCGCGCTGGACCGCATTGGCACTGCCTGCGGCGCGCGATGCCCTAAGCTAGCCGCGCAACACGCTCACTGCCAAGGAACGACATTGCAGACCACCGCCACCCAACCCATGAGCCGCGCGCAGGCGCTGGCGATCGCGCGCGCGTTTCTGCCGCCGCATCCGCTGGGCAATCGCTACGACTACTACTACACGCAGGCCAAGCTGCGCACCGATCCGCTGTATCCGGGCGTGCTGGCCGAACTGCGCAGCACCAACGCGCCGGTACTGGATCTGGGCTGCGGCCTGGGCCTGCTCGCGCATGCATTGCGTGCCGATGGCCAGGCACTGGCGTATCACGGGGTGGATGTGGATGCGTCCAAGATCCGCCGCGCGCAACACATCGCGCAGCGCTCGGCACTGGGCAATACGCAGTTCGCCGTGGTCGATCTGAGCGTGGCATGGCCGCAACACCGCGGCAGCGTGACCATCCTGGATGTGCTGCAGTATCTGCAGGACGACATGCAGGCCAACCTGCTGCGCAGCGTGGCGCAGATGCTCACGCCGGGCGCGAAACTGGTGATCCGCAGTGCCTTGGGCGATGCCAGCAGCCGTGGCCGCACCAGCCGTGTCACCGACGTGCTGGCGCATCTAAGCGGCTGGATGCAGCGCATGCCGCGCAGCTACCCTACCCGCGAAAGCCTGCAGGCGCAGTTGGATGCCGCAGGTCTGCGCGCGACGTTTGCGCCGTTGTATGGCAATACGCCGTTCAACAACTGGTTGATCGTGGCCGAACCGCGCTGAGGCGGTGCACGAAGTGCTTGGCTCGATTTAGAACGGCTAACAGAACGTAGCGAGCGATCGCCAGGCGGGTGTGGACGGCGCGGAGGAAACGGAGTGTAGGCGTGGTACATGCCGCACCGAGCACGGCCGCAGCAATCTGGCGGCCGCGTAGTCCGTTCTTAGCGCTATGAGGCTGATCTCAAGCTGCGTTGGTCGAGTGCGCGGTGCCCTCGCCGCTCGCGGGACACGCCGCAAGTACATCCATGTAGGCTCGGTGGCGGCATCCATGCCGCCACACGGTCCCGCAATCGGCGAGGACACCGCACCAGAAAGTTGGTCGGTCGTTTGATGAAAGCCTGCCTGTTGATCGCATTGCGTTTTGCGTTGCAAAGCTGATCGGCTGCAGCGTTATCCGAACAACGCACATGATGCATTGCTTGCAACATGCACACCAACCATCTCGACTGGTCCTTGCCCGCCCACCGTCGCGGGACCTTATGCGGCATGGATGCCGCATAAGAGCCTACACGGACGTACTTGCGGCGTGTCCTGCGATGGTGGGCGGGCAAGGGCCCTGCAGCCAAGCCGCAGATCAACCGCTCTACAACTGATCTATCCACGCTGACCAATCACTTCAGGACAACCGCGTTATCGAGTCGCCGCGTCGTTTAGCTGCAGGCAAAACTTGGTTAGTCGAGTGCGCGGTGCCCTCGCCGCTCGCGGGACACGCCGCAAGTACATCCATGTAGGCTCGGTGGCGGCATCCATGCCGCCACACGGTCCCGCAATCGGCGAGGACACCGCACCAGAAAGTTGGTC
>NZ_JBEOLS010000087.1:0-13648 GCF_040279205.1 Xanthomonas hortorum
TTATCGTTTCGAGTGTCACCTCGGGCAACTGTTCGGGCGAATCAAGGGAGAATCCGGCGTGGGTACCAAGCTACACGGCGATCGCTGAGATCCAGGCTCTCACGGTGGCCCACGCCGGCTCTCGACACCTAATCTGCCAGATTGCGAACAGATAAAGCTCTTACGCGGCATCCATGCCGCGTAAGGTCCCGCGACGGTGGGCGGGCAAGGACCAGTGGAGATGGTCGGTGTGCATGGTGCAAGCAGTGCATGACTTGCGTCGTTTGAGTAACGGCGCGCCCGATCAGCTTTGCAACGCAGCGCGATCAGTAGGCAGGCTTTCAACAAAACAACCTACAAACTTTCTGGTGCGGTGCCCTTACCGATTGCGGGACCGTGTGGCGGCATGGATGCCGCCACCGAGCCTACATGGACGTACTTGCGGCGTGTCCCGCGAGCGGTGAGGGCACCGCGCGCTCGACTCACCATGCTTTTGACCTACAGCGTTTGAATGCATCTAAACAACATAAGTCGATATCTTTGTTGCTGTGAGCTGATTGAACGATGTAAGGGCTTCAGCGGCAGAGCGATAGGGCTGCAACTCCGCTGCAGGGCCCTTGCCCGCCCACCCTCGCGGGACACGCCACAAGTACGTCCGTGTAGGCTCTTACGCGGCATCCATGCCGCGTAAGGTCCCGCGACGGTGGGCGGGCAAGGACCAGTCGAGATGGTCGGTGTGCATGGTTGCAAGCAAGGCATGACATGCGCTGTCTGGATAACTGCGCGTCCGATCAGCTTCGCAATGCAACGAGATCAACATGCAGGCTTTCAACAAAGTAACCGGCTCACTTTCTGGTGCGGTGTCCTCGCCGATTGCGGGACCGTGTGGCGGCATGGATGCCGCCACCGAGCCTACAAGGACGGACTTGCGGCGTGTCCCGCGAGCGGTGAGGGCACCGCGCACTCGACTCACCATGCTTTTGACCTACAGCGTTTGAATGCATCTAAACAACATAACTCGATATCTTTGTTGCTGTGAGCTGATTGAACGATGTAGACGCTTCAGCGGCAGAGCGATAGGGCTGCAACTTCGCTGCAGGGCCCTTGCCCGCCCACCATCGCGGGACACGCCGCAAGTACGTCCATGTAGGCTCTTACGCGGCATCCATGCCGCGTAAGGTCCCGCGACGGTGGGCGGGCAAGGACCAGTCGAGATGGTCGGTGCGCATGACTTTCAGCAAAGCAACTACCAACGTTTGTTAGCCACTCTCAGCCCAACGAACGCGCGGTATTGATCACGTTGATGCCATCGAAGCGCGCGGTGGATGATCCATGCGACACCGCCGATACCTGGCTGGGTTGGCCCTTGCCATCGAAGAACGAGCCGCCCAAACGGAAGTCGCGTTGATCGCAGACTGCGCTGCAGGCATTCCAGAATTCCGGCGTGCGGATTTGATAGGCGCCGTCTTCCACCAGCCGCGTGACCTGGCCGTTCTCGATCTCGTAGAACAACTGCCCGCCGAACTGCGCGTTGTAGCGCTGCTGGTCGATCGAATACGAACCGCGCCCGTGGATATACAACCCGCGCTCCACGTTCTTGATCATTTCGGCAACGCCAAGTGGTTGTTTGCCTGCGGCCAGCGACACATTGGGCATGCGCTGGAACTGCACGCTGGACCAGGAGTCGGCATAGCTGCAGCCATCGGAGGCGGTCTTGCCTAGCAGATGCGCCTGATCGCGCGTGCATTGGTAATCGACCAGGATGCCGTCTTTCACCAGCTCCCACTGTTTGCTCTTGACGCCCTCATCGTCGTACCCCACTGCGCCCAGGCTGCCGGGCTGGGTGCGGTCGGCGACGAAGGTCACCGCATCGCTGCCCCAGCGGAAACCGGCATCGCGCTTGTCCAGCGTGGCAAAACTGGTGCCGGCGTAATTGGCCTCGTAGCCGAGCACGCGATCGAGCTCGAGCGGGTGGCCCACCGACTCGTGGATGGTGAGAAACAGATTGCTCGGGTCGATCACCAGATCGTATTTGCCGGCCTTCACCGACGGTGCGGTGAGTTTGGCGCGTGCCTGCTTGGCGGCGGCGATCGCATCTTCGCGCGCGTCGTAACTGTGGCCGTAGCCGATGAGTCCGCCAGGTAACCGGTGCTTCTGGCTGGCATCGCCATCCAGATATTCGTAGCCCATGCCCATTGGCGACGACAGCCCGTCGCGGGTGCGGAACTTGCCGCTGGCCTTGTCCACTGCGGTGACGGTAAACGGCAACCACAACCGATGCACGTCCTGATCGATATAGGAGCCGTCGCTGCTTGCGAAATACTTCTGCTCGTTGATCGCAAACATGCGCGAGGCCACAAACGTCGCACCGGCAGTGAGCGCGGCCGCGTTGACGTCCATCAGCAGCGCTACCTTTTCCTGCAGCGGCACTTCCATCGCGTTCTTCTTGATCGGGGTCTTCCAGCTCACCTGCCCGGCTGGGGTCACCGGTGCCAACTGCACCGGCGCACCGCCCAGCCGTGCGTTGGCCTTGGCGATCGCTACCGCCTGGCGCGTGGCAGTGGCCACGCCATCGCTGGTGAGCGTATTGGTGGCCGCAAAGCCCCACGCACCATCGGCCAGCACGCGCACGCCCACACCGCTGGATTCGGCGTTGACCACGTTCTCCACCTGCGCCTCGCGGGTGATCACAAACTGGCGCAAATAGCGGCCTACGCGCACATCGCAGTAGCTGGCACCAGCCGCCTTGGCGGTTGTCAACGCGGTATCGGACAAGCGCCGGTTGCGCGCCGCATCCACCGGGGTAAGCAATTGCTCGGCCGCGATCAGGCGCGTGTGCGGCAGCAGCAACCCGGCAGCACCGATGCCGGACAAGGTGAGGAAGGTACGACGGTCCACGGCGGTTCTCCGTTGAAGGCGAGTGGCACGACTCCCCGCCGCGCCAGCCCCCGAGACTCGCCCGTGCAGGCGACGATGGTCAAGTGCTCCAAGACATGGCGCCGCTAGTGGCCTTGCAACGCAGGTCACGCGGCGATGGAGCGCAGCGCCGGTCAGCGCCATCAACTGCGACATGGCCGAAGCGAGCGCATCCAGCGTCTGATCGATGTCGTGCAACAGCATGACGCGCGACGCGCTGCCATCGCGACGGATCAGCGTCAACGCATGGGGTGCGTGTCGCCCGCTGACTGGTACGCGCTGCCAATGCCGGCATGCTCCCGGCGTCGGCGCGCAGACGCTGGGATCTAAACAATCTCCGGCGTCATGGCCCGACGCGTTGCCCGCAACGAAAGCACCCCAGCGAGGCCTTCAGATCGCAGTGCCGTTCCGCAGTCGCTGGCCCACACCCTAACCCGGCATTCCTCCGATCGATGGGCATGTTGAGCCTACTCGCTATAGAGAATTAGAACTTCTCAGTGCTGCGGCAGGTAAGGTGACGGATCACTTTCTGAAGTCGGTAGGACGTTCCAACTGGTAGATCGCCTCACCCAGGTCATCCAGCTTGCTGGCAACGATGGCCTGCGCATCGTACACACCACGGTTATAGAAGTACGTTCCGACTTCCTCGGCAAAGAAATCGAGCAGGAATTCCGCATCGAAGCGTCCGATCTGTTGCTTCAGTTCTTCGCTGAAATACACCTGGATCTTGCGCGTGATTGCTGCCCGTTCGCCTTCGGTGAATTTGATGTCGGTCATGGAGGCTCTGATGGGCTCACTACGCTATTCTAGACAATCTAGGTCACAACACAGGCGATAGGGTGCGATCTCTAGTTGTTGCAACAAGATAAATCCACAGCTCGATCGAATCATTGGCCGGCCGTAACTCGATATGGCGAATGTACGTTGCATTGACTGGACTTGTTCCGAGGAACTGTTCGACAGACTTGTTGCGCCGTAACGTGGCTGGAATATCAACCGGCAAAAGATGTCGCATACAGGCTCCTTGCCTTCAAAATGCCGCTGCCCCCCAAGTAAATCGAGCCGCGCCGCCATGCGGCGTCGGCTCGCCAGTGTTCACTTGGACTGACTTGCCGCGCGTTTGAAATACGCCGTGCGCATCATCGGGTTGCCGTCCTTGAAGTACGCTTCAATCTCGGTCATGACCTTGCCGTCGGCGCTGACCGTATAGGTGCGTGTGGACGCGGGGACGCCTTGATACATCAACTGCATGACCAGCACGCCTGGCTCGGGCATTTTGACGGCGGCACGATCGACCAGGTAAGTGCCGGATGCCTTACCCGGCGTGCCGTCCAGCAGCAGCGTGGATTGTGCCTGCAGCGTCTTGTTGTCGTGTTCGATGATCTCGGCGCTGGTTGCCCACTTGTTGCCTGGAACCTGTTTGAACTCCAGGACGACACGTTTGGGTCGTACCGCTGCTGGCATCGGGAGGCTGCTGGTATCCAGTAGCCAGGTTCCGACCAGTGGCGATGGCGCGGTTGATGCGGAGAAGGCGGGTGTGGCTTGCAACATGACGGCAGCCACCAGTGCAACGCATGCGGTCTTCATGAGAATTCCCTTATCGATATGTGATCCCTGCGGGCAGTCAGGCGACTGCTTGCAAGGCATTGCGCGTAGAGATCGACTTCCCGTAGACCGTCCCACTCCGGCCCGAGGGCGATACTCCCCGCTGCCCGGTGGTGAGTCAACTCACGGCACGAGGTGGCCGTTGGCGCAGGTCTCGCGTTCCAGCGCATCGCCAGCGGCCCAATCAGCATGCGTTCCATAAAAAGACACCCGCACTGGGCGGGTGTCTTGCATCAATCAACGTTACCTGTCGCGTGAACCAAAACCTCAGCCCTGCGCCTTATCCGCATCCAGGTGATACCGCGTCGCCTCAGCCACCTCATTCTTCGACCCCAGGAACACCGGCACACGCTGATGCAGTTGCGTCGGTTGAATATCCAGAATGCGCTCGCGCCCCGTGGTGGCTGCGCCGCCGGCTTGTTCCACCAGCATGCTCATCGGGTTGGCTTCGTACATCAGGCGCAGCTTGCCGGGCTTGGATGCGTCCTTCTTGTCCCACGGGTAGATGAAGATGCCGCCGCGGGTGAGGATGCGGTGCACGTCGGCGACCATGCTGGCGATCCAGCGCATGTTGAAGTCCTTGCCGCGCGTGCCGTCCTTGCCGGCGAGCAGGTCGCCCACGTAGGCCTGCATGGCCGGTTCCCAGTGGCGCTGGTTGGACATGTTGATGGCGTACTCGGCGGTGTCCTCGGGCACGCGCATGTTGGCCTGGGTCAGCAGGAAGCTGCCTTCCTCGCGCTCCAGGGTGAAGGCGTGGGTGCCGTGGCCGAGCGTGAGCACCAGCATGGTGCTGGGGCCGTAGATGCAATAGCCGGCGGCGACCTGCTTGGTGCCCGGCTGCAGGAAGTGTTCGTCGCCGGGCTTGTCGGTGCCCTCGGGGGCGCGCAGCACCGAGAAGATGGTGCCCACCGAGACGTTGACGTCGATATTGGAGCTGCCATCGAGCGGGTCGAACAGCAGCAGGAAGTCGCCGCTGGGGTACTGGTCGGGCACCGGTTGGCTGTGGTCCATTTCTTCGGACGCGCACGCGGCCAGGTGGCCACCCCAGGCGTTGGCTTCGAGCAGGATGTCGTTGCTCAGTACGTCCAGCTTCTTCTGCGCCTCACCCTGCACGTTGCCGGTGCCGGCATCGCCAAGCACGCCGCCCAGGGCGCCCTTGCTCACGGCGATGGAAATGCGCTTGCAGGCGCGCGAGACGATGGTGATCAGCTGGCGCAATTCCGCATCGATACGGCCGGCGTGTTGCTCTTCGATCAGGAAGCGGGTCAGCGAGGGACGAGTCATGAAAGATGTGTGTCTTCGAGTCGGTGGTTTGAGTATAGCGAACCCGGAAATAGAGCGTTACGAAGACAGCAATCCATGGCATAACATAGGCGACGTAGGGTAAAGCGAGGCGCGTTGACCGTCACTCCGGCACCGACACACCTGGATCATTAATGCAGAAATTTCGCGTAAAAAACTACTTGCATTCAAAGAGCATAGTTTTGTTTGCCGACAAAAATGGCAATTACTAGAATCGTAACGGCCGAGATCATTTCAAAGTGCCGGAGCCTGCCTTTCTCTTGAAGGCTTATCAATGCAATGGATGCAATTGAGAAGAAGATAGGTAAAAAATAATAACTATTAAATTGTTTGAACTGGGTGGCCCACAGTGAGGCGAGGGAAAGTAACACCGCTATGACGCAGAGACTATGATTGTTCCTCAATGTTGGTTCTCCTGGTCGTCGCAGTCCTCGGCCTGGGCGGAACTAAGCGTACCATCCTCAAGCGTGGACATGAAAAGTTTTTCATAATTCAATGGTTTGGTCCAGCGGTGCTGCAGATCACCTGCCATGATTGCGGAGGCGCGGATCGACGCTGCACTCAAGCTGGATTCCATCGCCTTAATGGATGTCAATGCCAGGTCCCTGACGCGGTTCTCCGCAATGGAATGCATCGGTGTCCGGGACGGGACATCTTCAAGATAGTAAAAGATTGCCAGGGCCTTGGTCGGGTCCTTCTTGACGACTTGAGATAGCTTTGGCCCAGCTGGCGTAGGGCCACTTTCATAAGCGTGAGCCAGGGCAAGCACTGCATTGACATCACCTTGGTCTGCTAGCTTCCATGCAAAACCTTCTGCTAATTGAGAATATTCCTGAAAAGCTGTCCTGTACTTTACGGTGTCTGAAATACCCAAAAGGGCTGATCCACTGACGTAGCCCTTCATGGCGTTTAGGTTGCCTTTCTGCGCCGCGTCCTTCCATTTATCAACGGCGTCGTTGGAATTTATCGATATGCCAGCGCAGTAATCGGATCGCGAGCTAAGTGCCTCAAAGTAGCCGGCAGCGCCCTGATTTTTTGACTCAATCATTGCTACTACGTCGTCATATTGTCGTAGCAGCAGTAGGCACTTCTCATAAATGATTGCAACATGGCATGCTGCTGAGGCATCCCCCCGTTTGGAGCGCATCTCCATATCGCTTAGAGACATCCTGGCGGGAGCACCATTAATGGGAGCAGTACTGGCATATGGGCCGTTTAACTTCAGCTTGGAGCGTACGTTAAGGGCTTGATTAGGGTGATCTATCGACTTCTGTTCAGGAGGTGAATTTTTTGAGTCGCGGAACAGAAAAAAAAGAAAGAGAGCAGTAGCGCCCGATAAAAACAGCAGGGACTTCCAAGTCCCTGCTGAGTTCCTCGAAAATTTCATGAAATTAATAAGCAACTATATGGCAGATGACGCCATCTTTTGTGCTTATGCAGGTTACACCAGTTCTCGTTCCGGATCCCGTAGGCTGCGAGAAGCTGATGCCATTTCGAATTGCCCAGTTATAGAACTTATCCATGTTTTCTTGACTGTTAGTGAAATCATAAGTGCGTATGCTACCCTCGCCGCCTGAAAATTCAGATTTCTTTGTCGGCACTATGTTGCCGCTAGAGTCGCGCTGGCTGTCCTTCACGCGGTTCCACGACTTTGTCTGACTATCAAATGTATACGTTGCAGTGCTCTTATCGTCAAAAACAAACTTAACAGTCAAACTGACCCCGCCTGGATTGAAGCCAGGAAGGAGAGGAAGGGGGTTTAAAACTTTCGCAGCGTCCCCTGCTCTTTGAAAAAAGTCGGCCTTGGAATTCTCGATTGCGCTGACTACTTGTTGTTCGCGCGACGGGTTGTCTATGACATCGTAGATAGAAGTTGGTCGATTTGAGTCAGCCAGACCTACAGAACTACTGGTTAGTATTCTTTCGCCATATGCGTTAGCTAGAGTACTAACAAATCCAAAAATCTGAGGCTCTACAGTGCCTGAGCTGACATTCTGAACAATAGTTTCACCGTCTGCTTCATAATTCCAGCTATAAATCCCCTTTAGAACAGACTTGGACTGAGGATTTGCAACATAAGCGGGCTGGCGGGCATTTCTATAGTTCCCACTTTCTAAAATCAGTATGTTCCATATCATGGATCTCATTTCTGCTTCTGTACAACCATCGCAGGTCTTAGTTACTGCCATCGCAGGGGATGCGATGAAAAGACAAGATAGAAATAATGATGTTCCGAATCGCATTTTCGTGTCCTTACGTTATTCTATTTTTGAATATTTAATGATTGCTGTGCTGAGGTCAAGTCAGATTTTAGTAAAATCGTGCAAGAAAACTGCGTTAAAACGTGTAAGGAAAGTCCGACACTCAGACCCGGCTGACGGTGGCCACCGCTTGTGCCACGTATTCCAGGTTGCGCTGGCTCAGTGCGGCCACGCAGATGCGGCCGGTGCCGACGGCGTAGATCGCAAACTCGTCGCGCAGGCGGTCGACCTGGGTCCTGGTCAGGCCCGAGTACGAGAACATGCCGGCCTGGCGCTGGATGAAGTCGAACTCCGGCGCGCCCAGCGTGGCGAGCTTGGCGACCAGGCCCGCGCGCAAGGCGTGGATGCGCTCGCGCATTTCGGTGAGTTCCTGCTCCCACAGATCGCGCAGCTCCGGGCTGGTCAGCACGCCGGCCACCAGCGCGGCGCCGTGCGTGGACGGGCTGGAGTAGATCGTGCGGATGATGCGCTTGACCTGCGATTGCACGGCCTTGGCTTCGGCGGCGGTAGCCGAGACCACCGACAACGCGCCCACGCGCTCGCCATACAGCGAGAACGACTTGGAGTAGGAACTGGCGACCACGTAGCTGTCGATGCCTTCGGCGGCCAGCAGGCGCACCGCATACGCATCGGCCTCGATGCCCTTGTCGAAGCCCTGGTAGGCGATGTCGACGAACGGGAACAGGTTGCGTTCCTTCAACATGCCGGCGACCTGCTTCCACTGCTCCTTGGTCAGGTCGGCGCCGGTCGGGTTGTGGCAGCAGGCGTGCAACAGCACTACCGTGCCCGGCTCGAGCTTGGCCAGATCGGCCAGCATGCCGTCGAAATTCAGGCCATGGCTGGCGGCGTCGAAATAGGTGTAGTCCACGACCTCGAAGCCGGCCGCGCCGAACACCGCGCGATGGTTTTCCCAGCTCGGGTTGCTGATGGCGATGGTGGAGGTGGGCAGCAGCTTCTTGAGCAGGTCCGCGCCCACGCGCAACGCGCCGCTGCCGCCGACGGTCTGCGAGGTCGCCACGCGGCCGGAGGCCACCAGCGCCGACTCGGCGCCGAACAGCAGCTCCTGGGTGGCCTTGTCATAGGCGGCCAGGCCGTCGATGGGCAGATAGCCGCGCGGTTTGGCCTCCAGCGCGAGCTGCTGCTCGATCTTGTGCACGGCGCGCAACAGCGGGATGCGCCCGTTTTCGTCGTAATAGATGCCCACGCCCAGGTTGACCTTGTTGGGGCGGCTGTCGGCGTTGTAGGCCTCGGTCAGGCCCAGGATGGGGTCGCCTGGAACCTGTTCCACGTTTGCAAAGAAGGACACGGCATGACTCGCTGAAGGACGAAAGAGTGAGGGACTTCCGGGATGCTCGGCCGCGGCTGGGCCAAACCACTTCATCGTAGCAGCCCATGGCCGGCGTAGCATGCTTCGTTCCGTACGCAACGATGCGGCCACAGTACGGATGAGGGACACTACGCCCATGCCCAGACTTACCTTGTTGGCCGCCGCCTGCGGCCTGTTCGCCACGAGCGCCGCGCCGCTCGCCCTGGCCGCCGACACGGCGCCGTCGTCTACACCGATCCAGCGCTTGCCCACCGTGCAGGTGGACGCCGCGCGCGTGCACGGAGTGGACGACTTCGACCTGCCGGCCTCGTTCACCGTGGTGGCGGCCGACGACGACAACCGCCGCGGCGCGCAGGTATCCGAGCTGCTCGACGGCATCCCCGGCCTGGTGGCGCGCGATCGGCAGAACTACGCGCAAGACACCCAGCTCTCGATCCGCGGCTTCGGCGCGCGCTCCACCTTCGGCGTGCGCGGCGTGCGCCTGCTGGTCGACGGCATCCCGGCCAGCATGCCCGATGGCCAGGGCCAGCTCTCGCACTTCAACGTGCTGGGCGCCGAGCGGGTGGAAGTGCTGCGCGGGCCGTTCTCGGCGCTGTACGGCAACTCTTCGGGCGGGGTGCTGCAGCTGTGGAGCGCCGACGGCAAGCCGGGCGACCCGTGGCGGCTGCGTGCCACCTATGGCAGCAATGCCACTGCCAACGTGGGCGCGCAATTGCTCGGCCAGCAGGGCGCGGTGCACTACAACCTGGCGGCCAATCATTTCGAAACCGATGGTTTTCGCGACCATAGCCGCGCCAAGCGCGATTCGGTCAACGCCAAGCTCGGTTTCGATCTGGCCGAGGGCCGTCGGCTGGACCTGGTGCTCAATTACCTGGACGCACCGGATGCGCAGGACCCGCTCGGGCTGACCCGCGCCCAGTTCAACGCCGACCCGGCGCAGGCCACGGCGGTGGCGACCCAGTTCAATACCCGCAAATCGGTGCGCCAGTCGCAGGCCGGCGCGATCTTCACCCAGCAATTCGATAGCCAGACGCTGCGCTTGATGGCCTACGGCGGGCAGCGCAGCGTGGAGCAGTTCCTGGCGATCCCGGTGGCGGTGCAACGCAATCCGCTGCATTCGGGCGGGCTGATCGATCTGGACAGCAATTACGAAGGTGCCGATGCACGTTGGGCCTGGCAAGGCGACGCGTTGGGCCGGCCGCTGCAGCTGACCGTGGGCGCCAATGTCGATCGCCAGCGTCAGCACCGCACCGGTTACGAAAACTTCGTCGGCGACACGCTCGGCATCAAAGGTGCGCTGCGCCGCAATCAGCGCGATCAGGTCGAGAACGTGGACCAGTTCGCACAGCTGTGGTGGCAATGGAGCGAGCGCTGGTCCGCCTTGCTGGGCGTGCGGCATAGCGAGGTGCGCTTCGACTCGGACGACCATTACATCATCGGCCGCAATCCCGACGACAGCGGACAGCGCGATTATTCGGCGACCACGCCGGTGGCCGGCATCGTGTTCCGTGCCGCCGACGACCTACGCTTTTACGCTTCGGTCGGGCGCGGTTTCGAAACGCCCACCTTCAACGAGTTGGGCTATCGCAACGATGGCGGCGCCGGCCTGGCGCTGGATCTGGGCGCGGCGACAAGCCGCAACTATGAAGTCGGCAGCAAGTGGCGCGCGCAAAGCGGTGCAGCGGTGGAATTCGCCTTGTTCCGCGCCGACACCGACGACGAACTGGCGGTGGCCAGCAACACCAATGGCCGCAGCACCTATCGCAACATCGGCGCCACCCGCCGCCAGGGCGCGGAGCTGAGCTGGAATCAACCGGTGGGCGACACCCAGCAGTTGCAGTTGGCCTATACCTTCGTCGATGCCAGCGTGCGCGATGGCTATCTCACCTGCGCCAGCAGCGGCTGCGCCACACCCACCGCGCCAGTGGCCAGCGGCGCGCGCCTGCCGGGTGTACCGCGTCAGCAGTTGTTCGCACGTTGGCAGTGGCAGCCGATGCAATGGCAGTTCGCCGCCGAAACGGTGGCCTCCGACGCCACCGTGGTCAACGACCTGGCTACCGAACGCGCACCGGGCTATGCGCTGGTCAATCTGGAAGCCTCCAGGCGCTGGACCACCACGCTGGGCGGGCTGCGTACCTTCGTCCGCATCGACAACGCGTTGGATCGGCAATACGTGGGTTCGGTGATCGTCAACGACGGCAACGGGCGCTATTACGAGCCGGGTCCGGACCGCACCTATACGGTGGGGCTGCAGTGGGATTTCGGAGGCTGAGCTACCCGCAGGCGGCACGCGTCCAACAACGCGCCGCTGCCCCGTAGGAGCGCACCAGGGCGCGACGAAGCCTTCCCGATAACACGCGCGTCGCCACGCAACGGCCACAGCAACGCATGGGCATCTCCAACACCACCCCAGGCCACACATGATCGTCATCGATCACGCCCCCGCAGACTGGTTTCTCCTGCACGAGGACAACCGCTACTGGCTGGACATCAACTGCACGATCTCGGCCACCTGCTTCTCGCTCCTGCTGGCATTGAACGCAACCGAGCAGGCCGATGTGCTGGCAGACGGGCATGCCGCCTGCGCACGGCTGGCCGCGCAGGTGCAATGGCGGCCGTACGACTTTGCCGCGCGTGATGTCAGCGCCAGTCACGGCGCGCAGGTCACCGCGGCCGTGCAGGCGTGGCGCGCGGCAGACACCGGCACCGCGCGTGCATGAGCGCGCATCGCGTCGGGCAAACCGCTCGCGTTGTTCGCCGCGCGTCGCTGCAAGGCGCCGCGTTGATGCAGCGGTGACTGCCGGCAATGCGATGCACTAAGCTTGCAGGCGCATTCCCCGCACAAGGATGTTTCCGTTGAACACGCGCTACGCCCCGATCGATTTCAGCGACAAGCTCGCGCTGCTGTCGCAGCACTGGTCGCCACGTGTGGTGGCGGAAATGAACGACTACCAGTTCAAGCTGGTCAAGCTGCAAGGCGCCTTCGTGTGGCACCAGCATGCGGACACGGACGAGGTGTTTATCGTGCTGGACGGCAACATGTCGATCGAGTTTCGCGATGGTGTGGTGGCGCTGTCGGCCGGGCAGATGCATGTGGTGCCCAAGGGTGTCGAACACCGGCCAGTGGCGGAGCAGGAATGCAGCGTGTTGCTGGTTGAGCCGCGCGGCGTGGTCAACACCGGCGATGCGGGTGGTGCGTACACGGCTGACAACGACGTCTGGATTTGATTGTTGTGCGGTGCGTGCGTGTGGGTGTGGAGCGGCTGATCTGCCGATTTGCTGCAGGGTCCTTGCCCGCCCACCATCGCGGGACACGCTGCAAGTACGTCCTTGTAAGCTCTTACGCGGCATCCATGCCGCGTAAGGTCCCGCGACGGTGGGCGGGCAAGGACCAGTGGAGATGGTCGGTGTGCTTGGTTGTGATTAGTGCATGCCTGTGAGTTGCATGGCACGCAACCAGCTCTGCATGACACCTATCATTGCAACCACTGAGTGGCACGACATCGCTGCAGTGCCTGCAGCTAGCCGGTTGTGAGGTGCGTGCTACGCTCGGTCCTCTCGCACAATGCATGGAGCACGTGATGAAGTTCTTGGCAGCAATGTCGATTGCGGTGTTTGGCACGAACAGCCTGTTGGCCAGTGCCGCTACGCCTGCGGAACAGGGCGGTTTGCGTGTGACGCGCACCTATCCGACAAACAGTCCGGCGGTGGCGCAAGTGTATCGCTGGTTGCTGGAGCAGCCGTCCAGGCTAAAGCTTCCGGCAAGCGCTTCCGCATTAGGCCAGGTGCGGACCAGCTACTTCACGCACGCGCCAGGAGCGGATCGGCGCACGGATCTGACCAGCACAAAGGTTGCCTTCCCTGTGCGTGGCCATGGCGGCGATGAGGTCGGCATCGATGCCTGTGGCGCCGGTATTCGCTATCAATGGAAGTACCGATGGATGTCGTCGTCGGCAAACGCCGGTTGGCGGTTGCTGGATTACCAATTCAAGCAGGTGCAAGACTGTGATGCCGCCATGGCGGATCCCGGGTTCGTCAAGCCGGCCGCACCGCGCGGCTGAGGTGAGCGTGTATAGCGCTTGCGGCCCATCGTGTCGCACGTTGCAAGGCTACACGCAGCAAGCCTGGCACTAGGGCCTGTTAACACATCCGAAGCCCATCAACGACTAGGACGAAGCTGAGGAATCCAAGGAACATGACATCCAGCTTGTCGAAGCGCGAGAAAATCCGGCGGTAGCCTTTCAAGCGACGGAACAGT
>NZ_JBEOLS010000088.1:0-13262 GCF_040279205.1 Xanthomonas hortorum
TTATCGTTTTGAGTGTCACCTCGGGCAACTGTTCGGGCGAATCAAGGGAGAATCCGGCGTGGGTACCAAGCTACACGGCGATCGCTGAGATCCAGGCTCTCACGGTGGCCCACGCCGGCTCTCGACATCTAATCTGCCAGATTGCGAACAGATAAGGCTCTTACGCGGCATCCATGCCGCGTAAGATCCCGCAATCGGTGAGGGCATCGCACCTGCCAACTTGGTCGGGTGCTGGTGGTAACTGCACTGCCGGCCGTGCCTATCAGGCGGTGAGTGCAGTCTTTTTGTTGGCCGCTCTTGGCGATGCACTGTGCGCCATCAATACGGAGTTCAACGGGACAAACATCATTGCCGCAGATGGCTAACAGCCGCTGCATGTTGCGATGCCCACAACGACAAACACCGCCGATCGCTCGGCGGTGTTTGCGTGATAGATGCGCTGATCGGAACTTTCGATCAGCACTTTACGATCAAGCGTCGCTACTCAGAACCGGTAGGTAACCCGGCCATACCAGTAGCGCCCGTTGAAACCGAATGGCGACAACGACGAATACTGCAGGCCGCCAGCGCGATCGTCATAGGCAGTGTTCAACTGTGCCTTGGTCGGATACTGGTTGGTGAGGTTGTCCGCGCCCACGGTGAAGGTAAACGCGTTCCAGGTCTGGCTGGCGGCCAGATTCAACAACCAGCGCGCGTCGTAGGTCTGGTCCTGGCTGCCATCGACCGGGTCGCTGATGCGCTTGATCGACCCGTAGCGGGTGGCGTTGAAATTGAGCCCGAATCCGCCAAAGGTCCAGTCTGCCGCCGCCATGTACTTGGTGCGTGGCGTGGCGTCGGTGAGCAGGCCCTGGCTGGCGCGGCCGAAGTTGGGGTTGGTCAACTCCAGAATGGTGGTCTTGTTGTAGTTGGCGCTGGCACTGAGATTGAGCTTGCCGTAGTTACCCAGATCGGCCAGGTAGCTGTTGATCCAGTCCACGCCACGGGTGCGGCTGGTGGCGCCGTTGACGAAGAACTGCACCGCCGCCACCTGGCCGATCGGTTGCGCCAGCTGCAATTGGTCCGAATACAGAATCTGGTCCCAGATGCGGATCTGGTAGACGTCCAGGCTGGAGGTGAAGTTGGCGGTCGGCTGCCACACACCGCCCAGACCGTAGTTGGTGGATTTTTCCGGGCTCAGCGGTTGTGCGCCCAGCGCCACGGCAACCGGATCGGAGGTGCGATAAGTGCCTACCTGCACCAGCTCGCCGTCCTGGATCAGCGTCACCACCGAGGCATAGTTCTGCTGCGCCAGCGAGGGCGCACGGAAGCCGTTGGAGATGGTGCCGCGCAGCGAGAAGGTATCGCTGAAGGCATAGCGCGCCGACAACTTGCCCGAGCGCGTGGAGCCGGCGTCGCTGTAGTTTTCATAGCGCCCTGCGATGCCGCCGGAGAGCTTGTCGGTGATGTCCGCTTCCAGGTTGGCGTAGACCGCGTTGCTGTGGCGGCCGAACTTGCCGGCCACCGACGGCTCCAACCCCGAGAACACCTGTGCACCGCCCGGGTAGGGCGCGCCGGTGTCGGGGTTGATGGTATTGGGGTCGAAGAAGTACGACTCCGGCGAACCGGCGCTGATCTGGTAACGGTCCTGGCGATGCTCGGCGCCGAAGGCCACATTGACCGGATACGCCAGGCCCCAGTCGAACGCCTTGCTGACGTCCAGATTGACCGTGCCCTGCTCGGTTTCGAAACCGCCGGAATTGAAGTTGGTCGGCGAGCTGCCGGTGCTCCAGAACAGATTGGTGTTGATGCTGTTGAGGATGTTGAAGGTCATGTCGTTCTTGCCGTAAACGGCCGACAGGTCCCAGTTCCACTCGCTTTCGGTGCTGCCCTTGATGCCCAACACCGCCGAGCGATCGTTGGTGGGGTTGTAGATCTGCGGCAAAAAGCCATTTGGGTAGATCGCCTGCACATTGCGCGCGGTGTTGTCGGCAGCCCGGTAATAGCCGTTGGAGGTGACCTCGCGCCGGCTCATGCTGAGGTGACCGTACAGCTCCAGGTTCGGCGAGAACTCATAGCCGAAAGCGGCCAGCCCTTGATAGAAGTTGGAGGCCGGGTCGCCATGGCGCTGATACGGCACACCGCCCGGATTGGGCGTGCCCGGCACGGTGGTGGCGCGGTTGGTGTTCTCGCCGCGATTGGTGCTCATGGTGTTCTGGTAGTTCCAGGACAGCCGCACCCAGCCCGGTGCCGTATCGCCGCCGGTGCCGCCGAAGGGCATGCCGACCGAGCCGTCGATGCCGTTCTGCTCGCCATCGCCCTTGTCCATGATGCCGCCGTTGATCGACACGGTATTGCTGCCGGTATCGGCGCCATGTTTGAGCACGATGTTGACCACACCGGCGATCGCATCGGAGCCGTATTGCGCCGAGGCGCCATCACGCAGCACTTCGATGCGCGCGATCGCCGACATCGGCAGCGAGTTCAAATCCGCCGGTGCCGAACCACGGCCCACGTACGGGTTGTAATTGATCAACGACGAGGTGTGATAGCGCTTGCCATCCACCAGCACCAGCACCGCATCCGGCGACAGGCCGCGCAGGGTGGCCGGGCGCGCGGCATCGTTGCCGTCAGAGATCGCCGGACGCGGGAAGTTCAGCGACGGCAGCAATTTTCCCAGCGCGCTGGCGATATCGGTGGCGCCGGTGGCCTGCAGCGATTGCTCGGTGATGATGTCGATCGGCGATTCGGATTCGGCCACCGTGCGATCGCTGACGCGGGTACCGGTGACGATCAGGGTATCCAGGGTTTTCTGCGGCTGGGTCGATTGCGACTGCGCACTGGCAGCGAAGGAACAGACGGTGAGTGCGACTGAAATCGCCAGCGAGAGTGCGTTGGAGGTGTGCATGGGAATGAAGGCTCAAAGGGGATGATGGACGCAGCGTTGGAATGCGCGTATTGCTCGGGGGAGTGCGACTGGAGTGCGACTGCGTACTGCGTGTCTCGCTGCGTAGCGCGTAGTGCTTGTGCGCCAGGTGGTCCGGCGTGGCGGAGAGGGCGTGCGCAGCAATGACCTCGGCCTGTGACGCAGCCATGCTGCTGCGCTATGCATCCTTGCTGACGAAGAGCGTTGATCTTGATCTCCCCCTCTCGCATCGATGCGAGAGGGGGAGCGATGCTGCGGTATTACCTGCAGCGCCTCGGCGCTGCGTGGTGTGTTACCAGGCAAGACAGACGCTGGCCGTTGCCGACCAGCGCGCAGCGCGTTACCACTTGTAGCTTACGTTGGCGTACACCAGCGCGCCGTTGAAACCGAATGGCGAGGCGCTGCTGTAGGGCAGGTAGGTGCGCGTGCCCAGGCCGGCTTCCTGACGGTCGGGATACTCGTTGAGCACGTTGTCGCCGCCGATGGTGAAGTTCCAGTCGTTCAACTTGTAGGACGCGGCCAGGTCCAGCGTCCACTTGGCCGCATAGGTCTGGTCGCTGCCGGCGTTGGTGCCGAAGGTGCTGAACTCGCCCCAGCGCGTGGCGGTGCCGGTGAACGACCAGTTGCCCGGCGACCAGGTGCCGCCCAGGAAGAACTTGTCACGCGGCGTGCCTTCGGTGATGCGACCGAGTTCGGCGCGGCCGATGCGCACCGCACCCGGATCGATCGCTTCCAGCGCTGCCGGGTTGTCGGCGATCCGTTCCACTTCAGTCTTGTTGTAGTTATAGCCGGAGGTCAGCTCTGCACTGCCGCCGTCCAGGTTCCAGCGATAGGTGCCGACCGCATCCACGCCCTGGGTCTTGGTGTCCACTGCGTTGGTGAAGTAGCGCCCACCGCCGATACCCGGGAAGCCATTGGCCTGCAGATAATTGCGCGCCGCATTGGAGGTGAGGTTTTCCGACAGCACGATGCGGTCATCGATATCGATGCGATACGCATCGACCGTGATGTACAGGTTTTCGATCGGCTGCAGCACCACGCCCAGGCCGTAGTTGTTGGATTCCTCGGCCTTCAACGGTTCGGCGCCGAGTGCGATGGCGGCCGGGTTGTCGGTACGGAAGGTGCCGATCTCGAACGGAATCGCGGTGACCGTGCCGTTGGGCTGGGCCACGTTGAGGAACTGGGTGGCGATCGACTGGAAGTTCTGCTGCTGCAACGACGGCGCACGGAAACCGGTGGAGGCGGTGGCACGCAGCGCGATCTTGTCAGTGAACGCATAGCGCAACGACAGCTTGCCGGTGGCGGTGTCGCCGAAGTCGCTGTACTTCTCGTAGCGCCCGGCCAGACCGGCCGACAGCTTTTCGGTCAGATCCGCTTCCAGGTCCACGTAGGCGGAGTGGCTGTTGCGGTTGTAGTAGCCCGAGTCGGAGATCTTGAAGCCAGGAAACACCTGCGCGCCTGGGATCAGCGAGCCGTTGGCCGAGGGAATGCCGCCGTTAGCCGAGGATGCCGCGTCGCCAGGCGACTGGTTGAACTTTTCGCCGCGCCATTCCGCACCGAAGGCCAGCGTGACCGGGTAGGCCAGGCCCCAATCGAGCGTCTTGGTGAAGTCGGCATTGAGCACGTTCTGGGTGACTTCCAGGGTGCCTGCGTGGAAGTCGGTGGGGCTGGCCAGCCCCAGGCTGTTGTTCAAGCTGTTGCGTACATCGAAGGTGAGATTGTTCTGGCCGTAGTTGTAGCTCAGATCGATGTTCAAACCGCCTTCGGTGGAGGTCTTCAACCCGCCCACCCACGACACGTCCTTGCTGACGTTGTAGATCTGCGGCAGGAAGCCGTCCGGATAGATTTCCGGGCGGTTGCGGTTGTCGCCGGCAAAGCGGAAATAGCCGTTGGACAGCACTTCGCGGCGGCTGACCATGCCGAACGAGTAGAAGGTGAGGTAATCGGTAGGGCTGTATTCGCCATTGAACGACACTGCGCCCTGGTCGATGTCCGGGTCTCCGTAGCGCTGCTCCACGCGGCCCTGGAACGGCAGCGCGCGGTTGGTCTGATCCGAATGCCCGGCCTGCGCGGCCAGATGCACCTTGCCGGTGCCGGCGAAGCTGAAGCCTGCATCGCCGGACAGCTGGTACTGCTCACCGTCGCCGGCGCTGTACTTGCCGTAGCGGCCGCTGATGCTGCCACCTTCGCCGCTGCCCTTGAGCACGATGTTGATCACACCGGCGATGGCGTCCGAACCGTATTGCGCCGAGGCGCCGTCACGCAGCACTTCGATGCGCTCCACGGCGGCGATCGGAATGGTATTGAGATCGGCCGGCGAAGAACCTCGGCCCTGGGTGTCGTTGAGATTGATCAGCGCGGTGGTGTGGTAACGCTTGCCGTTGACCAGCACCAGCACCTGATCGGGCGACAGGCCGCGCAGCTGCGCAGGGCGCACCGCGTCCGAGCCGTCGGAGATGGCCGGGCGCGGGAAATTCAACGAGGGGATCGCGCGGGACAGCGCGGTAGCCAGCTCGGTGGTGCCGGTCGATTCCAATGCCTGCGGCGAGATGATGTCGATCGGCGATGCCGATTCGGCCACGGTGCGATCGGCCACGCGCGTGCCGGTCACGATCAAGGTATCGAGGGTTTTCTGGGTGGGAGCCTGTGACTGCGCGGATGCGCTTGAAGCGGAAAACGACAGTGCAAGAACAACGGCAACTGCGAGTGGACTGGTCTTGCAATTCATGCGGTGACAACTCCGAGTGGGGAACGGATGCATCGCAGGGGGCCCCCTCCCGGGCCGCGTCCGTTGCGGCAGCTGCGGTGCGTTCCCAACCATTAACCACGTGTAACCACATGTCAAATTTTGGTTATGTTGCGCGTGCAACCGTCATCGAGGATATGCTAATGGCATCGTTGTCATCGTGCACCAAAGTGATGCGTTTCTTGCACCAGAGCTGCTGTGGCACGGCCTTGCTTGCACCATCTTGGACATCGATACCAGTTATGAAACTTCTGCATCAGAACGTGATTTACCCCGCATGAGTGCGGTATTGCGCAGGAGAACGGAGACGGCCGCGCCGGTGTCGCGCTCGAACTCACGCGTGTGTGTGGCGGCATGTCTTACGTGACTGTTGATTGGAAGCAGCGTCGTTGCACTCGCGGCCAACGCAACAACCGCTGCTGCCATGTCTTGAAACGCACACGCCCCGGACTGGCCGGGGCGTGTGGTCAAACCTCAAACTGTGCAGCCGCAGAACTTACCAGCGGTAGTTGATGCGCCCGTACACGTACGCACCGTTGAAACCGAACGGCGACAGATTGCTGTACGGAAACTGCCCGCTGGTGGAATTGGCGAAGTTGTTCTCGTCCGGGTATTCGTCCAGCAGATTGTCCGCACCCAGCGTCAGCGTCCAGCGGTCGACCTTGTAGCTGGCCGAGGCATCCACCACCCACTTGGCGCCAAAGGTCTGGTCGTTGATCGCCGCGGCCGGACGGGTGCTGTATTTGCCATAGCGCGTCGCACCCAACGCCAGCGTCCAGTGCTCCAGATTCCAGCTGCCGTTGATCAGGAACTTGTCGCGCGGGAAGCCTTCCTCGATGCGACCGCGCTCGGTGCGGTCGATGCGCTCCAGGCTCAGTCCGTTGGCCGACAGCGCCGCCGGGTTGGCAGCGACGCTGCGGACTTCGGTTTCCGAATAGTTGTAGCCGGCGGTCAGATCCACGCTGCTGGCGGCCAGCTGCCAGCGGTAGCTGCCGACCACGTCCACACCGCGCGTGCGCGTATCCACCGCATTGGTGAAGTAGCGCCCGCCGTTGATGCCGAAGATGCCCTGTGCTTCGAGCAGGTTGCGCACGCCCGTGCCGGTGAGGTTGGACGAGAGCACGATGCGGTCGTCCACATCGATCTGGTACGCATCCACGGTGAGGTAGAGCGCATCGGTCGGCTGCAGCACCAGGCCCAAGCTGTAGGACAGCGAGGTTTCCGCATCCAGCGGCTCAGACCCCAGCGCACGCGCCACGGTGCTGTCGGCGGGGAAGGTGCGGATCTCGAACGGGTTCGGATTGCCGGCCAGGAAGGTGGTGCTGGTGGACTGGAAATACTGCTGCGCCAGCGACGGTGCACGGAAGCCGGACGACACCGTGCCGCGCAACGCGATCTTGTCGGTGAAGGCATAGCGCCCGGACAACTTGCCCGAGGCCTGGCTACCGAAATCGTTGAAGTCCTCGTAGCGCCCGGCTAGGCCGGCGGAGAACTTGTCGGTGAAATCGGCTTCCAGATCCGCGTACAGCGCGTAGCTGTCACGCGAATACTGCCCGGACACGCTCGGCGCGAATCCGCCGAAACCCTGTGCACCGCCGGCCAGCGTGCCGGCCTGGAAATACGAGCCCACTTCGCCCGGCGACTGGTTCCACTTTTCGTTGCGGTATTCGGCACCGAAGGCCACCGTCACCGGATACGCTAGGCCCCAGTCGAAACCGCGCTTGACGTCCAGGTTGACGATGTTCTGCGTGGTCTCCAGCGCGCCGTCGTAGAAGGACGTCGGCGAGCTCGGCCCCAGGCTCACGTTGAGCGTGTTGCGGGTGTGGAAATCGATCTTGTTGTAGCCGTAGTTGTAGCTGGCATCCCAGTCCCAACCGCTGGCGGTGGAGCCGCGCACGCCGGCCACCAGCGAGCGGTCCTTGGCGTAGGTCTGGATTTCCGGCAGAAAGCCCTGCGGATAGACCGACAGGATGTTCTGGGTGGTGCTGCCCGGCGCGCGGAAGAACGCGAACGAGGTGATGTCGCGGTTGCTGGCGGTGGCGAACGCATAGCCGGTGATGCTGTCGCTGAAGGCGAACTCGGTATTGGCCGACACCGCCTGCGCGTTGACGTCGGGGTCGCCGATCTTGAACGCCTTCTGGCCCACTGCCGGCTGCGAAGCACTGGGTGCGCCGGCATAGCCACGTGCACGGTCGGTGGGGTCCTGCTGATTGAGCTGGGCCGCCACATGCAGCCAGCCGCGATCGCCGCCATAGGCCACGCCGGTATCGCCGGACAGCTCGTAGTTGCTGCCGTCACCGGCCGAGTACTGGCCGAAACCGGCCTGCAGGCTGCCGCCCTTTTCAGCGCCCTTGAGCACGATGTTGATCACACCGGCGATGGCATCGGAGCCGTATTGCGCCGAGGCACCATCGCGCAGCACTTCCACGCGCGCGATGGCGGCGACCGGAATGGTGTTCAGATCCACCGCTGCCGCGCCACGCCCGATCGTGCCGTTGAGATTGAGCAGCGAGGAGGTGTGGCGGCGCTTGCCGTTGACCAGCACCAGCACCTGGTCCGGCGACAAGCCGCGCAACTGCGCAGGACGGATCGCGCTGGTGCCGTCGCTGAGCGCCGGGCGCGGGAAGTTCAGCGAAGGCAGCGCCCGCGCCAGTGCGGTGGCCAGTTCGGAGGTGCCGGTGGCCTGCAGCGATTCGGCGCTGATGATGTCGATCGGCGACTGCGACTCGGCCACGGTGCGGTCGGACACGCGGGTGCCGGTGACGATGACCGTATCCAGCGTATTCGCGGGCGCATCAGCTGGGGCTGTGGCCGGCGCGGTGGTCTGGGCGAGGGCGGGGGAGGCGAGCAGCGCCGCAACGACGGCGGCTGCGAGCGTGGACAACGGGTAATTCATGACAACTCCGAAACATGGGTCCAAGCAGGACCAGCAAGACTGGGCAGGGTCTGGGCGCAAAAGCCAATCGCGAATGAAGCCAGCGGCCAGCCTGAAGGCGCTAATTATTCGTTAACGCTAGAATGGCGTCGCAGGAATGCTGCTCATCTGCTCATTCCTTTTCGTTCTATCGGACTGTCCATCAATGATTTCCCTGCGCAACTTCTCCATGCGACGCGGCGAGCGTCTGCTGTTGTCCAACGTCGACCTGACCATGCATGCCGGCTACCGCGTCGGTGTGGTGGGCCGTAATGGCACCGGCAAGTCGAGCCTGTTCGCCGCGGTGAAGGGCGAACTGGAAGCGGACAAGGGCGATGTCGACCTGCCCGGCAAGGTGCGCACCGCCAGCGTCTCGCAGGAAACCCCGTCGCTGCCCGATCCGGCGCTGTCGTTCGTGCTCGGTGGCGACATCGAGGTGTCGGTCATCCTGCAGGAAGAGGCGGCGGCCACCGCGCGCGAGGACTGGGAAGCGGTCGCCAACGCGCACCAGAAGATGGCCGAACTGGGCGCCTACGACGCCGAAGCGCGCGCCGGCAAGTTGCTGCACGGCCTGGGCTTCCCGGCCGAGACCCATCACCGCGCGGTGTCTTCGTTCTCCGGCGGCTGGCGCGTGCGCCTGAATCTGGCGCGCGCGCTGATGATGCCTAGCGACCTGTTGCTGCTCGACGAACCGACCAACCATCTGGACATGGACGCAGTGCTGTGGCTCGAGCAATGGCTGCTCAAGTACCCGGGCACCTTGCTGCTGATTTCGCATGACCGCGAGTTCCTCGACAACGTGGCCACGCATACGCTGCATCTGCACGGCGGCACCGCCAAGCTGTACGTCGGCGGCTATACCGATTTCGAACGCCAGCGCATCGAACACCTGCGCCAGCAGCAGATCGCGCACGAAAAGGGCCAGGCCGAGCGCGCGCATCTGCAGAGCTTCATCGACCGCTTCAAGGCGCAGGCCAGCAAGGCCAGCCAGGCGCAGAGCCGCATGAAGCGGCTGGCCAAGATGGCCGGCACCGAGGCGGTACGCGCCGAGCGCGAGTTCCGCATCGAATTTGCACAGCCGAATCGGCTGCCGTTTTCGTTGATCCGGCTGAATCATCTGGACGCCGGCTACGGCGCGGATTCGGTGATCCTGCACGACGTCGGGTTCGGGTTGGAGGCCGGCGATCGGATTGGCTTACTCGGCCCCAACGGTGCGGGTAAGACCACGCTGGTCAAGACTTTGGTGGGCGAGTTGGAGCCGTTGTCTGGCGAGCGCAGCGCGCATCCGGATCTGCGCATCGGCTACTTCGCCCAGCACACGGTGGAGTCGCTGCACGAAGGCCAGTCGCCGATGGACCACTTCCGCGAGCTGTCGCCGGATGGCGCCAATCAGGCGTTCCGCGACTTCCTGGGCAAGTGGAACTTCGCCGGCGACCGCGCATTCGAGGTAGTGGATGGTTTCTCCGGTGGCGAGCGCGCGCGTCTGGCGTTGGCGCTGATCGCCTGGCAGCAGCCGAACGTGCTGCTGCTCGACGAACCGACCAACCACTTGGATCTGGAAATGCGCGAAGCGCTGGCCGAGGCGCTGAGCGACTTCGAAGGCGCCATCGTGATGGTCTCGCATGACCGCCATCTGATTGGCCTGGTCTGCGACAGTTTCTGGCGCGTGGCCGACGGCGTGGTCGAACCGTTCGCCGGCGACCTGGACGAATACGCCGCCTGGCTGCGCAGCCGCCCGGCCGCGCAAGGCACCAAGCAGAAGCTGGCCGAGGTCGCCCCGACCCCGCCACCGCCGACCAAACCGCTGCCGCCGAAGAAAGTCGTCAACCCGCACAAGCTGGCCAGCGCCGAGAAGCGTGTGGGCGAGCTGGAAGCGGCATTGGCGGAACTGGACCGGCAACTGGCCAATCCGGCCAACTACCCCGACAGCGAGAAGATGGCCGTGCTGGGCCGCGATCGCGAGGCCACCGCGCAGTTGTTGGCGGCCGCAGAAGCGGCGTGGATGGAACTGATCGACGGCGCTGCCTGATCGCGCGTGCTGCGGCTGCAGCCATGCCCGCAGGCTGATCCTGCCAGCCAGTTCGTTACGCGGTCATGCAGTCCGCGCGAGCGTGCAGCGCTTGGCAACGCCAAGCGCTTCTCCTCGTTGCATGAGCAGCCGCAGCATGGGCCGGACCGGTGGCCAGTATGGCCTGGCGGTGCGATGACGCGATCAGCGTGCCCGCAGCCGCGCTAGCAAAGCGCTGCTGGCATAACCGTCCTGCGGCAACTGCTGGCTGCGCTGGAATGCACGGATTCCCTGGCGAGTTCGCGCCCCCAGCGCACCGTCGACACCCCCCAACGTCGAATCCCTTGTCGGTCAGCCGCTGCTGCAGCTCGGTGATATCCGCCACGCTAGTAAGCGGCGGATCGTCTTTTGGCCAGGGCTGCTCAATCCCGGCTCCACCTGCATAGCCATCGGCCAGCAGACCGACCGCCAGCGCATAGGCGGTGGAATTGTTGTAACGCAGAATGCTGCGGAAATTGTCGAACACCAGGAACGCCGGGCCGCGATACCCTGCGGGCAAAAGTACCGATGCCTGTTCCTGGGCCAGTGCGGGCGCAATCGGCTTGCTGCCACACACCACACCCTGGCGCTGCCATTGGGCAACGGTTTTCTTGATCGTCAGGTCGGCCTGCGCGTAGTCGAAGCCGGCTGACAGATGCACTTCCTGGCCCCAGGGAACAGCGCTGCTCCAGTTGCTCTGCTTGAGATAATTCGCGGCAGAGCCCAACGCATCCGCACTGGAATTCCACACATCCCGTTTGTGGTCCCCATCGTCGTCGACGGCGTAGGCGCGATAGGTGCTCGGGATGAATTGCGTCTGTCCCATGGCGCCGGCCCACGAGCCCACAAACTGCGATCGATCGACGCCTTTTTCCGTCTGCAGGATCTGCAACGCCGCAAGCAATTGCGTATTTCCATACTTGATGCGCCGACCCTCATGCGCCAGCGTCGCCAGCGAACGGATCACGTAGCGGTCGCCGATCTGTTTGCCGTACTCGCTTTCCATGCTCCAGATGGCTGTCAGGATGCCCGGATCCACACCGTATTGCTGCTGCAACTTTTGAAAGAGGGCGCGCTGGCTGATCAGCCGTTGCTGTCCTTCCTGGATGGCGGACGGTGTGACACGGTCGTCGAGATAATCCCAGAGATAGCGGGTGAATTCGGGCTGCTGCTGATCCAGTGCCTGCACCGATGGATCGGGTGTGACGCCAGCGAATGCAGTGTCTAGCGTGGTTGTTTCAATGCCGGCAGCAAGCGCACGCTGGCGGAAGTCGACCAACCATTGTTCGAAGCTGGGCGTGGGCGCGGGATCTTGTTGGGCAGCGGCATTCGTTGCGGGAGGCGAGGTTGTTCCGGGGGCAGTGGCTTGCGCTGTTGCGTTGGCGGCAGCAACACATGCGCCGATACTTAGCGAGAAACGAAGAAGGTGCGAAGGCGTGATCATGGGTCTGCCCGATGCGGGATGGGAGCCCAACGTAGCCCTCAGTTTCCGGGAATAAAACTATTGCAGCTATTCGTTTTCATCACTTCTTTCATCTCTAAAACAAGCGGCCAACAGCGAATGTGTCGGCGTGCCGCCTTCGGCGCCGGTCCAGAGGGAACAGGCGCCACTGGCCCGCTCATGCAAAAATGGTTTGCGCTAGCCAGCGGTGAAAGCTGAGCGCGGCGGCTCCGGCCGGCCGCGAACGCAGATGGGTCAGCCAATAGCGTCCAGCGTCGATCCTGATCGGGAACGGGCACACCAGGTGCTCTGCATCCAGATCCTGTCGAAACATCGGCAACGGCAACAACGCCACCCCGGCACCTGCCGCCGCGGCGCTGGCCAATGTCAGCGACGAATCGAACATCGCACCGCGTGCTGCGACCTCGGTTGCACCCGCCGCGCGAAACCACTGCGGCCACTCGTCCAGTCGATACGAGCGCAGCAATTGCACCTGTGCCAGATCGTCCGGCGTGCGCAACGCGCGCGCCATTGCCGGCGCGCAGACCGGTGCAAACGGCGCCTCCATCAGCGCATGCGCGATCTGCCCATGCCAGTCGCCATCGCCGAAACGGATCGCCAGATCCAGCCCTTCGCCAGCCAGATCGACCCGGTTGTTGTGGGTGGACAGGCGCAGCTCGATCTCCGGATGCGCCGCATGAAAGGCATCCACGCGCGGCAGCAACCAGCCGGTGGCGAAGGTGCCGACCACGCCAACGCTGAGCACCTCGCGATAGCGGCCATCGGCAAAGCGCTCCAGGGTGGCAGCGATGCGGTCGAAGGCCTCGCCCAGCACCGGTGCCAACGCCGCGCCCTCGTCGGTGAGCGCCACGCCGCGTGGCAGGCGGTGAAACAGGCTGGTGCCCAGCTGTTGCTCCAGCGCCTTGATCTGGTGACTCAGCGCGGCCTGGCTCACGCACAGCTCGCCGGCCGCGTGGGTCAGATTCTGATGGCGTGCAGCGGCCTCGAAAGCGCGCAGGGCATTGAGCGGGAGGCGCGGCCGGGGCATGCGTAGAGATTAGGGCCTGTTAACACATCCGAAGCCAATCAACGACTAGGACGAAGCTGAGGAATCCAAGGAACATGACATCCAGCTTGTCGAAGCGCGAGAAAATCCGGCGGTAGCCTTTCAAGCGACGGAACAGTCTCTCTACTTCGTTGCGCCGCTTGTAC
>NZ_JBEOLS010000089.1:0-13191 GCF_040279205.1 Xanthomonas hortorum
GGCAAGGACCAGTCGAGATGGTCGGTGTGCGCGGTTTTCAACGAAGCGACCTACGAACTGTCTGGTGCGGTGTCCTCACCGATTGCGGGACCGTGTGGCGGCATGGATGCCGCCACCGAGCCTACATGGACGTACTTGCGGCGTGTCCCGCAAGCGGTGAGTGCACCGCGCCCTCGACGAGATCGGCGTTTAGCATGACGCGCTACCGACCATTGCAGTGCGAATGCCTGGATAATCGGCGCATGTCATTTTCCCATCTCTCGCTGTCGCCGCAGCTGCAACCGTTCTTCGACACCGCGCTGACCCGCGCCGGTCACCACACGCCCACGCCGATCCAGCAGCAGGCGATTCCGCCGATGCTGCAGGGGCGCGATCTGATCGCGATGGCGCAGACCGGCTCGGGCAAGACGCTGGCCTATGCGCTGCCGCTGCTGCAGCAACGCTGTCTCGCTCCGGACATTGCACCACGCGTGCTCGGCGCGCTGGTGCTGGTGCCCACGCGCGAACTCGCCGCGCAGGTCGAAGACACGCTGCATCAGCTGGCGGCGCATCTGCCGCGCCGGCTCAAGATCGTTGCGGCAACCGGCGGCAGTTCGATCAATCCGCAGCTGCTCGCCTTGCGCGGTGGAGCCGACATCGTGGTGGCCACGCCCGGCCGGCTGCTGGATCTGGTCGATCACAACGCGCTGCGTCTGAGCGAGGTCGCCACGCTGGTGCTGGACGAAGCCGACCGCCTGCTGGAGCTGGGCTTCGGCACCGAGCTCGATCGCATCCTTGCCCTATTGCCGGCGCAGCGCCAAAGCGTGCTGTTTTCGGCCACCTTTCCGCCCGGCATCGCATCGCTGGCCAAGCGTCGCCTGCGCGACCCGCTGCGCATCACCATTGTCGCCACGCCAGACGCTGCACCTGCGATCGAGCAACGTGCGATTGCCGTCGACGCCGGCCAACGCACGCAGCTGCTGCGCCATCTGCTGCAGAAGCATGGCTGGTCGCATGTACTGGTGTTCGTCGCCAGCCGGCACACTGCTGAAAAAGTCGCCGAAAAACTGACCAAGACCGGCATCACTGCGCAGCCGTTGCATGGCGAGTTGAGCCAGGGCCGTCGCGAGCGCACCTTGTACGCCTTCAAGCAACGCGAGGTGCAGGTGCTGGTGGCCACCGATCTGGCCGGGCGTGGCATCGATATCGACGCGCTGCCGGCGGTGGTCAATTACGACCTGCCGCGTTCGACCGTGGATTACACCCACCGCATCGGCCGCACCGCACGCGCAGGCGCCAGCGGGGTGGCGATCAGCTTCGTCACTGCGGAGAGCCAGCCGCAATGGGGCCTGATCGAAAAACGTCAGGGGCTGCGCGTGCCGACCAGCGTGGTTGCCGGCTTTGAACCGACCCTGGCGACAGATGCGCCTGCAACGGAAACGCCGAACACCGACACACGCGCTCCGGACGACAACGGCGGCATCAAGGGCAAGCGGCCAAGCAAGAAGGACAAGCTGCGCGCAGCGGCAGCACACGCAGGCAAACCGAACTGAGAGCGGGGGGTTACGTGTAACGCGCCATCGTCACGCGGAGGTGGCAGGCGCGGGAACCGCGCTTGAACACGCAGCACATGCGCAGGTCGGGCAGCGTCCAGCACGCGTCAATCCCGGTCTTGCGTGAGCAGACATCTGCTGCCAAACACGTGCCTCTTGTAGACCACGCGATCTGTCTTTAGATCCGCTGAGGCAACACGCGGTGACGGCCACCCGCATTACTGATCACGCCCAAGCAAAATCTTGCCAACGCAGCGGCAATCCACCGTCACGTCTACGCGGCAAAGACTCAGTCCTGCTCGAAATCCAGCTCGCCGCCCATGCCGCTATCGCCATCCACGCGCGGGGTCCGCTTGCCGGGCTTGCGCAGGATTTCCACGAAGAACTGCTCGCCGCCTTCACTGGTGAGCGCATTGATCGAGCGGATCAGCTCGGCCGGCGGCAGCGGCGCGGCGCTGGCCTCGTCCACCCCGAAGCGCATGTCGAAGTCCCAATAATCCGCACCTTCCGGCAAGTCCTTGCGGCGCTCGCGGCGGATGTACTTGCGGATATCGTTCTTGCTGGACTCCAGCAGACGATCGCGGTTCTTGCCTTCGAGGTTGAGCTGGTAGGTCTTGCGCATGGCGACATCGGTTGGGAACTGGCCGCCTATTGTGAGGCCACACGGCCGTTCTGGGTGAATCGGCGGCTGTCCGGGCGGGATTCGGGCCTGCACTGCGACCGAAGCCGGGAACCTCCCCGACGCGTGCCGGTCCTGGCCTTCGGGCGGAAGCTCGGTCAATCCGCTGAGACACCGCGCCGCTGCAATGCTGCAATGCTGCAATGGCAGTGGAGTGAGAATCGCGCGAGCGACACTGTTACGCGATCTCTGCGACGGGGCTCTCGCCACCGTCGCAGACCCAACTCATGCGTACTTGGCAGGCGTCGGTGCGCCGCTGTTCTCCGGGCGGATCTTGAACCAGATCGAATACATCGCCGGCAGAAACACCAAGGTCAAAATCGTGCCGGCCAGGGTGCCGCCGATCAGCGTGTAGGCCAGCGTGCCCCAGAACACCGAATGGGTGAGCGGGATGAACGCCAGGATCGCGGCTAGCGCGGTCAGGATCACCGGCCTGGCACGCTGCACGGTGGCTTCCACCAGGGCGTGGAACGGGTCCAGCCCTTCGGCCTCGTTGTGATGGATCTGCCCGATCAGGATCAGCGTGTTGCGCATCAAGATGCCCGAGAGCGCAATCAAGCCCACCAGTGCATTGATGCCGAACGGCTGCTGGAACAGGATCAAGGTGGGCACCACGCCGATCAGGCCCAGCGGGCTGGTCAGGAACACCATCACCATCGCCGACATCGAGCGCACCTGCAGGATGATGATGATCAAGGTGACCGCCAGCATGATCGGGAACAACGGCAGCATCGCGGCAGTCGCCTTGCCGGACTCCTCGATGGAACCGGCCTCCTTGATCTGATAGCCGCTGGGCAGTTTGTCGATGATCGGCTGCAACTGCTTGGTGATCGCGGCCGAGACATCCGGCGGCTGCAGTTGGTCGTCGACATCGCCGCCCACCGTGATCGTCGGCACACGATCGCGGCGGCGCAGGATCGGCTCTTCCATCCGCACATCCACGCTGCCCACCTGCGACAGCGGCACGCGTTGGCCATTGGCACCGGCCAGGGTGAAATCGGCGATGCGTGCCGGATCAAAACGTGTCTCGCCGGCCGAACGCGCCACCACCTGCACGCTGCGAATATCTTCGCGCACCAGCGTGATCGGCACACCGCTGAGCAGGAACTGCAGCTGCTGAGCGACTGCGCTCGAGGTCAGCCCCACTGCCTGCAGACGATCCTGCTCCAGGGTGAAATGCAGCGTTGGGGTGCGGGTGCCCCAGTCGGTGTTGACGGTACGCAGCATCGGGCTGTCCTGCAGGACCTGCTTCACCTGCGCGGCGATACCGCGCAACACCTGCGGGTCGGCACCACTGACACGGTACGCCACCGGAAATTGCGAGTACGGGCCGAAGGTCAGTTGCGTCACACGCACGCGGGCCTCCGGCGCCAGGCCTTCGGAGACGGCCTTGCGCATGCGCAGCTTCAATGCATCGCGTTCGTGCGGATTGTCGGTGCGCACCACGATCTTGGCAAAGGAGGGATCCGGCAACTCCGGGCCCATTGCAAGGAAGAAGCGCGGCGCGCCCTGCCCGATATACGCGGTGACAATCTTCGCTTCGTCCTGCTTGGCAAGCCAGGCTTCCAGCTTGGCGGTGGCGGCACTGGTCTGGGTAATCGAAGTGCCGTATGGCATCTGCACTTCCACCAAGACTTCGGGACGATCGGAGATCGGGAAGAACTGCTTCTTGACGATGCCCATGCCAAGAATCGCGAGCACGAACAACCCGATCACCGAACCGGCCACCAGCCATTTGCGTGCGATGACACGCTCCAGCGCAGTGCGGAAGCGGTTGTAGCGCGGCGTGTCGTACATCGCGGCGTGGCCGCCTTCGATCTTCTTCAGGTCGGGCAGCATCTTGACGCCCAGATAGGGAGTGAACACCACCGCCACCACCCACGACACGATCAACGCGATCCCCACGATCCAGAACATGTTGCTGGTGTATTCGCCGGCAGTGGAAGCGGCAAACCCGTTCGGCATGAAGCCGACCGCCGTCACCAACGTACCGGACAACATCGGCGCGGCGGTGTGGCTCCACGCATACGCCGACGCGGCGACGCGGCTGTAGCCTTCTTCCATCTTCACTACCATCATCTCGATGGCGATGATGGCGTCGTCCACCAACAGCCCCAGCGCCAGGATCAACGAGCCCAGCGTGATGCGGTCGAAATTCTTGCCGGTGGCCAGCATGACCACGAACACCGCTGCCAATGTCAGCGGCACCGCGGCCGCCACCACGATGCCCACGCGCCAGCCCATGCTGACGAAGCACACCAGCATCACCACCAGCAGCGCGACGAAGAACTTGGTCATGAACTCGCCCACCGATGCGTCGATGTTGACCGCCTGGTCGGTGACCTTGCTCAGGCGCATGCCCAGCGGCAGCTCGGCATTGATTGCGCACACTTCGCTATCCAGCGACTTGCCCAACTCCAGGCCGTTCCAGCCATCGCGCATGATGATGCCCAGCAGCAATGCCGGCTCGCCGCCACTGCGGATCATGAAGGTGGACGGATCTTCATAACCACGTTTGACGCTGGCGATATCGGACAGCTTCAAGCTGCGGCCCTGCACCACCAGCGGGGTATCGCGAATCTTCTGCAAACTGTCGAGCGCACCGTCCAGGCGAATGAACACCTGCGGCCCGCGTGTTTCCACCGACCCTGCAGCATTCAAGGCGTTTTGCGCATTGAGCGCGGCAAACACCTCCTGCGGACTGACCCCCAGCGTAGCCAGACGTTCGTGCGAGAACTCGACAAAGATGCGCTCGGGCTGCTCGCCGATGATGTTGACCTTCTTGACGCCCGGCACATGCAACATGCGCTGGCGCAGGCTTTCCGCATCGCGCGCGAGCAAGCGTTGCGGCTCGCCCTTGGCCTTCAGTGCGAACAGCGCAAAGGTGACATCGGCATATTCGTCGTTGACCATCGGCCCGATCACGCCGGCCGGCAGGTTGCCGACTTCATCGCCCACCTTCTTGCGCGCCTGATAGAACTGCTCCTGCACCTGGCTGGGCGGTGTGCTGTCCAGCAACGTCAACGTCGTAAACGCAAGACCGGGGCGCGTATAGGTTTCGCTGCGGTCGTACCAGCGCAGTTCCTGCAGGCGCTTTTCGAGTTTTTCGGCGACCTGGTCCTGCATTTCCTGCGGCGTTGCGCCCGGCCAGGCGGTGATGATGGTCATCACCTTGACAGTGAATGCCGGGTCCTCCGCACGGCCAAGCTTGAGGAACGCGACCAGGCCGGCCAACGAAATCAGAAAGATCAGGAACAGCGTGATGGAGCGCTCGCGCACCGCGAGCGCCGAGAGATTGAAGCGGCCCTCGCTCACGGCTGCGCTCCTGCCGCGCTCGCGGTCTTGGTAGCACTGGTCGCGCCACTGGCAGGCGCAATCGTGTTGGCTACCCGCACCTGCTCACCTTCGCGCAACAGGTGCGCACCCAGCGCTACGATGCGCTCACCACGCGCCAGCTTGCCGGCCACGTTGGCATGGTCGTCGTCCAGGCCCAGCACCGTCACCGGCCGCCAGCTCACCTTGGCCGGATTGCCGGCAATCACCCACACCCCCGTCCCCTTGCCCGCATCGAACAGCGCGGCCAGCGGCACCTGCAGCCCGGCCTGCGTGCTGGCGGCCGGGCCGTCGGCAATGCGGATGCTGACGGTAGTGCCCAGCGGCGCATCGGCCAATGCGCCGTCGAGCACGTAACGCGCCTCGAAGGTGCGGGTCAGCCGGTCTGCGCTGTCGGACAGCTGACGCAGCGTGGCCGGCACCGTGACGCCTGCATTGCCGAACAGCGTGGCCTGCGCGACCGAGCCAACCGGCGGGCGCAATGTTTCCGGCAGCTGCACGATCGCCTCGCGGCGCCCGGCATGCGCCAGCCGCACCACCGGCTGGCCGGCGGCCACGACCTGCCCTGGTTCGACCAGTGTTTCCATCACCACGCCGTCGGCGTCGGCCAACAGATCGCTGTAGCGCTTGGAATTGCGGGCCACCTCGGCCTGCGCCTGGGCCGCGCTCAGCTGCGCCTTGGCGGCATCCGCTGCGGCCTTGATCTGGTCGTAGGCGGAGGCGGAGATGGCGCCGGTGCCACGCAGATCGCGGTAGCGCGCCTCATCGTCGGCAGTCTGCTGCGCGCGTGCCTGCGCGGCTGCCACCGCGTCCTGCTGCGCGCGTGCGGCGAGCTGGAGATCGACCGGGTCGATCCGCAACAACGGCTGCCCACGCGTGACCCGCTGGCCGGTATCGACCAGCCGCTCCAGCACCTTGCCGGAAACCCGGAAGCCCAGATCGCTCTGCACCCGCGCGGCGACCGTGCCGGAGAAGCTGCGCGCTGCCGTACCGGCCTCTTCGACGGTGGCCACGCGCACCAGCGGGGTCGCAGTGCGGGGGTCGGGCGGCGGCGCCTCGCCGCAGGCGATCAATGCCAGCGGCAGCGCACACAGGAAAGTGGAGATAACGAGGCGGCGGCGAAGCATGGAAATCCCAGTGCGTGCTGTTGAAGGCTCGCATCTTGAGACTTGTGACCATATCAGTCAATAGTCACTATCGATTTTCAGGGCGAAAGGCTCCGCAACACCAGACCCGACAGCAGCAGCGGCACCTCGTCGGCGTGCTCCAGACTGTGCTGCAGCAACAGCGGATTCATGTACGGGCGCATCACCACGTAGATCGCCTGGGTGGCCTCGTCCAGTGGCGTCTTGCGCTCGAAATCGCCACTTTGCCGGCCTTGCTGCAACACGTCCTGCAGCACTTTCTGGATGCGCACCTCGTAAGCAATCACCGACTGCCAGCGCTCGGTCGCCGCCGAGGCCGCAATCTCATACAGCTTGCGATCCTGGAAAAACAAGCGAAGGCTGGCCTCGATAATCACCTTGAACAGCCGCCGCAGCTTCTCGGGCGGCTGCTCGGCCTCGTCCACCGCCGCGCGCACCTCGGTCTCGATCTCGCGCAGACAGTTGGTGCAGATCATCTCGCCGATGGCCTGCTTGGATTCGAAGAACTTGTAGATATAGGCCTTGGAAAACCCGATCGCCTTGGCCAGATCGGACACGGCCGTCTTCTCGTAGCCGTAGCGGCTGAAGTGCTCGGTTGCCGCTGCCACGATCTGGTCGCGCACATCGTGATCGGCCGGACCACGGCCTGAAACGGGATAGCTGGATGCTTTGCTCATGCGAACAGCTTAGCGCTCAAACACAATCCACACAAAAGTGACTATTTCGTATTATAGTCACAGCTCGCCATTGCTTTCTTCGGTACCGTCATGTCGTCACTTCGCACCCTTGCCGCGCTCATCGCCGCCAGTCTTGCCGCAGGCTGCGCCGTTGGCCCCGAGTACACCCGCCCCTCGGCGCCCCTGCCGGATCGCTATCTCGGCCAGGCAGCGACCGAGCAGCGCCAGGCCGCCATACGGGCCGATCTATCGACCTGGTGGACTGGTTTCGACGACCCGGACCTGAGCCGCTACGTTACCCAGGCGCTGGCGCAGAACCTGGACCTGGCCCAGGCCAGCGCACGTGTCACCCAGGCCCGCGCCGGGCTGACCGCCGCCACGGCCGCACTGCTGCCTTCAGGCAACATCAGCGGCAACGCGACCCGCGCCTATCAGTCGCTGGAAACGCCGCTCGGCCAGGTGCTCAACAGCACGCCCAACTTCGACCGCTATGCCAGCACCTATGAAGCCAACCTGGGCGCGAGCTGGGAGCTGGATCTGTTCGGCGGCCTGCGTCGCGGGCGCCAGGCCGCACTCGCCGACTACCAGGCCAGCGAAGCCGGTGCAGCGGCCACCCGTCTGGCGGTGGCCGCGCAGACCGCCGACATCTACATCAGCATCCGCGGCCTGCAGGCACGGCTGGAGGTGGCGCAGCGCCAGGTCGCCACGCAACAGGGCCTGCTGTCCATGGTGACGCTGCTGCATGGCAAAGGACTCGCCCCCGAGCTGCAGCTGCACCAGGCGCAAGGCGCGCTTGCACAGGCGCAGGCATCGGTGCCCGGTATCGAAAGCGGCCTGGTCGCGGCGATGAATGCACTGGACGTGATGTTGGGTGTTGCGCCAGGGACGCATCGTGCAGAGCTGGCCGCAAGCAAACCCATTCCGCTTGCACCGCGCATTGCCGAAACGGGCACGCCCGGCGACCTGCTGCGGCGCCGCCCGGACCTGATCGTCGCCGAGCGCCGGCTGGCAGCGTCGAACGCGCGCATCGGCGTGGCGATGGCCGAGTACTACCCGAAATTTTCGCTCAGTGGATTACTCGGCAGCGCCACCGCCATCTCCGGCGCCAACCTGTTCACCAGCGATGCCAGCCAATCTGCCGGCGTGCTGGGTTTGCGCTGGCGGCTGTTCGATTTCGGTCGCATCAATGCGCAGATCGCACAGGCCAAGGGACAGGAAGCCGAGCAGCTGGCCGCGTATCGCCTGGCCGTGTTGCGCGCCACGGAAGACGTGGAGAATGCGTTGACCGCACTGGTCAAACGCGAGCAGCAGGCAGCGGTGCTATCGCAAGGTGTGGATGCACTGGGCAAGGCGCGTGGTGCATCGGCGCTGGCCTATGAGAAAGGCGTGGTCAGCCTGATCGAAGTCTTGAATGCCGACGACAGCTTGCTGCGTGCCTCCGATGCACAGGTGCAGGCACGCACCGATGCGGCACGCAGTGCAGTGGCCACCTTCAAGGCGTTGGGCGGCGGCTGGCAATCCGGCGCCACCGATGCGGTTGCGGTGCAGTAGTCGCCACCAGGTTGCATGTTGATGCTGTAGCGCCATCGACGCGATGCCACTCGCTCAAGTGGCATCGCGCAACGCATCGGCGTGTTCAGTGCGCGTGGAAGCGAATGCCCTGATTGATCGTGCATTGATACGCCAACAGTGGCCCGCGTTGCTGCAGACTCGGCAGGTCGTACATGTAGGTCGTCAGCCGCACACTGTTGTCGGCAAGCACCTGGTAGCGCTGGAACTGCTGGAACGGCCTGCCATCGCTGCTGGCAGCGATGAACTGGGTGTCGGAAAACGCCAAGGTGCCGTCCGCGGTAAGACGGTAGGCGCCGATGCGCACACCACCGCGGCTGCGACTGGATGCAGTGCCCGCTTCGGCCGTGCAGCGCGACAGATCGACCGACACCGCCACATTGCGGCCGGCCTCCAACGCATCGATCAGGCTCGCTTGCGTGTTCAACGATTGCGTGGCGAATGCGGGAACCGCGCTGGCTGACAGCACTGCGATAGCAAGTGAAAAATACAGACGTGAGGACATGTGCTTTCTCGGTAATGAGGGGGCAAACGCAATCAATCGGCGTGGAAGCGGATGCCCTGGTTGATCGTGCATTGATAGGCCAGCACCGGGCCACGTTGTTGCAGACCCGGCAGGTCGTACATGTAGGTGGTGAAACGCACGCTGCCATCCGGGCGTAGCTGATAACGCATGAACTGCTGGATCGGCTTGCCGTCGTTGGCCACGGTGAAATGCGAGCCGGAGAATGCGGCGGTGCCGTCCTCGGTGATGCGATAGGCATCGATATGGCGGCCACCACGGGTCTGGGTGACCGGGGTGCCTTCTTCGGGCGTGCAGCGAGCGAGATCGGTGGTCAGGCTGACGTCATAGCCGGCCTCCAGGGCCGCGAGTACTTCAGCACGGGTGTTGAGCGATTCGCTGGCCCAGGCGGGTAGCGCGCAAGCGCACAGCGTGGCGAGCAAGGCAGTGGCAGCAAGACGGGGCATGGCGGACTCCAGGCGGACGAGGGGATGAAGCGACCTGGACTGTAATCAGCCCAGGCCAATCAACATGACCTAATCCTGTACGCACCGGTGCAGTGCGCTACGCATCACGCTGCATGATTGCGCTGTTTGGCGAAATCCGCGCGAGATGGCGAGCTATGCGCTATGCCTGCGCGCGCAGATCAAGATCCCGCTGGAAGGAGCGATAAGCCCCTCTCCCATCGGGAGAGGGGTTGGGGTGAGGGTACGGAGCGAAGCTACTCGCATCGTCCAACCTCACGAGGCTGCGCCCGTACCCTCATCCGCCCCTGCGGGGCACCTTCTCCCGAGGGGAGAAGGGTTAAAGCCCCTCTCCTGCGGGAGAGGGGTTGGGGTGAGGGTACGGAGCGAAGCTGCTCGCATCGTCCAACTACACGAGGCTGCGCTCGTACCCTCATCCGCCCCTGCGGGGCACCTTCTCCCGACGGGAGAAGGGTTTAAAGCCCCTCTCCTGCGGGAGAGGGGTTGGGGTGAGGGTACGGAGCGAAGCTGCTCGCATCGTCCAACTACACGAGGCTGCGCTCGTACCCTCATCCGCCCCTGCGGGGCACCTTCTCCCGACGGGAGAAGGGTTAAAGCCCCTCTCCCGTCGGGAGAGGGGTTGGGGTGAGGGTACGGCCACCTACAAACGCGCATTGACCTCGCGCGGCACATGTTCCGGCTTCGGCTGTAACGCCGGCATCGCGCCCAACAACAGACGCTCGGCCAATGCGCGTGTAGCAACGCGCAACTCCGGCACAGCAGTGATTTCCCAATAGCGCCCACGCAACAGCGGACCAACGCAATACAGCCCCGGCACGATTTGCCCGGCGCCATCGCGCACCCGCAATTGCGCGTCGGTGTCCACACCCAGCCCAAGCGGATCCGCACGCAACAAACCGGCTTCGCGCATGCCGGCGATCAGCGGATCGCTGGTGCGGTCGATGTCGGTATCCAAGCCGGTGGCGCGGATCACCGCGTCGTAGTGACCGGTCTGCGCGTCGGCAGCACCACGCGGGCGGATCACCGCTTCCACGCCATCGGGCACCCAACGTGCACGCAGCAAGCGTGCTGCGGTCACCTGCAATTGGCCCGAGGCCTGGAGCTGCGCCAGTTGCTCCGCCGCGCCCGGCGCAACGCGGTGCCGCGCCACCTCCCAATACGGCCGCAAGTGGCGCAGAAAGCGTGCACGCTCAGGCAACTCCAGCCGCTGCCACAGCGGTTGCAGATGCGGGCGCAAGGCATCCACCACGCGCCGCCAATCGTCGACCACCGCACTCAGCTGACGCACGCCGCGTAGCAGGCCACGCAGGTCGGCGTCCTTGAGCGCGCGCTGCAGATGCGGCGGCAATTCCAGCGCCGCGCCTGGCTGACGCAGATGCGCCTGTGGTGCCAGCCCCCGCCGCGAGATCGCCGTCAGCCGGCCACGATGGCCGCGCGCATGCAGGGTCAATGCCACATCCACCATGGTCAGCCCGGTGCCGACGATCAGCACGTCATCGTCGGGCGACAACTGCGCCAGGGCATCACCTTGCCACGGCCACCCGATGTAGCGCGGATGCACGCTCAAGCGCGGGCCGATGCCGGCAAGCGCCTGCGGTTGCAGTGCACCGACCGCCAACACCACCCGGTCGCTGTGGAAGGCGTCGCCATTGGCCAGAAACACCCGAAAGCCCTTGCGCACGCGCTCCACTGCCACCGCTTCCTGCGACAGCCGCACGATCGAGGCCTGCGCGCCGCTGACCGCGGTATCCAGCTCGCTGCGCAGATAATCGCCGTAGGCCAGGCGCGGCAGGAATTCCAGTCGCCCGCTATCGCCCAGATGCAAGGTCTCTGCGAATGCGCCGGGCGCCTGCGCATCGATCCCCAGGTCCTTGGCGCGCACGTTGAGCAAGTGCTCCGGCCGCGCCGCACCATACGCAATGCCGCTGCCGAAGGTCTCGGCCACGCCGACCAAAGTGATGCGGACCTGCGCGTCGGCCGTCTGCGCCAGCGCACGGACCAGCGCGGTGCCGCAAAAGCCGGCACCGATGACGGTGATATGGGTTTCCATGTGCAACTCCCACTGAATGACCCGCACGTTGTGCCCGCAGCGCGGCCCGAACGTGTAAACAAATGGTTAGCGGCGAGCAAGCGAAAACGCATGAGCTGATCATCGTTGGTGATGAGGCTTGCGTCGCAGGCTGCGCGCACACCGTATTGCACGCAGATGACAGCGCACGCAACCGCAGGTAGATGCTGGTGCATGGCTCACCGCCCGGCTCGCAGCGCGGCGCTGCGCACCGCGATTTGGATCTTGGGTGCGCTTGCGATGGTTCAGACGACACCGCCATGTCCCCCAACAACCCGTATGACCACGCTGCTCAATAATGCCGGTTTCCCCATCGAGTGCCCGCCATGCCCATTCCTGCAGCACGCCCGCAACTCGCGCCGCGCGACCAACGCGTCCTGATCGCCGGCGGTAGCCGTGGCATCGGCCTGGCCATTGCCGACGCGTTCGTGCGCAACGGCGCGCACGTCTCGCTGTGCGCACGCAATGCCGACGGCCTAGCACACGCCGCACATGCGTTGGCGCCGCATGGCGCACCGGTCCACACCTTCGCCTGCGACCTGTCGGATGCTGCGCAAATCGAGGCCTATGTGGACGCTGCAGCGCAGGCATTGAATGGCCTGGACGTGGTGATCAACAACGCCTCCGGCTATGGACACGGCAATGACGATGCAAGCTGGCAGGCAGGTCTGGACGTGGATCTGATGGCTGCAGTGCGCTGCAATCGCGCCGCGCTGCCACACTTACGCAACAGCGCTGCGGCGGTGATCCTCAACATCAGCTCGATCAACGCGCAGCGCCCCACGCCGCGTGCGATCGCCTATTCCACCGCCAAGGCGGCGCTCAATTACTACACCACCACGCTGGCGGCCGAACTGGCGCGCGAGCGCATCCGCGTCAACGCGATTGCGCCGGGCTCGATCGAATTTCCGGACGGGCTATGGGCGCGGCGTCGCGACGAAGAACCGGGACTGTATGCACGCATCCGCGAGAGCATTCCGTTCGGTGGATTCGGGCAGGTGCAGCACATTGCCGATGCGGCGTTGTTTCTCGCCTCTCCGCAAGCACTCTGGATCACCGGGCAAGTGCTGGCGGTGGATGGTGGGCAGTCGTTGGGGGTTTGAGCGCATTGCATGCGCTGGCGGAGCATATCTCTCAGCCGCACGTACATCCGTAGGAGCGCGCTTGCGCGCGATGAGGCGTTACCGATAACGCCCCATCG
>NZ_JBEOLS010000090.1:0-12935 GCF_040279205.1 Xanthomonas hortorum
AGTTGCCAAAGCGCTTGGGTAGGCCGCGCCATTTGCAGCCATGCTCGGCAACGTAAAGGATGGCGTTGACCACTTGCAGGTTGGTCATGCTGACATTGCCGCGCTGCGCCGGCAGGCAGTGTTCGATCAGAGAAAATTGTGCTGGCGTGATCTCCATGCACGATAGTTTAATCGCTCGGGCCATTAGTGTTAACAGGCCCTAGTTGACCTTGGCCCGCGCATCGGCCGGAATGCCGGCCAGCCACGCCTTCGCACCGTCGTAGGTCATGTCGGCATTGGTGCCGCAACCCACCCCGAACCACGAGCCTACCGCCGCCAGAATGCCGGACAGATTGGTGCCCTGGTACGGCGTGCCCACCGACTGCATCACCCGCCCGCCGCTGGCGTTATCCAGCCCGCTCCAGTAGTAGGTATACAGATGCAGTGCGGCCATACCGCCCTGGCTGTGCGCCACCGTGGCGAACGAAGACCACTGGCTGGCGAACTGCGCCAACCGCTGCGCGAACTGGTCGTTGCTGCGGTTCTGTTTGGCATCGATGAACGAGGACGCATTGGTGAATTGCGCCTGCGGCCACACGCCGTTGGAGCAATAGCCGTGCACCAGCACCAGTTGCGAGCCGGCGGCCTGCGGTTGCGCCATCGCACGGGCACTGGCCAACGCAGTTGGACGCGGCCCCATACGCATGCTTTCGTCGATCGCACCGGCAGACCGCGCGATGCTGGCACGCCGTAATGCGGGCAGCTGCAACGGCAGCGTGTCGGCCTGCACCAGCGGGATGTAATGGTCCGGATCTTCGATACGCAGCCCGCGAACGCTAAACGGCGCACGCGCACCGGCACGCGCAATCCAGCGTTCGTCCAGGCTCAGTGGCAACTGGCCTTGTTGCGGCGTCAGCATGCCGCCGATCCATGCTACCGGCACCTCCTTGCCTGTGGCATCGGTGCCCCACACCTGGCCGAACACACGGTAGTGCGACGGCGCCTTGCCGCGTGCCGCGACGGGCAACGCAATGCTGAGCCGCGTGCCATCGGCAGCACGTGCGCTCAGTGCATTGCCGAGCAAACGCAACGAGGTGTCCAGCACCGGCAGCACATGCTCGCTGGTGCGCACGAACGGCTGCCCGGTCTGATCGTGACCGTGCACGATCACCTGTGCGATCCAGGTGCCCTCACTACTCGGTTGGAACGTACCGCCATACACACCATCGCCGGCTGCACCATCGTCGTGTTGCCCGTCATCGGCCATCGGCAGCGTGCGGATGCCGCCTTGCGGATCGATCACACGCAGGCTGGCTGTCTCGATCTGCCCAGCCTGCGCGGCAAGCAAGGTCGCACCGCGCGCATCGTTGCCGCTGAGCAGCGCATTGAGCGTCAACGATTGACCCACCTGCTGGCGACGATTGCGCGCATACGAAGCCAACTGCGTGCGTGCATCGCCTTCCATCAAGACATAGCCGCGTTGCGCCACCGGCGATGCCGATTGCAGGGTCAGCGACCATGCGCCGTTCTGTGCCGATTCCACCGCGTAACGCATGCCGCTGGTGCCGCTCTCTGCGCTGCCCAGCAATGTACGTTGTGCCTGCAGTTGCGGTGCAACGGCAGCGGCGCGCGCGCCGGCAACGCGTGGTGCAGTCACTGCCGCATCCCACGGCTGGTCGCCGGCCAACACCATGAAACGCAGATGGCCGTTTTCCACCGGCAAGGTGCCTTGCCAACGCGCCGATTTACCGGCCGGCGTCAATTCCACCGGTAGTAATGCGCTCTTGGACAGGATGGCTGACTCTGCCGGATCGGGTGCGCGCATCTGCGCGAACTCCTCCGGTGGGCCAGCCAGTTGTTTGGGCTGCAGCTCCGCCGCCGCAAGCGGCATGGACACGAGCGACAGGCTGCACAGTAACGACAATAGCGACGGCTTCGGCATGGCGACATCTCTCCTTGAACGTTGCGAAGCGATGCCGCTGCGCATGGCAACGACACCGGATGCAGCGCCCCCTCGCCGCGATTCGCCGATGGTTATACCGCGCGCTTGTGACAGGTCTGCTGTGCGCTGCAGCACCTCACGCGCAGCCAACAAATAAACAGAAATGAATAGTACGGACTGTGATCCAGGTCGTGGACATGTGGACTCCGCGCACCGCAATGCCGGATCACACGCATGGTCGGTGATTGATGTTGAGCGTCGTACTCGGCGGGTATTCATCCACCCAAACGATTGTGCGAAAGCTACTGTGACCTTCGCGATGCCGAGGTCGACAAGATGTGGGCCGCGCTGCGGGAGCGATACTGCTCTACCCACGCGACAGACTGTGCAATGCCGCCGAAGGGAAAGAAGTGCAGGCTGACGTCTCCATGCGCGTCAGTGAGGCCGGTGGCGAGGCGATCCATAAAACGATCCGGCCCTGCGCTATCGAACAGTTTGCCGATCGAGATGCCGTACTTGGACAGCATCGATGCGCATGCGCCCACACCGCAGCGTGCGGCATAGCGCGCGAGCACCGCGACGCCCGCAGGACCGGGAACGCCCACACGCACGGGATGTGCAATGCCACGCGCGCGCAGCGCTTCCAGCCACGTCAGCACGATGTCGGCATCGAACGCGAATTGGGTGACGATCAGCGGGGCCATGCCGCGCTCGGCGATGCTGCGACACTTGCGTTCCAGCACATCCCATTGATCGGTTGCAGGCATGCTCGGATGTCCTTCCGGATGTCCCGCCACGCCGATGGTGGTGATGCCCGAGCGCTCGAAAACACCTGTATCGATCAGCGACACGCTGTCCGAAAACGGCCCGATCGCAGAAGGCGCATCACCCGCGATCACCAGGCAGCGCTCAACGCCTGCTTCATCGACGGCGCGCCTGACGAAGGCGTGTAGCGCCTCGAGCGAGGCGATGCGGCGCGCGGAAAGGTGCGGCATGGGCGCGAAGCCGAGGGTGCGCACCCTCTGTGCTGCGGCCAGTCGCGCGTCGTCGTTCTGGCTTGGCAGGTAGGGGATGAAGATGGTTGAGCCACGCAGGATCCGCGGCGCCGCTGCGGCCAGCGCGGGCATGTCGTTTGCGCCGACCTCCAACGAATAGCCGTCGGTAATGGTGCTGGCGAGGCTGGGCGTATCCGGATACATCAAAGGGGTTGCCGTCCTCTGGTGGCGATTGGGTGGCTCCCGCATGTCAGCGCTGGTCGAGCGGGAAGGCGGTCCATGCAACACACGCGCCTGGCGATGCTGTCCATCAGTGGGCTCCCGGCGGAGTGGCGCTGCCATTGCCAGGCGCGCGCGCCAGTTCGATGAAGGCGCGCAGGTAGTCGATGGCGATATCTGCCTCGCGTGCGCCCAGGAAGATCTGTTTGGGAATGCCGCGCGCACCCAGCCGGACCGGCACCACGTCCATCCTGGAGGCATATTCCTCCACCAACCAGCGCGGCATGGCGGCCACGCCGCGGCCACTGGCCACCATCTGCATCATGATGTCGGTGGTTTCGATGGCCTTGTGGCGCCTGGGCGTGACACCGGCCGGCAGCAGGAACTGGCTGTAGATGTCCAGCCGCTCGAGGTCCACCGGATAGCTGATGAGCACCTCGCGTGTCAGCTGCTGCGGCTTGACGTAGGCAGCCGACGCCAGCGCATGGCCGCTGGCCACGACCAGCACCTGCTCGTAGTCGAACACCGGCTCGAACCGCAGCCCGGGCTTGTACAGCGGGTCGGGCGTGACCAGCAGATCGATCTCGTAGCCGAACAGCGCGCCGATACCGCCGAACTGGAACTTCTGCTTGACGTCCACATCCACATCCGGCCAGGTGGCCAGATAGGGCGCCACCAGCTTGAGCAGCCACTGGTAGCAGGGATGGCATTCCATGCCGATGCGCAGCGCACCGCGTTCGCCCTGCGCAAACTGCCCCAGGCGCTCTTCGGCCAGGTCCAGTTGCGGCAATACCCGGTTGGCCACCGCCAGCAGATACTGGCCGGCCTGGGTCAGCCGCAGGCTGCGCCCCTCGCGCAGCCAGACGTCGGTGCCCAGCTGCTGCTCCAGCTTTTTCATGCTGTGGCTCAGCGCCGACTGGGTCAGGTTCAACACGCCGGCGGCGGCCGTCAGCGAGCCTTGCTGCTCGACCTGCTGGACGATGGTGAGGTGGATGCGCTCAAGCATTCAGATGATCCGAATTCATGGATTGTTGAAATAACACCATTTTACTTCATTGAATACGAGCCCTAGCATCGGGGTTCGTCGTTCTAGGTCCACCTGCATGACTGTCAACGTGCCACACCCCCTCCGCGTCGTCGCGGTCTCCGGCGGGATGCAACGCCCGTCCAAGGCCGTCGCCCTGGCAGAGCATCTGCTGGCCCTAATCGCCGATGCAGTGCCGTGCGAGCAGCATCTGGTCGAACTCGGGGCGTTGGCACCGCAGTTCGCTGGGGCGGTCTGGCGCTCGCAGCTGCCCGCAACGGTGGAGCAGGAACTGATCGCCGTGGAGCAGGCCGACGTGCTGGTGGTGACAACACCGGTCTATCGCGGGTCCTTCACCGGGCTGTTCAAGCATTTCTTCGACTTCATCCATCAGGACGCCTTGATCGACACGCCCGTCCTGTTGGCTGCAACCGGCGGCAGCGACCGCCATGCGTTGGTGATCGACCACCAGCTGCGGCCGCTTTTCAGTTTCTTCCAGGCACGCACGTTGCCGCTGGGCGTCTACGCCACCGATCGGGACTTTCTGGACTACCGCGTGCACAACGAGGCCCTGGCCGATCGGGCCAGTCTGGCTGTGCAGCGGGCATTGCCGCTGATCGCATTGACGCGGCAGCCAAGTTCCATCGCCGCAGAAAAAGTAGCTGCGGCCTGAGGGCCATCCCGCCCACGGTTGCCTGGCGGGCCACCTCGCCCTCTTTGGCCACCGGATCCGTTGGCGATGGCCCGCCGATCCAGAGTCCCGGCTTCCATCCAGCAGGCATCAACAGCTTCGCTGAAAAGTGCGCTCGTATTTAATCTCGAAACAAGGCGTCAGCTTGCAATGACTCAGGAATTGACCTTCAGCATCAAGAGCCTTTGGTTCGATGAGGACTACCGTCCCGCGGCCAATACGCGCAACACGACCAACTTTGCCAACCTGGCCAGGGGGCAGCGTCGTCAGGAAAATTTGCGTAACACGCTGGCGATGATTAACAACCGCTTCAACGACCTGGCGCATTGGGATAACCCCACGCTTGACCGCTACGCGGTCGAACTCGAAATCATCTCTGTCGAGATGAAGATCGGTGGGAGCGAAGCAGGCGATGCATTTCCGCTGATCGAGATATTGAAACCCAGCATCCTCGATAAAACGACCGGCGCGCGCATCGACGGCATTGCAGGGAATAATTTTTCCTCCTATGTGCGCGACTACGATTTCAGCGTGCTGCTGCCAGCGCACAATCAGGATGCGTCCAGCTTCAGCCTGCCGCCGGAGTTCGGCAGCCTGCATGGCAAGCTGTTCAAGCACTTCGTGCACTCGGACGCCTACAAGGCGCGGTTCACCAAGCCGCCGGTCATCTGCATCAGCGTCTCCAGCAGCAAGGTCTATCACCGCACCGGAAACCAGCACCCCATCCTGGGCATTGAATACCGGCAGGACGAAGGTTCATTGACGGATCGGTATTTCGAGAAAATGGGCCTGCAGGTGCGCTATTTCATGCCGCCCAACAGCGTCGCCCCGTTGGCGTTTTACTTTCTCGGCGACCTGCTGAACGACTACACCAATCTTGAGCTGATCGGCACCATCAGCACCATGGAGACGTTCCAGAAGATTTACCGGCCAGAGATCTACAACGCCAATTCCGCAGCAGGGGCCATCTACCAGCCGAGCCTGAAGCATCAGGATTACTCGTCTACCCAGATCGTCTACGACCGCGAAGAGCGCAGTCAGCTCGCGGTGACGCAGGGCAAATTCACGCAGGAGCACTTCATCAAGCCCTACGGAAATATTCTCGAGCAGTGGGCCTCCAGCCACGCTGTCTAATCAACAAGAACGCAAGACATCACTCATCATGAATAAGCTGCTCCCTACCTCCACCGCCGGAAGCCTGCCCAAGCCGTCCTGGCTCGCACAGCCGGAGAAACTCTGGTCTCCCTGGAAGCTGCAGGACGAGGAACTGATCGAAGGCAAGCAGGACGCATTGCGCCTTTCGCTGCAGGAACAGCAGCACGCCGGCATCGATATCGTCAGCGACGGCGAGCAGACCCGGCAGCATTTCGTCACCACCTTCATCGAACATCTCAGCGGTGTGGATTTCGAAAAGCGCGAGACGGTCAGGATTCGCGATCGCTATGACGCCAGCGTCCCCACCGTTGTTGGCGCGGTGAGCCGCCCGAAGTCCGTCTTCGTCGACGATGCCAAGTTCTTGCGCCAGCAAACCCGGCAGCCGATCAAATGGGCATTGCCTGGTCCCATGACGATGATCGATACCCTCTTTGATGCGCACTACAAAAGCCGCGAAAAGCTGGCATGGGAGTTTGCGAAGATTCTCAATCAGGAAGCCAGGGAGCTCGAAGCGGCCGGCGTGGACATCATCCAGTTCGATGAGCCGGCCTTCAATGTCTTCTTCGACGAGGTCAACGACTGGGGTGTTGCCACCCTTGAACGGGCGATTGAAGGCCTAAAGTGCGAGACCGCCGTCCATATCTGCTATGGCTACGGCATCAAGGCCAATACCGACTGGAAGCAGACACTGGGGTCGGAGTGGCGTCAGTACGAGGAGTCGTTCCCCAAGCTGCAGACATCCAATATCGACATCGTCTCGCTGGAGTGCCACAACTCGCACGTGCCGATCGATCTGATCGAACTCGTTCGCGGCAAGAAGGTGATGGTCGGCGCCATCGACGTGGCAAGCAATACGATCGAAACACCGCAGGAGGTGGCCGATACGCTGCGCAAGGCGCTTCGGTTTGTCGATGCCGACAAGCTCTACCCGTCCACCAACTGCGGGATGGCGCCGCTAGCCCGCCACGTCGCACGAGGCAAACTCACTGCCCTCAGTGCGGGCGCAGACATTATTCGTGCAGAACTGTCGGCACGCTAGCGCGCTGATGCTTGCGTAGATCAGCGGCCGAAGGAGGGGAGCGGCGTTCCATATGGCCCTCAGCCCGGTGACGCCGCTGCCGCTGCGGTACGTTTGAGCATGCGCCAATAGCAGGCGGTGAGCAGCGGCACCAGCAACGAGGTGACGATCACCGCGCTGGCCACCAACGCGGTGGCGGCCGGTGCGGCCGCTGCGAACTGCGGCGCCATCGCTGCGATCAATGCCGGTGTAGCCACCGCCGCACCCGCAGTACTGGAGGCAGCCAAGCCTGCGGTGCCATTGCCGCCGCCGATCAGGCGATCGGCCAGGATCAGCGGCACACCGGTGATCGCCACCACCGCCATGCCCAGCAGCACGCCATGCACACCGGTGGTGGCGATCGTGGTCAGGTCCAGCGTGTTGCCGAGTGCGAAGCCGAAGAACGGCACCAGCGTGTGCGTGGCTTGCGCAAAGAACTGCCTTAGCTCCGCGTCGAGATTCCCAAGCGCAAGTCCTGCCAGCAACGGCAGCACGGCACCGAGGAACAGACGCGGCTCGAACGAGGCGGCACCGCTGGCGCCCAGGATCAGCATGGTCACCAAGGGGCCGGATTCCAGCGACATCAGCACCACCGCACCGGCTTCTTCGCGGCTGCCGTATTGCTGCATCAACGAGGCATACAAGCCGCCGTTGGTCATGTCCATGGCCGCCACCAACGCCAGCACCGACAATCCTGCCATCGGGCCGCTGGGCAGGCCGCCGGGCGGCAGCACCGATTGACCCAGCACCGCCACCAGCCATGCCACGCCGATCTTGGTCAGCACCAGCGTGCCGGACTTGCGCAGTACCTGACCGGTGGCACGTAACTGGATGGTCGCGCCCATGCAAAAAAACCACACCGCCAGAATCGGTATGGTGCCGCTGATCAAGCCGTTGCTGAAGCTTCCCAAGGTGGTGCCGGCAGTTGGCCACAGCGTGTGGCAGAGCGCACCCAGTAACAGGGGGACCAGCATCATGCCGCCAGGCAATCGCTCGAGTGTGGCTTTGATGCGCATACAACCCCTCGGGGACGAGCGGCCATGCGCGCATGCAGGGTCTACACATGCGGCAATCGGCCATGACCGCAGCATGCGGCGTCACCCGGCGGGGTACCTGCGCGCGCCGCGAACCGATGCGGCCGCGTGCGAACGGGTTGCATGCCGGCTTGCCGACACACACACGCCGGGCGATGGCCCGGCGTGTGTGTGTCGATCAATCAGGCATCGATGACTCAGTAATTGACCTGCAACTGCAAGCGCAGCAGATCGCCTTCCACCACCGGATACGGCGCCGTGGTGACGTCGGTGCGCTTCATCTTCGAATACGCGAATACCAGTTCCAGCGCATCCATCGGTTGCCACTCGACACCGGCTTCCACTTCGTCCAGACGCATGCGCGGCGCATTGGTATCGAACTTGGAACCGCCGCGGTAGGTCTGCCATTTCAGGTACGGCAGCAGGGTGCCGTAATTGAAGTCGTGCTTGAACATCGCCTGCACGTAACCGCCGCTCAGCGAACGGGTACGGATACGCCGCTGCGCGACATCCAGCTCCGGGCCGCGGCCCACTGTCCACTCGGCCTGCAGGCCGAATGGCTGCGGGTAGTAAATGATGTGCGCGGCCACGCGCTGGTCGGTGTAGCCGTTCGGGTCGGTGATGGCCGGGGTGAAGCTGCGGCCACCGATATTCACCGCTGCCGCCGTCGGCACGAAACGTCCGCTGTAGGCATCGGCGCCCACTTCCAGATACTGGCCGTTGGCGAACTTGAACGGGTAGGTGGCGTGCACCACCGCATGCATGCCGTCGTTACGCTCGGCGCGGTTGGCGCCCTGGCCGTTGTAGACGCCAGCGCCGATCACGCCGTAATCGCCCGAGCCCTTCAGGCCCGACTTGACCAGATCCTGAAAGCGGCCCTTGGCCACGGTGGGGCTGTAATAGAACACCGCACCGATATCGCGTTCGTCGCGCAGGCCGGAGTTCAGTGCGTCGGCACGATCCAGCGTGAGACGGTTCTGGCTGGACTGCAGGTTTTCCCAGCCGTACGGCATCTTCGACTGGCCCACACGCACGCGGTATTCGCGCTTCTTGTCGAAGTAGATATCGGCATACGCATCGCGCAGCTGCGCGAAGTTGGAAGTGGTCGAGCCGGTCGGCGTGCTCGCAAAGTCCGGCTGGAAGTACAGCGCCACATGCTCGTTGAGATCGCCGCTCAGCACCAGGCGCGCGCGCCGGATGCCCAGGCTCTGGTCGTTGCCGATAAAGCGGTCGCCAGGCGCACGCAGGTCCTGCGCGTCGCCGCCGATGCCCTGGTTGTAGCGGATCTGGGTGTAGCCGCGCAGGCTCAGCTTGTCGTACCACTTCTTGCCGGCCTCGCCGGCCTCGCCGGGCTTGGCCGGCGCTGCTGCCGGCACGGGTGCAGGTGCGTTCTGGGCGATGGCGGTGTCGGCCGCCACTGGCGCGGCGGGCGGCGGCGGCAATGCCGGCGCGGCAGGCAGTGCCGAGGCCGGCAGCTTGCCGTTCTCGTCCACCTGCACGAACTTGCCCAGCTTGTCGCGCCCCGGTGCCGGCTCGGCGAAGATCTGCTTGGTCTTGCGGTCGACGTACAGCTCCAGCTCGGCGGCCAGCGTACTACCGCTGGCGGTCGCGCTGAGGGCGCACAGAACGGTGGCGAGATTGCGTTTTTTCATGGGTCCGGCTCGTGCAAGGGAAACGGGTCGGCGGCAGCGTCAGGCCTGCGGCTGCCCCCAACCGGGGCGGCGAACATGGCGTCTGAGCGCCTGCCAGGCGCCCAGGTCGTCCTGACGTAGCGGCAATGGCAGCAGTTATATTTAGATTTGATGTCAGTTTGGTGACATCTACGGCGCGTGTGTACGCATGCCTGTGTCAGTAGCGTGTCCGGCCGATGTCAGTTATGCGACGCGCGGGAGGCGAACCCATCAGCGCGCAATGTGAGGTGCGGGCGTTTTTGCAACGCTCTTGTTGCCGCCGCGCGTCCTCAAGTCTGCAGTGCCACTGGCAGGCAGCCACGCCATGAGGCGGATAGTGATGCAGGGCGGAAGGCGCGCGCCGCGTACGGCAACCGCGCCGCTGTCGTCGTCTTCCCGAGCAGCGGTGGGCGAGGGGAGGAATGAATCAAAACGCGGCGAAGGCGGGTCAGAGCCCGCCTTCGTCTGATCAAACACCCTGGCATATCGCCGAGCAGATGGTGGTCAACGCATGTCGACCAGCACCGTGCCGACGCCCGACTCAGGCTGCTGGTGCCGCCTTCAACGCCGCAGCCACCGCATCGTGCAGCGAGGTGGTCGGGCGGCCGATCAGCTGGCTCAAGGTGTGGCTGTCGTCGAACAGGCTGCCGCCGCGCGAGGACGCCGAGCACTGCGCCAGCACCTGGGCGAACGGAGCCGGCAAGCCGATCTGCACCAGCGCCGCCGCATAGTCGGCTTCGGGCAGATCGTGATAGGCCACCGGCTTGCCGGACTGCTGCGCCAGCTCGGCGGCATAGTCGGCCATGGTGAAGGCGGTATCGCCGGCCAGCTCGTAGACCTTGCCGGCCTGCGGTGTGTCGGCGGCCAGCACCGCTGCGGCGGCGGCTGCGTAATCTGCGCGCGTGGCCGCACTGATCCTGCCCTCGCCGGCGCTGCCGATCACCGCGCCATGCGCCACTTCGGCCGTGATCGAGCCGGTGTAGTTCTCGGTGTACCAGCCATTGCGCAGCAGCACATGCGGCACGCCGCTCTCGCGCAGCAGCGCTTCGGTGGCGACATGCTCGGGTGCCAGCGACAGCGTGCTGGTATCGGCGTGCAGCACGCTGGTGTAGGCCAGCAATTCCACCCCGGCACGCTTGGCCGCCTCGATCACGTTGCGGTGCTGCGGCACGCGTTCGCCCACCGCATTGGACGACACCAGCAATACGCGGCCCACCCCGGCGAAGGCCTCATCCAGGCTCTGCGGGTCTGCATAGTCGGCGCGACGCACGCTGATGTCGCGTTTTGCGAACTTTGCGAGTGACGCAGTATCGCGGGCCGTTGCTACGATGCGTGCCGCTGGCACACGCTCTAGCAAGGCTTCGACGACCAGCGCGCCCAACTGCCCGCTGGCGCCGGTGACGAGGATCAGGGGGGACGTGTGTGCCATGGTGAACTCCAGTTGGTATTGATAAGAGGTGTGGTCTACTATCTAGACTCTAGGTCCGCGCACTCATTATCAGGGCCGTTCGATCCTCCACAAGGAGGCAGTTTTCTTCCCCCTGGTTACCGTGAGATACCCCCGTGAACGCGATTGCTCTGTTTCCGCCGCCGCCGTCCCTGCAAGGCATGCCCTTCGACGCCACCAAGTGCCCGGTGCGCGATGTGCTCGATCAGATCGGCGACAAATGGACCATGCTGATCCTGCTGACGTTGATCCCCGGCCCGTCCCGCTTCAGCGCCATCCAGCGCGCCGTGCCGGACATCTCCAAGCGGATGCTGACCCAGACCCTGCGCAACCTCGAGCGCAACGGCATGATTACCCGCAAGGTCTACGCCACCAAGCCGCCCAGCGTGGAATATGCGTTGTCCAAGCTTGGCGTGGCGCTGCTCGGCCCGATCTCGCAGCTGCTCAACTGGGCAGGCGAAAACCATTCGGCCATTCGCTCCGCACGCGAACGCTTCGATCATGCCCAGCAGGCGGTGGTTGCGCTGGGTGCCGATGAAGCGATGGCGTAAGCGCTGTCAACCCAAGTTGGGCCGAGTTGCAAACAACTTGGTAGCACGCCTTGAGATGCCTAGCACAACCATTTGCAGTTGTTGTGCTAGGTACTCTACCGCTCTTGTTGGATTAGGCAGCACGCAACGGCGCTGACTTCGCCAGCGCCGTGCATCCCTCGAAGCTGCGGAGCGAGGTATCCCAATGATCCCCCAACCACTGATCGCAATCCCGGCTATCCCGTGGATTACGGCTCAGGGTGCGGGTTGGTGCGCCGTATCAGACACAGCCAGGTCCTGGTACGGAATACGTTCGGCCAAAGGAGTTTCGCCATATCCAAGTTTACGGGCCAGCGCGGGAAGGGCCTCGAAGCTTGCATTCATGCCTTTGACAATCGCGGTTCCTACATGACGAAGGAACTCGCTCCTGGGAGCCAAAATCTGATGCAACTCTTCTGCGGTAATCTCCCGTTCTTCGCTTTCCATGTGCTCGCTTGCTCGCGTCAGAATGGTTTGCACAACGCGCGCGTGCTTGGCATTGTCGGATTCGAATAGCCCAGGAACATGCACGCGTCCGCCAAGCGCCAGCGCGTTCAGAGCGATGGCTTCGATCGGATTGAAGACGGCGCTCCGGAAGATACGTAGCACCTTTTCCGAGAGCAATCCTGTGGCTTTGTCGCTGGCGATCAGCGGGATCATCCCGACAATGGATGCCAGCCCCATAGACTTGACAGCGGTGCTTTCGCCGGGAGCAATATCGAGCGCATGGCGCGTCATCTGCTCAATCGCCTCCTCCGGGCCCATGTTCTCGCCGGGATGCGCCATCACGCCATCCTTAATGCTCTGGAACAATCCAGCACGCATCAACTCTTCGCTTTCCTTGACTTCGGGTGGAATGCCCGAAGCAGCGCCAAAAATGGCCGCTTCGGTTGTCGTCGTATTGGCCGCAAGATCACCTAATCCTGATTTAAGGAGCCTCTGAACAAAGCACAGCAGATGCGCGACACTATTGCCACAGAGTGAGGAATCATCCATGCAACTGACGTTCGGTGACGCTGAGGGCCAGGGTAAACGCAAGCAGACCCGGCGCGAGATCTTTCTGGCCGAGATGGAGCAGGTGGTTCCGTGGCAGCAACTGCTCGGGCTGATCGCACCGCACTATCCGGTGTCGGGGCGGCCAGGTCGGCAGCCG
>NZ_JBEOLS010000091.1:0-12450 GCF_040279205.1 Xanthomonas hortorum
GCCCACCATCGCGGGACACGCCGCAAGTACGTCCGTGTAGGCTCTTACGCGGCATCCATGCCGCGTAAGGTCCCGCGACGGTGGGCGGGCAAGGGCCAGTGGAGATGGTCGGTGTGCAGGGTTGCGAGCAGTGCATACCGTGGAGCCGTGCGATGCGGTGCGGTCTGATCGGCTCCTTCGATCCGAGCTATTTCGCGGCCCATTCCAGAGATCACTCCAGTGGTCGACGGAGGCGCGTATGGCCGACACGTTGCCGCCATTCCTATAGCATTCGAGGGGGTTTGTTAGATCTTTTTATTCTCCGCGCAACACTTGCGCCAGGAACGGCGCGGTCCGACTTTCACGATGCCGTGCAACCACATCAGGTGTACCCGCCACCACAACATTGCCGCCCGCACCACCGGCGCCCGGCCCCATGTCCAGCACCCAGTCGCTGCTGGCGGCCACGCGCATATCGTGTTCGACCACGATCACCGTATTGCCCGCCGCCACCAGGCCTTGCAGCTGACGCATCAAGGTATCCACGTCGGCCGGATGCAGGCCAGTGGTCGGCTCGTCCAGCACATAGACGGTGTCGCGCCGCTGCGCGCGTTGCAGTTCGGTGGCCAGCTTGATGCGCTGCGCCTCGCCACCGGAGAGTTCGGTGGCCGGCTGGCCGAGACGCAGATAGCCCAGCCCTACTTCGCGCAACACCTGCAACGGACGCAGCACGCTGGTGTCTTCGGCAAAGAATGTGGCGGCTTGGTCCACCGTCATTTCCAACACCTGCGCGATGCTGTGGCCACGCAGTTCGATCTCCAGGGTCTTGGCGTTGTAGCGCGCGCCATGGCAGGTGGGGCATGGTGCGTAGACGCTGGGCATGAACAGCAATTCCACGTGCACCGAGCCTTCGCCTTCGCAGGTGGCGCAGCGGCCCTTGGCGACATTGAACGAAAACTGCCCCGGGTCGTAACGGCGGCGACGCGCGGCCGGCGTGGCGGCGAATAGCTTGCGTACCGGATCGAATAAACCTGTGTAAGTGGCGAGATTCGAACGCGGTGTTCGGCCGATCGGCTTCTGATCCACGCGCACCAGCCGACGTACCTGATCGAGCCCACCGACGATCGCGCCACCCAGCGGCACCTGCGTGCCACGCTCCAGCGGATCGAGCGCTTCGTCTTCCTCTGCCTGCGTTTGCCCAAGATGGGCGGCCAGCAATTCCACCAGCGCCTGGCTCACCAACGACGACTTGCCCGAGCCGGACACACCGGTGACGGTGGTGAACACGCCCAGCGGCAAGTCCACATCCAGTGCGCGCACATTGTTGCGGGTGATGCCGCGCAGCTGCAGCCACCCGGTGGCTGCGCGTGCATGGCTGTGCACCTGCGGCGGCGTGCCGAACAGATAGCGCCGCGTGGACGAGGCGTCCACCTGTTCCAATCCCGCAGGCGGGCCGCTGTAGAGCACCTGCCCGCCATGCACGCCGGCAGCCGGGCCCACATCCACGATCCAGTCCGCATGGCGGATCACATCCACCTCGTGTTCCACCACGAACACCGAATTGCCGGCAGCCTTGAGCTGATCCAGCGCGCCCAGCAATGCCTGCGCATCGGCCGGATGCAGGCCGGCCGAGGGTTCGTCCATCACATACACCACGCCGAACAATTGCGAGCGTATCTGCGTGGCGAGCCGCAGGCGTTGCAGCTCGCCCGGCGACAGCGTGGGCGTGCTGCGCTCCAGGCTGAGATAGCCCAGGCCCAGTGCCTGCACTACCTCGATCCGCGCGCGTAGATCTGCAGCGATGCGTTGCGCGGCGATCGCTTGCTCGGGATGCGTGTCGGCCTGCGTACGCGTGTTATTGCGCTTGCGCTTGCCAGCATCGCCCTCGGCAGCCGGGCGTAACAACTCGGCCACGTCATCCAGTGGCCTGCGCGACAACTCGCCGATATCCAGCCCGGCAAAGGTCACCGACAACGCCTCGCGCCGTAGCCGCTTGCCATCGCACTGCGGGCACTGCGTACTGATCAGATACTGCGCCACGCGCTTTTTCATCTGCGCGCTTTGGGTGGTGGCAAAGGTGTGCAGCACATAGCGCCGCGCACTGGTGAAGGTGCCCATGTAACTGGGTTCTTCCTTGCGGCGCAGCGCGCGCTTGACCTCGTCCAGGCTGTAGCCGGCATACACCGGCACCACCGGTTGCTCGTCGGTGTGGAGAATCCAGTCGCGGGTTTTCTTCGGCAGCGTGTGCCACGGCACGTCGACGTCGTGGCCCAGCGTGGTGAGGATGTCGCGCTGGTTTTGCCCGTGCCAGGCACCGGGCCAGGCGGCCACTGCGCGATCGCGGATGCTCAGTGTGCGATCCAGCACCATGGTCGCTTCGGTGGCGTCGTAGATGCGCGCCAGGCCGTGACAGGTGGGGCATGCACCGGCGGGGGTATTGGGCGAAAACCCGTCCGCATAGATGATCTCCTGCCCCGGCGGATAGTTGCCTGCACGCGAATACAGCATGCGCAAGGAATTGGAGATGGTGGTGACGCTGCCCACCGACGAGCGCGCACTCGGTGCGCCGCGCGCCTGCTGCAAGGCCACTGCCGGCGGCAGGCCTTCGATGGAATCCACTTCCGGCACGCCGACCTGGTCGATCAGGCGCCGCGCATACGGCGAAATCGAATCCAGATAGCGACGTTGCGCCTCGGCAAAAATGGTGCCGAACGCCAGCGACGACTTGCCCGAGCCGGACACTCCGGTGAACACCACCAGCGCATCGCGCGGGATATCCACGTCCACGTTCTTGAGGTTGTGCTCGCGCGCACCGCGCACACGCACCAGGCCAGAGGACGACGAGATTGCGTTGGACATGACCACCAGACCGTCGTTCGACAACGCACTAGCCTAGCGCGGCGCGCATGCAGCCGATGTCGTCGTCGCATCGTAGCGTCGTTTAGATGCAGTCAGATGCTTGGATCAAAAGCCTGGTTAGTCGAAGGCGCGGTGCCCTCACCGCTCGCGGGACACGCCGCAAGTACGTCCATGTAGGCTCGGTGGCGGCATCCATGCCGCCACACGGTCCCGCAATCGGCGAGGACACCGCACCAGGAAGTTGGTCGGTAGTTGAGTAAAAAGCTGGTGGTCTCGCGAATCGCGGCTTGCTGATGAGGGTCGCAGAACTGCAGGTGAGCTAGCGAGTCACAAGCACACCATGCATTGCTTGCAACCCTGCACACCGACCATCCCGACTGGCCCTTGCCCGCTCACCGTCGCGGGACCTTACGCGGCATGGATGCCGCGTAAGAGCCTACATGGACGTACTTGCGGCGTGTCCCGCGATGGTGGGCGGGTAAGGGCCCTGCAGCCAAGCCACAGAAGCGCAGTCCTGTTGCTAGCTGCTCTTCAGCACGATCACCCCAACGCATGCGCCGGCACCGGCTGCTCGCCGGTATCGGCCAATGCCTGCATGCGCGCCACCACGCCACTGAACAACCGCGCAGTGGCGGCATCGCGCGTGCGGAAGATGGCTTCCAGCTCACCGTAGTACCACAGCGTGCCCTCGCGCCCGGCGGTGAACACGTTGAAGATGTCCTGGCCCACGTCCGGGTTTTCCAGGTCCTGCACGATGGTGCGCGCGTTATAGAGCTTGTCGCAGCCGGACACCAGCAGCGCGCGCTCCGGGGTCTTGCGCAGATGCTCCAGGTAGGCCTGCTTGCGCTCGCGCCAATCGCGTTTGCGTGCACGCTCGGTGTTGTCCACTTCGGCCTTGTCTTCGGCAGTGGCGTCGGTACACGCCATCACGATGTCGGCCACGGTATCGCCGAACTGCGCGCGGATCGAGGCCTCATGGCCGCCGCCGCAGTCTTCCACCACATCGTGCAACAGCCCGGCAATGGCCTGCTCCTCATCGCCGCCGCATTCCAGCACCAGCGTGGACACGCCCAGCAAATGGCTCAGATACGGAATTTGCGTGCCCTTGCGCAGCTGCCCGGCATGGGCGATGCGCGCGTAATCCACAGCTAGGGCGTAACGTTCGGTGAGAGCGGTCATGGGGCGTCCGATGCGAGCGATGGCGCATTATCGCCGAGCGCGCCCAGACGCAGGGTGAGGACGCCGCGATGATGTGTGCAGGCTCAATGACACGCTGTTGCGGTCGATAAGGCTAGAGTTTCCCCACGCCGCACGATTGCTCAGCCATGCCGCCCCTTCCCGTTTGCAATGCCTGCCGCGATGGCCAGGACTTCCCCACCGCCATCACCATGGCGTTCCAGCCCATCGTCGATGTATCCACCCGCACGGTCTACGCCGGCGAAGCGCTGGTGCGCGGCGTCAACGGCGAATCGGCCGGCAGCATCCTGGCCGCAGTGGATGAGCGCAACCGCTACGCCTTCGATCAGGCCTGCCGCATCAAGGCGATCGAATGCGCCGCGCAGATCGCGCTGCCGGCCTTGTTGTCGATCAACTTCATGCCCAATGCGGTCTACAACCCCGAGCACTGCCTGCGCGCCACACTCTCGGCCACCGAGCAATACGGCTGGCCGCTGGATGCCATCATTTTCGAAGTCAGCGAGCAGGAGCACCTGGCCGAGCCGGCGCATCTGCTCGACATCATGCGCACCTATCAAGCGCGCGGCCTGAAGACCGCCATCGACGACTTCGGCGCCGGTTATTCCGGGCTCGGCCTGCTCGCCGACTTCCAGCCCGACCTGCTCAAGCTGGATATTGCGCTGGTGCGCGGCATCGACGCCGACCGCAGCCGCCAGGCGATCGTGCGCCACACCACCCGCATGTGCGAAGAACTCGGCATCGCGGTGATTGCCGAAGGCATCGAACACCCCGACGAATACCGCGCCCTGCGCGATATGGGTATCCACCTGCAACAAGGCTATCTGTTCGCCCGCCCGCAGATTGGCGTACTGCCGCAGGTGCACTGGACGGAGTGATTCACGTGTGTGCGAGTGAAGCAAGCGAACCAGCACACCCCATCAGCGGGTGCTACTAGCAATCACCAACGCACAACGCCCCAGCAGGGAAGAAATTAAACGCACGGAATCCGCCGTTGCGATTCCCCAATCCCGATTCCCGAATCCCGGCGGCGGCCAAGCCCTCATCAACGCCTCCGATCAACACCCCGCGCCGCCAATCACACATACCGCGGAATCGGCCCCAGCTGCGGCGTCTGATCCGGCAACGCCACTTCCACCTCGTCCACATAGCACCAGCCCCACCCTTCGGGCGGGTCGTAGCCTTCGATGATGGGGTGGTGTGTGGCGTGGTAATGCGCCGTGGCATGTTTGTGCGGCGAATCATCGCAGCAGCCCACATGACCGCAACTGCGGCACAGGCGCAGATGCACCCAGGTGCTGTCGATGGCCAGGCAGTCTTCGCAGCCACGCGCGCTCGGCGTGACCTCGGCAATCTGACCGGTATGCGTGCAGTGATCACTCATGATGTGGCGGACTCCTGGGTGGCAGTGGCAAGTTCGGACTCGGGCACCGGGTTGGCCTGGTGCGCAAGGTACTGGTGAATCTGCGCCACTACTGCAGCGCCCTCGCCCACTGCGGCCGCCACGCGCTTGACCGAGCCGGCGCGCACGTCGCCGATGGCGAACACGCCCGGGCGATTGGTTTCCAGTGGCAGGCACGCCGGCACACCATCCCCGCGCGTGGTGCCGGTGATGACGAATCCACGCGCATCGGTCTCCACGCACTGCTGCAACCAACCGGTGTTGGGGTCGGCGCCGACAAACAGAAACAGATGCCGCAGCTCCACATGCGTGGTCTGCCCATCCGCGCGCGTGCGCAACACCGCCGCCTGCAGACCGCGCTCCGGGTCGCCTTCCAGTGCGGACACTTCGGTGCCGGTATGCAGTTGCACATTCGGCAACGCAGCGATGCGGTCGATCAGGTATTGCGACATCGACGATTCCAGGCCTTCGCCACGAATGATCAGGTGCAGTTGCTTCACCCGCGGTGCCAGAAACGCCACCGCCTGGCCGGCCGAATTGCCACCGCCCACCAGCGCCACCACCCCGCCCTCGCACAGCCGCGCTTCCACCGGCGAGGCCCAGTACGACACCCCGTGGCCTTCGAAACGGTCCAGCCCTTCGATCTCCGGACGCCGGTAACGCGCACCCGAGGCGATCACCACGGTGCTGGCCAGCAGCTGCTTGCCATCGGCAAGATCCAGCTTCAGCGCACCGTCTTCGCGCCCGCATTCCAGCGTGCCGGCCTCGATCGGGATCGCCAGTTCGGCACCGAATTTCAGCGCCTGGTTATAGGCGCGCCCGGCCAGGGCCTGGCCAGAAATCCCGGTTGGAAAACCCAGATAATTTTCGATGCGTGCCGATGCACCGGCCTGGCCGCCGATGGCGCGCTGGTCCAGCACCATCACCGACAGGCCTTCGGAGGCGGCATACACCGCGGTGGCCAGGCCGGCCGGCCCGGCACCGACAATCGCCACGTCGTAGCGTTTGTCCGGGTCGATCTCCGGCGTCATGCCCAGGCAATGCGCGGCTTCGGTATCGCTGGGCTGGCGCAACACGCGCCCGCTGGGGCACACCATCACCGGCAAATCGTGCTCCTGGATGCCCAACCGCTCGACCAACGCGCGGCCTTCCTCATCGGAGACATCCATCACCGTGTTGGGGTAGCCATTGCGGGTCAAAAAGCCCTGCAAACGGGTCAGATGCGGGTCGTCCGGCTCGCCGATCAACACCGACCCCGAGGCATCGCCTTCGATCAAACCCACGCGGCGCAGGATCAACGCGCGCATCACCACCTCGCCCACTTCCGCCGAGCTGATCAATAAGGCGCGCAAATGTGCGGTGTCGAAGGGCAATGCCAGGCAACCTTCCGGCCCGGCACGTCCGCCGGCCAACGATGCGCGCCCGGCCAGCTGGCTCACCTCACCGGTGAACTGGCCGGGCGTATGCAAGGTGATGGGCTTTTCGTTGCCCAACCCATCGCGGCGCACCACCTCGATGGCGCCTTGCAGCACCACCCACACCGGCGCATGCGCATCTCCGACCTGGAACACGGTCTCGCCCGCATCGAAACGCTGCGCCGGCCCGCTGGCAAAACGCCGCGTGATCGCCAATTGGCCCGAGTCCAGCTCGGGAAACATCTGATGGTGGCGGGTATCGGCCAGGGACATGGAATGGCGACGCTGAGGGGGACTGCATGCAAGCATGGCCAGCCGTGAGGGCGATGGCAATCACCCGAATGCGCAAGACCGGCGATGACACGCGGCACACGCGCACGCGAACAAAGCTGCTGCTGTGCAAGGACATGTGCAGCGTTTGCGCAGGAACCGGGCCAGTGGCGCGCTACCGAACTCAACGCAGCAATCAACCGCAACCGTGCGCACTATGTCTGCGCCGGCTCCCAATGTGGGCCGTGCTGCCCGGCAGCCATGCGCTCGGCCGGGCGCACACGCAACACCACACTGATGCGCTCGCCGACCGCACGGGCCGTCTTGGGAATGCCGTGTTCGTGGGTGACTTGCGAGGCATGGCTCATTGCCAGCAGGCTCCCGGACGCCAGGTCCACACCGATCGCACGCGTGCTGCCGTCCTTTACCCGCAACTGCATCCGGCGCGGCGCACCCAACGAGATCAAGGCAATCGGGTGCGGCGCCAGCAGCGTCTGTAGTTTGTCGTGATGCATTGCCACGCTGTCGCGGCCATCGCGATACAGATTCAGGCCCACTGCGTTGTACGGCGCGGGCAGCACGGCCTGCACTGCCGCGAGCAGCGCGTGCAATGGCAACCCGGGCGGCAGCGGTGCATCCAGCCGATACGAGGCAAGCATGCGCGGCACCGCGACGATGCGGTCGTACATCTCGTGGTGTTGGCTGCGCCAGTCGGTTGCCTCACGCAATGCGGCGAAGCATTCCTGCGCCAGCGAAGGCGTCAGCAGCTGCGGCCAATAGCGCACGCCGCCCTCGGCATCGTGCAGCACCTGCAAGGGCATGGAAGGAGCGTCGAACAGATCCATCTGCGTGATATGCGGGCGGTCTGCGCGATTTCAGCAGCACTGCTTTGAGTTTTTATTCGGCAAACGCGTTGCGTACAAACCAGCGAGCTCAACGATGCAGGCGCACGATGCCACGCGATCAGGCCCGACAGCTGTGCTACGGTCCGGCGCTGCATCCGCTTGGAACCTTCCGCATGCAGCATCGGTCGATCGCCTTGTCTCCTCTGCGCTGGCTGGCGCTGTTTGCCGCCCTCGCCACGTCTGCCGGCATCGCTGCGCCACGCGTTGCAGACGCTGGCTTCCAGGCGGTGGACCCGTTTATCGGCACCGGTGGCGAAGGCCACACCTATCCCGGCGCAACGGCGCCATTCGGCATGGTGCAGTTGAGCCCGGATACGCAGATCAAGCCACGCAAGGAAGCCTACGGCTGGGCCGCCGGTTACCGGCACAGCGACAGCACGATTGTCGGTTTTTCGCATACGCACTTTTCCGGCTCCGGGCATTCGGACCTGGGCGATGTGCTGCTGATGCCGCAAACCGGCGAGGTCAAACTCGAACGCGGCGATATCGCCACACCCGGCAGCGGCTACACCGCGCAGTTCGACCATGCCAGCGAGCAGGCGCAACCCGGCTATTACGCGGTGACCTTGAAAGACCGCAACATCCGCGCCGAACTCACCGCCAGTGCGCGCGTGGGTGTGCATCGCTACACCTTCCCCAAGGGCACGCCGGCGCATGTGCTGGTGGACCTGCGCACCAGCCTGTACGACTACCCGGGCAAGGTGCAGTGGTCGCGGCTGCGCGTGCGCAGCGACGGCACCGTCACCGGCTTTCGCGAAACGCGCGGCTGGGCGCCGGGCCGGCAGTTGTATTTCGCCATGCGTTTTTCGCGCCCACTCACCGCTACCCAACTGCACGACACCGAGCAGGACATCCCGTACAAGGGATTCCCGCCGCCAGGCGAGAAGAACCCCGCACAGCGCGCACAGATCGAAGGCAGGCAACTGGTCGGCGTGTTCGATGTCGCCAACGACGGCACGCCGCTAGTGGTCACCGTGGCGCTGTCGCCGGTGAGCGAAGACGGCGCCATCGCCAATCTGCAGGCCGAAGTACCCGATTTCGATTTCGACCGCGTGCGTGCCGATGCGCGCGCGCAGTGGACACAGGCGCTGTCGGCGATCGATGCGCAAGGCACGCCGCAACAACGCACCCAGCTCTACACCGCGCTGTATCACACCCTGCTCGGCCCCACCCTGTTCATGGACAGCGATGGCCAGTACCGCGGGCCGGACAATGCCGTGCATCAGGCCAAAGGCTGGACCAACTACTCCACTTTCTCGCTGTGGGACACCTACCGCGCCCTGCATCCGCTGCTCACCCTGGTGCAGCCGCCGCAACGCACTAGTGATGTGGTCAATTCACTGCTCGCATCGCGCCGCGAAAGCGCTTACGGCATCCTCCCCGTCTGGGCGTTCCACGGCCTGGAAACCTGGTGCATGATCGGCTACCACGCGGTGCCGGTGATTGCCGACGCCTACATGAAAGGCATCGGCGGCTTCGATGCCAACGAAGCGCTGGAGGCCATGGTCGCCAGCGCCAACTACGGCCCCTACGACGGCATCGCGCAATACCGCGAACTCGGTTATGTGCCCATCGACGAAGAAGGCGAAGCCGCCTCCAAGACGCTGGAATATGCCTTCGACGACTGGACCATCGCGCGCATGGCCGACAAGCTCGGCAAGCCAGCCATCGCCGCAGAATTCAGCAAGCGCGCCAGCAACTGGAAACACGCCTTCGATCCCGCTACCGGCTACATGCGTGCACGCACGCGTGCTGGAAATTTCCGCGAGCCGTTCGATCCATCCGCCAGCGGCTATGGCAGCGACTACACCGAAGGCAATGCCTGGCAATACTCCTGGTATGTGCCGCAGGACGTCGCCGGGCTTGCCGCCGCGCATGGCGGCGACGACAAACTGCTGGCACGTCTGGATGCGGTGTTCAATGCAAAAGTCGACCCCAAGGTATTCGAGCATATGGAAGACATCACCGGCCTGATCGGCTGGTACGCGCACGGCAACGAACCCAGTCACCATGTCGCCTATCTGTACGCCTATGCCGGCCAACCGTGGCGCACCCAGGCGCGGCTGACCCAGATCATGGACACGCAGTACCACGCCGGCCCCGAAGGGCTGGCCGGCAACGACGACCTTGGCCAGATGTCGGCCTGGTATGTGTTCACCACGCTGGGCTTTTATCCGGTGGCACCGGGCAGCAACCAGTACATCCTCGGCCGCCCGTTCCTGCCGCGTGCCACGCTCAAGCTGCCCAATGGCAAGCGCTTCAGCGTGATCGCCGATGGCCTGAGCAAGGCGCGCAGCTACATCGGCAGCGCCACCCTCAACGGCCAGCCGCTGACCCGCGCCTACCTCACGCATGAAGAAATTCAGGCCGGCGGGGAGCTGCGCTTCCGCATGCAGGCCACGCCGAACACGCAATGGGCCACCGACCCCGCACAGCGGCCGTATTCGATGTCCACCCAGACACACTGAGTCAGTAGTGGATGCCCATGCGCAACCCGCAGGCATCCCGCTCCACCACCGCCGGCAAACTGCCGGCGGTGCCTGCGGCAATGCGTTGCGCACTCCAGCAGGCCACCAAGGCATCCAGCACATCGTCCGGCTTGGCCAGCGCACGCGGCACGCGCTCCAGCAATGCGGCGACTTGCCTTGCGCCGTAGTACCGGCCCAGCAAGGCGGCTCGCTGTTGGTGGCCCGCACTGCTCTTCTTTCCCGCCGTCAGGCCCTGCCCGCCAGCGAGCACGGCGAACGACACTTCCGGGTGCACCTCGAATACGCGCTCCGCCCATACCGGATCGGCGCGCAAGGCGCTGTCCCAGTCGCGAATCTTCGACAGCAGCGCAAACGACTGCACGCCAAAGCCACGCTGCCCGTCGTGGTCCAGCACCCGATGCAACGCAGAGGCTTCCACCTGCGTGCTTGCATGCAATATCCCGCGCAGCGGCGCGGCAAAGATGCTGCATGCGCGTCTGCCACCCACAAAGCGCCGCGCCTGCACATCCGCAGCGCGGGGCGCGTGCTCGCTCAAGCCGATCGGAATATCCACGCCGAGCACATCGATGTGGCGCAGTGCGCTCGCCAAGGCGCCAACTGTCGGGTAACAGGCAAATTGCAGCCCATCGTCTGCCTCCCACACCGCCAACCAACCGCTGCCGGCGCCATCGATCCCCACACAGTGCATTGCTGTTCTCCGGTCGTGACGTGCATGCACGGCGCTGCAGCCCTGCTCGCATGCGATCTGCGTGACGCGTTCACATCATGCACAACATTCTTTCACCCGCACGCATCGCGGTGGTTTCCAGACTGCTCTGCATCGGGCCGCAGCACGCTGCGGCCCTGCCATCCCCCAATGCAGGAGCCAGTGCATGTCCAGCACCAAGAACCAGTACGAAATGCAGAACCCGCTCACCCAGTTTCCGCAGCCTAAATTCCCCGAGCAAACCCAGGAAGCGCCAGGCACCATCCATGCATTGCAACCCAAGGCCGACCACGGCGAGCAGAGCTACCGGGGCTTCGGCCGCCTGAAGGGCCGCAAGGCGCTGATCACCGGCGCCGATTCGGGCATCGGCCGCGCCACCGCGATTGCCTATGCACGCGAAGGCGCCGACATCGTGCTGAATTACCTGCCGGAAGAGGAACAGGACGCGGCGGAAGTCGTCAAATTGATCCAGGCCGAAGGCCGCACCGCCATCAGCATCCCCGGCGATCTCAAGGACGAAGCGTTCTGCAATGAACTGGTCGCACGCGCGGTCAAGGAACTTGGCGGACTGGATCTGCTGGTCAACATCGCCGGCAAGCAGACCGCGGTGAAAGACATTGCCGACATCACCACCGAGCAGTTCGACGCCACCTACAAGACCAACGTGTATGCGATGTTCTGGCTATGCAAGGCAGCCATTCCGCATTTGCCGCCGGGCGCATCCATCATCAACACCGGCTCGATCCAGTCCTACCAGCCCTCGGCAACCCTGATCGACTACGCCTCCACCAAGGCCGCCATCGTCAACTTCACCAAGGGCCTGGCCCAGCAGGTCGCCGAAAAGGGCATCCGCGTCAATGCGGTCGCACCCGGACCGGTGTGGACCCCGCTGCAGCCCAGCGGTGGCCAACCGCCGGAGAAGATTCCCGAGTTCGGCTCGGAAACCCCGCTCAAGCGTGCTGGCCAGCCGGTGGAGATGGCGCCGCTGTATGTGATCCTGGCCTCGCAGGAATCCAGCTATGTGACGGGCGAAGTATTCGGTGCCACCGGCGGATTGCTGCTGTCCTGAGCCAACAAGCTGTCCTGAGCCAATACAAAGCGAGCTTCCGCCGTAGCGCCACCAGAGCCTTGGGGGGGGGGGGGGGGGGGGGGGGGGGGGGGGGGGGGGGGGGGGGGGGGGGGGGGGGGGGGGGGGGGGGGGGGGGGGGGGGGGGGGGGGGGGGGGGGGGGG
>NZ_JBEOLS010000092.1:0-12390 GCF_040279205.1 Xanthomonas hortorum
ACTGTTCCGTCGCTTGAAAGGCTACCGCCGGATTTTCTCGCGCTTCGACAAGCTGGATGTCATGTTCCTTGGATTCCTCAGCTTCGTCCTAGTCGTTGATGGGCTTCGGATGTGTTAACAGGCCCTAAGAAGTCCCCGACTTGAAGATCTTCAAGCCCCGCCAGAATGCGGATGAGTGTGGTCTTACCCACGCCTGAGTTACCGACAATTGCAATCACCTGGCCTGCCGGGGCCCTGAGCTGCAAAGCGCTCATGATCCACTTGTCCGTAGACGAGTAGCGGAAATAGCCGTTGGCAATTGCAATGGCAGGCGCAGCATCCTCCAGCGCGCCGTTGCCATGCAGAAACGACTCAGGCTCGCTGTGCGTGATGTCTGAAATGCGCTCGGTGTGTAAGCGAAGCAGCCGGAGCTGCATCAAGTAGTCGGCCAGATTGATGCTGCGTTGGCTGAACTGGGTCGCGTAGATCAAAAAGACCGTCAGCACCCCGATCGTCATATCGCCACTGAGCACCAACCGGGTGCCCTCCCAGATCACGAAAATGCGGCACAGGCCTTGGATGAGAAGCTGGACAGAATCGAACCCAATGCGGATACGCTCGGCCCCGATGGTCGCATTGGTCGCTTTCGCGCTGTAGTTCGTGAAGCGCGACGCCCAGAGCGCTGACTTGTTGAACAGCTTGATGGGCTGGATGCTTCGGACCGTTTCGTAGAGCAAGCTTTGCCGGCGTGCATCAATGTTGATCTGATCAAGGTTTGCTTCTTTGAGCTTGGCGTAGTAGGCGTAGCGCGAACCCACATAGGCAATGGTGAAAGCCAACAAGGCGAAGGCAAGCGGCGCGTCGTAGCTCATCAAGAGCAACAACATGAGGAAAGACATCACCCCATCGATGACCGCTTCCATCATCTTCGTCGTGAGTGACTGCTGGATGGAGTAGATCGACTGGAAGCGGCTTGAAATATCCCCGGTGTGCCGCTTTACGAAATACGACTGGGGTAGCGACACGAGGTGACGGAACAAGTTGCTGCTCCACCGTAAGCCAGTGGTCGAAGAGATCCACAGCAAGGTCCACTTCCTGGCAACGGTCAAGACGAGCTGGACCAGGAGCACGATCGAAAAGCCGATAGCCAATGTGGTGACCAGACCATCGTCCTTGACGCTGAGCACCTGATCCATAGTCAGTCTCAGATATTGCGGCGCAATCAGCGCACAGCCTTCTAAGAAGAGCGCCAAGATGCCCACACCCCAGAACGCGGGCACCAGGGACCGAAGCGAGCCTGCCAGATCGCGAAGCGACACCGATGGCACGCTCTTGATCTTCTTGAAGGCCGGGCCTGGGTGCGCTTCCAACGCAATCCCGCTAAAGAGCTCATCGAACTCATCGAGCTTGATTTTTTTGACGCCGGTTGCGGGATCGCTGATGTGCACGTGCCCTCCCCTCACAGCCGTCAGCACGACAAAGTGCCCGTGGTGCAGGTGGACCATGCAAGGCAACGACAGCTTGGGCAGTTCGTAAAGCTCCAAGCGAAGCGGACGCGTTGTGAGCCCGTTGGCATCAGCGATTTCAATCAGCGAGGCGAGCGTTGCCCCACTGGTTGACACCGTAAAGCGGTTGCGAAGCTCTCCAAGGCTCGTTTCATGGCCGTAGTAGGAGAGCAGCATCGCAATGCAGGCCAGGCCGCACTCACTCGACTCCGTCTGACGGATATGCGGCACACGGCGCTTCGAGGAGAACACCAGGCTTGGTTCAGCAGAGCGATCCGTCTCGGCATCGCCATTGGCTGATGGCGTCAAGACGTCCTTCATCGCTTTTCACCCGTCAAGCGTGATCCCATGGTTTGGAAGGGGTCAAACATCCACTCCCAGATCTTGCGGCCCTCCAAGATCAGTTCCGCGTCCACTTCCATCCCCGGCAGGAAGGACTTCGCTTCTTGGGCAACTCCAATGGTCTGGGAAGGCAAGGCGACTTTGGCGGTGTAAACCGGCTCAGTGGGCGACTGGCGACCATAGCGGCGCTCCAACTCACCGAGGGGACTCGTTTGCGTCGACAGCGATGCGATGCGCCCCTGGATGGCGCCATATTTTGCTTTCGGGAATGCGGCGATGTTGAGCAGCACCTCGGTGCCGACATTCACATGTCCGATGGCCCTGGAAGGAATAAGAATTTCAGCTTCGAACACCGACTCGCTTGGGGTGATGGACGCGATGATCGAGTCGGTGCCAATGCGCTGACCTTGGGATGCATAGATTGCTGCAACGGTGCCGCTCAAGGGTGAAGTGATGGTTTGCAGCCGGTCGGACTTGGCTCTGGCCACTTGATCTTCGATCGTGGATTTCTCACGCTCGATCTCACTCGCTTGTCTGCTGGCGGTTGTCTTTATCTCGGTGATTTCACCCAGCAATGCGGCACGCTGATTACGAAGTGTGGACTGCTGCGCGCGGGCATCCTGGATCTCCGCTTCTGCATCCAAGAGAGCATTTTCGTAGGTGAGGTAGGTGTATTTGGAAACATACTTCTCAGCAAGCAGCGGCTCAATGGTCTTCAAGAGTTCTTTGTTCTTGGCGTATTTCTTTTCCAAGATCGAGATTTTGCGAGCGACTTCCTGCATCGCGCCGCTCGTTTCTTCGACTTGACGCGTCAGTTCCCGCTCGCGCTGGCCGGAAAAGTCATGCGTCTGCAATTGCTCCTTGGTCAGCTCTTCTGATCGAGTGAGCGCACGCTTGATCGTCTCATCGGACAAAGAGCGACCCGCTTCGTCAGTGATGTCGGCTGACAGCTCCGCAAGCACTTGGCCCTTCTTGACCAAGGCATTGGGCTTTAATGTCGTCGACAGGATGAGGCCAGGCGTTCCACTACGGATATCCACTCGCCCATGGGTCGAGATGATCTGGCCCGACACGTGCTCCCGCTTGGAGTAGGACGCGGTCAGAACAAACGTAGCCAGCAAGAGGAAAAGCGCACAGCCACAGCCAATCCAGATCCGGATGGACGAGGGAAACGCATCTTTTAGGTCGCCGAGTGTGGAAGTTGTCTCCGGCCCCTTTCGCTTGCGAAAGAGCGGTTGTTCTGCGTCATCCGTCTGACCTGACTTGCTATCCATAGCACCTACACTTCGGGATCTACTGCACAACTTGTGTGGGCTGAGGCTACCCGCGCAGACATTAAAATTACATTTGCGTTTTGTTGATCTGGCGTTGGCATTGGCGCCAAACCTAAGTTCGCAAGCCCCATGCTATTGCTTTTTCAGCAACCAAGGCTTGCGTCAAGCGAAGGTGCGTTACGCAAAGCGCAGCCACACATTGCTAGGTCGAAGCATGAATCCTACGCTCAATGCGTCAGCCACCGCCCCCATCGCCGCCAGACATCGCCTGCTGCTGAGAGTGGGCAGCAAGCGTCATCACGGGGCCTGTTGGGTTCTTGTCGATTTCTTCGCGCTCGCGCTGGAATTGCACCATCTCTTGCGCCCGTTGCTGATCCATTGCCTCTGTCTTCTGCAAGGTCTCATTGATGCCCACCGATGGCGTGTTGAGCGAGGTTTCCGAGTGAAAGCCGGGCGTTTTGCCAAAGACAAAGGCGACATCATCTTGGATGATCACTTTGCGGAGTTCAGCCGCACGTTCGATCCCTGACTCTTTGACGGCATGCAATACCTCAGCGGTCTTCTCATCGGAGGTGCCTTTCGGGAGCTGCGCCTGGATGGCAGAGAACAACGCATAATCCCGATGATCAGAGGGAAACGCTTGTTGAGCTATGTCTTGGGATGGCCTGATTTGCTCGACCCGATCCTCAATGCGTTCGTGTGTGTCTGAGCGGGCAGTTTCCCCACCAAAACCCAGCGACGACACATAGGCAGCGGGTTGGGGCTCCGGCAATACGATCTGCGCCGGCACTTCGCTTTGCGTTGGAATTGCCGGCGACGAGGCCTGCATCGCCTCTTGCTGTTCTGCCTGCACTGGAACAGCCGATGGCGCACCGTTCTGTGGTGCAACTCCTTGCGCTTGCTGCTCGCTACCCTGCTCCACCGGCCCATTTGCCGATGCCGGCGCTGTGGGTTTCAAGGCATCTCGGCGCGCGTGTTGTGCCTGGGACAGCGCTTCATCCAGGTCTGGGCCGGCAACGCCCGTTGCCGGCAATCCTTGGTCTTGTTGGAACTGCCTTACCGCATGTTCGGTCTCTGGACCATAGTGCCCGTCCTGCGGCACGGCCTGACCGTTTGGACCACGGGCATCTACTTGTTGCAATCGATACTGCAAGAACTCGACCTCTTGCCCTCGGTCGCCCAGGCGCAGCCCTTCCACTTCCTGAAATGACGGCGGCGTCGGAACAGTTGCCTGGGTTGGAGCTTCCTCACGAGACTTGAGAGCTGATGAAGGCGATCCGACGCTCGGCGCAGATGCGCTTGGCGAGGGTGGCTCTACTGCCTCTGCCTTAGGCTGGACTGCACCGGCTGTCGGGGGTGCGGCAACCTCAGGTGTTCGGGTTTCTTGGGGTTCGCGCTGTGGGACAGACTCGGGCTTCGGTTCGGCAGGCTTGGCGACCGGGCGCACGTCTTCGGGCAGCGGCGCGCTGACGGATGCAGGCATCACGACCGGAGCAGGCGTTGCCGTCTCCGCAAAGGCAGGCGCGTCGGGTGTGCGTGCAACGTCTCGATCCCGCTGCGCATCAATGGCTGCCTGAGGCGCTTGGGTTTCATCCACACGCGGAGCGGTGACGGTCGTTGCTGCGAAGCTTGCGACTTGTTGTGCTTCTTGCGTGGAAACGCCCTGCCGATTGGCCTCCCGCAACGCTTGCTCGTAGGCATCGCGCTCCTGAGGCGAACGATGTTCGATCTGTCGTTCGCCAAGCTCAGGCACGGGAGACGCCTGGGCGTAAGCTTGCACCTGCTCCCGTGCGTGTTGGATGTCTTCACTGCTGGTGACCGCCGCTACGCGGATCACACCATCACTGCCGCGTTGCAGATGGGCAATGGGGCTGTCGAGCTGACGCGCGCCCTGTGCATCGGGATCGAGCGTCAAAGAAGAGTTCGACGCATCCAGGCCCGAATTTGCACGCGTGGTGTTGATGGCTAACTGGATGGCAGCAAGGGACTCGGCATTCGGATTGAGGCCATAACCTGCATAGGTTGTCGCCAGGCTCGATAGGTCTAGCTGATCCTGGGTCGGGCGCTGCCACGCGGGGAGCGCTGCTATCGTTTGTTCGTGTTGTTCCAGATGTGGCTGCATGGCAACGCGGGTCGCCGACAGTTCCGCAGCGATCGGGCCGGTTGCCACCTCGCCGTTATGGCGCCACACACCATCAGCAAATTGATATTGCTTGCTGTTGGATGCCTGCAAGTTGTCCGGATTGAGCGCGGTAGTGACGGCTGACGGCGATTGAATGCCAGCGATCGTGTCCCAGCCATCCAGGCGGTGCGCAACCTGATACCGAGCGGCAAGCGCCGCTGGCCCCTGCACGATATTGCTTTCCACAACCTCGGCCGCTTGCGCGTCCAGTTGCGCAGCACGCGCAGCCGGCGCTACTTCGGCCTGAGTGGTGTTGCCGCCATTTGGATCAATGTCGGTAACGCGAGTGCGCTGCCACTGACCAGTATCGGCGTCACGCGTCCAGTTCGCCGGCAACAAGCTCGGAAGATCAGTGCTACTGGCTTCCAAGTTGTAAGGGCTACGCGGTGGCGGCATCCGGCTCATCGCCAGTTCGACAGACGTATTGGCGGCTCGGTAGTCCAACTCACGGCGGGTATCGAAGTCTGCCGAAAACGTTGTCTGCTGCGGATGGTCAATTCCATCGGCGCGAAGATCAGCAGCCATTGGCTGCACCCATTGCCGCCCGCTGAAGCTCCACTGCCTGCCCAGGGAGTCCACTTGATGCGTGATCTCACGCTCATCCAGGGTCGCCATTATCTTGTCAGACACGACGTAACCAGCAACGCCGCCCACTGCCGCACCAACGGCGACGCCAACTGGCCCACCAAATGCGCCAATCTCCGCTCCTGCCCAAGCACCGGCCCAGGCGCTTGCGTTGTTAGCGGCGTAGTTGCGCAACTCGTGCTTTGCACCCAGCAGGTTGTCTTGCGCGAGCAACGTGCTCACCCGCTGACTGGTCCCAATCGCATCGGTCGCCGATGCCAGCAAGCCCGTTACACGAAGTGCTTGGCCTGCAGACAAGCTACCTGCAAGAAGCTCGGGGGTGGCGAAGCCGCGCTGGCCTACGGGAATGCGTAGCGGTCTCGCCGCATCCGCTCCTAAAGCCTGCTCGAGCTGCAAAATCCCCTGCTCAGAGAAATTTAAACGGCCATTCGCGTGTGCTTCGGCAATGGCTTGCGAAAGCACAGTTCGTTCGAGAGCTGGATTACCGCCCTTGGAGAGGTTTTCGCTCGATTGAACCATCGACTGCAGCGTTGTGGACACATGGGTTTCGGACTGCGTGATCGATGACCAGGCCAGCTCTGACGGCATCATTTGCCCAAAGCGGCCAATTTGTGCTTGGTGCACTTGTTCGTAGCTGGGGACGTTGCCGAAAAAGGACTGCACCCTTGGCCGAATGTCGTCAGCTTTCAGGCCCAATGGCGCATTGGTGTAAAGATCACTATTGATCAGCCCCGTTCGCATGGTGTCTTGCAAGCGTTCTACCTTCGCGGCAAGCCTCTGCGCAGCATCGGGATCACCCGCTAGCATCTTCTGACCGTCAGCGCTGCGTTCAAATCGATCGAGCCAAGTTAGTGTGCCAGACTGATACGTGCGAATTGGCCCTCCACTGTGTGGTGGCAAGTGGAGCGCCGATGCAAGATTTTTATTTGCTGGCATGAAGATGCGATTGCGCTGCGCATCCATCTCAAAGAGGCCGTCGTCAGCAAGATTTCTTAGCAACGGACTCTTATCGAGTGTTTGCTGCTCGATAACATGATGATCCTGAAACAACGGGCGCGGTCTTGCCATGGAGCCACCTCTACATGGTTTGAGCAGTCTTACTGGTCAGCAGCATCGGCAAACCACAGCCCGTCCGAATGACTCTTGGCTCCAATCCCGGCATTCCTGACAGCCTCCCGAAGCACGCTATCGCACACAACAAGTATTCCTGAGTAGGGAACCCGGAAAATATGCGCCGACCCAATAACGCCTTTATCAAAGGCTAGCTTGGCGCCACCGGAAAGGTCATAGAACTTGCCATTGACGAAATCATCGCTGATCTCAACCTTCAACTCTGACGCTTCTTCGTCCACTGCATCGAGCACACGCACAACATCACAGAGATAGTGTGTTGGGCCAACTGACCCATCGGGCAGTCGAAATTCACATTCGGCAAACTCAAAACCCTGCGGATCGACCGCCTCAAAGACGTTTTTTAAGCGCTCCGAGACAAGCCAGTAGCCGCTATAGATGCCTTCAAGATCGCGGGGCATCTTTCCTTTTTTGGGATCGTAGCCAAGCCGTGGCGTTTCACGAAGCGGCGGGATTCCCCCCTCGACCGGACGCAAGATGCGACGAGGCGGCGTAAGAAGCTCTTTCTCGTTCTCCAATATCACGCCCGAGGTCTTCCAGTTGCTGCGGATGTCCGGCATCAAAGTATAAAACTCACCTTTCTTAGGCCCAACTTTAATATTCATATACGCTCCGGCTATTGCATGATAAAAATGAACTGAGCGATCAATAGGTCGCTGCGTCGGTGAACAAAAGCCCGTCAGAACTCGGCTTGACACCGATACCTGCTTTTCGGGTTTCGCTCTTCAAGAACGCATCGCATACAACAATCGACGGCCTTTCACTCATTCGAAAGATGTGCGCTGACCCAACAACCTCTGGCAGAAAAGCAAGCTCGGCCCCACCCGTTACGCTCAGCATTTCCACATCCTTCCCAGTCTCATGGTCATGTGCCAACGTGACTTTGTATTTGGAACGCGGCTTGTCTAGCGCAGCCAACTGTCGAACGAGGTCACATAAATAGTGCGTCGGCCCTGGTGAGCCATCTGGCAAAACGTAGTCGCAAATCGCGAACTCAAAAGCACCTGGATCAACAGACTCCAAGACTTCCTTCAATCGCTCGGAGACGAGCCAATAGCCGCTAAAGCCCCCCTCAAGGTCACGAGGCGGCTTGTTCTTGCCTGCACCATGGACCAAGCGAGGTGTTCCTCGCAAGGGCGGAATTCCGCCTTCTGCAGGGCGAAGGATGCGCGAAGGAGCCGTCAGCAACGCCTCGATGTTTTCAATCTCAACGTTGTGCCCTGGGCCACCTCCCCGGATGTCGGGCCGCAATACATAGAACTGTCCATTTTCAGGCTTCTGCTTGGCAAGCACCGGACTGTCTTCCATCTGAATCATGATGAGTTCTACTAAATTTTCAGGGCTTCGACGCTCACCTTCGGCAACAAGCGCTTGGTGAAGTAGGCATCTTCGTAATACTTGATCTTCTCGCAGAGCACCGGGCTTGGGATGCCTTCATAGAGGAAGACTTCCTTGTCAAAGCCCATCGCCTTCAACTCTTGCGGCAGCATCAAGGCGCGGCGCTGCTCGGTCTCCGAGTAAGACACACTGCTTTGCTTGCCACTGGTGTGCGACTTGTTCTTCTTGCGGACCGTGGTGTAGCCGAGCATGTCCGAGTAGTCGTTGGCGTCTTGCTGCTCGCGCGGGGCATAGACGATTTGCAACGCATGGTTGGTGATGATGGTGCGCGAGACATCCTTGCCATAGGTCGCGTCCAGCTGCGCCATGCTCTGGATGATCGGCAGCAAGCGGATGTTGTAGCCGGCCATGTAGCTCACTGCGCTTGCAATGATGTCGACCCGGCCGATGGACGTGAACTCATCCATCAGCAGCAAGCACTGGTGCTTGAGCGCCGGGTTGTTCTGCGGCAGCTCTTTCGTGTTGAGGTTGATGAGCTGACTAAACAGCAAGTTGATCAACAAGCGGCATTCGGCAAGCTTGTTCGGCTGGATGCCAATGTAGATGCTCATCTTCTTCTTGCGCACATCGGTCAGCAAGAAATCGTTGCCGCTGGTGGCCGCATCCAGGATCGGATTGATGAACTGGTTGAGCGGCTCTTTGAACGTGCCCATGATCGAGGCGAAGGTCTCTTCGGCTTGCGAGAGCAAATTGTCGAAGGCCATCTTGGCATCGCGACCCAAGAAGTCGCGCTGCGAGAGCTTTTTGAGATAGCCCTTCAAGTCGCTCCCGTCCCCAGACGACACGCGATAAAGCATCCCAAGGGTTGGGAACATCCAGGTATCTTTCGGGTGCTTGCGCTTGATCTGATCATCAAGGCTATCGAACAGATAGAGCGTAAACGCCATGAAGGCGTTGCGGGCCTGGCTCACCCAGAACTTCTGGGCATCCGACCCATCTGGGTAGAGCATGGCCGCAACACTCATCAGATCCGACACGCGAAAAGCGGGATCGGGTGAGATGTAGCTCAGTGGATTCCAACGGTGGGTGCGCCCGTCTTCGGCAAAAGGGTTGAACAGAAAGACCTCCTGGCCCTGGCTCTTGCGCCAACCCGAGGTCAGATCAAAGTTCTCCTGCTTGATGTCCAGAACCACCACTGAGCCTTGGTAGTCGAGCAAATTGGGAATGACGATGCCCACGCCCTTACCGGAACGCGTGGGCGCGGCCAGGATCACAAACTGCTGACCGGGCAAGCGCACCAACTTGCCGCCGTGCTTGCCGACCACGATGCCGGTTTGCGACGGCTTGAGCATGTCCTTCTTGGCCAGATCACTGCCGGAGGCAAAGCGGGCGTCGCCATGCAAGGCGGCGGCCTTTGGCTTGAACAGCGGAATCAGCAGTGCGAACCAGGCCAGGAGCGGCACGCCGAAGCCGAGTGCGCCAGCGAGCTTGATCTTGGTGGCATAGGGAGCGAACTGGGGAAGGTCGAGCGCTTTGACGTAAGACCAATAGGTGCCGACGCTGAGCGGTCCAGCCACCTTCAACAGCATCAAAATCAACTGACCGGAGAGGTAGACCCCTGCAATGAGGGCAAGAAGCAAGAGCACGATAGCGACGCTGAGCTTGGTCTTGCCGGTCATGACGCGCTGCCTTCCATCTGTGATCCCTGGCTTGTTTGAAAACGACCGTCCGCTCGCAAGATTACAGGATCACACCGCCCGCTCAGATCGGATGGGCATTGGCATCCGTGTAGGAATTGTCTGATCTGCACGCATGCCAGGGCCGCAGTAAGGCCCTCCGCCCTATGCGCTAGGCTGATTGCTGCCCTGGGCTTTGAGCTGCAATTCGGCCACGACCTTTCGCTGCTCCTCGACGGAGAGCTTGGCGAGCGCTTGGATGGCGTCTGCCACCTCATCGGTCTCGGCGAAGAAGGCAGCCAGTGGCATGCCGAGAGCGTCGGCCAAGCGCTTGGCGGTGCGTAGATCGCACTCGTTCACGCCCTTCTCGTAGCGATTGATGCGCGTCCTGGCCACTTCAGGAGCCAGTTCAGCGGCAACACCCAAGGCTTCCTGGGTCAGCTCGGCCTTCTGGCGCGCGTGACGTAGGCGGTTGGCGAAGATGAGACGAGCGTCGTCCAGATCCAAAATGTGACCACAAGCATGCAATGACGTGTTTGAGCATGAGGTCTCCGACTTGCCTTGTCTGTTACTTTATCAGTAACATGGTTCCGTCCGCCAATCAACTGGGATTGCCAAGCACAAGCTCGGTCATTCCGGGACGGTGTGTGGAGGCATGCAGTCATTGAGCATGCCGGCAATCCGGAGCTCTCCAAAGCTGCCAGGTTGGTGGACCCCTACGCGCTTTTCTCTTCTTCTTTTGGAGATGCACATGTCAAAGCTCTGCTTGGCGCTGGCTGGCCTAATGTCGGCCTGTTTGGCCAGCTGCTCTTCCGGTGGCCCCTCGCAGTCTGAGCGAGAGCATGCATTCTTGCTGTTCGTCCAAGACAACAGCAACGAAAAGGCGCGCATCGAAGACTTCGAGAGTAACCAGTGCACAAAAGCGGAAGGTGCGCCCAGCTACACCTGTGACGTAACGGCCAAGGTCAGAGCCATGGATCGCGACTTTGGCAATCAGATGGACGGGGTTTACTCGTTCACCAAGATGGGCGGCACTTGGAAAATCACTGGTCGCGTCCAATAACCACCGTTGGCGATCAACGGTGACACCATCCATTCCTCAGGAATTCGCATGACCGTCGGCACTTTTCTTACCCTGGTCTTCTTCGCTGGCTGCGCCGCGATCTTCTTGGTGCTTGCTAAGACGGTGAAAACGCGCAGTGACAACGCAACATTTGACCATGACTTCCAACGATTCCACGGCTACAAGAACACGCGCATTGCCGTGTCGACAGCACGCGCCATGATCAAGTTCAAGGCAGGAAGTCGCATCAAGGCATATGCACTGAGCGATGTACGGTCCTGGGAAAAGCACTGGCACAATTACAATCGCGAAGGCACGCTAACGCTCAATGTTCGCGACGTCGATCATCCCGTGTGGACGATCAAGTTCGGCAACGAGACCGAGATGAACAAGTGGTATGAGTTGGTCAGTCAGGCGGTCAACGAAAAATTGAAGCTCTAACCGAGCGACAATTGCGCTAGGCGACTGGGCTTGACGGCGAAGACTTCTCTGCTACGAATCAAAGAACCACAACACTGGATTCGTCATTATGACTTCTGCCGTCCACTCCCTCGCTACGCTCCTCGACCATCAAGAGCATCAACTCCGCCAGACCCATGTCGAAGGCTGGATCGCCCAACAAAACGCGGCTGGCTTTGGCATTGATCAGCACATGTCCAACGCGCTCAACGACTATCTGGATGGCCGCTTCGATCTGCTTGGATTGCTGACAGAGCTTCGTCGTCCCTACTTGAACTGAGTCTGCCAACGGATGCCGGCATGATAGGCATCTTCGCCAGCGAAGTCTCATCAGCAGAAGTGTCCATGCCTGGCCCAGGGCGCTCTCGCTGGGCCTGTTCCGCCGTGTGGCCATCCGGCACGCTCAACAGTCGCCCCTCTTGGCGGTAGCGGGACAGAAGCTGCTCAAAGCGTTCCTGCCCTTGGATAAAGATCCCGTTGCCTCGCATCGCTTCCAAGCGGTCCTTCAAGCTTCGATGCTCAACCGCATAGCCAATGCCGGCCTGGGCAAGATGTGCATTGATACGCTCAGCGATCATCACGCGAATCCACTGGATCTCAGCCAGGCCGTTGATACGACCATCGAGCACCCGCGTCTTCTGGGTCAAGCCAGAGGCTTGCATGCGCCTGGTTGTTGAAAGCAGATGGGCGTAAAAGTAGCGAGGATCGTCTTTGGTCGGGCGATGGTGATGTCAGCCTCCCGTAAAATTGATCCATCCATAACTAGAGGTCTCCGGGCACACTAGCCACCGAGGAGACCAACGATGCGCAAGAGCAAGTTCACCGAGAGCCAGATCGTCGCCACGCTGAAGCAGGT
>NZ_JBEOLS010000093.1:0-12108 GCF_040279205.1 Xanthomonas hortorum
GCATTTGACGGCCATGCGCAAACGCAAAAAAGCGTGCCGGCCAGCGGCCGGCACCTACCGATGAACGCGCCTGAAGGAAACCGCTCAAAGGTCGCGGGTTGAGGCCCTGATCAACACAGTTGCTACATGGACGTACTTGCGGCGTGTCACGCGAGCGGCGAGGACACCGCGCACTCGACCAACCAAGCTTTTGATCGCAGCTAAAACGGCGCCACGACTCAAAATCTCTGTACTTCATCTCTGCACTTCATTTGTCAACAAAGGCGAGTGTGGCCAGCATTTGCGACCATCGATGTAGCGTTCCAGAGGTCTTGTTAGCCGCTCTTAGCGGCCGGCACGCAACAGGCGCTTGTGCAAACCGCGCCGCTGCGCGTCGCTGAGCAGATGGCCATGGGTGGTCAACAATCCCAGGATCTGCTGATGCGCCTGCTCGGTGCGCCGGGCCAGCTCAGCGCTGGCGGCAGCTTCGATCGCCTTCCAGTCGGCGGGACTCGTTGGCGCGGGGATGGTCGAACGTTGTGCGGGCATGGGCGACACGATCACGGAAACAGGCGCTCATGATACGGCGAGTGCGTGAGCGCTCTATCAGCGCCGGCGGCCCTGCCCTTCAGCGGCGCACACACTCGGGGCCGGACAGCATGTGTGGGGCACGCCAACTGAAAGGATGCCGCGTTGCGGCTCGCGAGGTCTGCTCGATCGACCACGCCAGAGCGATGTGCTCGCGCCGCTTGCAATGCGCGAACTGCTGTACCACCTGAAGGCGCATGCGCTGGTGGGTCAGATGGCCATTACCGAGGTGGCGACGGTTCACCGGTAGAGAGGAAGCAATCGAGCGTGTGTTCCAGCTCTGCGAACGTGCACACCGTGCTGGACGCCACCTTCGCACTGCGATCGCGGCAATTGAGCATCGCCACCACCTGCGCCGGTTGGTGATCGCCCGGATACTTCCGTAGCGTGAGCTCGACTGCAACATCGCTGTGCCAGTGCGCCGTCTCCAACGACCAGCACGGATTGTCGAACCTCAGCAGCACCGTGCCAGCGCGTACATCGACGATCTGCGGGGTTTCCACCCACAACGACATCCGCGCTTCCCATGCAGTGACCTCGATGCGGTAGCTGCCCAACGGCGATTGCCGCCAGGCTGTGGCATCGCCGACCGTCACCTCACTGCGCCGCGTACTGCGCGTCGCTGACCTGTTCCAGCCAGGTCACCGGCGAGCCGTCCTGTGCCTCGGCGATGGCGATATGCGACATCGCCACCGTCGCGTTGGCGCCGTGCCAGTGCTTGACGCCCGGCGGAATCCACACGATGTCGCCGGGGCGGATCTCCTGCGCCGGCTTGCCCCATTCCTGCACACGCCCGGCACCGGCGGTGACGATTAGCGTCTGGCCCAACGGATGGGTGTGCCAGGCAGTACGCGCGCCCGGCTCGAAGGTCACCGTGGCACCGCCCACCCGCGCCGGCGCGTCGGTCTGGAATGGCGCATCGATACGCACCTTGCCGGTGAAATAGTCGGCCGGGCCGACTGCAGAGGCCACGCCACCGGCCTTGCTCACCCTGATTGCTTGTTGCTCTTCACCACCGGGCGTGACGGCGGCCATCATCGACAGCGACATCGCAGTTGCGAACAGATTCATTGCAGTGCTCCTTGATCCAGTGCTTGAACTGTAGCGCGCATGCGTACACCAACTACTCACCCGATTGCGCATGCACCTAGAAACACAGCGCATCAATGCGGGCAATGCACTCGGATTTGAAGCCATCACGTACCATCACGCATGATGCAGCCGCATGAATGGCATGCCTGACGTCGGCATTTGCATCGATGGCGCGTGAAAATCTCAACGATCTGCAGGTCTTCGTCACCGTGGCACGCGAAGGCAGCTTCACCCGTGCCGCCGCGCAACTGGGCGTCTCGCAGTCGGCGTTGAGCCATACCGTGCGCGCATTGGAAACGCGGCTTGGCATTCGTCTATTGACCCGCACCACACGCAGCGTGTCGATGACCGAAGCCGGCGCGCGTCTGTTCGAGACCGTGGCACCGCGCCTGGAAGAAATCGACGACGAACTCTCGGCGCTCACCGAATTTCGCGACAAACCGGCCGGCACCATCCGCATCACCACCGCCGGCCATGCCGCCGATGCCTACATCTGGCCGGCGCTATCGAAGGTGTTGCCCGATTATCCGGACCTCAAGATCGAGGTCACCGTCGATTACGGCCTGGCCGATATCGTCGCCGAGCGCTACGACATCGGCATCCGGCTCGGCGACCAGGTGGCCAAGGACATGATCGCGGTGCCGATCAGCCCGATGCAGCGCATGGCAGTGGTGGCGGTGCCCAGCTACTTCGTGCATCACACCATCCCGGCGGTACCGGCCGAACTGGCGCAGCACAACTGCATCGGCTTGCGCCTGCCCACGCACGGCGGCTTGCTGCCCTGGGACTTCGAAAAGGACGGACGCGAAGTCAAGGTGCGGGTGGACGGGCAATGGACCTTCAACGGCAGCAGCGCGATCCTGCGCGCCGCACTGGCTGGCGGTGGACTGGCGTTTCTGCCGGAAACCATGGTGCTGGAGCATATCGCCGCCGGCCGGCTGCGCCGCGTGCTGGACAACTGGTGCGACCCGTTCGACGGCTATTACGCCTATTACCCCAGCCGCCGCCAATCCTCCAGCGCACTCAAGGTGGTGATCGATGCGCTGCGGCACGATCTGGTGCGTTGACGCGGGCGCAAGGGGCGCCATGGGTGCCGCCCTGGAGACAAGGACGTACTTACGGCGTGTCCTGCGATGGTGCGCAGGCATGACTCTGCAGCCACGCCGCAGATCAGCCGCTCTACACCTGATTTATCCGCACTGCTCAATCACTCCAAAACAACCGAGACTTCGCGTCGTCGCGTCATTTGGATGTAGCCGAATACTCAACAGCCTGGTTAGTCGAGCGCGCGGTGCCCTCGCCGCTCGCGGGACACGCCGTAAACCCATCCCTGGGGGCTCGGTGGCGGCATCCATGCCGCCACACGGTCCCGCAAGCGGCGAGGACACCGCAGCAGAGAGTTTCCTGGCTGCTTTGTTGAAAGCCATGCACCGACCAACTCGACTGGTCCTTGCCCGCTCACCGTCGCGGGACCTTACGCGGCATGGATGCCGCGTAAGAGCCTACACGGACGTACTTGCCGCGTGTCCCGCGAGGGTGGGCGGGCAAGGACCCTGCAGCCAAGAAGCAGATCAGCCGCTCTACTACTTACCAACCAGCTTCTGCCGCTCCGGGCTGTACCGCTCACCGACAATCGCCACGGCATCCAACGCCTGTTGAATCCGCGCAAGATCCTCGCCGCTCAACGTCACAGCAGCGCCGCCCAGATTCTCTTCGAGTCGATGCAGCTTGGTGGTGCCGGGAATCGGCACGATCCACGGCTTGCGCGACAGCAACCACGCCAATGCGACCTGTGTGCCGGCGTTGCATCTTTGTCTGCCGCGATGGCCTGGATGCGCTCGACCAGCGCCTGATTGGCCTGCCGCGCTTCGGCTGCAAAGCGCGGTACCTGATTGCGGAAATCGTCGTCGGAAAATTGCGTCTCGGCGTTGATGGCGCCAGTCAAAAATCCCTTGCCGAGTGGGCTGAACGGCACAAACCCGATGCCGAGTTCTTCCAGCGTCGGCAGCACGCTGGTCTCCGGCTCGCGCCACCACAGCGAGTATTCGCTTTGCAACGCGGTCACCGGTTGCACCGCGTGCGCGCGACGAATGGTGTCTGCACCGGCTTCGGAGAGGCCGAAGTGTTTGACCTTGCCTTCGGCGATCAAATCCTTGACGGTCCCGGCGACTTCTTCGATCGGCACCGCCGGGTCCACGCGATGTTGATAGAACAGATCGATACGGTCTGTCTTCAAGCGTGCGAGGCTGGCCTCGGCCACAGCACGAATCCGTTCGGGGCGGCTGTCGAGACCGGCATCGGCATGTCCGTCTTTGAAACCGAACTTGGTCGCAATCACCACCTGGTCGCGATGCGCTGCCAATGCCTCGCCCAATAGTTCCTCGTTGACGAAGGGCCCGTAGGCTTCGGCAGTGTCGAAGAAGGTCACGCCCTGCTCCACCGCCGCATGAAGCAGCGCAATGGCGTCCTTGCGCGCGGTCGCCGGCCCGTAGCCGTAGCTCAGGCCCATGCAACCCAAGCCCAATGCGGACACCTGTAGCCCGCTGTTTCCCAACTGTCGTGTTTGCATCGTTTACTCCCGCGGCACACGGCCGCATTGGATGAGTCGGCCGCAGGCGGCAACACCGCTGCAGCACCGATTCCACACCATAATCCTGCGCCACGCGCACATTGCACAGCGGCTGGCGCTAACGGTTATGAGCGCGCTTCATCAACGCAGTGGTCGGCATGCGTGTCATGAAGCCAGTGATGGGCGCATACAAACGCGATAGACACACGCAAGCGCGATTCCAGCGCGCCTAGAACCCGCTCGGCACTTCGCGCCTGGTTGTGCCCACCGTGCGCGCAACATCCGGCCGATACGCACGCAAGAACAGCGCGACCGCACCGCTCACATAGCGCTCCTGCTGCACAAAATCCGCATCCACGCCATCGCCACGCATCGCCGCATTTGCCGGCAAGCCGGTCATCAAGCCGAAAAAATGCACCGAGGCATCGGGCAGATTGTCGATGACCAGGTTGCCCCGCTCCACTTCGCGCGCCAGCAGCGCGCGCATCATGTTGTCGTAGCGCTCGAAGGACAGCGTCCACATCTCTTCGCGCATCTGGCTGGGCAACAACGGCGGCCGCACCAGGCCATACGCCGCATCGTCCAGCACGCCGCTGGTGGAGATCCGCAGCACCGCCTTGGCGACCGCCGCCAGGCGCTGCTCTAACGGCGCCTGCATCTCCAACAACGCGTCCCATCGATTGGGCGATGCATGCGCCAGTGCTTCCAGCGTGGTGCGGAACAGCACCTCCTTGGACGCGAAATGCGCATACACCGTGGCCTTGGACACCATCGCACGCTCGGCGATGGTGTCCATGCTGGTCTTGTCGAACCCCTGGCGCGGAAACAGCTGCCGCGCCGCCGCCAGAATCGCGCCACGTTTGTCGTGCGCGCGTCTGGGCGGGCGTGCAGGCGCGGCATCACCGTCCGTCTCAGCCATTGGGCTGACCTGTCGCGGTGGTGGCCACATTGGGCTCGGCCGATTGCAGCCAGCCGCCGCCCATCGCCTTGTAGAACGTCGCCAGATTGGTGAAGCGCGACAGCTGCGTGGTGATCAGGGTCTGCTGCGCGCTGTACAGCGAACGCTGCGCATCCAGCGCCTGCAGATAGCTGTCCACGCCGCGTTCGAAGCGCGCCTGCGACAGCCGGTAGCTGTCGGCAGTGGCATCCACCAGCGCCTGTTGCGCCTGCAATTGCCGGCCCAGCGTCTCGCGCTGCGCCAGCGCATCGGACACTTCGCGGAATGCGCTCTGGATCGCCTTTTCGTACTGCGCCACTTCGATAGCGCGATTGGCCTTGGCCATGTCCAGGTTGGCGCGGTTACGCCCGGCGTTGAAGATCGGCAACGTCAGCGTAGGCACGAAACTCCAGGCACGGGTACCGGAATCGAACAGGTTGGACAGACTGCTGGTGGACGAGCCCTGCGATGCGGTCAGGCTGATGCTGGGAAAGAACGCTGCGCGCGCCGCACCGATATTGGCATTGGCCGCCCGCAAGTTGCGCTCGGCTTCAAGAATGTCCGGGCGGCGTTGCAGCAACTGCGACGGCAACCCGGCCGGCACGCTGGCCAGCACGTTGCCGTCCACGCTGGCGCCATCGGGCAACGCACGCGGCAACAGGTCCACCGGCACCTGCGTGCCCACCAGCAGCACCAGGGCATTACGATCCTGCGCCACCTGCGCGGTGTAACGCTCCACATCCACCCGTGCGGTTTCCACCGTGGTCTGCGCCTGGCGCAGGGTGAGCTGCGAGGCCACGCCCAACTCGAAGCTGCGTTGCTGCAAGCGATAACTATCGCTCTGGCTGGTCAAGGTGGACTGCGCCAACTGCAGCAACTGCTGATCCGCCGCCAGCGTCAGATAGGCGGTGGCCACTTCGGCCACCAGGCTGATGTGCGTGCTGCGGCGGGCCTCGGCGGTGGACAGAAATTGCTGCAACGCCTGTTCCTTCAGGCTGCGCACACGCCCGAACAGATCCAGCTCGTACGCACTGATGCCGATGTTGGCGCTGTAGGTGCGAAACACCTGCGGCTGGCCCGGAATCGCCAGCTCCGCCGGGGTGCGCGCGTTATTGGAGGTGCCGGTGCCTTGTATCGAAGGCAGCAGCGCAGCGCGCTCCACCCGGTACTGCGCACGTGCTACTTCGATGTTGAGCGCGGCCACGCGCAGATCGCGATTGTTCTCCAACGCCAACGCGATCACCTGCTGTAGCGCGGGGTCGGTGAACACCTGCCGCCAGCCGATGTTGGCGATGTCCGTCGCCTCGTGGGTGCCGGTGCTGTTGGCGGTGTTGGCGGCGTCGGTGGCGTTCGAAGCAATGGTGATATCGGTGCCGGCAAAACGTTCCGGCACCGGCGCGTCGGGCCGTGCATAGCGCGGCATCAGCGTGCAACCGGACAGCACGCTGGCCACCGCGATCGCGGTCAATGTCATGCGAATCGGGGTCATCTCAGTGTCCTGTCGGTTGCGGGGCGGGCGAAGTGGGCTGTGGTCGGCGCTTGAACAGGCCCATCACCAACACAAAGAACAACGGCACGAACAAGATCGCCAGGATCGTGCCGGACAACATGCCGCCGATCACGGCGGTACCCAACGCATGCTGTGCGCCCGCACCGGCACCACTGCCGAGTACCAACGGCACCACGCCCAGGATGAAGGCCAGCGATGTCATCAAGATTGGCCGCAAGCGCATGCGTGCCGCTTCCAATGCCGAGTCGATCAGGCTCTTGCCGCTTTCATGCAGCTCCTTGGCGAACTCCACGATCAGGATCGCGTTTTTCGATGCAAGGCCAATCGTGGTGAGCAGGCCCACCTGGAAGTACACATCGTTCATTTTCCAGGTCAGCATCGCGCCCAGCAGCGTGCCGAACACGCCCAACGGCACCACCAGAATCACCGAGAACGGAATCGCCCAGCTTTCGTACAACGCGGCCAGACACAGGAACACGATCAGGATCGACAGGCCGTACAACAGGCCGGTCTGGCCGGTGGAGGACTTTTCCTGCCGCGACAACCCGGTCCACTCATAGCCAATACCCGGCGGTAATTTGGCCGCCGCCGCTTCCACGATCTGCATCGCCTCACCACTGGATGCCGCGCCGGGCAGCGCCATGCCCAGGATTTCCACCGACGGCACGCTGTTGTAACGCTCCAACCGCGGCGAGCCCGATTGCCAGCTGGCGGTGGCGAAGGCGTTGAACGGCACCATGGTGCCGGCGCTGTTGCGCACGAACCAGCGGTCGATGTCCTGCGGATTCATGCGGTACACCGCATCGGCCTGCAGCATCACCTTCTTGACCCGCCCCTTGTCGATGAAGTCGTTGACGTACACGCTGCCCCACGCGCTGGAGAAGGTGTTGTTGATGTCGGCGATCGACACGCCCATGGCCTGCGCCTTGTGCGAATCGATCTCCAGCTTGAACTCGGGCGTGTCTTCCTGCCCGTTCGGGCGTACCGCCACCAGGCGCTTGTCCTGCGACAGCTCGCCCAACAATTGATTGCGCGCCTGCATCAAAGCTTCATGACCGAGGTTGGCGCGGTCCTGCAGCATCAGGTCGAAGCCGGTGGCATTGCCCAACTCTGACACCGCCGGCGGTGCGAACGCGAACACCCTGGCATCGCGGATGCCGGCGAAAAAGGCACCGGCCTTGGCAGCAACATCGGTGACGCTCTGCCCCTTGCCGGTGCGCTCGTCCCACGGCCGCAGCTTGACGAACGCCAGGCCGGTATTCTGGCCGCTACCGGCAAAACTGAAACCGGACACGGCGAAGACACCAGCGACCGAATCCTTCTGGTCGACCAGAAAGTGATGTTCCACCTGCTTGAGCACCTCACCGGTGCGCGCATCGGTGGCACCGGGCGGCAACTGCACCAGCACGAACAGCGTGCCCTGGTCTTCGTCCGGCAAAAACCCCACCGGCAATTTCATGAAGCCGAATACCACCAACGCCAGCAGCGCGGCATAGGCAAGCATGTAACCCCAGCCCTTGCCCAGCATGTGCCGCACCACGCCCTGGTAACGGTTGTTGCCACGATCGAACACGCGGTTGAACCAGCCGAAGAAACCGGTGGTGGCCAGGCCATGGCCTTTTTCCACCGGCTTGAGCAAGGTGGCGCACAAGGCCGGAGTCAGGATCATCGCCACCAGCACCGACAAGGTCATAGCAGACACAATCGTGATCGAGAACTGCCGATAGATCACACCGGTGGAGCCACCGAAGAACGCCATCGGCACGAACACCGCGGCCAGCACCAACGCCACACCCACCAACGCACCAGAGATCTGATCCATCGATTTACGCGCGGCTTCCTTGGGCGACAGGTGTTCTTCGCCCATCACACGCTCGACGTTTTCCACCACCACGATCGCATCGTCCACCAGCAAACCGATCGCCAGCACCATCGCGAACATGGTCAGCGTATTGATGGTGAAACCGAACACCGCCAGCACGCCGAACGTGCCCAGCAACACCACCGGCACCGCAATGGTGGGGATCAAGGTCGCGCGGAAGTTCTGCAGAAACAGATACATCACCAGGAACACCAGCACCACCGCTTCGATCAGCGTGTGCACCACCTGCTCGATGGAGATCCGCACGAACGGGGTGGTGTCGTACGGCTTTTGCACCTTCATGCCGGGCGGGAAGAACTTCTCCTGCTCTTCCAGGCTTTTGTCGATGGCGCGCACGGTATCCAGCGCATTCGCACCAGTGGCCAGCTTGATCGCCAGACCGGCAGCCGGCTTGCCGTTGTAGCGGCCCACCGTGTTGTAACTCTCGCTACCCAGTTCGATGCGCGCCACATCGCGCAACCGCACCTGCGCGCCATCGGACTGCGTGCGCAGCAGGATGTTTTCGAACTGCTCGGCCGTCTTGAGCCGGGTTTGCGCGGTGATGGTGGCATTGAGTTGCTGATTAGCCACCGCCGGCAACGCGCCCAACTGGCCCGCCGAGACCTGCGCGTTCTGCGCCTGGATCGCGGTGCGGACATCCACCGGGGTCAGGCTGAAATTATTCAACTTGTTCGGGTCCATCCACACCCGCATGGCGTACTGCGAGCCGAACAAGGTGGTGTCGCCCACGCCTTCGACGCGGCTGATGGTTTCCTGCACGTTGGCCGCCACGTAATCGGACAGGTCCGAATCGCTCATGCTGCCGTCTTCGGAAGTGAAGGCCAGCACGTTGAGGAAGTTGGTGGCCGACTTGGTCACCGTTACGCCCTGCTGCTGCACTTCCTGCGGCAACAATGGCGTGGCCAGCGACAACTTGTTCTGCACCTGCACCTGCGCGGTGTCCGGATCGGTGCCGTTGTCGAAGGTCAGCGTAATGGTCACCGCACCGCTGGATTCGCTGGTGGAGGCCATGTAGCTGAGGTGGTCCAGCCCCTTCATCTTCTGCTCGATGACCTGGGTGACGGTGTCTTCCAGGGTCTGCGCCGAGGCGCCCGGGTAGTTGGCGGTGATGGCGACGGCCGGCGGCGCGATGCTGGGGTACTGCGCAATCGGCAGTGTGGCGATGGACAGGATGCCGGCCAGCATCACGATGATGGCCAACACCCAGGCGAAGATCGGACGATCGATGAAAAAGCGTGCCATGACGTGTGATCCCGCCTCAGTTGGCCGCACGCGGTGCGGTTGGGGCGGAAGGGGTGCCGGCTGCATGACCACCAGCAGTCGCGGGCTTGCCCTTGGGCTGCCACGGCACGGTCTTGACCTCGATGCCGTCGCGGGCGCGCGAGACGCCTTCGACCACCACCTGCTCGCCGGTCTTCAGGCCACTGCGCACCAGCCACTGGTCGCCCACTTCGCGGTCGGTTTCCAGCACGCGCAATTGCAGCTTGTGATCGGCACCGACCACGAACGCGGTCGGCTTGCCGGCGCCATTGCGCGAGACCGCCTGCTGCGGCACCAGCACGCCCTGCTCCTTGATGCCCTCCTGCAGCACCGCGCGCACATACATGCCCGGCAGCAACTCCGCATTCGGGTTCGGGAACACCGCGCGCAAGGTGATCGAGCCGGTGTTCTGGTCGACGGTGACATCGGAGAACGCCAGCTGGCCCTGCAGCGGATAGGTGCTGCCGTCTTCCAGCAGCAGCGACACCTTGGCCGCATCGTCGCCGGCCTTTTCCAGATCGCCGCGCGCCATCGCCTGCCTGAGCCGCAATAACGCCGCGCTGGGCTGGGTGACGTCGATATAGATCGGGTCCAGCTGCTGGATGGTGGTCAGCGCGGTGGCCTGGTTGGCGGTCACCAACGCACCGGGGGTCACGCTGGAGCGGCCGATGCGACCGGAGATCGGTGCATCCATGCGCGCGAACGCCAGGTTGATGCGCGCGGTCTCCACGCTGGCCTTGCCAGCAGCCACATCGGCCTCGGCCTGGCCCAGCGCAGCATCGGTGTCGTCGCCCTCCTGCTGGCTGACCGCCTTGATCTGCACCAGCTCGGTGTAGCGCTGGGCCTTGAGTTTGGCGGTGCGCAGATTGGCCTGCGCCTTGGCCAGGGTGGCCTGGGCGCTGGCATAGCTGGCCCGATAGGTCGCCGGGTCGATCTGGTACAGCGTCTGCCCGGCCTTGACGTCGCCGCCCTCGGTGAACTGGCGCGTCTGCACGATGCCGCCCACTTGGGGGCGAACTTCGGCGATCAGGTAGGGAACGGTGCGTCCGGGCAGTTCGGTGGTGAGCGTCACCGGCTGCGGTTTGACGGTCAACACGCTCATCTCGGGCATGCCCTCAGCCGGCGGCGGACCTCCCGGCGGGCTGCCGCAGGCACTCAGCAGAACGGTGGCGGCAACGGCAGCGGCAAGCACAGGCAGGCGAAACGAAGCATGAGGACGCACGAGAAGGTCTCCGACGGGACGCATGAGGATTAAATCTAAACGGTACGGTTTGGTATCCTAATAAGCTCATCCGTAGCCGTCAAGCATTCCTGCCCAGTCGGTATACTTAAAGTTCAAAAGTGGAGTGAGTGGATGCGGGTCAGAACCGAAGAAAAACGCGACGCCATCGTGCAGGCGGCCAGCGAGGTCTTCCTCGAGCTGGGCTTTGAAGGCGCCTCGATGTCGCAAATCGCCGCCCGCGTGGGCGGCTCCAAGCGCACGTTGTACGGCTACTTCCCGTCCAAGGAAGAGCTCTTTATCGCCTTCGCCCAGGACACGTCCGACAGCTACATCGACCCGATGCTGGATGCGCTGACGCGCAGCAGCGGCCCTGTCGCCCAGACGCTGCAGCGCTTCGGCGAAGATCTCCTTGGCTTCCTCTGCGCACCCAGCTCGATCACGATCTGGCAGACCATCATCGGGGTGTCAGGACGCTCGGACGTCGGCGCGCTGTTTTTCAATGCCGGCCCCGAAGAAGGCATGCAGCGCATGGCCGAGTATCTGCAGCAGCAGATGGACCTGGGCCTGATGCGGCGCGGCGACGCGACCCTGGCCGCCAAGCAACTGGGCGCGCTGCTGGAAGCGCAAACCCTGATGCCCTGCCTGTTCGGCGCACTCAAAGACCCATCGCCGGAGTATCTACGCGATGCGACGCAACGCGCAGTGGAGCTGTTTCTGGCGGGCTATGGATGCAAGAACACCGCTGCGTGATGATCGGCGGTGTTTGATACGTTGGGTAAGCGATGAGTCGCTAACGCTCTCGCTTCTGCGGCTGCACAGCATTCGTGCACACGCGTGATGTTCGAGGCTTTGTTGGTGTGACAACAACGGCGCATTTGTGTGCAGCGGATTGCTGCGTCTGCGCACTGCCTGCAACTAAGAGCGGCTAACAAAACTACTTCACGCCAGCCTACTGCACAGGCCGGCGGATCTGCTGCCTGGCTGCAGGGCCCTTGCCCGCCCACCGTCGCGGGACACGCCGCAAGTACGTCCATGTAGGCTCTTACGCGGCATCCATGCCGCGTAAGGT
>NZ_JBEOLS010000094.1:0-10932 GCF_040279205.1 Xanthomonas hortorum
TCGCGGGACACGCCGCAAGTACGTCCGTGTAGGCTCTTACGCGGCATCCATGCCGCGTAAGGTCCCGCGACGGTGGGCGGGCAAGGACCAGTCGAGATGGTCGGTATGCTTAGCTCTTCTTAAAGCGATCAGCAAACTGTCTGGTGCGGTGAGGGCATCGCACGCTCGACCGACTCACGCGCCCTCACACGAGCGACCGTCGCGCAGTTGATACAACGGACGAAAGACCATGCCGCTCGCAGCGCTTTGCCAGCACTGCTAGCGACGAGACCATGCGCTTAGGCCTTGCCCAACTTCACGGCCACCGGATCACCGGTGAGGTAGCCCACCGCTGCGCCGAAGCGGTTCTTGTAGTTGGCGCGGATCAGCGGATCCAGCGTGGCCTTGACGGTGTCGTGCAGCGGGCTTTCCCAGTCGCCGGGGTGCTGGAAATTACTCATCACGTAGGTCCAGCCGTGGATCTCGTCGACTGCATGCAGACCGGTAGATTCGGCACCGGCGGGCACCGACAGCACACGCGTCAGCGTGCCGCTGTCCACGTTGTAGGCCCACAGGAAATTGTTGACGTGCAGGCTGCTGTCTTCGCCGATGAACAAGGTGCGCAGGGTTTCGGAGAACTTGAGGTTGTCCGGATTGGCCAGGCGTTCCGGGTCGGCCAGGTTGCCCAGCGCATCGGCCTTGGCCAGATCGTGGCCGGTAAGTGCGGCCGGAGCGGCCATGTCGATCGGCACCCAGTCGCTGTGGATCGCTGCGCCGCTGCTGTCGTGGCGGCCGCCACGCAGGTTGAGCGCATACACCGCACCGGAGTCCGGCCCTTCCACTTTTACATCGCCCGAGCCGTCGCGCATGCTGGTGACGATGTAGGACATCGCCATGTAGGCGACCTTGTCGCGGGCATTGACGGTGGTGCCTTCGAGCTTGGTGAAGCCCAGGCTGCCGCCGGCCAGTGCAGCGTAGCGATGGGTTTCCAGATAGGTGGCCGCCTTCTCCATGCCGGGCTTGATGCGGACCCAGTTGAAGGTGCCGTTGAACGGGATCTTGGTGAAGGAGGCATCGCCCGGGTCGCTCAGATGTACGTCGAGGATGTCGGCGGCGGTGAGGCGATCGGCCAGGGCCTGGATTTCGGCGCTGGTGGCGTGGCCGAGCTTGATCCAGCTCAGCGTGGCGGCGCCCGGGCCGACGCCCGAGGTCTGGTGCCACTTGCCGACGTACAAAGTGCCGGCCGACAGGTCGGCCTTGCGGTCGGCGATGAACATGAACAACCCGCCGTTGGTGGCGTCGTCGCCCATCAGCACGGTGCGCTGGTCGGGCATCACCTGCACCAGTTCGTGCGAGATGCGGCCCAGGCAATAGTGCTTGCGTACGCTCCCCGTGCCGTCCGGGTGCACGGTGATTTCGGGCAGATGGCCGTAGTGATACGGATTGGCTTTCTCCGGGTCGCCGTATAGATGCGTGCTGTAGCTGCGGAACTGGGTGTTACCGGCCAGCGCGGTGGCGTCGGGCTCGTACTCTTCGCTGGACAGGTGGGTATTCCACGGCGACAGGCTGGCGCCGCAGGTGGTCCACAGTCCGTGCACCGGCGCGGTGTCCACGTTGTGGTACTTCACCAGCGACAGCTTGCCGGTGGCCGGGTCCTGGTCCAGCGTCAGTACCGCGATCGGTGCCGGCAAATGGCGGTTGGTGTCGTTGCCGGCCTGGTCGCGGGTGGTGTATTCGAACTGCACCACCGCGAACACGTGATTGCCTTTGACCCCGGGCACCTTGGCGTTGGGCAATGTGAGCAATGAGGAACCGTCCGGGCAATCGGAAAAGAACGGGCGTTCGGCACCGGGTTTGGAGCGGTCGATGATCGGCCGGTGCTGGATGTCGTAATAGCCGCCAGCCAGCACGGTGCCGCCCTTGCCGTCGGGCACCTGGTCGCCGGTGACGAAGAACGGGTGATAGGCCAAGTCGTAGCGTTGGGTGCTGCCGTCACTACGGGCGATGGTCAGTGCCGAGCCGACCGTGGTGGTGGCCATGGCAGCCGGGTTGGCCAGACTGGGCGCGGGCATGCCATGGAACGTAGCCGACACCAACTGGGTCGGATTTTCCGACGGCCGTAACGGGCGTGCAGCCAAGGCGGCGCCACCGAGTTGCTGCAGGGCGGCGGCGCTGGCGCTGCCAAGTGGCAGCATCGGGACGGACGCCAGCAGTTGCATGAGGCGGCGGCGGGCGGGATCGGGGGAGGCAGACATCGAAACTCCAGGCAAAGACAACGATCAACGATGGCCGGCGGCGCATCGGCAAGCCGGTCACGCTAGGCCGGCCGTATGACAGTTGTTTGACGACGGGCTCACCCGTTGGCTGGGGTTTGGATGCGCGCATCGCAGCGGACCCGATCACGCTGTATCGACACGGGCCGGCTGCGCATCACTCACGGCACCGAGTGGTGCGATGCAACAAAGTGCGCGTTTGTCGAATGCCAAGCGGCGCGCCGGATTCGGCGGTTTTCCGTGGTTTGACAGGTGCTGCCGGTATTCCAAGGCTATAGCCGCGGCCAATAAGTTGCCTGCCATTTGGCATACGGGCCGGCGCGGTTGACAGGGTAGGGGAATCACGCAAGCGTACGCCGCCTAATGGCCTGCGGCGTCACGCATCGCCGTGGGGAGAACCACCTGGAGACCTGGATCTTGGACAAGCTGCTTCGTCGTACCGCCGCGCCCGTTGCGCGTCGTGCCCTCTCTCTGGCTACCGCCGCTGCGGTGCTGATGCTGGCCGCCTGCCAAGGCAAGGACACCGCTGCCGAGGCGAGCAAGACCGCACCGGCCGCCGCGCCGGCCGAGGCGTCCACCACGATCCATCCCGACCAGTGGCCGTCGCCGAAGTGGCCGTTCGCGCAGGATCAGGCCCTGGAGCAGCGCATCACCGATGTGATGGCCAAGATGAGCGTCGAAGAGAAGGTCGCGCAGACCATCCAGGGCGACATCGCCAGCATGACCCCGGACGATGTGCGCAAGTACCGCATCGGCTCGGTGCTGGCCGGCGGCAATTCCGATCCGGGCGGCAAGTACAACGCCAGCCCGGCCGAATGGCTGAAGCTGGCCGACGCGTTCTATGAAGCATCGATGGACACCTCCAAGGGCGGCAACGCGATCCCGATCATCTTCGGCATCGATGCGGTGCACGGCCAGAGCAACATCGTCGGCGCCACGCTGTTCCCGCACAACATCGGCCTGGGCGCCACGCGCAACCCGGAGCTGATCAAGCAGATCGGCGAAGTCACCGCCGCCGAAACCCGCGTCACCGGCATGGAGTGGACCTTCGCGCCGACCGTGGCGGTGCCGCAGGACGACCGCTGGGGCCGCAGCTACGAGGGCTATTCCGAGTCGCCGGAGGTGGTGGCCAGCTTCGCCGGCAAGATGGTCGAAGGCGTGCAGGGCGTGCCGGGCACCCCGCAGTTCCTCGACGGCAGCCATGTGATTTCGTCGGTGAAGCATTTCGTCGGCGACGGCGGCACCACCGACGGCAAGGACCAGGGCGACACCAAGGTGTCCGAAGCCACCATGCGCGACATCCACGCGGCCGGTTACCCGCCGGCGATTGCGGCCGGTGCGCAGACGGTGATGGCCTCGTTCAACAGCTTCAACGGCGAAAAGATGCACGGCAACAAGGTCATGCTGACCGACGTGCTCAAGGGCCGCATGAACTTCGGCGGTTTCGTGGTTGGCGACTGGAATGGCCACGGCCAGGTCAAGGGCTGCACCAACGAAAACTGCCCGGCCTCGTTCATTGCCGGCGTCGACATGGCGATGGCCTCCGACAGCTGGAAGGGCATCTACGACACCGAACTGGCGGCAGTGAAGTTGGGCCAAATCTCGGCCGAGCGCCTGGACGATGCGGTGCGCCGGATCCTGCGCGTCAAGCTGCGTCTGGGCCTGTTCGAAGCCGGCAAGCCGTCCAAGCGCCCGCTCGGCGGCAAGTACGAATTGCTGGGCGCGCCAGAACATCGCGCGATCGCCCGCCAGGCAGTGCGCGAGTCGCTGGTGCTGTTGAAGAACCAGGCCGGCATCCTGCCGCTGGACCCGAAGAAGCGCGTGCTGGTGCTGGGCGATGGCGCCAACGACATGGGCAAGCAGTCCGGCGGTTGGACGTTGAACTGGCAGGGCACCGGCACCAAGCGCAGCGACTACCCCAATGGCAACACCATCTGGGAAGGCCTGGACAAGCAGATCAAGGCGGCCGGCGGCAAGGCCGAGCTGGCAGTCGATGGTGCTTACAAGACCAAGCCGGACGTGGCCGTGGTGGTGTTCGGCGAGAACCCGTACGCCGAGTTCCAGGGCGACATCGCCACTCTGCTGTACAAGCCGGGCGACGAGAGCGAACTGGCACTGATCAAGAAGCTCAAGGCCGAGGGCATCCCGGTGGTGGCGGTATTCCTGAGCGGACGCCCGCTATGGATGAACCAGTACATCAACGCGGCCGATGCGTTCGTCGCTGCCTGGTTGCCGGGTTCGGAAGGCGAGGGCATTGCCGACGTGCTGCTGCGCAAGGCCGATGGCACGGTACAGAACGACTTCAAGGGCAAGCTGAGCTTCTCCTGGCCCAAGACCGCGGTGCAGTTCGCCAACAACGTTGGCCAGAAGGATTACGACCCGCAGTTCAAGTTCGGCTTCGGCCTGACCTACGCCGACAAGGGCGACCTGGCCGCACTGCCGGAGGAATCGGGCGTGTCCGGCGAGCAGTCGGTGGGTGGGGTGTACTTCGTGCGCGGCAAGCCGGCGCTGGGCATTGCGATGCAGCTGTCCAATGCCGGCCAGGCCAACATGCCGGCGACCACGCTGCCGGTGGGTCTGTCCGATGGCAGCCTGAAGATGACCGCAGTCGATCACAAGGCGCAGGAAGATGCGCGGCGTCTGCTGTGGTCCGGTGCCAAGGCCTCCAGCGTGTTGCTGGTGTCCGGCAAGCCGGTGGACGTCTCGCGTGAAAGCAACGGCGATGTGCAGCTGCAGTTGACCGTGCGCCGCGACAGTGCAGTGACTGCGCCGGTGTGGCTGGGCGTCGGCTGCGGCGACAAGTGCAGCGGCCGTGTCGATGCACAGAAGACCCTGGCCGCGCTGCCGCAAGGCCAGTGGAAGGTGGTCGGGGTGCCGTTGAAGTGCTTCGCAGTGGCCGGTGCCGACGTGACCAAGCTGAGCCAGGTCGCCAGCATCGAAAGCGGCGCAGCGCTGGACATGTCGATCTCCAAGATCGCGCTGGGCGCGCTCAACGAGGCCGAAGTCACGCTCGACTGCCCGGTCAAGTAAGCAGCACTCCCGCAGGCGCGCTTGCGGGAGTGTGCAGGTAATCAAGCAACACACGCGTCGCCGGCCCCGGCGACGTTTTACAGCGGCCACCCTCAGGGGGTGGTGTCATCAGCCGCCGCGGGACGCGCGCGTCGATCGGCCGGGAAGGTCTGCAGCTGCGGTTCGCCGGGCTGCCGTTATGCACACGGTGCGGGCGGCGGCAGTCTGCAGACCTGTCCGGTCCACGACGCACACCCCAGAGCCAGACAGGAGAGTGCAGTGGGTTTGGCGACGTTGGATATCGTGATTGTGCTGGTCTATCTGACCGGCATCTTCGTGCTCGCGCAGTGGGTGTCGCGCGAGAAGGCAGGCCACACCAAGAGCGCCGAGGATTACTTCCTGGCGAGCAAGTCGTTGCCGTGGTGGGCGATCGGCGCCTCGCTGATCGCCGCGAACATCTCAGCCGAGCAGATCATCGGCATGGCCGGTTCCGGCTATGCGATCGGTCTGGCGATCGCGTCCTACGAATGGATGGCGGCGCTGACGTTGTTGATCGTCGGCAAGTTCTTCCTGCCGATCTTCCTGCGCAACGGCATCTACACCATGCCGCAGTTCCTGGAGCAGCGTTACGGCAAGTGGATCCGCACGCTGATGGCGGTGTTCTGGCTGCTGCTGTACGTGTTCGTCAATCTCACCTCGATCCTGTGGCTGGGGTCGATCGCGGTCAGCCAGGTCACCGGTATGGACCAGACCCTGGCGCTGACCTTGATCGGCGTGTTCGCGCTGGTCTATCAGTTGTACGGCGGTCTCAAAGCCGTGGCCTTGACCGACATCGTGCAGGTCACCCTGCTGGTGCTGGGCGGCCTGTTGGTGGCGGGCCTGACCCTGGCGCGGATCGGCGATGGCGCCGGCGTGCTGGCCGGCTTCAAGCAGCTATGGAGTGCGCACCCCGAGCACTTCCACATGATCCTGAGCAAGGACAACCCGTTCTACAAGGACCTGCCCGGCCTGAGCGTGCTGCTCGGCGGTCTGTGGGTGATGAACATCAGTTACTGGGGTTTCAACCAGTACATCATCCAGCGCGCGCTGGCGGCCAAAAACATCGGTGAGGCGCAGAAGGGCATGGTGTTTGCCGCGTTTCTGAAGCTGCTGATGCCGTTGGTGATCGTGGTGCCGGGCATCGCCGCGGTGGTGCTGGCACCGGATCTGGCCAAGCCCGACCAGGCCTATCCGACCATGATGCAGCTGTTGCCGACCGGCATCCTGGGCCTGGTGTTCGCCGCCCTGGTGGCGGCGATCGTGGCCTCGCTGGCATCGAAGATCAATTCGGTGGCGACGATCTTCACCCTGGATTTCTATGCCAAGTTCCGCCCGCAGACCGAGCAGAAGCAGCTGGTGCGCGTGGGTCGCATCGTGGCCATCGTGGCGGTGGTGATCGGCATCCTCACCGCGCGGCCGCTGTTGGGCAACTTCGATCAGGGCTTCCAGTTCATCCAGGAATTCACCGGCTTCTTTACCCCCGGCGTGGTGGTGATCTTCATGCTCGGCCTGTTCTGGAAGCGTGCCAACGAAGCTGGCGCACTGACCGCGGCGATCGGCTCGGTTGTGCTGTCGTTCGCGCTCAAGTTCGCCTGGCCGGAACTGCCGTTCATGGACCGCATCGGCGTGGTGTTCGTGGCGGCGCTGGTGCTGGCGGTGCTGGTGTCGCTGATGACCGCGCCCACCCAGGCGCGCGATCTGATCCGTACCGACGATGTGGCCTACGGCACCACGCTGGGCTTCAAGATCGGTGCGATCGGGGTGGTGGTGATTCTGATCGCGCTGTACGCGGTGTTCTGGTAATCGTCAGGACAGCGCGCTGACATCGGTGATGCGCATGCGGCGCGACATTGAGGTGTCGCGCCGCAGTGCGTTTGGACGTTGCGGTTTACACGCCACGCAGTGTCTTACACCCGCGCAGCCGCCAGGCTCGCGGCGAGCAGATTGACCGGGGCTTCAAATTGCGCATGCCACGGCGTCTGCAGCCAGGTTTCCAACGCGGCGACCGGCATTGGCTTGGCGATCCAGTAACCCTGGCCTTCGTCGCAGCCCCAGGCGCGCAACTGCGCATACGCCTCGGCCGACTCGATGCCTTCGGCGACCACGCGCTGGCCCAGGCTGTGGCCAAGCTGGATCATCGCGGGCACCAGGGTGCGGTCGGTGCGGCTGTCCGGCAGCGAGCGGACAAAGGATTGATCGATCTTCAACGAGCTGGCCGGCAGCTGCTTGAGATAGCTGAAATTGCTGTAGCCGGTGCCGAAGTCGTCGATGGCGATATGCACGCCCAGCGCCGCGATGGCCGCCAATTGCTCGGCCAGATGCTCGGGGTGGCGGATCATCGCGCTTTCGGTGAATTCGATCTCCAGCCGGCGCGGGTCCAGTTTGTGGCGCTCCAATCCACGCTTGAGCAGGCCGGCAAAACCGGGGCGGTCCAGATCGGCGGCAGATACGTTCAAGGCCAGATTGAAGTCCAGGCCTTGTTGCTGCCAGCGCGCGGCCTGGGCGATGCCGTTGTCGATGACCCAGGCGGTGATGCGATTGATCAGCGCGGTTTTCTCTGCCATCGGCACGAAGTCGGACGGCATCACCGGGCCGATCATCGGGTGCTGCCAGCGCAGCAGCGCTTCCACCGCCACGCAGCGGTGATCGTGCAGATCCACGCGCGGTTGATAGTGCAGGCGCAACTGACTGGCGCTGTCCAGCGCGGCGGGCAGGGCGGCTAGCAGGCGGAAGGTATTGCGCTGGGCCACGTCGTGCTTGCGCTCGTACATGCTCCACGGCAAGGCGCGCTCGCGTGAGACATCCACCGCGGTGGTGAGCGAGCGGATGGTATCGGCGGCGCCATAGCTGGTCTGCAGCGCAACCGCGCCGATCGAGGCCACGGCCGTATGCGGAATGCCCTGATGCTCCAGCGGCTCGGCGAAGGCCTTGGAGACCTTGATGCACAGCGTGGACAAGCGTTGCGTTTCTGCCTGCGCCAGAAAGCCAAAGGTGGTCGGGTCCAGGCGATACAACGCGGTGCTGGCCGGCAGATAGGCAGCCAGACGACGTTGCGCCAGGGCCACATACCCGTCGGCGTAATCCCAGCCCAGCGCCTTGACCATGTCTCGGAAGTAATCGCTGCCGCAGATATCCACCGCCACCGCGGTGGTCGCCGGTGCGCCTTCGCGTTGCGAGAGCCAGGCATCCAGGTCCTCGCCAAAGCGCGATCGATTGGGCAGGCCGGTCGGGCCATCGCGATAGGTGGTACTGCGCAGGTTTTCCACCCGCAGTACGGCCAGGTCGCGCAGGCCTTCCAACTGGGCGATGGTCGCTGCGTCCAGACCTGGGCGCGGACTGGTGCCGATCACGCACAAGGTGCCGATGCTGTGGCCGTCGAGCAGTTTCAGCGGTGCGCCTGCGTAGAAGCGGATGAACGGCGGGCCCAGCACCAGCGGGTTGTCGCAGAAGCGCGGATCCAGCTGCGCGTCGGGTACCACCATCACCTCGTCCGACCGGATTGCATGGGCGCAGAACGCCTGGTCGCGTGGGGTTTCCTGCGCCTCCAGACCAATACGCGCCTTGAACCACTGGCGGTGCTCGTCCACCAGCGAGACCAGCGCGATTTCAGCACCCAGACTGCGTGCGGCCATCGCGGCGATGGTCTCGAACATCGTGTCCGGCGGCGAGTCCAGCAGGCACAAGCCACGCAGGACGGCCAGCCGGGTCGACTCATCGGCCATCGGCGAAAGCAGGGATTCGGCAGAGCTGAGCATGGATTGCATGTGTTCGTATCGGCCTGAAGCGTGATCCCTTGATCAGGGGCGACTGGCTTTGTTCAGTTGATTGCGGTCAGTGCTGCGGCAGGCGGCGTGCCATGTGCTGTCGCTGGCCGGGTCGATGCAATCGCGCGGTGTTTACCGCGACTCGCAGCGTCGGTGATTGGTCTGACTCGGGCGACATTCCTGATCTGCAAAGTCTGTCGCACAAGCGGCGACGGAATGCCTCCAGGCGGCTAAACATTGCCGGCCTACGGCCGATCACTGGCTGTACGCAGATTTGTGGAGCTAGCGACAAGCCCGATTTATTTCAGCGCGTCGTTGCTTCTGCGATCTGGGTTGCCTTCACCGCTGTCGGGAGTTGACACAGTGTTCACGCGAGCTGTGGAAACCGCCGTCGCGGTTACGACGTCCCTGCCTGGAAACCGATCGTGAAATCATTGCAGTCTTTCGCTCAACGCATGCTCCTGATCACCGCCGGTCTGGCGCTCTCGTCTGCCGCGCATGCGGGATTGTCGGTCTCGGGCACGCAGTTGCGTGAGTCCAACGGCAACGCCCTGGTGCTGCGCGGGGTCAATCTGCCGCATGCCTGGTACGCAAGCCGTACCGATGCAGCCTTGGTGGCCATCGCTGCGACCGGCGCCAACAGCGTGCGGGTGGTGCTCAGCTCCGGCTACCGCTGGAACCGCACACCGGAAGCCGAGGTTGCGCGCATCATCACGCGTTGCAAGAGCCTGGGCCTGATCGCGGTGCTGGAAGTGCACGACACCACCGGTTATGGCGAAGACGGCGCGGCGGCGGGTCTGGCCCATGCCACCGCTTATTGGACCAGCATCCGCAAGGCGCTGATCGGTAACGAAGACCACGTGATCATCAATATCGGCAACGAGCCGTTCGGCAATCGCTTGAGCGCGAGCGAATGGGTCAACGGCCATGCCACTGCGATCGCTGCGTTACGCAAGAGCGGTCTGACTCACGCGCTAATGGTGGATGCGCCGAACTGGGGGCAGGACTGGCAGTTCTACATGCGCGACAACGCCGCTGCACTGCTGGCGCGCGACAGCAAGCGCAATGTGCTCTTCAGCGTGCACATGTACGAGGTGTTCGGCAGCGATGCGACGGTCAACAATTATCTGCGTGCCTTCCGCGATAAAAAGCTGACGCTGGTGATCGGCGAGTTCGGTGGAGACCATCGCGGCGCGCACGTGGACGAAGCGGCGATCATGCGGCGCGCACGCGAGTACAGCGTCGGCTACATGGGCTGGTCGTGGTCGGGCAACGACAGCAGCACCAAATCGCTGGACATTGCAGTTGGCTGGAATGCCGCACGCCTCAGCACCTGGGGAATCAGGTTGCTTCTGGGCGCCGATGGTATTGCGGCGACCTCGCGTAGGGCTAGCGTGTTTGGCCCGCGTTGAGAGGTCAGACCTGTCGGCGCGCGTCGGCGGTCTTTTGAATCGGTATTGCGTCTTAGGCTAGGTGTAGAGCGGCTGGTGTTTGGTTTTGCTGCAGGGCCCTTGCCGGCCCACCATCGCGGGACACGCCGCAAGTACGTCCATGTAGGCTCTTACGCGGCATCCATGCCGCGTAAGGTCCCGCGACGGTGGGCGGGCAAGGACCGGTGGAGATGGTCGGTGTGCATGGTTGCAAGCAGGGCATGACGCGCGTTTTTTGGATGACGGCGCGAGTGACGGCGCGTCCGATCAGCGTCGCAACGCGAACGAACAACAGGCAGGCTTTCAACGAAGCGACCTACGAACTTCCTGGTGCGGTGCCCTCACCGATTGCGGGACCGTGTGGCGGCATGGATGCCGCCACCGAGCCTACATGGACGTACTTGCGGGGTGTCCCGCGGGCGGTGAGGGCGCCGCGCC
>NZ_JBEOLS010000095.1:0-10757 GCF_040279205.1 Xanthomonas hortorum
CCGCTTTCGGCTTCGCGCAGAAAGCCGATGACCTGCTCGTCAGTAAAACGTTTCTTCACGTCCAATCTCCTCGGGGTAGGGAATTGGACTCCAAACTGAGGCGCTACTCAAAATTGGGTGGACGTCGGGCCTAGAATGGGGCTCCAGCCACCGCACTTGCGTCTACGCTTGAGCACGCGCGCATCGACCGCCCATCTCTCGTGGATGGGCAGGCCTGCACGGTGCCGTAGAAATTGGAGCCAGTCCGAGCCGCCTGAGTCAGGCCTGCTGGCGCGCGATCAGCACGTGGCGCGGGGAAGATCTGCCAGGGAGGTAGTGAAGCGTCCCGACAAGAGCTCTTGCCGCGAAGCCCATGCTGGAGAGTTCTGCCATCCGCTTGCACCGAGGCCGGCCGTACCCCGCCCGAAGCGTCGGTTGATAGCGTCTAAGGTGCTCATCAGCTTCTCGTCGCCGATGCGAGCCGGAGTGAATAGGTCGCCCTGCAGGTCTTCAGGCTTGGCTAGATCCATCAGGCATACGCCGGCCTTTTTGTAAGCGAAGCCCTCTCGCATGAAGCCCTGGAACAGCCGGCGTACAGTCGTGAGCACGATGCGGCTGTCAGAAGTGGCGGAGGCGAGTGGGGCGGTGCGTGATGGGTTGTGCTGCGGTACGCCCGGCTTGAACGAATCCGTTTCGGCAAAGATGCCAATCGCGCTCGACGTCAATCCGCGAGCGCGCAGCTTCTCGGTGGCACGCATGGCGAAGGTGGCCAGCGCCTCTGACATATCTTGCGGGTCGCTTACCCATGTCCCAAACGACCGGCTGACCATGATTTGCTGCCGGTCTGGCTCGACCTCCTCGAGCTCGATGCAGGCGTGGCCCTGCAGCTCGCGCTGCGTACGCGCCATGACCACTCCGAACTCCGCGAGCAGGTCGTCTGCAGCCGCATCCCGCAGATCCGCTGCCGTATACACACCGCGTGCCTGCAGCCTGGCGCTCCAGCGCCTACCAACGCCCCAGAGGTCGCCAACTGACGTGGCCCGCAGCACGGCATCGAGCTCGCTTGCACTGAGCGCTGCCAAGTCACAGACGCCGGCCAGATCGGCCGGGTAGCTGCCCGGTTTGCGCGCCGCATCCTTGGCGACCCGGTTGGCCAACTTGGCCAGGGTCTTCGTCGGCGCGATGCCGATGCAGTTCGGGATGCCAGTCCATTGGTGAACGCGCTCGCGTAGGTCGACCGCGAGCTGCCGGCGATCGCGGATCCCGGCTAGGTCGCGGAACGACTCGTCAATGGAGTACACCTCCACACGTGGCGCGGCTTGGCGAAGGATCACGCCGATGCGCGAGGTGATGTCGCCGTACAGACCGAAGTTTGCGGAGCGCAACGCCAGCCGCCGGCGGATCTGCGTGGGCACCTTGTGGATGGGCTGTCCCATCGTCACCCCTAGCGCCTTGGCCTCGTCCGATCGAGCAATGGCGCAGCCATCGTTGTTGCTCAGCACGACCAACGGCCTGCCGCGCAGCTCGGGCTGGAACACCCGCTCGCAGCTGGCGTAGAAGTTGTTGCCGTCGATCAACGCGAACATCAGCGGCCAGCGCGGGAATGAGTGCGCGTGACCTGGCGGACCACGCCCACGACCGCGAACACCTCGACCTCTGTGCCTGGCGCCAGGACGATCGGCGCGCAGTGTGGGCTGCGGCTGTGGAGCTCTATGTGGTCGACCGCGACCTGAAGGATCTTGCAGACCGGCTGATTGCCGTCCCAAATGGCCAGCACCATGTCGCCATTGATCGGACTCACTGAACGATCCACCACAAGGATGTCCCCGTCACAGACGCCGGCCAAGATCATGCTCCAGCCCTCGGCCCGATACAGGAAGGTAGCCGGCGGATTCCGGATCAATACCCGGTTCAGATCGAGCTCGTCGTCCTGAAAGTCTTCAGCGGGCGAGGGGAACCCCAGCTGGATCCGGAGTGCGCTGACCGGCAGGTTCAGCGGCGCTGGCTCAAGGCAGGCAGGCCCGAGCAGACGGGCGTAGGTATGGGGCGGCGGCAGGGACAACATGGCGCGAACTCTCGCGGGACGATGTCTCACAGGTCGAGACGGCCTGCCAAGTTAGCAAAATTACTAATAACCAGATCAGGCGTTTACTAACCGCATTCAGCGTTACACCGGCCCAAGGGAGGCCTCACTCTGGGGCGTAGCCTCCGCAACACCAGGGGGCAGCGGGATTTGTACCGTGTCGATCTCCTCGCCGGCCTTCCAACCTCCGGTTTGCCGATCAATGTGCAGGAGTCGGGCGCCGCCACGCTTCGCCATGAGCAAGAGGTCGATCGTGCCCTTCCACGACCGCGATTGTTCGGGCTTTCTGCCTCGATGGAACACCACGATTCGGTCGAAAGTGTCGGCTACCAGTTGGCGGGCCTTGATGCGCGCGTCATGGTCAAGTGCCTCGACTCCTTCGACTAGGCCTGCCCACGCCTTTGCGGCGGCTGGTTCTGGGGATAGGGCGACAGCTGCCAGCTCGTGCTCCAGTGCTTCCACCCGCCTCTGCTGCTCTGCCAACTCGAACTCAAGCTCACGGGCGCGGCGCAAGAATGCGGCCGGGGCCTGACCAGCATCGGAAGCCAGCAGGGCATCGGTGATCTTATCTATGCGGGCCGTGGTATCCGAGACCTGTACACGAGCGATAGTCAGCTGGCCGGCAATACCGTCGGCGCGATTCCCGGAATCGAGAGGCCTAGACAGATTCATTTGGTCTGCGCAGAACGTCACCAGGGCATGCTCTATCGGGACTACGCTACAGCTGCCGGCGACCGGGCAGCCTCCTCCCTGAGAGTTACTTACGCAGATCAAGCGCCGGTGTCCGTTCTGGGGGCGTCCATCCTCCCGGCGGCCACGGGTCATCAAATTCTGAGACACCATCGCTGCCCCGCAGTACCCGCAGAATGCAATCCGCATCCCGGTGATAAGTCCAGGAATTTCACCGGTGCCCTTTCGGCGTGAACGTTGTGCCGTCAGGTGCTGCAGGTCGGCGAACTCTGCAGGTGAAAGCAGGGGAGGGTAGTAGCCAGCCAGTCGGTACTCCTGCCCGTCGACCTCCAGCACCTTTTCCCCGATCAAGGCCCTATTTCGCACGATTCGGTATAGCTGCTGGGAAGGGTTGCCGCCGTTTGTGATCTGCAAACCCCTGTCAGCCAGTGTTCTCATGATCCGAACAGCACCGTGCCCTTCGCGGAACATGCTTACTGCAGTGCGCACCGCTTCCCCGCGCTCCGGCACAATTTCAAAGGCTTGGCCTACTAAGCGGAGCCAATGCGGATCTTTGCCGTTGCGCACGAGTCCGTGCCACGTTCCGGCTATCCAGCCCTGGCACTGCCGATGAATCGCTGCTCGCACCCGTTTGCTTTTGGTATCTGATTCCTCGTGGGCACGGATCATGACCAGGAGGCTGTACACCAGATCCATCGGCTGGGCCTTGAGTCCCTCGCGGTTGTACTCCCGTCCGTCGCTAGCGGTTACGACGGTGATGCCGGCGTTGATGATCTGCGCTAGTTGCGCTTGAGCTTGGATAGGCTCCGCGCGGCTGAGGCGGTCCAGCCCTTCGACCACCAACACGGATCCTGCAGGGATCCGCGCGTCATCGATCGCCTGCAGGAACAAGCCTAGGGCGCCACGTGTGACGTGGCGCTGGTGATAGGCCGATAGTCCTGCGTCTTGCATTGAAAGCTCTGAATCCAGCGTCATGCCGTGCTCGGCCGCCCAGCGTTTCGCGTATTCCATTTGTCGATCGGCGCTGCTGCCGGCGGCCTGCTTCGGGTCGCTGAACCGCAAGTAGCTGTAAACTTTGGCCTTTATAGCCATAGAGCCAGGTGTCGCTGTGTCGGAAAGCAGGAGTATAGGGTTTATATCGTTGGGCTGCCCGAAGGCGCTCGTCGATTCCGAACGCATCCTCACCCAGCTGCGCGTGGAGGGCTACGACATCGTGCCCAGTTACGACGCTGCCGACGTGGTGGTGGTCAATACCTGCGGCTTCATCGATTCGGCGGTGACCGAGTCGCTGGATGCGATCGGCGAGGCGATGAACGCCAACGGCAAGGTGATCGTCACCGGCTGCCTGGGCAAGCGCCCGGAACAGATCCGCGAGGCCTATCCGCAGGTGCTGGCGGTGTCCGGCCCGCAGGACTACCAGAGCGTTATGGAAGCGGTGCATGCGGCATTGCCGCCGCGCCACGACCCGTTCGTGGATCTGGTGCCGGACTACGGCATCAAACTGACCCCGCGCCATTACGCCTACTTGAAGATTTCCGAAGGCTGCAACCACCGTTGCAGCTTCTGCATCATCCCCTCCATGCGCGGCGATCTGGCCTCGCGCCCGGTCGATGAGGTACTGCGCGAAGCAGAGCGCCTGGTGCGCGGCGGCGTCAAGGAATTGCTGGTGGTCTCGCAGGACACCTCGGCTTACGGCGTGGATCTGAAATACGCCGAGCGGCCGTGGCGCGACCGCATGTACCAGACCCGCATGAAGGCGCTGTGCGAAGGTTTGTCGGAGCTGGGCGTGTGGACGCGCCTGCATTACGTGTATCCGTACCCGCACGTGGACGATGTGATTCCGCTGATGGCCGAAGGCAAGCTGCTGCCGTATCTGGACATCCCGTTTCAGCACGCCAGCCCGCGCATCCTCAAGCTGATGAAGCGGCCGGGCGCGGTGGAGAAGACCTTGGAGCGCGTGCAGCGCTGGAAGGCGATGTGCCCCGAGATCACCGTACGCTCGACCTTTATCGTCGGCTTCCCCGGCGAGACCGATGCCGAGTTCGAATCGCTGCTGGATTTCCTGGATCAGGCCCAGCTCGATCGCGTCGGTGCGTTCGCGTATTCGCCGGTGGAAGGCGCCAGCGCCAACGCGTTGCCGGATCCGGTGCCGGAAGAGCTCAAGCAGGAACGTCTGGCGCGTTTCATGGCCAAGCAGGCGGAGATTTCCGCCGCGCGGCTGGAAGCCAAGATCGGCAGCGTGCAGCAATGCCTGGTCGACCTGATCGAAGACGATATCGCCGTGGCCCGTTCGCGCGCGGACGCGCCCGAAATCGATGGGCTGGTGCATATCCAGAATGGCGGCGAGCTTGGATTGAAGATCGGCGATCTGGTCGATGTGGAGATCACCGACAGCGATGAGCACGATCTGTTCGGCGATGCATTGCCGGCCAATGCCCCGATCCAGCAAGGACGGTCGTTGAATCTGCAGATGGTGTAACCGGCTAGGTGTCGGGACACCGCGGTCCGTAGGAGCGCACTTTGTGCGCGAAGAGGCGTTATCGATAACCTCCCATCGCGCACAAGTGCGCTCCTACAGGTCAGCAGATTCGCACGGCTACTGGCTGGCGTAATCCACCGACACCACCACGAAGGTGTGCTTGCCGGACGGTAGCTGCGCTTCGAACTCATCGTCCACGCGTTTTTTCAGCAATGCGCGCGCCAGCGGCGAGTCGATGCTGATCCAGCCGCGCCCGGCGTCGGTTTCGTCCGGGCCGACGATGCGGTAATGCAGCAGGTCGCCACTGTCGGCGTCTTCCAGCTCGACCTGGGCGCCGAAGAACACCGCGCGCGGATCGGTCGGCGCGGTATCCACCACGCGCAGGGCTTCCAGCCGCTTGCTCAGATAACGTACACGGCGGTCGATCTCGCCGAGCTGCTTCTTGCGATAGGTGTATTCGGCATTCTCCGAGCGGTCGCCTTCTGCGGCGGCTGCAGCCAGCGCGCGCACCACCTCTGGCCGACGCACGCGCCAGAGCTCTTCCAGCTCGGCCTTGAGCCGTGCATGGCCTTCGGGCGTGATCAGCGCAGTGCTTTTTTCGGCAGGCGGGCGCCAGCGGCTCATGGGCAGTGTGTCGGACGGCGGGGACGCGATGCTAGCGCGCATGACCTGCTTGCGCATCTGCCGCCGCACAGCGAAGCTTTGCGTTCTCGGACACGGACGCCGTCATGCTACTGATGCCGCTGCACAAACCCTGGTCGCGCCAGAACATTCCCTGGGTGACGCTGCTGCTGGTGCTGATCAATGCGGCGGTCTACCTGGGCTATCAGCGCAAGGACGACGCTTTGGTCGAAAACGCGGTGCGCTATTACGTCGACTCCGGGCTGGGCACGTTGGAGGCGCAAGCCCACGCACGCTATCTGGAGCAAACCGGCGACGCCAAGCTCCGCGCCGCGCGCAAAGCCAAATTGGACAGCGTGCCCACACGCCAACGCATTGCGTATCTGGCGCATTTGACGATAAACGATGTGGCATTCGCGCAGGCATTGCGCAGCGGCGCGCTGTTCAAGGACGAGGAACGTTTGCGCGAATGGCGCGCATTGCGTGCGCCCTACGACGCGCGCCTGTCCAAGATATTTACGCTACGCCATCTGCAGCGCAGTTCGGAGTGGTCGCCGGCACGGATGCTGACGGCGACATTTCTGCATGGCAGTTTCGATCATTTGCTCGGAAATATGCTGTTTCTGCTGGCGCTGGGCACCTTGCTGGAAGGGGCCATCGGCAGCGGCTGGTTTCTGCTGCTGTATCTGCTCGGCGGGTTCGGCGCCAGCGCGGCCAGCCTGTGGTGGCGCTGGGGCGAGCCGGGCGGCGGGTTGGGCGCATCCGGTGCGATCGCTGCATTGATGGGCGCGTTCTGCGTGGTCTGGGGCCGGCGCAAAGTGCGGTTTTTCTACTGGGTTTTCGTGGTGTTCAATTATGTGCGCGGTCCGGCGATTCTGCTGTTGCCGCTATGGTTGGGCTGGGAGCTGTACAGCCTGTTGTCGAGCGACAATGCCGCGGTCGCCTTCGAGGCGCATGCCGGCGGGTTGGTCAGTGGCGCGCTGCTCGGTGCCTTGCTGGTGCTGCTGCGGCGCACTCGTCCCGCCTTCATGGAAGAGAGCGATGCAGTGCTGGTGGACGATCGCTGGGAGCGTGCGCAGCGGCATCTGGGGCGCATGGAAAACGTGGAGGCTGAGCGCCTATTAGCCGAGTTGGCCGGCGAGCAGCCGCACAATCTGGAGGTGGCATTGGCGCGCTATCGAACCGCACGCAACGCGGGCCATCGCCAGGACAGCTTGCGGCATGCGCAGACGCTGTTGCAGCTGCAGACGCACCACGCCGAACAGACGCGCATCCAGCTGGCGGTCGCTGCCGAGTTGAGCAAGGCCAAGATTGATTTTGCGCTGCCGGCACGGCTGGCCTTGATCGGCGCGTGCATGCGTAATGGCCTGCTGGCCGACGCCGAGCGGCTGTTGAAAGAATGCGAGCTCAGTGCGTCGCGCGCGGAGTTGGCGCAGCACTGGTTCGTGCTGGCCTTGCGCCACGGCGAGCTGCAGGATGGCGCGCAACGTATGCGCCTGTTGCAGCTGGTGCTGGAGCAGTTTCCGGAGCAAGGCCAAGCCAACAAGGCGCGCTTTCTGCTCGACAATGGGTGAGCTGGTTTAGCTTGCAGGCTTGCTGTGAAAAAACCGACTCTTAATCGTCTCTAGCGTCTATCGATTACTGGCGGATGATCTGCTGCCTGGCTGAAGGGCCCTTGCCCGCCCACCATCGCGGGACACGCCGCAAGTACGTCCGTGTAGGCTCTTACGCGGCATCCATGCCGCGTAAGGTCCCGCGACCGTGGGCGGGCAAGGGCCAGTCGAGATGGTCGGTGTGCATGGTTTTAAACAAAGCAACCGATCAACTCTCTGGTGCGGTGTCCTCATCGATTGCGGGACCGTGTGGCGGCATGGATGCCGCCACCGAGCCTCCAGGGATGGATTCACGGCGTGTCCCGCGAGAGGTGAGGGCACCGCGCCCTCGGTGATGCGGGTTTGCTGCAAGGACCAATCAAGATGCTCGGCGTGCATGGTCGCGAGCAGTACACGCCGCGAGACTGTCCGATGACGGAAGATCCGATTAGCTCCGTCAAAAAATTTGCCAGCCACTCAAGCCGGTTGAATCGCCACCGCTTTCAGCGCAGCTTGCAGCTTCGCGCGTAGTGCATCGTTTTCGCACTGATCAAGGGCGTTTTGCAGCACTGCACGCGCCTGGTCGTCGCGGCCGAAACGTTCGGCCAGTAGCAACCCTGCGTCGAGCGACCACGTTGGTAGCATCACGTCGCGCGGCCATGCGCCGATGGCTGCTAGCAGGCCGTCGGTCGCCAGCTGGAATTGCCCGGCCATCTTGGCGCGATCGGCCAGCAGCGTGGCTTGCTCAGGCGTCAGCGGTGTAAATGCGGGATTGCTGTCCAATGCTTCGCGCTGCAAGGCGAGTGCGCGGCGCTCCTGTTTTTCCTGCAGCAAGCGATTGATGTAGTGGCGCGTGTGTTCGTGCAGTTCGTCGTTGCGATGATGTTGCCGTAGCAGACGCTGATACAGCTCATGCACGGCAAGGCTCACTGCGCGTGATCGCACCGCGCCGCGTAACGCTTGAAAGGCTTCGTCGGCATGTCCGTCGCGCAGGTACTGCTCTGCTTCGTCTAGCAGGCGTTGATCCGGGTCTTCGCGCTCGACTCCCGCGCCACTGCTGGGCAGATAGCCGAGTTCTTCATGGTACTGGTACACCAGATAGCCCATCAGATGGAAGCTGGCGAACAGGCTCCAGATGGAGGCAATCACAACAGTCGCTTCGCGCACGACCGGCGGCAGATATTTCACCGCAATGAACACCGCTGCCGTGCCGCTGCCCTGGATCACATACAGCAGGCCGTAGGCGGCCAGGTACGGCCAGCCGATGCGCAGCGCCATGTCGATCGACACTGCCGGGTTGAGTGCGCGGCGCAGGCTGCCGTCGATGGCCAGCGCAATCATCATGCCGGGCAGCAACAGCTGCACCACCAGATACGCGATGGTCAAGCCGGGCTTGCCGGCCAGTACGCCGGCCGCACCGATGACGATACCCAGCGCAAGCGCCAGCAGAATCAATCTCAGTACGGCGCTATCGAACGTGTTGTAGCCGAGTCGCGGTGCGTCGGCTTGCCCATCTGCGCTGTGGCGCAGGATGTCGAAGGCATAGGTGTAGGTCGCCATGCCCAGCACGCCGGCGATCAGCAGTTTCAGGATGCCTGGCAACACCAACAGCGCGCTGCACAGGGTCAGCGCAATCAGCGCGTACAGCGCGGAGCCGCGCAGCGGGTAGGTGGCGATGGCGGGAATGCGGGTCCAGAACGGTGCCGGCGCGGCCTGCACTGCAACCTTGCGTGCGCGAAAACGGTCTTCCATGACGCTCCCCAAGCGTGTGATGTGAAGAGATTGTGCGGTGGTGCGCGTCGCCGTGCAATTGGAATGTAACGGCGCCTGCCTGTTGAGCCCGGTGATGCACGGCAGCGGGTGGGGGCTTGGCGCGTAGCCGCATGTGGAACGACACGAACTGCGCAAGATTGGGCGTCGGTATCGACGGTTCAGTGGGCCGTGCGCTATCGAAGAAAGCGTCTGGCTCAAGGAGCACGTGATTGCAATTAGAGGGTTTGCAAAGTGGTGCCGGCGTTGCGTATGGATATGTGGTCGCGACAAATTGCCGGTCGCGCGAGCATTGCCGGCGTCGCGGTTGTGCGGTTCGTCATCTTGATGACATATGCACTTCCGTGCTTCAGTCGACCGTGTAGCGTCGCAGTCTGAATGACCGGCAGCGTGGAGTCATTGGCCTAGTACGTACTGATGCCTTTACATGTCGATATGCGACACGTGCAGTGCTTCAGTAGATGACGTAATGCTCCGGATCTTGGTCATCGGTAGACTGTCGACCCGCCGCAGTCATTGCGGATCTTTCGAGCGACCAGACGCGCCAACGTTCGTGGCACTACCGTCGCCCGCATCACAAGGAGTGTCGCTTGAATCCATCCGCCACCGGCAACCCGCAGGTTCGCATTCGCAGCATCGATGTGCTGTCAGACAATTGGTATGTGCTGCGCAAGGTCACCTTTGATTTTCAGCGCAAGGACGGCCGCTGGCAGACCTTGTCGCGCGAGGCCTACGACCGCGGCAATGGCGCCACGATCCTGCTCTACAGTCGCGCCAAGCAGACGGTGATGCTGACCCGGCAGTTCCGCCTGCCCACGCTACTCAACGGCAACGCTGACGGCATGTTGATCGAAGCCTGCGCCGGCTTGCTTGACCAGGACGATGCGCTGACCTGCATCCGCAAGGAAACCGAAGAAGAGACCGGATATCGCATCGACAACGTGCGCAAGGTGTTCGAGGCGTTCATGAGCCCTGGCTCAGTCACTGAGCGCCTGTACTTTTTCGTCGGCGAATACTTCGATGGCGACAAGGTCAGTGATGGCGGCGGTGTCGAAGAAGACGGCGAAGAGATCGAGGTGCTGGAACTGTCGCTCGATACAGCGCTGGCGATGATCGGCTCAGGCGAGATCGCCGATGCCAAGACCATCATGTTGCTGCAGTACGCCAAGTTGCAGGGTTTGTTGACTTAACTCGAGCATAAGCTTCATTGGAGCACGGGCGTTGCTAGGCGGCGGGAGGTGTCGCCTCGGAGTCTTTGCAATGACTGCAAAATTGCCCGTCTTGCCCGTCTTGCGCGTCAGTGCTCATAGTCCGTAGAAGCAGAACTATAGATAGCCAACCCATTGAAAAAGACTGGCCTTTCCTTGCCACAGACCTTCGCGCAAACCAAGGCGTGCCGTTGTCAGCGCACCCTTCTAGGGCCTGTTAACACTAATGGCCCGAGCGATTAAACTATCGTGCATGGAGATCACGCCAGCACAATTTTCTCTGATCGAACACTGCCTGCCGGCGCAGCGCGGCAATGTCAGCATGACCAACCTGC
>NZ_JBEOLS010000096.1:0-10319 GCF_040279205.1 Xanthomonas hortorum
ACTGTTCCGTCGCTTGAAAGGCTACCGCCGGATTTTCTCGCGCTTCGACAAGCTGGATGTCATGTTCCTTGGATTCCTCAGCTTCGTCCTAGTCGTTGATGGGCTTCGGATGTGTTAACAGGCCCTAGTTAGAACTTCTAATCCAGTAGAGAGATGCCATGGATCTGCTGCATCCACAGCTGGCGGCGTTCGCGGCCGTGCTGGAAGAAGGCAGCTTCGATGCTGCTGCGTATCGGCTGTCGGTCACTCCCTCGGCCATCTCGCAGCGCATCAAGGCACTCGAAGACCGGCTTGGCCAGGTGCTGGTGATACGAAAAGCACCCTGCCGCCCTACCCCGGCGGGTGAACGCCTGTTACGTCGGGTACGACCGATGCAGGTACTCGAAGCCGAGGCAATGGCCGACTTCCTGCCCGGCGACGGCGCAGCTGGACATCCACGCACCATTGCCATCGCCGTCAACGACGATTCACTGCAGACCTGGTTCCTGGCTGCACTGGCGTCCTTGCATCAAACGCATGGGTTTCTCTTCGACGTCCATGTGGACGACCAGGACCACACCCTGGAATTGTTGCGTGCCGGCACCGTGCTTGGCGCGGTCACCTCGGAGCGCAAGCCACTGCAAGGCTGCAATGTCGACGCATTGGGTGTGATGCGTTACCACGCCATCGCATCGGCCGACTTCGTTGCAAGGTATTTCGCGCAGGGTTTCAACGCTACGGCGCTAACGCGCGCGCCGATGCTGGTCTTCAACCGAAAAGACACGCTACAAGCCCGCTTCGTCCGCCGCATCACGCGCGCGCAGGTGGCGCCACCGGTGCACTATCTCCCCACCTCCACCGGCTTCATCGAAGCTGCCGCGCGTGGACTTGGATGGTGTCTGGCCCCGGACTCGATGGTTGTTCCGGCAGTCCGGGACAAGCAGGTGGTCATCATCGATCCCACGCGCTGGCTCGATGTGCCGCTGTACTGGCAATGCGCGGCAGTGCGCTCAAGCGCCTTGCACCATCTCAGTCAGGCGCTGAGTAAGGCGGCAGCTGCCAGTTTGCTGGGTGGCAGGCAGTAGCTTTTGCCGTCGCGCGCACCCGCACGATGCCTCGATCCGGCAAAGCGTTATTCACTCGCTTTGGCTGACCTCGGAAATTTTCAAAAGCGCGGACTAGCCGGCGCTTGTCTGCTGCAGCAGCGTCAATGCGGCCTGCAGATCACGCAAGTGGAAGGGCTTCTGCAAACCGTGCCGATGCTGGAATTTCTCGGGGATTCCGCCCACAGAATATCCAGTCACAAAAATGTACGGCACTCCGCGGGCATCCAGTTCCTCGGCGATCGGAAAGGAATAGCTGCCGCCAAGATTGACGTCCAGCAATGCCAGATCAAGATTCCCCTTCTTCACTTCCTCAAGCCCGGCATCCACGTCTCCCACCGTTGCTGCGATCTCGTATCCCAGTTCGATCAAGCAGTCTTCCAGCAGCATGGCAACCACGGATTCGTCTTCGACCAACAAGACGCGCCCGGTCACGTGTGCGCCTCGACCAGCTCGGCCGGCAGCGGCATACAGACACGGAACGAAACGCCCGCAGGGTCGAAAACGAGTTCGACATCGCCCTTGAGGTCGTGCTTCAAACCACGTTCCAGCAATCGGGAGCCGAAGCCTTTGCGCGTTGGTGGGCGGACAGCCGGACCGCCGCGTTCCTGCCAGATCAGTTCGAGCTGCGCGTCTGCATCCTGCATTCTGCGTTCCCACGCGATCAGCACGCTGCCTTCCGGAACAGACAGGGCGCCGTGCTTGAGCGCGTTGGTACACAGCTCGTGCAGCGCCATCGATAGCGCCAACGCCCGCCGAGGATCGAGCCGACATGATTGGCCCTGCAGCGCGAAGCGCACGCCATCGTGCGTTTCATATAGTGCGGCAGCATCGCGGGTCAGCTCGAGGATATCGGCACTGACCCAGTTCTCGCGAGTAAGCGTGTCATGGGCTCTGGAGAGCGCCAGCAGACGCGCATCGATCTTTTCTTGCGCATCCGCAAGGCTGGTCGCGTTATTGAACGACTGGCGAGCCAGCGACTGCACCATGATCAGCGAATTGTTGACGCGATGATTGAGCTCGTTGATCAGCAACTGCAGGTGCTGCTCATGCTGTTTGTGTTCGGTGATGTCACGCGTGGCGCCAGCGATCGCCTCCACCTCCCCATCAGGCCCAAAGACCGGTGTAAAGATGTACTCGTACACACGCAGGCCCTTGGTGGTATGCGGAAACGGCACCTCGCCTCGCAGCGGCTGGCCGGTCGCCTTCACCTGCTCGATTTCGGTATCGTGCATCGCCGCATGCCAGGGCTCGTAGCCAATTTCAAGGCAGGTCTTGAGGTGCGCCTCTTCCCAGCGCATCCCCCACATCGTCAGCAATGCCTCGTTGGCGTAGATAAAACGATGCTGGATATCGAACACGTACAGAAGATCCGGAGTCGCTTGTAACAGCGCCTTGTAGATACGCGATTTCGCGGCGTCTTCCTGCTGGTCGGCCATCACGTCATGGACTCCGGATTCGATCCGCACAATAAACCGCTAACCGTGAACAAAAAATCATGCGGCCGCCACTGCAACGTTGACTGGCTGGGCGGTGTAACGATGCGGCGTGCCGGGAGCCATGCACTATCTCTCGCAGCGGCATAGCGTCAATAAACAAGCGCTCAAGACATTCAAACCCTAGGCCTCGACCGGATGCCGGAACTCCTTGGCAGGACCATGCGGCAATAGCGCGCTGTCGCCGTGCAACGCCGACCCTGCTAGCCTCTCCGCTTCCGTTGTTACTGCCTGATCTGTCATGAAAAAAGCCGTAGTTCTGTTGTCCGGTGGCATGGATTCCGCCGCCGTCATCGCGCTCGCGCAGGAACAGGGCTTTGCCGTGCACGCACTAAGCGTGCGCTACGGCCAGCGCCATACTTCCGAACTGGACGCAGCCGCACGCGTGGCCACCGCGCAAGGCGTCATCGCGCACAAGGTGGTCGACGTGGACCTGCGCAGCATCGGCGGCTCGGCGCTCACCGATGACATCGACGTGCCCGATGCCGGCGGCGACGGCATTCCGGTCACCTACGTGCCCGCACGCAACACCATCATGCTGTCGCTGGCGCTCGGTTGGGCCGAGGTGATCGGGGCCAACGACCTGTTCTGCGGCGTCAACGCGGTGGACTATTCGGGCTACCCAGACTGCCGCCCAGAGTTCGTGCGCGCCTTCGAAGTGCTGGCCAACCTGGCCACCAAGGCCGGCGTGGAAGGCGCCGGCCTGCGCGTGCACGCCCCGCTGCAGTTCCTCAGCAAGGCCGACATCGTCCGCGAAGGCGTGCGTCTGGGCGTGGACTTCGGCCTCACCGTCTCCTGCTACCGCGCCGACGCCGACGGGCGCGCCTGCGGCCACTGCGACGCCTGCCGCCTGCGCGCCGCCGGCTTCACCGACGCCGGCATCCCCGACCCCACCCACTACGCCATTTCGTCTTGACGCCGGTGTAGGGTAGAATGCACACCCCGGCGCACTGCCGGGACAGTGGGCCGTTAGCTCAGTCGGTAGAGCAGAAGACTTTTAATCTTTTGGTCGATGGTTCGAATCCATCACGGCCCACCAATCAAATCAGTCACTTGAAGAGCGCCCAAGGCGCTTTTTTTGTGCCTTTGGAAAAATTACCGGGAAGATGAGTAGCCGCGGAGCATGCTCCACGGCCACGAAGTCGGATGGTATGCGGCGGCTGGTGTGGTACCTGCACCGCCGGCACACCCTTACAGATCACATTGCGTCATCTTGCAGGTCATATGGCTAGGCGGACGCAGCTGTGTTTTCGACCGAGGCCTGCCCAGGGCCACACAGGATCACGTGGTCCACATCTACTGCATAGGCGATTGCACCCGTCGTGTTCGTGGTGCGCCTCCGCTGGCACGTGCTTGCTTGCGCAACCAAGTGAGGACTTCAAGTGCAGAATCGACACGCATGCAGACATGCAACCTCCCCAGTACGACGCTCTGCGCATCGCCGCCCAGCAAGACCTCTTCAAAGCCGGTCGCCTCGCAGGCGATCAGAACTGGCGCCACTTCTTGCTGCGCGTCGGAATGCAGCATCGCCAGCAAGTAGCCCTGCATTGTTTCGAAGCTGAGAACGACGCCCGCGCAGACGCGGAATTGCTTGTTGGCGCTCATCGCTGAGCCTCCGCAAACGAGCCATCAACGGCAACGATCGTTACATCCACATCGGCAGGCGTGAGGACGTGGATGGGCTTGCCAATGCCTTCGAGGCTCGGCGTCACGTTGAGCGAATCGGCACAGTTCCATTCAAGGACGATGGCGGTCAGATCGAAATGATGGGCGAGCTGACGCGCCGCAGACGCGGGCATTTCTTGGGTGTCGTAAGACATGCTGGATTCCTTTTGTGTTTTGGAATCCGCCACCCAGACGCCAATCGGGGTGGCGGACGGTACGCGGTTGGCGTGCCGGCCAAAAGGAACCGGTGGGCCTTGCGGCCCCCGCGCACCGCCCGCCATAAAGCTGGCCGGCATGCGCCCGCGACGATGCGGGCAACAAAAAAGCGCCATGCATCGGTCGATGGGCGCTGGTGCGCCTTTTGATTCGGGACGCCAATCCCGGTCGCCGAGTGGGCGGCGACATAAGGATACTCACTCCGACCCCTTGGGCATGTCAATCAAAACCCAACCGTTGCACGACGGCACCGTGACCACTCTGATCACGCTCGAATCGAATTCGTTTCGACTCGCTGATCACCGACCCGCCGTATGCGAACGTTGGCTTGCACTCGGCCGCGCGGGCCCAGTCACCCTCGCAGAAATACGTGCAGGGCAGTGGCGCCCAACTGCATACCGACTTCGTGGGCGACGAACTCGACCAACGCTAGCACCTGAAATGAATGCACCTGTGGTTGCCCGAATGCGCGTGCATGCTCAAGGACGGCGCGCCGATGCTGCTATTTACCGACTGGTGACAGCTACCGCTTACCACTAACGCGCTGCAGATCGCGGGCTTTACCTAGCGCGGGATTACCGTCTGGGACAAGACCGAAGGCATGCGGCCGCAGCTGGGACGCTTCCGGAACCAGGCCGAATACATCGTGTGGGGTAGCAAGGGCAACATGCCGCTGGATCGCCGCGCGCCAGTGTTGCCGGGTGTCATCCGTAAGTCGGTGCGTAAAGCCGACAAGCACCACCTGACCGGCAAGCCCACCGAGTTGATGCGGCAGCTTGTGCGAATCTGTGAGTCAGGTGGACGCGTGCTAGACCCGTTTGCCGGAAGTGGAACGACTCTGGTGGCGGCGCAGGCGGAGGGCTACAGCTTTACAGGTGTGGAGATGACTTCACATTACTCTGATGTTGCAAGGGTGCGGCTCGATAACTGATAGGCCTGCGTTCGCTGTTCAACCACATAGCAAAGCACCGCACGGAGGCGGCGCTTTGCTGAGTGAAGAACTGATTCGAGTATCACACGGGATGCTGATGACAAAGCCAGCAGCCTGTGCGCCGACCCGTTCGCCTTCATTCAGAGTGGGCCGCAGCGGTACGCCTCACCCGTCGGTCGGCGCCAGTTCCCATTCAGCGTTTTCACCGCCGGGGGAAAGCGGATTGTCGTCACCGACAGCGGTCGGTAGATCTGCCGGGGCGAGAGAATAGCTGTATAGCTCGTGCAGTACCTGTTGCATCGGCGTGTAGTAAACGATGGAAAGGCCACGAGGCTCGCCAGAGGATATGATCCCGATCAGATGCCTGTCGTATGTGACGACCGGTCCGCCGGAGTCGCCGTGATCGATGCTATTTAGCTCGTGCGCATCGGCGGCATTGATGTGCTCATAACTCGGCCTCCAAATTCCCGCCGCCAGAGAGAAGCCTCGCCACACGCATCGAACGCCCGTGCGCCAGCCGCTTGTGCAGAACTGCCCTTCCGGCGCATTCGACCACCCGGTAACGGGAAGTCGCGCTTCTCGCCCGGCGCGCGGCATGAAGACCTGATTGTTCGCACGGGGGATGTAGGACTGGATCGGATTGCAGAACGCCGCGCTGCCGTGGGAGGCGCAGTACAGCGACGATGGACCCGGCTGGGGTGAAACTCGCACAAGCTCAATGTCCGAGGTGGCCGATTGCCACACGACGGTGCCGATGGCCGTTGTACCCACGTGGATGGTCGCGTACAGCGGCGCGCAGTGCTTGGCCAACACGATCCATCGTGTGGCACGTTGGTACGGCGTCAGTCTGTGGAAGATGCTCGTGGGCACCAACACCGCTCCTACGGTGCATGATCCAGAGGGAACGCTGACCTTCGAGCCGGAGATAACAGGGAGAACAGCGCGATCGGGATTTCGAGGCGCCACGACGCCCGGGGTTTGTGCCGTGGCGACCGAGGATGCGAGGGTGGTGACAATAGCAAATGCGAGGGCTGCCACATGCTTTTGTAGTGTTCGGGTTTTCATCAGGGATCGAATTCTCTCTGGGTTGTCGGGATCGGGGGAAGTAATGGTTCGCGAGGCCAATTCGCGCATTGATAGAACTAGGTGGTGTCCCTACGGTGGACAGGAGCGAATGGTGAGCCATATCGCAATCCTTAGTTGCCACCGACGCACGAGGCGATGGACTCCCCTACCTTCACTTTCGTTGGTGTTGTTGCTGGGTTGTTAGCATAGGTAGCCTGGCTGGCGCCGCACTGCTTGCTTACGAACTGCGGCATCGTGTAACGAAGGGGCGAGTAGTGCGAAGTCTGCTTCGGCAGCACTTCGGCGAGTAACGCACTGTCACAGTCTGGGATCGACACAGCGCGGGTCGACTTGGCGCGACGCTGTGGCAGGCAGGCAGCGATTTTCTACAGTGCTTGCACGCAGGAAATCGTCGACCTGCAGAACCTCCCGCCCTGAGTGGCTGCGACCTAGCTGTGAGGCTTCCGAAGCGAATTCGTTCGACGTGCTGATCACCGATCCGCCTTATGCCGACGGCGGCCTCACTGCCACCGCGAGAGCAAAGCCGCCATCGGTAAAGTACGTCCAGGGAGGTGGCGCGCAACTGCATGCCGATTTTGTCGGCGACGAGCGCGACCAACGCTCACACCTGAAATGGATGCACCTCGAATGCGCGCGCGCTCAAGGACGGCGCACCGGTGCTGCTGTTCACCGACTGGCGGCAGCTGCCGCTGACCACCGACGCGCTGCAGATCGCCGGCTTCACCTGGCGCGGCATCACCGTCTGGGACAAGACCGAAGGCGTGCGGCCGCAGCCGGGGCGCTTCCGCAACCAGGCCGAGTACATCGTCTGGGGCAGCAAGGGCAACATGCCGCTGGATCGCCGTGCGCCCATACTGCCCGGCGTCATCCGTGAGTCGGTGCGCAAGGCCGATAAGCACCACCTCACCGGCAAGCCGACCGAATTGATGCGGCAGCTGGTGCGCATCTGCGAGGCTGGTGAACGTGTACTTGATCCGTTTGCCGGCAGTGGTACCACGTTGGTTGCCGCGCAGATGGAGGGCTTCGAGGGAGTGGGGATTGAGATGACGGATCAGTACACCGCCGTTACGCGCGACCGGTTGACAGCGCTGTAATCAGGTAGCCGGGCCGCTCATAGCGGCTCGGCTTTCATTGCGCGGGGGATGGGCGCAAGGCGATCACGCGATACTGACCACTGTCGCCATAGCGCGGCCCTTTTTTGTCGATCTCGGCGCATAGCCTGTCCTTGCCACAGGCAACGAGATTGGCACGAACAACACGATCCAAAAAGGTAACTTCTGCCCGAAGTTGAGCGGCTTCCGCGACAGCCGCTTTTGTGCTGTAGAGCGCGTAGCCGGCGACGATGACGCTGATGATACCCGCCACCAGCAGGGCAATCGATGCGCTCCAAATGCGCCGCGTTGTCGTTGTTTCCAGGGAGTGCTGTGCGTGTGCGTAACGCTGGGTCGCCTGCTGGACCGTCTGCTCCGCAGTTGCCATCTTCTTGTTGAATCGCTCGGCCACCGGTTCCAGCGTTTGCGTCAGCGCCTGTTGGCTCAATTGCGTCAGCCGGGGAAGTGCGTTTTCCACCACGCCAGTGACGCGCTGATCGGCGTGTTTGACGGCAATCTGCAGAAGCTGCAGCTGCTCCCGGACTAGATCTTCCAAGGCGTGCTCGCGCCGCTGCAGCGTCCCGATCACCGCCGCCATGGCGTGAATCGATTCTTTTAGGGTGCGTTCCGACCCGTTGGCATCGGGTAGTGCGGAGGTGTTCTGCATGTCCATAGTGTTCTCTCGATGATTCAACTTGCTTCACGTGTTCCGGCTAGCCACCACCACCGGCGCCTCCACCTCCACCTCCAACGCCATCTCCGCCGCCACCACCGTCACCCTGCGGACCTTGCATCGCCGGTCCGTTGGCGAACTGCGGCAGTGTCATCACCATCACCGGGCCACGGCTGGTCTGCACCTCTGTCGAAACGTCCATGTTCAGTGCCTGGCGCGTACTCGCCTGCTCCTGGGCTTCCTGCATCGCCTGGGCATCCAGAAATTCGTGCCCTTGTTTGGCAAGTGCCTGGCTGTAGGGGCTGTTGGCGACCCGTTTCAAGGCCTGTTCGATCGCCAGTTCGTCCTTGCAGTCGATGGCGTATAGCAACTCGTCCACATCCGGATCGCCGGTGATGTTTTTACGCTGGGGCTGCGGCCGATCTTCCTGCTCGCCAGCGGCAAGGGACTGTGGCGCGGTGTCTGCCGGCGGGGCGCGTGGTGGTCTCAATCCAGAGGGGCCATCCGGATCGTACCCATCACGCAATTCCAACTCAGTAAACGGCCGCTCACCACGGTCCACGCGCGCCTGCCGCGCTTCTGCGACGCGGTTTTCTGCTTCGAGATCCTGTTCGAGTTGGATGCGCAGCTCACGCATGGAGCGCTCTATTTCCTCCCAGGAGTCTGGATCGGCGGGCACGGCGGCAGGACGGTCGTGCTCATCTGCCAGGGACGTGGAAAGCGGCTCGCGCGCATCAACCGCGTCCTCGAGCGCGTCGGCGGATCGGCCAGCAGTCGGTATTTCCAGCGATGGCCCTGTTGCTTGCGCGAGGTGTGCGGACACTTGCAGCGCTGCAGGGAGATCTGGTGCTTCCGGTGCTTGAGCCTTTGGCGTGCGCGCCTGTTGCTCGTCGCGCTGTTCTGCGGCCACCGCGGCGGCGAGCGATATCGCGGAAGGCGGCGGCGCCACCTGGGCCAGGTACGCGTCCGCCGGCTGCTCAAGCTGCTCGGGCTCCTGCGCAAGTGCATCCTGGTGCGCATCCGAGGCTTGCGCCGTCATCGACCGTTGGCCGCTGTGCAGGTCCGCAACCTGCTGCTGATCTGCCGGTGCTGTCTGCGCGATCGCCGCGCGCTGCGCTGTCTGCTGCTGGGCTTCATGCGGACGCTCTTCTTGCGCTTGTTGGCTTTGCGTCCGCTTCTGCGCTACGTCGGATGCCTGTGCTTGCGCAGGCTCTGCCAGCTGCTCCTGGGGCCGTTGGGCGACACCATCCTGGGTAGACTGCTGTTCGGGCTGGCGCGGCGATGTGTCTTGCGCATGGAGCGACGACGGCTCGCGCGAGACGGCTTCCTGTGCCGGCTCCTGCTCGCGTTGTAGAGCCGCTTGGGCGTGCAGCGGCTGTTGCTCGGGATGTTGCACCGTCTGCGCCTGCAGGCGTTCTTGCTGGCTCTGCTGGGCGTCCTGGGCCTCGCGTTTTTCCTGTTCCCGCTGCTGCGTTTCCAGGGTGTGCTGCTGCGCTTGTTCGCGCTGCTGCGTGTCGTGTGCCTGACGCTGGACGTGCTCGCGTTGCTGGGCCTCGAGCGTCTGTCGCTCCTGCTGTTCCAGCTGCTGCGATTCCTGCTGTCGAAGTTCCTGCACTGCATGCGCCTGCAGCGCCTGAGCGGCCTGCGCCCGATACTCGTGTGAGGTCTGCTCCTGCAACGCGTGCGCGCGCGTTTGCGCCAGTTGCTGCTCTTGTGTCTGGCGCTCCTGCTGCTCGCGTTGCTGACGCGCTTGCGCGGCGCTGGCTGCCTGCATCCGCACCTGCATATCCATCACCAGTTGCGGGCTTGAGGATGCGTTGGAGCCAGACGTGTCGCTATCTGCCGATCCCCCGGATGGGCGCGAGGTGGAGGCCAGCTGGTGTATCGGTGCGGCGGATTGCTGCCACGCCTGCACCTCCTGCAGCGCCTGACGGATGTCCTCGCTGCTGGTGCGACGTCCCCCCGCCCTGAGTAGCGGCCTGGTTTAGAGTCCGGGGCTGATGATATCGGTGTTTGCCAGATGTTGGGCATACGCAGCCGGGGTCATGCCGCAGATTGCTTTTTTGGGTCGGTCCTCGT
>NZ_JBEOLS010000097.1:0-9282 GCF_040279205.1 Xanthomonas hortorum
AGTTGCCAAAGCGCTTGGGTAGGCCGCGCCATTTGCAGCCATGCTCGGCAACGTAAAGGATGGCGTTGACCACTTGCAGGTTGGTCATGCTGACATTGCCGCGCTGCGCCGGCAGGCAGTGTTCGATTAGAGAAAATTGTGCTGGCGTGATCTCCATGCACGATAGTTTAATCGCTCGGGCCATTAGTGTTAACAGGCCCTAGTTATCTGTGTGCACTCAATGATGCGCTGCAGCGCACTTTCCACAGCTGCGTACGAAAAAACGGCTGCGCCGCAATGACGCAGCGCAACAGCGCATGACATGACATTGCGCTAGCACTTGCGCGGGTATACACGTTCGCATCGGACCATCGCAGCAGGAGACCATGATGAATGCGCTTCCCTCCACCAAGCCATTGAATACCGACCCGACCTCGATTTTCAAACCGCGCTACGACAACTTTATCGGCGGTGCGTGGGTGGCGCCGGTGAGCGGCCAGTACTTTGACAACACCACGCCGATCACCGGCAAGGTGTTCACCTCGATCGCGCGCTCCAACGCGCAGGACATCGAAGCGGCGCTGGATGCGGCGCATGCGGCCAAGGAGGCCTGGGGCAAGACCTCCACTACCGACCGCGCCAACGTGTTGCTCAAGATCGCCGACCGCATCGAGCAGAATCTGGAACTGCTCGCCTACGCCGAGACCTGGGACAACGGTAAACCGGTGCGCGAAACGCTCAACGCCGATGTGCCGTTGTGCGTGGATCACTTCCGCTATTTCGCCGGTGCCATTCGCGCGCAGGAAGGCGGCATCTCCGAGATCGACAGCGACACCATCGCCTATCACTTCCACGAGCCGCTGGGCGTGGTCGGGCAGATCATTCCGTGGAATTTTCCGCTGCTGATGGCGTGCTGGAAACTGGCACCGGCGCTGGCCGCCGGCAACTGCGTTGTGATGAAGCCGGCCGAGCAGACACCGGCGTCGATCCTGGTGTTGATGGAAGTCATCGGCGAGCTGTTGCCGCCCGGCGTGCTCAACGTGGTCAACGGCTTCGGTCTGGAAGCGGGCAAGCCGCTGGCCAGCAACCCGCGCATCGCCAAGATCGCCTTCACCGGCGAAACCACCACCGGCCGGCTGATCATGCAGTACGCCAGCCAGAACCTGATTCCGGTGACGCTGGAGTTGGGCGGTAAATCGCCGAACATCTTCTTCGCCGATGTGATGGCCGAAGACGACGATTTTCTCGACAAGGCGGTGGAAGGCTTCGTGCTGTTCGCCTTCAATCAGGGCGAGGTGTGCACCTGCCCATCGCGTGCGCTGATCCAGGAATCGATCTACGACAAGTTCATGGAAAAAGCGCTTGCACGCGTGGCGGCGATCAAGCAAGGCAACCCGCTCGACCCCAACACCATGGTCGGCGCGCAGGCCTCCAGCGAGCAGTTGGAAAAGATCCTGGCCTACATCGATATCGGCAGACAGGAAGGCGCCGAAGTGTTGATCGGTGGCGAGCGCAACACGCTCGATGGCGAGTTGGCCGGGGGCTTCTACGTCAAGCCGACCGTGTTCAAGGGCCACAACAAGATGCGCGTGTTCCAGGAAGAGATCTTCGGCCCGGTGGTGTCGGTGACCACCTTCAAGGACGAAGCCGAGGCGCTGGCGATCGCCAACGACACGCTCTACGGCCTGGGCGCTGGCGTGTGGAGTCGCGATGCCTCGCGGCTGTATCGCATGGGCCGCGCGATCCAGGCCGGGCGCGTGTGGACCAACTGCTACCACGCCTATCCGGCGCATGCCGCGTTCGGCGGTTACAAGCAGTCGGGCATCGGCCGCGAGAATCACAAGATGATGCTCGACCATTATCAGCAGACCAAGAATCTGCTGGTGAGCTATTCGCCGAAGGCGCTTGGGTTTTTCTGAGTGTTGTCATGGCAAGCGTGACCCAGGTTGCGCTTGCCGCACCATCAACTCACCAGACCGCCATGCCGCCGTCCACCTTGATATCGATGCCGGTCACGAACGCGCGCTCGTTGGAGGCGAGAAACAACGCAACGTTCGCAACTTCCTCCGGCTTGCCGAGCCGGCCGAGCAGGGTCTTGCCCAGCGTGTAGTCGGCCCATTCCTTGCCCTGCAACTGCTCATGCGCCAGCCGCTCAGCGATGCGGTACTGACGATCGTGCCGCCACTCTCCTTGTGCAGTTGGTCCTCACCGATCGCTCACAACTGTCGGCACAACGGCCGTCCGCCAGCTCGCCATTGACCTGGCACCTGGCAGACCTGTCCACCAAGCACGCGCTGCTGGTCAGCGGGCTGGGTTGGGGAGAGATGCCGCTGCATACGGTGGACAAGGACCTCGCCGAGGGGCGCTTGGTCGAACTTGCGGTGCAGGGCCTGCCGCTTGGTGGAGCGCAGTTGCCAATGTGGGTGATCTACCGCAGTGCTGGGCCTGCGGGCCGCTGGATGATCGATCGGCTCAAGCAGTGCGCAAGCACGCCTCGCACAAACGTGTTGACAGCCTGATAAGTGTGATGTAATGTTGGTTACACACATTCACAAGCAGGCCGACATGCCCACCAGCACCCGCTTCGTCGTTGCGGTCCACATCCTGACAGCACTGGCCGTCAGCGATGGCAAACCGCTGCGCTCCGAAGATCTGGCCTACTCGGCCAATACCGGGGCAGTCGTGGTGCGCGCGTTGTTGTCGCGTCTGGCCGAGGCCGGCCTGACCCGTTCGCAGCTCGGTGCGGGCGGCGGCGCCCTGCTTGCGCGGCAGGCGAAGACGATACGGCTGCTGGACGTCTATCAGGCCGTCGAGGATACCGAGTTGTTCCCTACGCATCGAACGCCACCCTGCGAGAACTGCGCAGTCGGCGGAAACATCCTCGAAGCGCTTGGCCCGCCGCTGGCGCGGGCACGCAAGGCGCTTGAAGCGGAGCTGGCAAAAACCAGTATTGCGTCGGTCGCAGCAGAGGTGGCGCGACTTGGAAAGTTTTCGATCCCGCTGGTTTGGTGAAGTTTTCCCAACAAATGTAATAGAGTAAGTGACACACGTATATTAATGAGCTGTTTGTACGTTCGATGCCTCAACACCCGATCGGCCCATGTGGCGCCGGCGGCCCTTTGCTTTCAACCCCAACGTCTTATCAGGAGAACATCATGAGTATCGGTATCATCGGTTCCGGCGCCCTCGGCTCCAACATTGCACGTGCGCTCGCCAAGCACGGAATTTCGGCCACCATTTCCAATAGTCGCGGCCCGGATTCGCTGGCAGCGCTGGTGCAGGAACTGGGTCCGTCGATCACGGCGGGTACCACGGCGGAAGCGGCGAGTGCCGATATCGTCTTCGCGGCGATCCGCTGGAGCGATATCGAGAGCGTCCTGGGCAGCCTGCCGGCATGGAACGGCCGCATCGTGGTCGACGGCACCAATCCGGTCGAATTCCTGGACCCGAATTCGGAAGATGCGAAGGACCCCAGCAATCCGCTTGCCGCCTACGGCATCAAGGCGGTCGATCTGGGTGACAAGCATTCCAGCGAAGTGTTGAGCCAGTTCGTTCCGGGTGCACGCGTGGTCAAGGCATTCAACCACCTCGACGTCAACGTGTTGCCAGAGCCAGAAGTTGCCGGCGGCAAGCGTGTGCTGTTCTATTCGGGCGATGACGCAGACGCCAAGGCCGAGGTTCGCAAGATCATCGAGGCTGCCGGCTTCTTCGCGGCGGATCTGGGCTCGCTGGAGGTTGGTGGCCGGCTTGCCTCGTTGCCGTTCGGTGCCTTGTCCACGCACAACTTCATCAAGATCTAAGCCCGCAACCTCTGATGAGGCGGCGCTTCATGCAGCGCCGCTGCGTGCCGCAGCGGACAGCAGACAGCTCCCCGCCACGACAGTTGTCCAATCGGCGCAGCCGCGTAGGTCGTGCTGCGCCTTGCAGCACGGCCGCGTGACACTTCGCGGAGAACGCATGCGCGCAGCAGCGTGAGAGGCGTATCGTGCCTGACAGGGCGGCCTGATGTGGCTGCAGGAGGCCGACGATGCACCACACCACGCAATCCACCACGCAATCGGAGATGCCGCTGCAGGTCATGGCCACCTTGGCGGCGTTGCAGTTGATCGACACGCTGCGCGCGCGGCATGGCGATGTGCTGTTTCATCAATCCGGCGGCTGCTGCGATGGGTCTTCGCCAATGTGCTTTCCGGTGGGCGATTTCATCGTCGGCGATCGTGACGTGCTGCTGGGCGAGATCGGCGGTGCGCCGTTTTATATCAGCGCCTCGCAGTTCGAGTACTGGAAGCACACCCAATTGATCATCGATGTGGTGCCGGGGCGCGGCGGCATGTTCTCGCTGGAAAACGGCGAGGGCGTGCGCTTTCTGGTGCGCTCGCGTCTGTTTGCCGATGATGAGTTCGCCCGCCTGCAGCAGGCAGGTCGGGCGTAGGGCTGATCAGCGCGGCTGGCACGCTTGCGCGTTTTTGCAGTTAGGTGTCTTCAGCGGTCGGTCGCGGCCGACGGCGCGGTGCCCGGCGTCTTGGCCGGGGTGTCGCCATCGGCCGGAATCAGCTTGTCTGGCGCATCGCCTGCACCGCGGTCTTCGTAATGTTCGGCATCGCGCTTGCCGTGCTGTTCGCCGGGTTGGGTCGGTTGCTCGCGCAGTGGGTCGCGGGACATGGTGTTCTCCTGAGCTTGCAGATGGGTGCGCAGTTCACCGCGCTCAGGGTGAAGAGCATGCAGTCGCGCCATGCGGATGGCTCACGCATGGATCACGGCGCCAGCGTTACAGCTATGTGCTACCCCAACAGCACCCGGAGTCACACGCCGATGGCACGACCGATCTGGACCGGAACCCTCTCGTTCGGCTTGCTCAATGTGCCGGTGTCGCTGATGTCGGGCGAGCGCAAGGTGGATCTGCATTTCCGCATGCTCGACTCGCGCGACAAGAAGCCGATCCGCTTCGAGCGCGTCAATGCCGACACCGGCGACGAGGTGCCGTGGAAGGAGATCGTCAAGGCGTTCGAGTACGACAAGGGCAGCTATGTGATTGTGGAGGAGCAGGACATCCGCTCCGCCTCGCCTGAAAGCCATGAAACGGTAGAGGTGGAGACGTTTGTCGACGCCGCCGACATCGACCCGCGCTATTTCGAAAAGCCCTACATCCTGGTGCCCGGCAAGAAAGCCGAAAAAGGCTATGTATTGCTGCGCGAAACGCTACGCGACACCGGCAAGGTGGGCATCGCAAAAGTGGTCATCCGTACCCGGGAATACCTGGCGGCGGTGATGCCGCAGGGCGATGCGTTGATTCTGCTGCTGCTGCGCTACCAGCAGGAAGTGGTGGACCCGCAGGACTTCAAGCTGCCGGCCGGCGCGGTGGGCGAATACCGCATCACGCCCAAGGAACAGGAGATGGCCAGGCAGTTGATCGAGTCGATGTCCGGCACCTGGCAGCCGGAGGATTACCACGACGAGTTCCGCGGCAAGCTCGAGCAGATCCTGCGCAAGCGCATCCGGGCCAAGGGCGGCACCACCACCGTGGATGTCGAGCCACCGCAGCACGAAGACGCCAGCACCAACGTGGTCGACTTCATGTCGCTGCTGCAGAAGAGCCTGCAGGCCAATACACGCACGCCGGCCAAGAAAAGCAGTGCGCCGGCAGCGCCTGCCAAGAAAACCGCAACCAAGAAGGCGGCCAAGAAGGCCACCAAAAAGACCGCGAGCAAGCCGACCAAAACAGCGGCCGCGAAAGCGCCGCCGCGCCGCAAGGCCGGATAGGCCCAGCCCATGTCACTGCACGACTACAACGCCAAGCGCCGCTTCGACCAGACACCGGAACCGGCCGGCGAGACGCCTGCGCGCGCCAGCAAGCAGCCGATCTTCGTGGTGCAGCTGCACCACGCCAGCTCGCGTCATTACGACTTCCGTCTGGAAGCCGATGGCGTGCTCAAGAGTTGGGCCGTGCCGAAGGGTCCGTCGTTGCGCGTTGGCGAAAAACGCCCGGCGGTACAGGTGGAAGATCATCCGTTGTCGTACGCCAGCTTCGAAGGCGATATCCCGCAAGGGCATTACGGTGCCGGGCATGTGGATGTCTTCGACCACGGCCATTGGCACTGCGAAGGCGACGCATTGGCGGCGCTGGAGGCGGGCAAGCTGGAATTCGAATTGCAGGGCACGCTGTTGCGCGGTGGCTTTGCGTTGGTGCGCACGCAGATGCGTGGCGGCAAACCGCAGTGGCTGCTGTTCAAGCGCACCGATGCCTATGCGGCCGATCTGGATGCCGATGCGCTGGTGGCGCAGCAGGCCGCCGGTGCATCGGGTTTGGCAACTTCGGCAAGGCGTACCAAGACAGCGTCGGTTACAACGCGCGGCAAGGCTAGCCGTGCGCAACGTGTGCCGCCAGACGCAATCGCCGAGACATCGACAGTGACAAGCAAACGTGTGCGCTCAGGGCGTGCAGAATCCAAACAGTGGCGCACCAGCGCACTGGCGCTGGACGGCGCGCGCGATGCGCCATGCCCAACCGAGCTGCGCGCGCAACTGACCTTGCTGCGCGAGCACGCCCCGGAGGGTGAGCGCTGGCTGCACGAGATCAAGTGGGATGGCTATCGCCTGCTGGCCGATCTGGTCGATGGCGACGTGCAGTTGCGCTCACGCAACGACCAGGCCTGGACGCAACGCTTTCCGGATGTGGTGCGCGCGTTGCAGGCGTTGCCAGTGCGCGATGCGCGCCTGGATGGCGAGCTGGTGGTGCTGGACGCGCAAGGGCGCAGCGATTTCTCGGCGCTGCAACGCGCGCTCGATGGCAGCGTCACGCAGCAGATGCGTTACATCGTGTTCGATCTGCTCGGTGTCGCCGGAGTGGATTTGCGCGGCACCCCGTTACTGCAACGCAAGCAATTGCTACGCGAGTTGCTGGGCGATCAACCGGGCACGCTGGCATTTAGCGACCATGTGGTCGGGCACGGCCCGGAAGTGTTCACGGCCAGCGCCGGCACCGGTTGGGAAGGTATCGTCAGCAAGCTGGCCGATGCACCTTATCGCGAAGGACGCAGCGCCGATTGGGTCAAGACCAAGCACGCAGACAGCGACGAGTTCGTGGTGGTGGGCTACACCGACCCCAAGGGCGCACGCAGTGGTTTTGGCGCATTGCTGATGGCGCAACGCGACGGCAAGACGCTGCGCTATGTCGGGCGTGTGGGCACCGGTTTCGACGATGCCTTGCTCGGCAAGATCACCACGCTGTTGCAGGCGCTGCATAGCGACACCGCCACGCTGGAATTGCCCACGCATATCCCGGGGCGGCCACGCGATCTGCATTGGGTGCGACCGGTGTTGATCGCCGAGGTGGCCTTTCGCGGTTGGGCCAAGGAAGGGCTGCTGCGGCAAGCCGCGTTCAAGCGTTTGCGTGAGGACAAACCCATGAGCGAGTTGGGCGGCGATCGCGTCGCGCCGGGCAAGCCGCGTGCTGCGAGCAAGCGTGGCGGTGCGACGACGGCTATTGCGCCTGCGCGCAAGACGCCGACGAAAAAAGCAACCAAAACGACAGTGGAAGCATCCACCAAGACAACCAGCAAACGCGTGCGTTCGACGGCATCGAAGACGACCGCCATATCGAAGACTGCAGCGTCCGGATCCAGGGTGTCGAAATCCGCAGCGTCCAAGTCCATCGCGTCTAAGTCCACGGCGACGGACGGCATCAACATCACTCATCCCGAGCGCGTAGTGTTTCCTGCGGTCGGTATCAGCAAGGGCGATGTGGCTGACTATTACCGCGCAGTGGCGCCGCTGGTGCTGGCGGAGATCGCACGCCGCCCGTTGTCGCTGTTGCGCTGTCCCGATGGCGCCGGCGGCGAGTGCTTCTTCCAGAAGCACGAAGGCCGCCATCTGGGCGCGCATATCAAGGCGATTCCGCTAAAGCAAAAAAGCGGCACCGAGGATTACATCTACGTCGAAGATGCCGCCGGCCTGCTCGAGCTGGTGCAGATGAACACCCTTGAGCTGCATCCCTGGGGCGCGCAAATCGACGACCCGGAGCATCCGGATCGTCTGGTATTCGATCTGGATCCCGGCGACGACGTGTCCTGGCCCGATGTGGTCGCCGCCGCGCGCGACATCCGCGCCAAGCTGCGCAGCGCGGGGTTGGAGAGCGCGGTGCGCCTGTCCGGCGGCAAGGGCCTGCACGTGGTGGTGCCGATCGTGCCGGAGGTAGGTTGGGAGCAAGCGCGTGATTTCTGCGAAGCGTTCGCACAGGCACTGGCAACACACACCCCGGACCGCTACGTGGCGACCATGAGCAAGGCTAAACGCCACGGCGTGATCTTCGTCGACTGGCTACGCAATGGGCGCGGCAGCACCAGTGTGTGTTCGTGGTCGCTACGCGCCCGCGAAAAAGCCACCGTCGCCGTGCCGCTGCGCTGGGAAGAACTCGGCAAGATCAGCGGCCCGGATGCGTTTCCAATGGACAAGGCATTGCAACGTGCCAAGCGCCAACGCGCAGACCCATGGGCATCGGTGCTGGCGTTGCGGCAATACTTGCCCACCGGCGACGATAAGAACTAAGAGCGGCTAATAAACCTACTGCGCAGCCCCCACGCGGGCGCGGCCTGTGTTCGGAATCGGCATTACCACTCGTACACCCCGGTTCTGAGCGCGCCGTCCGCAACCACCTGACGACCGATCGCTACGTTTTGTTGGCCGTTCTTAGTCGGAAGCTCAGGTCAAACGCCTGGTTGGTCGAGCGCGCGGTGCCCTCACCGCTCGCGGGACACGCCGTAAACCCATCCCTGGGGGCTCGGTGGCGGCATCCATGCCGCCACACGGTCCCGCAATCGGCGAGGACACCGCACCAGAGAGTTGATCGGTAGCTTTGTTTAAAACCCTGCACACCGACACTTTCGACTGGTCCTTGCCCGCTCACCGTCGCGGGACCTTACGCGGCATGGATGCCGCGTAAGAGCTTACAAGGACGTACTTGCAGCGTGTCCTGCGATGGTGGGCGGGCAAGGGCCCTGCAGCAAACTCACAGCGTCGAGGTCGCAGCGACGCCACCGCACCCGACAGTTTGCTGGCTGTTTATTGAAACTATGCACACCGACCATCTCGACTGGTCCTTGCCCGCCCACCGTCGCGGGACCTTACGCGGCATGGATGCCGCGTAAGAGCCTTATCTGTTCGCAATCTGGCAGTTTAGGTGTCGAGAGCCGGCGTGGGCCACCGTGAGAGCCTGGATCTCAGCGATCGCCGTGTAGCTTGGTACCCACGCCGGATTCTCCCTTGATTCGCCCGAACAGTTGCCCGAGGTGACACTCGAAACGATAA
>NZ_JBEOLS010000098.1:0-7950 GCF_040279205.1 Xanthomonas hortorum
TTATCGTTTCGAGTGTCACCTCGGGCAACTGTTCGGGCGAATCAAGGGAGAATCCGGCGTGGGTACCAAGCTACACGGCGATCGCTGAGATCCAGGCTCTCACGGTGGCCCACGCCGGCTCTCGACACCTAATCTGCCAGATTGCGAACAGATAAGGCTCTTACGCGGCATCCATGCCGCGTAAGGTCCCGCGACGGTGAGCGCGCAAGGACCAGTCGAGTTGGTCTGTGTGCATGGCTTTAAAAAGCCACCGAATAACTCTCTGGTGCGGTGTCCTCGCCGCTTGCGGGACCGTGTGGCGGCATGGATGCCGCCACCGAGCCCCCAGGGACGGGTTCACGGCGTGTCCCGCAAGCGGCGAGGGCACCGCGCCCTCGACTCACTAAGCTTTTGACCTGAGCTTCCTATTAAGCCGTGCATGCGATTGTGTAACTGCCCCGGCCCCGATACGCTGCGCCCATGTTGCTTCGCCGCGCCCGCCTGTTGCACCCGTTGCTGCGCCTGATGGCGTTGGCAGTGCTGGTCATGGGCGTGTTGGTCGCACCGGTGGCCTGCGCGCTGGGCGATGTGCATGCGCTGGCGCACGACCAGATGCATCTGGAAGACACCGCGCCGCACGGCCATGACGGTGCCGACGAAGGCGATGCCGGCGAGCGCGATGGTGCCGGCCTGATGCACGCCCTGATGCACAGCGGCTACTGCCACGGCCAGAATCCGGCGGTGTTGCCGGCGCTGGCTTGGCTGCCGCTGTCCACGCATACGCAGGCCCAGCCTGTGGCCGTCTTCGCGCACTACCGCTCGCAGCTGAGCGAGACCGGATTGCGTCCTCCGATCGCGGCCTGATGCATCGCCGGCAGCTGCCGGCCTGTCCATCGATCCCGATTCCGGAGACACCCTCATGTGGTTGCGACTGACGGTACTTGCCGTCTTCGCGGTCGTGCCGTGCGCCATGGCGCAGGACGTACCGCCCAAACCCGTGCTGACCCTGGACGACGCCATTGCGCGCGTTGCCCGGCAGCACCCCGATCTGCGTCTGGCCGATGGTCAGCGCGCGGTCCTCACCGCCGAAGCCGAGCGCGACGCGTTGCGCCCGCCGTTGCGTATCGGCGCCGAACTGGAAAACGTGTTCGGCACCGGCCCGACCCGCGCGCTGGACCAGGCCGAACTCACCGTCACCCTGGCCGGCGTGCTGGAACGCGGCGGCAAGCTCGACGCGCGCCGCACCCTGGCCCAGGCACGTATCGACGCGCTGGCGCCGCAACGCGCGCTGGCACGACTGGACGTGCTGGCCGAAGTGGCGCGGCGCTATCTGGCCATCGGCATGGCCGCGCAGCGGCATGCGGTGGCACTGGAAACGCTTGCCCAGCGCCAGCGCACCGTCAGTGCCGCGCGCCAACGGCTGCAGGCCGGCGCCTCACCTGAATCGGTCGTGCTGACCGCGCAGGCCTTGCAGGCGCGCGCGGAACTGGAGCGCGACCGCGCGCAGCAGGAGCTGCTGGCGGCACGTCGCCAGCTGGCGGTGTTATGGGGTGAGCGTACGCCGGACTTCGGCGCTGTCACCGGCGACCCGCTGCAGTTGCCGGCGATTCCCGAGTTCGAGGTGTTGGCGCAGCTGCTCGATGCCACGCCAGAACTGGCGCGCTTGAACGGCGAGCAGCGCGTGCGCGAGGCGCGGGTGCGGCTGGCACGCAGCCAGGCGCGCCCGGATCTGGACTGGCAGGTGGGCGTGCGCCGGCTCGAGGGCAACGACGCCACCGCGCTGCTCGGCAGCGTTTCGCTGGCGCTGGGCAGCGCCGCGCGCGCGCAACCGGAGATCCGCGCCGCCGAGGCGGAGCTGTCGCTGCTGGACATCGAGCGGCAATCGCAGGCCTTGGTGCTGTACACCACGTTGGCCGATGCGCATGGCCGCTACCGCGCCGCACAGCTGGAAGTGACGCGGATGCGCAGCGATGTGTTGCCCGCGCTTGCGCGTGCCGATGCCGCTGCCGAGCGCGCGTATCGCGCCGGTGCGACCAGCTATCTGGACTGGGCGCAACTGCAGGCGCAGCGCAGCGATGCACGCCAGCAGCAACTGGCCGCGGCACTGGAAGCGCAGACTGCGTTGATCGAAATTCAGCGCCTGACCGGGCAGCCGTTTGTGCTCGAAAGCGCTGCGCAGGTGGGGCCATGAGCGCTACGTCCGTTGCGCGTTTTCGCGCGGTCTGCATGCGTCTGCCTGGGTCTGCTGCGCCGGTATCGGTATCGGCATTCCCAGCCGCATTCGCAACCGCATCGGCATCCAGCAGTCGCCAAGCGATGCTCGCGCCTACCGCGCAGACCATCTTCGTTCGTTCGCCCGACGCACTGCGCCGGCGCCAACCAGGACCAATTTCGATGAAACGTTTTTTGATTGCGCCGCTTGTGCTGGCGCTGCTGCTGAGCGGCTGCGGCGGCAACAGCGGCAACAGCGAAGAAGCCCATGACCACGCAACGCCCGGTGCCGAGGGTGAAGCCGACGCACATGGCGAGGAAGCCGAAAAAGGCGCGCACGGCGGGCGCCTGCTCGAACAGGGCGGCGACAGTGTGGAGCTGGCGATTGCCGAAGACGGCACGCCACCCACGTATCAAGCCTGGCTGTATCGCGAAGGCAAACCGTTGCCGCCCAGCGCCGGCAGTGTCGAAGTGCGCTTGACCCGGCTCGGCGGCATCAACGAAGTGCATCGATTGCGCGCGCGCGACGATGGCAGCCTGTTGGCCGACAGCACGGTCGGCGAGCCGCATTCGTTCGATGTGGAGGTGCGCGCCACCGTGCAGGGCAAGTCGCATCGCTGGGCCTATCCCAGCTACGAAGGCCGCACCACCATCGCGGGGAAGATCGCGCAGGACGCCGGCATTCGTGTTGCGCCCGTTGGCCCCGGCAGCATTGCCGACCAGCACGAAGTGCAAGGCTTGCTCACGCCGGCAGAAGGTGCGCAGGCGCAGGCCACCGCGCGCTTCCCCGGGCCGGTGCGCAGCCTGCGCGTCAACGTTGGCGACCAGGTGCGCGCCGGCCAGGTGCTGGCCACGGTGGAGAGCAACCTGAGCCTGACCACGTATTCGGTCAGCGCACCGATCAGCGGCACCGTGCTCGCCCGCAACGCCAGCCTGGGCAGCAACGCCAGCGAAGGCCAGGCGTTGTTCGAGATTGCCGACCTGTCGAGCCTGTGGGTGGATCTGCACATCTTCGGCGCCGATGCCGGGCACATCACCGCCGGCGCACCGGTGACGGTGACGCGCATCAGCGATGGCGTGGTGGCGCAGACCACGTTGGAGCGCGTGTTGCCGGGCACGGCCACCGCGAGTCAGAGCACGGTGGCGCGCGCGGTGTTGCGCAACGACGACGGCCTGTGGCGGCCGGGCTCGGCAGTGAAGGCGCGGGTGACGGTGGCGCAGCAGCCAGCGGCGATGGTGGTGCCGGTGGGGGCCTTGCAGCAGTTCCGCGACTGGGAGGTGGTGTTCGTGCGGGTGGGCGATATGTATGAGGTGCGGCCGGTGAAACTGGGCGCGCGCGATGCGCAGCAGGTGGAGGTGGTGTCGGGTTTGGCGGCGGGTGATGCGGTGGTGGTGGAGCAGAGTTATCTGGTCAAGGCGGATATCGAGAAGTCGGGGGCGTCGCATGATCATTGATCGCTGCGTTTCCGGTTTGCTTCTTCCTCGACCGCACGCACGTGCGTGCGAACAGCTCTTCCATGCTTCAGTGACACGTTTTTTCAGTCATCGACGCGGTCGCGGCACAGACACGCACGCACTGATCGGTGTGGCTGCGCACGTAGTTGCGCCGAGTGTGTGCAGAGGTGCGCGTCATGCTCACTAACATCATTCGGTTTGCGATTGCGCAGCGGTGGTTGATGCTGGCGTTGACGGGGGTGTTGATTGCGATCGGGGCGTGGAGTTTTTCGCGGTTGCCGATCGATGCGACGCCGGATATCACCAATGTGCAGGTACAGGTCAATACCGCGGCGCCGGGGTATTCGCCGTTGGAATCGGAGCAGCGGGTGACGTTTCCGCTGGAGACGGTGTTGGCGGGTTTGCCGGGCCTGGAGTCCACGCGCTCGTTGTCGCGCTATGGCTTGTCGCAGGTGACAGCCGTGTTTGCCGATGGCACGGATCTGTATTTTGCGCGGCAGCAGGTGGCCGAGCGGTTGCAGCAGGTCAAGTCGCAATTGCCGGCCGATCTGGAGCCGCAGCTGGGGCCGATCGCGACCGGCCTGGGCGAGATCTTCATGTACACGGTGGAAGCCAAGCCGAATGCGCGCAAGCCCGATGGCAGCGCGTGGACGGCCACCGATCTGCGCACCTTGCAGGATTGGGTGGTACGCCCGCAGTTGCGCAATGTGCCCGGCGTCACCGAGGTCAATACCATCGGCGGCTATGCGCGGCAGATCCATATCACCCCGGATCCGGCGCGCCTGGTGGCGTTGGGTTTTACGCTGGACGATGTAGTGCGGGCAGTGGAAGCCAATAACCGCAATATCGGTGCCGGCTATATCGAACGCAACGGGCAGCAGTTTCTGGTGCGGGTGCCGGGGCAGGTAGACGATATCGCGCAGATCGGCGCAATCGTGCTGGATCGGCGCGAGGGTGTGCCGATCCGGGTGCGCGATGTGGCGCAGGTCGGCGAGGGCCGCGAGTTGCGCACCGGTGCAGCCACGCAAGACGGCACCGAAGTGGTGCTCGGCACGGTCTTCATGCTGGTCGGTGCCAATAGCCGCACCGTGGCGCAAGCGGCCGCGCAGCGCCTGGAACTGGCCAACGCCAGCTTGCCGGCCGGCGTGCAGGCAGTACCGGTCTACGATCGCACCGCGCTGGTGGACCGCACCATCGTCACCGTCGCCAAGAACCTGATCGAAGGCGCCTTGCTGGTGATCGTGGTGCTGTTCCTGCTGCTGGGCAATGTGCGCGCGGCCTTGATCACCGCGGCGGTGATCCCGTTGGCGATGTTGTTCACGCTCACCGGCATGGTGCGCGGTGGCGTGTCCGGCAATCTGATGAGTCTGGGCGCGCTGGATTTCGGCTTGATCGTCGATGGCGCAGTAATCATCGTGGAGAACTGCTTGCGCCGCTTCGGTGAAGCGCAGTTGCGCCTGGGGCGTGTGCTCGAGCGCGACGAGCGTTTTGAACTCACCGCCGAAGCCACGGCCGAAGTGATCCGTCCCAGCCTGTTCGGCCTGGGCATCATCACCGCGGTGTATCTGCCGGTGTTCGCGCTCACTGGCATCGAGGGCAAGATGTTCCATCCAATGGCGATCACCGTGGTGCTGGCGCTGACCGGTGCGATGTTGTTGTCGCTGACCTTCGTGCCGGCGGCGATCGCGTTGTTGCTCGGCGGCAAGGTGGCCGAGCACGAAAACCGTGCGATGCGTTGGGCGCGTCGCGTGTATGCGCCCATGCTCGATCGCGCACTGCGGCACGGTCGTTTGGTCGGTATCGGTGCAGTGGTCGCGGTGGTGGTGTGCGCGGTGTTGGCCACGCGCCTGGGCAGCGAGTTCATTCCGAACCTGGACGAAGGCGATATCGCGCTGCATGCCTTGCGCATTCCCGGCACCAGCCTGGAACAGGCCATCACCATGCAATCCACGCTGGAAAAACGCATCAAGCAGTTTCCGGAAGTGGCGCATGTGTTCGGCAAGCTCGGCACCGCCGAAGTGGCGACCGACCCGATGCCGCCGTCGGTGGCCGATACCTTCCTGATCATGCATCCACGCGATCAGTGGCCGGACCCGCGCAAGCCCAAGGCGCAACTGGTGGCCGAGATCGAGGAGGCGGTGAAGCAACTGCCCGGCAACAACTACGAGTTTACCCAGCCGATCCAGATGCGCATGAACGAGCTGATTTCCGGCGTGCGTGCGGACGTGGCGATCAAGGTGTACGGCGACGACCTGGACACGTTGGTCAAACTGGGGCAACGCGTGCAGGAAGTCGCCAGCACGGTGCCGGGCGCGGCCGACGTGAGCCTGGAGCAGGCCACCGGCTTGCCGATGCTGGCGGTGGTGCCCGATCGCGCCGCGCTGGCCGGTTATGGCCTCAATCCCGGCGTGGTGCAGGACACGGTGTCGGCCGCAGTGGGTGGGCAGGCGGCCGGGCAGTTGTTCGAGGGCGACCGCCGTTTCGACATCGTGGTGCGTCTGCCGGAAGGCCTGCGTCAGGACCCCACTGCATTGGCCGATCTGCCGATCCCGCTGCGTGGCGATGGCGAGCGCGCCGATGTCGACGAATCCAGCCGCGCGGCCGGTTGGCGCAGTGGCGAACCCACCACCGTGCCGCTGCGTGAGGTCGCGAAGATCGAGACCGTGCTGGGGCCTAACCAGATCAATCGCGAAGACGGCAAGCGCCGCATCGTGATCACTGCCAACGTGCGCGATCGCGACCTGGGCGGATTCGTCGCCGAGGTGCAGCAGCGGGTGCAGGCCGAGGTGGTGCTGCCGACCGGCTACTGGATCGGCTACGGCGGCACCTTCGAGCAATTGATCTCTGCAGGCCAGCGCCTGGCCTGGGTGGTGCCGGGCACCTTGTTGCTGATCTTCGCGCTGCTGTACTGGTCGTTCGGCTCGCTGCGCGATGCGCTGGTGGTGTTCAGCGGCGTGCCGCTGGCATTGACCGGCGGCGTGGTGGCGTTGGCACTGCGCGATCTGGCGTTGTCGATCTCCGCCGGCGTCGGCTTCATCGCGTTGTCGGGCGTGGCGGTGCTCAATGGCTTGGTGATGATCGCCTTCGTGCGCAGCTTGCGTGCCGAGGGCATGTCGCTGGAGCAGGCGCTGCGCGAAGGTGCGCTGAGCCGTCTGCGGCCGGTGTTGATGACGGCGTTGGTGGCCGCACTCGGCTTTGTGCCGATGGCCTTCAACGTCGGCGCCGGTGCCGAGGTGCAGCGCCCGCTGGCCACGGTGGTGATCGGCGGCATCGTCTCGTCCACCTTGCTGACCCTGCTGGTGCTGCCGGTGCTGTATCGCTGGCTGCATCGCGAGCGGGTAGGGCGTGGCCGTGCGGGCTAAGTGCTTGCGGCACAAAGGAAAGCCGTGCATAATGCGCGGCTCGCTGTGCCCGGATCGCTCCGGATGGCGGCACCCAGCGCGATGGGGTTGCCGGCTCGTTCCCAGCGTAAGTTCTTGATTCCCAACGTTGCGTGGCAGCCTAGCGCTGTCGGGGCCGCCGCTCCCCAGGCTATGGGTGGCAATTCATTTATCGAGGTGCGTAATGTCCCGCGTATGCCAAGTGTCCGGCAAGCGTGTGCAGACGGGTAACAACGTCTCCCACGCAAACAACAGAACCCGTCGTCGCTTCCTGCCCAACTTGCACGAGCGCCGCTTCTGGGTCGCCAGCGAGAACCGCTGGGTGAAGCTTCGTGTCTCCGCGCATGCATTGCGCACCATCGACAAGAACGGGATTGATGCCGTTCTGAAAGAGCTGCGTGCGCGCGGCGAAAAGGTCTGAGGAGTAAGCAGTCATGGCAAAAGGCAAGCGTGACAAGATTCGTATGATTTCCTCGGCCGCTACCGGCCACTTCTACACCACGGATAAGAACAAGAAAAACACTCCGGGGAAGATGGAAATGATGAAATACGACCCGGTCGTGCGTAAGCACGTGATGTACAAGGAAGGCAAGATCAAGTAATCCACCGATTACGCGATCTGCATCCAAGCAAACACCCGCCGAAAGGCGGGTGTTTGCGTTTGTGGGGTGTGCGTTGCAGGGTTTGATCGCAAGCACACCTTTGTAATCGACAAAATATATCTAGGGCCTGTTAACACTAATGGCCCGAGCGATTAAACTATCGTGCATGGAGATCACGCCAGCACAATTTTCTCTAATCGAACACTGCCTGCCGGCGCAGCGCGGCAATGTCAGCATGACCAACCTGCAAGTGGTCAACGCCATCCTTTACGTTGCCGAGCATGGCTGCAAATGGCGCGGCCTACCCAAGCGCTTTGGCAACT
>NZ_JBEOLS010000099.1:0-7529 GCF_040279205.1 Xanthomonas hortorum
TTATCGTTTCGAGTGTCACCTCGGGCAACTGTTCGGGCGAATCAAGGGAGAATCCGGCGTGGGTACCAAGCTACACGGCGATCGCTGAGATCCAGGCTCTCACGGTGGCCCACGCCGGCTCTCGACACCTAATCTGCCAGATTGCGAACAGATAAGGCTCTTACGCGGCATCCATGCCGCGTAAGGTCCCGCGACGGTGGGCGGGCAAGGACCAGTCGAGATGGTCGGTGCGCATGGTTGCAAGCAAGGCATGGTGTGTTATTTGAACAACGCTGCGGCCCATCAGCTTTGCAACGCAAAACGTAACGCGATCAACAGGTAGGCTTTCATCAAACTACCTACGAACTCTCTGGCGCGGTGTCCTCACCGATTGCGGGACCGTGTGGCGGCATGGATGCCGCCACCGAGCCCCCAGGGATGGGTTTACGGCGTGTCCCGCGAGCGGCGAGGGCACCGCGCCCTCGACCCAGGCGAGCGCTTGCCAGTTTTTGTTAGCCCCTCTAATTGCAGCAATGCACGACGATTCGCCAGCTGATTGCCCACTTCACATTCGCTTCAAATTCGCCTCAAACCCTCCACACCCGCGCATCGCACCCTGGCCACCTCCAAGAATGAGGATGGCCGATGAAATCCCTGAAACTGTTGTTGCGGTTCGCCACCATCGGCGGGCTGATCCTGCTGCTGCTGATTCCGTTGCTGTTGATCCGCGGCGCCGTGCAGGACCGCGCCCGCTACCGCGACGAAGCGGTGGAGCGGGTGGCGCAGAGCAAGGCGGGCGAGCAGCAGTTCATCGCGCCGGTGCGGGTGCTGCCGTATACCGAGGACGTGCAGGTCACCGAGCCGGACGAGCAGGGCAATCAGCGCAAGGTGTGGCGCAAGCGCGAAGGCGTGCTGCTGCAGACCCCGCGCAGCCTGAAACTCAGCGGCGAGATGGTGCCCTCGGTGCGCGAAGTGGGCCTGTATCGCGTGCAGGTGTATTCCTGGAAAGCGACCCTGCATGCCGAGTACGCACCGTTTGACTACGTCGCCGCGCCGACCCGCGTGTATGGCCAGCCGCACCTGGCGGTGGGCATTTCCGATGTGCGTGGGCTGGTGGGCACGCCACGCCTGCAGGTGGATGGGCGCACGCTGGCACTGGAAAGCGGCGCAGGCGCATTGGCCGATCGCTCGGCAGGGATCCATGCCCAACTGAGCCCGCTGGCCGACCCGGTTGCCGGCCGCGTGCAGGACGGCAACGTGGTGGACATGCAGTTCGTGCTGGATGGCACGCGCCGGCTGGCCATCGCACCGATCGCCGACAACAACGAGATCGCCTTGCGTTCCAGCTGGCAACACCCGTCTTTCGGCGGCCGCTTCCTGCCGAACGCGCCGAGCATCGGGCCGAAGGGCTTCGATGCCAGCTGGTCGCTGTCGTCGCTGGCCACCGGTGCGCAGACGCAGTTGCAGTCCAGCCAATCGTCGTTGGATACGCTGGAAGTGCGCCTGGTCGACCCGGTGGACGTGTATACCCAGGCCGACCGCGCCAGCAAGTACGGCATCCTGTTCGTGGTGCTGACGTTTGTGGCGTTCGTGTTGTTCGAGTTGATCAAGCGCTTGCCGATTCATCCGCTTCAATACCTGCTGGTGGGTCTGGCGCTGGCGATCTTCTTCCTGCTGTTGTTGAGCCTTTCCGAGCACATCGCGTTCTGGCAGGCGTATCTGGTGTCGGCCGCGGCGTGTATCGGGCTGCAGTTCTTCTACCTGTCCGGCGTGCTGCGTAGCTGGGCACGTGCAGCGGGGTTCTCGGTGATGCTCACCGCGTTGTATGGCGTGCTCTACAGCCTGCTTGTTTCCGAAGACAACGCGCTGCTGATGGGATCGTTGCTGTTGTTCGGCATCCTGGCCAGCATCATGTGGGTCACCCGCAAGCTCGATTGGTACGAGCTTGGCAACAGCCTGCGCTGAGGCCGGCATGCTCGCTCACGCACAGGTGCACCGGCGGGCGCAGCGTTTGCTGCCCGCCGGGATCGACACGGTGGCGCTGCTTCCCGCAGCGCCACTGCAATGTTGGGAATGTTCGCCGTTGTCGGCGTTGCCGCTCGGCCGTGAGGGGCGCGGCGGCGTGATCGGCCTGCGCCTGCATGCAGCCACTGCGCAGGCGCTGCGCACGGGCGGAGCTGGTTTTTTGCAGGCGGCGCAGCAGCACAAAGTGCAGCCTGGCAAGGCGCCGATGCGCAGCTACGGGCCATGGCAGCGGCTGAACAACGGCAGCTATTGGGCGCGCAGTACCGATGCACTGCTCGGGGTGCTGCTGGCCGCCGACGAGGCGGCGGTGTGGTTGTTGTGGCAGCAACCCGATGCGGCGGGTCCGGGCCACGGCCGTTGGCTGCGGTGAGGCTCAATGTGGCAGGCGCGCCAGGCTCGCTTACCATGCAGGCATGACTGGTTCCTCCCTGATCGTCGAAACGGTGCGCGGCACGGACGTGTTGCCGCATCTGGATGCGGTAGCGCAGCTGCGCATCGCGGTGTTCCGGGCATGGCCGTATCTGTATGACGGCCATGCCGATTACGAACGCGGTTATCTGGCTGCGTATGCGGCCTCGCCGGATAGCGTGTTCGTGCTGGCACGCGATGGCGATGCGGTAATCGGTGCCTCTACCGGTTTGCCGTTGCTCGACGACAGCGAGGCCTTTCACGTGCCGTTTCGCGCGGCCGGCATCGACCCGGCCAGCGTGTTCTATTTCGGCGAGTCGGTGTTGCTGCCGGCGTATCGCGGGCAGGGGATCGGTCATGCCTTTTTCGACCGGCGCGAAGCGCATGCACGCGCGCTGGGCCGATTTGCGCTCACTGCGTTTTGCTCGGTGGAACGTGCAGAAGACGATCCGCGCAAACCGGCCGACTACCGGCCCAACGATGTGTTCTGGCGCAAGCGCGGCTATGCGCCGCAACCGCAGATGCGCGTGCAGTTGGCATGGGCGGAGTTGCAACACGGCGAGATCGACCACAGCTTGAGCGTGTGGACGCGTGCGGTGTCGTCATGATTGCCAACGAGCGCCTCGCCACGTCGCACCTTCCGATCAATCGCAGCAAGGCCACCAGATGAAAATCGCCGTCGCCAAATACCCGATCGGCAAACCCGCCGATTTCACTGCGTTCGCCGCGCGTCAATCCGTGTTGGTGAGTGAGGCCGCCGCTACCGGCGCACGTGTGTTGGTACTGCCGGAATATCTGGCGCTGGAGCTGGGCGCAACCTTCGGCACGCATGTTTCTGCCGGTTTGCCGGAGTCGCTGGCGGCGATCCAGGCGCTGCGTGCGCCGTGGCTGGAGCTGTTTTCCGGATTGGCGCGGCAGCATCAGGTGCATCTGATTGCCGGTAGTTTTCTGCTTGATCTGGGCCAGGGCCGCTACCGCAATCGCAGCGACTGGTTTACGCCCGAGGGCCGGCACGGTTGGCAGGACAAACTGCAACTCACCGGCTTCGAAAAGGCCACCGGGCTGATCGAGCCCGGCGATGCGCTGAAGGTGTTCGAGCTGGACGGCGTGCGCGCGGCGATCGCGATCTGCTACGACAGCGAGTTCCCGCTGCCGGTGCGTGCGCAATACGAAGCAGGTGCGCGGCTGTTGATCGTGCCCAGCTGCACCGACACCGCCGCCGGCGCGATGCGGGTGCGCATCGGTTGCCTGGCGCGCGCGCTGGAAAACCGCGTGTTCGTCGCGCAATCGGTCACCGCCGGCGAGGCGCCGTGGAGCCCGGCACTGGACGTCAATACTGGCGAGGCGGCGGTGTTCGCGCCGATGGATGTCGGCTTCCCGGCCGATGGCGTGCTGGCGCAGACGCACGGCGATGCGGTGTGGGCGTATGCGGAGCTGGACTTCGATGCCTTCGAAGCCAGCCGCGCACACGCGCAAGTCGCCAACGATCGCGATTGGCACGGGCAGTTGGCCGCTCACGTAGCGCGTGCCAAGCTGGCCGGGTTCGACTGACCTATTACCCACCAGGTTCCCATGACCAAGAAAACCCTGATTCCGCACAGCGTCCGGCTCGAATTCGCGCCCGGCGCGCTGGTGCACAGCAATCTGTCCGGCGCGGCCTTCACCGACGACTGGCTGTGGGTGGCCGGCGACGAAGCCTGCGCGGTGGATCGGCTGCGCAAGCTCGATCCCGTGCAGCGCGAGACGCTGCGCTTCGGTGAAGGGCAGAGCTTTGCGCTGGCCGAGCTGCTGGATCTGCCGGGCGAGGCGGCCGAGGAGGCGGATCTGGAAGGCATGGCGCTGTCGGATGGATTTCTGTGGGTGATCGGCTCGCATGGGCTCAAGCGCAAGAACGCCAAACGCAGTCGCGACGATGCCGAAAACGCCAAGCGCCTGACCAAGCTCAAACTCGATGCCAACCGCCGCCTGCTGGCCTGTCTGCCGATCGAACGCGATGCCGACGGCACCCCGCGACTGGTGCGCGAAGCCGCCGACGGCCGTCGCGCGCTGCGACTCAAGGGCGATGCCAAGCACAACCAGCTCACCGACCTGCTGGCCGATGACCCGCATTTCGGCCCGTTTCTGAAGATCCCGGGCAAGGACAACGGCTTCGATATCGAAGGCATCGTGGTGGACGGCCAGCGCTTGTTGCTGGGCCTGCGTGGGCCGGTGCTGCGCGGCTGGTCGGCAATGCTGGAGATCCGGGTCGAGGCGCATGGTGATCATCTACGCCTGGCGCCGCTGGACGAAGACGGCACGCTGTTGCGCAAGCACTTCCTGCAACTGGGCGGGCTGGGCATCCGCGACCTGCATTATTCCGGCGACGATCTGTACCTGTTGGCCGGGCCGACCATGGTGCTGAACGGCGAAATCCGCCTGTTCAAATGGCCGGACGCGCGCGCAGCGCTGGCCGCCAACCAGGCACCGGTGCGCTTTCAGCACGACCTGCTGGAATCGGCGGTGCTGCCGCATGGCACCGACAGCGACCGTGCCGAGGCGATCTGCAATCTTCCCAAACACCTGGCCGGCAACACGCCCAGCTGGCTGGTGCTGTACGACGCGCCAGGCCCGGCGCGCAGCGGTGGCAATTGCGTGGTCTACGGCGACCTGCTGCGCAACCGCTGAGCCGCAAGCGGGCAGGTCTGCGCTGCGCAAGGTAAAATCGGCCGACACCCGTTTCGCCGAGCGCTCCATGACCTGCCGCACCCGTTTTGCCCCCAGCCCCACCGGTTACCTGCACATCGGTGGCGCCCGCACCGCCCTGTATTGCTGGCTGGAGGCACGCCACCGCGGCGGGCAGTTCGTGCTGCGCATCGAAGACACCGACCGTGAGCGCAGCACCCAGGAGGCGATCGACGCCATCCTGGAGGCAATGGAGTGGCTGGGCCTGGGCTACGACGAAGGCCCGATCTACCAGACCCAGCGCGTGGCCCGCTATCAGGAGGTCACCGAGCAGCTGCTGGCGCAAGGCAAGGCTTACTACGCCTACGAAACCCGCGCCGAGCTCGACGCCATGCGCGAGGCCGCGATGGCCAGGCAGGAAAAACCGCGCTACAACGGCGCCGCCCGCGAGCAGAACCTGCCGTATCGCGACGACCCCAACCGGGTGATCCGCTTCAAGAATCCGCAAGCCGGCACGGTGGTGTTCGACGACCTGATCAAGGGCCGCATCGAGATCGCCAACAGCGAGCTCGACGACATGGTGATCTTCCGCCCGGACGGCTTCCCCACCTACAACTTCGCGGTGGTGGTGGACGACTGGGACATGGGCATCACCGAGGTGATCCGCGGCGACGACCACATCAACAACACCCCGCGCCAGATCAACATCTACGAAGCGCTGGGCGCACCGGTGCCCAAGTTCGCGCACATGCCGATGATCCTGGACGAGCAGGGCGCCAAGCTGTCCAAGCGCACCGGCGCGGCCGACGTGATGCAGTACAGGGACGCCGGCTATCTGCCGCATGCGTTGATCAATTATCTGGCGCGTCTGGGCTGGTCGCACGGTGACCAGGAGTTGTTCACCCAGCAGGAATTGCTCGACCTGTTCGACGTCAAGGACGTCAATTCCAAGGCTGCGCGGCTGGACATGGCCAAGCTGGGCTGGGTCAATCAGCATTACCTCAAAACCGACGACCCGGCCAGCATCGCCCCGCAGCTGGAATATCAGCTGGCCAAGCTCGGCATCAATGTCGCTGCCGGCCCGGCCGCCGCCGATGTGGTGGTGGCGCTGCGCGAGCGCGTGCAGACCTTGAAGGAAATGGCCGAAAAAGCCGTGGTCTGGTACCAGCCGCTGGAAACCTATGACGAAGCCGCGGTGATCAAGCATCTCAAGCTGGGCGCCGAAATACCGCTTGGCAAGGCGCGCGAACTGCTGGCCGGGGTCAGCGAGTGGAGTGTGGAAAGTGTCTCGGCCGCGCTGCACGATGCGGCCGCCGCGCTGGAACTGGGCATGGGCAAGGTCGCCCAGCCGCTGCGTGTGGCCATCACCGGCACCCAGGTGAGCCCGGACATTTCGCAGACGGTGTACCTGGCCGGCCGCGAGGGCGCCTTGAAACGCATCGATGCGGCACTCATCAAGATAGGAGCGGGCTGACCGCCGGAGCCTGTGATGAAAACCAACGAACACGCCTGCACTGCACCGCATCACCACGTTGACGACGCCAACGGCTTCGTGCGCGCGGTGGAGCGTGCGTGCAGCGAGCGCGGCCTGCGGCTGACGCCGATCCGCGCGAATGTGCTGCGGCTGATCGCCGATGCCGGCAAGCCGGTCAAGGCCTACGAGCTGCTGGACTGGGTGCGCGAAGGCAAGGGCGTCGGCGCCGACGCCCCGCCCACGGTGTATCGCGCGCTGGATTTTCTGATGGCCAACGGCTTCGTGCACAAGCTCGAATCGGTCAACGCCTTCGTCGCCTGCCACCACCCCAACAGCGCCCAGCACTCGGTGCCGTTCCTGATCTGCGACCGCTGCCATAGCGCGGTGGAGCTGGAAGACCGCGACGTGGTCTCGCAACTGGAAGCCCGCGCCAAGGCGCTGGGTTTCCAGCCGCAGGCGCAGACGCTGGAAGTGCATGGCTTGTGCGCCAAGTGCGCGGTGGCCTAGTAAGGATCGCCAGGCAAGCGCAGGGCGGTTCACCTAGAGCGGCTAACAAAACCTAGCGAGCGGGCGCCTGTCAGTGAGTGCAGGGGTTTTGTCGGCCGTCATCTTGGTGGATGCAGTCAGACGTCCAGATCAAACACTGAGTGGGTCGAATGCGCGGTGCCCTCACCGCTCGCGGGACACGCCGTGAACCCGTCCCTGGGGGCTCGGTGGCGGCATCCATGCCGCACACGGTCCCGCAATCGGTGAGGACACCGCACCAGAGAGTTTGTAGGTTGCTTTGTTGAGAGCCTGCCCATTGCTTTGACTGCATTGAGAAGATGATCGGACACGCCGTTATCTAAGCAACGCACGTCACGCATTGCTTGCACTATGCACACCGACCATCTCGACTGGTCCTTGCCCGCCCACCGTCGCGGGACCTTACGCGGCATGGATGCCGCGTAAGAGCCTACATGGACGTACTTGCGGCGTGTCC
>NZ_JBEOLS010000100.1:0-7453 GCF_040279205.1 Xanthomonas hortorum
CCGTACCCCGATCTGTGGAACCCGGACACGTGCCCGGCCGGCCATCTGCCATGGCTGGCGTGGACGCTCTCGGTCGACGACTGGAAGGCCGACTGGAGCGATGCGGTCAAGCGCTCGCGCCTGCGCAGTGCCATGGCGATCCAGCGCCGCAAGGGCACCGCCAACAGCGTGCGGATGGTGGTCGAGTCGTTCGGCGGCGCGGTGGCCATCCGCGAGTGGTGGCAGCAGGAGCCGCGCGGCCAGCCGCATACCTTCGAGCTTGCGCTGACGCTGACCGGTGCCGATGGGCAGAGCGCCAGCGCCCGTTTCGTCGAGGAAGTCATCGCCGAGGTCGAGCGCACCAAGCCCGTGCGCTCGCACTTCACCTTCACCCAAGGATTCCAGGCCGAGGCCCGACTCAACGTCGTGGCACGCGGCAGAACCACCTTGTTCCTGCGTCTGCAGGGCGAGGCGAGCTAGAGAGCACACATGCCCGGACTCAAACTCAAGATCACCACCGCCGGCCGCCAGGCCCTGGTCAACGCCAAGCAGACCGGCACGCAGGCAGTGACCATCGCCGCTGTCGGATTGAACAGTGCCGCGTTCGTGGCCGATGCCGCGCTCCCGGCGCTGCCGTCCGAGATCAAGCGCCTGACCACCATCGGTGGTTCGGTCACGGCCAAGGACACGATCCACGTGTCGGTGCGCGACGAATCCAACGACGTCTACAGCTGCTACGGGTTCGGCCTGTACCTGGCCGATGGCACGCTGTTCGCTGCCTACGGCCAACCCGCGTTGCTGGTGGAGAAGTCCGGTGCTGCCTCGGTGCTGCTGGCGATCGACGTGGTGTTGGCCGATGTGGACACCGCGCAGATCACCTTCGGCGATACCAACTTCACCGATCCAGCAGCAACGGTGGATGTGCCTGGCGTGGTGCGCTTGTCCACTGATGCGCAAGCAATCGAAGGGCTCGACAAAGAGCGGGCGCTTTCGCCCGCGAACCTGATCGCCGTGTTGAATGCCCGCCTGGGCGATGCTGCACCCACCGAGTTCATCAAAGGGCTATTGGCCCGACCGACTGCGGCAGCGGCGCGCAACATGCTTGGCCTTCGCTCTGCGGCGACGTTTCATGTCGGCCCTGGTAATGGCTTGGATGCAGACTTTCTGGATGGTCAGGAGGGCGCGTGGTACCGCGATTTCCGCAACATGCTCAACGTGCCCAGCTCGTTCTTGCTGCCAGGTCAGATCGTCGTCATGGCCTCGCTGTATCCACCGAGCGGCCTGCTGGTCTGCGATGGCGCTGCCATCTCGCGCGCCAAGTATGCGGCGCTGTTCGCCGCCATCGGCACGGTCTACGGCGCGGGCGATGGCAGCACCACCTTCAATCTGCCGTTGATGCGTGAGGGCACCACGGTGACCCACACCAACTCCGCACAATTTGTTGGTATTCACAGCAATGGGCAGCTGCTGAGTCATACGCATGGCGCCAGTGCTGCAGCGGTGGGCGATCACGCGCATTACATCGCGCTCTACGGCGCCGGCAACCATTCGCACGGCGCCAGTGCCAGTGCCTCCGGCGACCATGCCCACGGCGCGTGGACGGACACGCAGGGCTGGCATGGACACAGCGGCAGCACCAGCGCCTCTGGCGACCACACCCATCCGGGCGTGATTCCGTCCAATCCCGTCAACGGCTATGGCGTCTATCGCGAGCGGGATAACGACGCATCCCCCTCAGACGGTTCGACGGGTGCCGGCGGCAACCACGCCCACACGTTCGGTACCGATGGCGCAGGCAACCATGCCCACAACATTGGCATGAATGGTGCCGGCAATCACAGCCATAGCATCGGTATCGGCGAGGGCGGCAGTCACGCCCATGACGTGGATCACCGTGGCGCGGGCGCACACGCACACACCATCACCGTCAACGCGGCCGGCGGAGCAGACAACCTGCCAGCCGGCCTGCGCATGACCTACTGCATTGCCTACTGAGGACCGACCGTGACCAACACGCTCCCGCACACCAGCACCGCGTACGCCTTTGATTCCACCACCGGTGAATACACCGGCCCGGTGACGGTCTACTTGTCCGAGCTCGAAGGGCGCTACCCACTGCCGCCCAACACGGTTGCCACTGCGCCAGCGCCGCCTGCGGGGCTGTATCAACGGCACCGCCTATCGTCAGCCACTGCGAGCTGGGAGGTTGTGCCGGACTATCGCGGCGTGATGCTCTACAGCACCGACACCGCTCTGCCGATCGCCAACACGCTCGCCTTGGGCGATGCCCTGCCGCAGGGCTGCACCACGTCGCAGCCGATCACCTTCTTGCCCAGCGACTACCGCCGTAACGTGTGGGACGCTGTGCGCGCGAGCTGGCGCGCAGATCCGGATTACAGTGCCGCGCTGGTGTGGGAAAAAGCCACCGGCGCGATCGCACCGCGCCTTGCTGCAGGCGTCGCGTTGCCGGGGCAGTTCACCACTGTGGCACCACCGATGACGGTGGACGGCACACTGGTCTGGGACGAAGATGCACAGGCCTGGTCGGTGCTGCCCAAGGCGCCCGATGACGTTGCTGTGTAGCCCTGCGCTTTACGCAGCGATCGCAGTGCGCCACAGCGCGCAGCCACTGACCATGGCTACATGGGCAACGCATCCTCCGCACTGAGTAACGCCATTCGCCTCGGCACTGTCGCCGAGGTGAATCTGGTCAACGCACGATGCCGCGTGCAGGTCGGCGAGATGCTGACCGACTATCTGCCCTGGGTCGTCACCCTGGCCGGCAGCACCATCGTCTGGTCCGCGCCGGCTGTTGGCGAACAAGTCGTGGTGCTATCGCCGGCTGGCGACCTGGCCGATGGCTTGGTGCTGCGCGGCCTCTACTCGGATCAATTCGCAGCGCCTGCCGCGTCCGACACGCTGCACGTGCTGCGCTTTGTCGACGGCGCGCAGATCCACTACGACACCGATGCGCATGCGCTGCAGGCGACCCTGCCCAGCGGCGGCACCGCGACCATTACGGCCGATGGCGGCATCACGCTCAACGGCCCGCTGACCGTCAACGGCGATGTGCACGTGGTCGGCACCGCAACCGCAACCACCGATGTGCTCGGCGGCGGGATCAGCCTCAAGAACCACAAGACCACCGGCGTGACCGCCGGCAGCGCGCTCAGCGGTGGTCCGCAGTGATTGGCGTCGATGCGGTGACCGGTCGCGTGATCGAGGGCGAGCAGCACCTGGCCCAATCCATCGCCTGCATCCTCACCACGCCCATCGGCACGCGTGAGCAGCGCCGCGACTTTGGCTCGCTGCTACCCGAACTGATCGACCAGCCGTTCAACGGCGCCACCCGCACGCTGCTCTATGGCGCTACCGCTACCGCGCTGATGCGCTGGGAGCCGCGTTTGCGGTTGACCCGCGTCGGCCTGGTCGTCGGTGATGCGCCTGGCAATTTCGTGCTGACGCTCGAGGGCGAACGCACCGACGTTGCGCCCGCCAATGCGCGCTCGCGCCTGACCATCCCGCTCCGCTTCCGCTCGTCCTGATCGAGGAATCTATGTCCACCACCTACCACCACGGCGTGCGCGTCATCGAAGTCAGCGCCGGCACGCGCACCATCCGCACCGTCTCCACTGCCGTCGTCGGCCTGGTCGCCACTGCCGCCGATGCGGATGAAAAAATCTTTCCGCTCAACAAGCCGGTGCTGATCACCGATGTACTCGGCGCGATCGCCAGCGCCGGCACCCAGGGCACCTTGCGTGCCACGCTGCAGGGCATCGCCGACCAAACCAACCCGGTGACCATCGTCGTGCGTGTGGCCGAAGACGAAGACGCGGCCAAGACCACCGCCAACGTCATCGGCAAGACCGAGTCCAGCAGCTATACCGGTCTGTATGCGTTGCTCGCCGCGCAGGCGCAGCTGGGTGTGCGCCCGCGCATCCTGGGCGCGCCAGGCCTGGACACGCTGCCGGTCGCCAAGGCACTGGCGACGATCGCCAAGAAGCTGCGCGCCATGGCGTATGTGCGCCCCGTCGCCGAGACAGTCGCCGAGGCTGTCATCTACCGTGGGGAGTTCAGCGATCGCGAATTGATGCTGATCTGGCCCGACTTCCTGGCCTTCGACACCGCCACCAGCACCACGACCGCCGCGTATGCCACTGCGCGTGCGCTTGGCCTGCGCGCCAAGATCGACACCGAGCAGGGCTGGCACAAGAGCCTGTCCAACGTGCCCGTGGCGGGCGTTACCGGCATTTCCAAGGATGTGCATTGGGATCTGCAGGATCCGGGCACCGATGCGGGCGTGCTCAACGAGGGCGACATCACCACGCTGGTGACCTTCAACGGGCAACGCTTCTGGGGGTCGCGCACGTGCGCCGAGGACGCGATGTTCGCCTTCGAGACGGCCACGCGCACCGCACAGATCCTGGCCGACACCATCGCCGAGGGCGTGGCGTTCTACGTCGACAAGCCGATGCATCCCTCGCTGGTCAAAGACCTGTTGGAAACGATCAACGCCAAGTTCCGCGACCTCAAGTCGTCCGGTTATCTGATCGATGCCAACGCCTGGTACGACGGCACGGTCAACAGCGCCACCACGCTGGCCGATGGCGCGCTGCGCATCGACTACGACTACACGCCGGTGCCGCCGCTGGAGAACCTGCAGCTGTACCAGAAGATCACCACCAGCTACCTGGCCGACTTCGCCGACCGCGTCAACGCGTAACGCACCCGCCATCGATTCCCGGAGAACCCCATGGCTTTGCCCAAGAAACTCAAAGCGCTCAACCTGTTCAACGACGGTGAGAGCTATCTCGGCCAGGTGGTCGAGGTGAAGTTGCCCACGCTGACGCGCAAGATGGAGGAATACCGTGGCGGCGGCATGAACGGACCGGTCGATATCGACTTCGGCCAGGAAAAGATCGAGCTCGAATGGAAGTGCGGCGGCCTGATGCGCGGTGTGCTGAATCAGTACGGCGCCACCCGCCACAACGCCGTGCAGCTGCGCTTCGCAGGCGCCTATCAACGCGACGACAGCGGCGATGTGGATGCCGTGGAAGTGGTCGTGCGCGGCCGCCACAGCGAGATCGATCCAGGCACCGGCAAGTCCGGCGATGACACCGAGTTTTCCGTCAAGACCTCGGCCAGCTATTACAAGCTGGTCATCAACGGCGCCACCGTGATCGAGATCGACCTGGTCAACATGACCGAGATCGTCAACGGCGTGGATCTGCTCGCCGCCCAACGCCTCGCCATCGGCGCCTGACCCTTCCGGCCCGGCGCCGCCGGGCTTCTTCTGCCCTGAGACCTTCCGATGACCCCGACCTTTTCCCCAGCCATTCCCCTGGACCAACCGATCGTGCGCGGCGAGCAGACCATCACCGAACTCAGGGTGCGCAAGCCCGGCGCCGGCGAGTTGCGCGGCCTCAAACTCGCCGAGCTGCTGCAGATGGATGTCACCGCGTTGGCGATCCTGTTGCCGCGTATCTCTTCGCCCACGCTGACCACTGCCGATGTCAACGCGATGGATCCGGCCGACCTGCTGGCGGTCGGCCAGGAGGCCGTGGTTTTTTTCTTGCCGAAGGCGCTGAGGGAAGCGGACCTCCCAACTGCGTAGAGGATGCGATGGCCGATATCGCGGCCGTCTTCCATTGGCCGCCGTCTGAAATGGACGGCTGGTCGCTGCACGAACTCACGGCGTGGCGCGAGCGTGCCCGCCTGCGAAGCGGAGCCGAATGATGCGCTACCCCACGAACGAGGCCGCCTAAATGGCGGCCTCCGACAATCTGCGCCTGCAGGTCATCCTGGCCGCTGTCGATCGCGCCACCGGTCCGTTCCGGCGCGTGCTCAATGGCAGCCGTGGCGTTGCCTCCGCACTGCGCAATCAGCGCGACGCGTTGCGTCAACTCAACAGCCAGCACCGTGACATCGGCGCCTATCGCGAACAGGTGGCGCTGGCACAGCGCGCCAAGGCCGCGCTCGATGCGCAGCGGCAATCAGTGCGCACGCTCGCCCAACAGATCAAGGCCACCGGCACGCCCACCGCTGCGATGAATGCCGAGTTCGAGCGCGCCGTGCGCACTGCACGCGAGCTCAAGACCGCACACGGCGCGCAGGAGGCCGGCCTGCAGCGCCTGCGTGGTCGCCTGGAAACGGCCGGGATCAGTACGCGCGAGCTGGTCACCCACGAACGCCGCTTGCGCAGCGAGATCGAAAGCACCAACACCGCCATGCGCGCCCAGCAGCAGCGGCTGGCGGCGATCGACGCTGCGCAGCGTCGTAGCGCCCGCATCCAGAACGCCGGCCTGCAGGCCAGTGCCTACGGCGCCGGCATGGCGTTCGCGGGCCAGCGTGCACTGGGCGCCTCTGCGCTACCCATCCGCGATGCGATGGAATTTGAATCCGCCATGGCCGACGTGCGCAAGGTCGTGGACTTCAAGACGCCGCAGCAGTTTTTGCAGATGGGCCGCGATGTCGAGAACCTCTCGATGCGGTTGCCGATGCTGCCGGCCGAGATTGCCAAGATCGTGGCGGCCGCCGGCCAGGCCGCCATCCCGCGCCAGGAACTGGTCCGCTTTGCCGAGGACGCGGCCAAGATGGGCGTGGCCTTCGACAGCAGTGCAGAGGACGCCGGCCAGACCATGGCGACTTGGCGCACGGCCTTCCGCATGGGCCAGGACGAAGTCGTCGTGCTGGCCGACAAGATCAACTATCTCGGCAACACCGGCCCGGCCAGCGTCAACAAGATCAGCGCGGTGGTGAACCGAATTGGTGCCCTGGGCGAGGTGGCCGGTCTGCAGAGCGGCCCGCTGGCGGCACTGGGCGCCACCGTCGCCGGCATGGGCATCGAGTCGGAAGTCTCGGCCACCGGCATCAAGAACATGCTGCTCACCCTGGCCTCGGGCGAGTCTGCCACCAAGAGCCAGCGCGAGGCCTTCGACAAGCTGGGCATCAAGGCCACCGCCATGGCCGAGGTCATGCAGAAGGATGCCGGCGGCGCCATCATGTCGGTGCTGCAGAAGCTGCGCGCACTGCCCAAGGCCGAACAGGCCGCGACCATGACGCAGCTGTTCGGCCGCGAGTCGATCGGTGCGATCGCACCGCTGCTCACCAATCTGGAACTGCTGCAGGGCAACTTCGCCAAGGTGGCCGATGCGCAGCGCTACGGCGGCTCGATGTCGGCCGAGTACGCCGCGCGGGTGGCCACCTCGGCCAACGCGCTGCAGCTGCTCAAGAACACCGCCGTGGTGGTGTCGCAATCGATCGGCCAGACCCTGCTGCCGCAGTTCAAGGAACTGACCGAGCGCACGGCTGCCGTGGTCGGCCAGGTCACGACGTGGATCCGCGCCAATCCGGTGCTGGTGGGTGCGATCGCCAAGACGGCGATCGCCGGCGCCGCGCTGGTCACGATCCTGGGCGGGCTGCTGGTGGCCGGTGGTGTCGCCGCGATGGCGTTCTCGCAGATCCACGGCGCCGT
>NZ_JBEOLS010000101.1:0-7420 GCF_040279205.1 Xanthomonas hortorum
AGTTGCCAAAGCGCTTGGGTAGGCCGCGCCATTTGCAGCCATGCTCGGCAACGTAAAGGATGGCGTTGACCACTTGCAGGTTGGTCATGCTGACATTGCCGCGCTGCGCCGGCAGGCAGTGTTCGATTAGAGAAAATTGTGCTGGCGTGATCTCCATGCACGATAGTTTAATCGCTCGGGCCATTAGTGTTAACAGGCCCTAGGCCGATGACCCACTCCGCAAGGCGGAACTTGAGGCTGCCGGCTCCCAGCATGTTGCTGCGGATGTTCGATTGGACGAGGCCGGGGTTGAAACCGAAAACGCTGATGTGCGGATAGCGTTCTGCTGCGTCCAGGACCAGTGCCTCGTTACCGGCGACGGTGTTCATGTGCGCCGACAGGGCGCTGTACGATTGGGTGGAGTTTAAGTCGTCGGGGTCGCCGATCTTGCCGGAGCCGGGGTAGGCGACGACGACGACGCGTGGCTTCATGCGGCCTGCAGGCCGCGCCGTACCCAATCGCGGCGCCGCCTCGCGCAGGATCACCAGCCGGGTCAGATAGCTGATGGCCAAGTCCCGTTCGATGCCCTCGGCAGTTTCTTCCCGGTGGGGCGCGGCAAAGATCCCTGCCGTGAAGATCAGCAGGTCGCATCTTTCCGCCGACAGCAGCGCGGCGATGCGCCTGGCGTCACTCAGCAGGCCGAGGTCCGCCTTGACGAATTGGATCCTCGGCACCTCGGCATCACGAAAAGTCTGGCCGACGACCAGCACATGGGCACCGCGCGACGCAAGGAGCCGACTGAAGGCACGCCCGATGCCGCCGGTTCCGCCGATGATGGTGACGCTCAAGTTTTCGAGGTCGCGACTGCCTGCCGGGCTGACTTTGCACAACTCAGGCCGCCAGCGCTTGGATGTGTGCTTTGGCACCGGCAATCGCTGCGGCTTTAGACTCATCGCCGAGCGCCAAGCCTTCCGCACGAACGATCGTAACGTCAGTCATTCCGATGAATGCCAACGCACGCAGCAGATAGGGTTCCTGAAAGTCCTGGTCCGCAGTAGGGCTGCTTCCCGAATAGACGCCACCGCGGGTGGAGGCTAGGAACACCTTCTTTCCGGTCACAAGTCCTTCGAGGCCGTCGGTGCCGTACTTGAAGGTCCGTCCGGCAACGCAGACACGGTCGATCCAGCCCTTCAACTGCGACGGGATGGAAAAGTTGTACATCGGCGCGCCGATCACGATGATGTCTGCAGCGAAGAGCTCATCAATGTAGGCACCGCCGGTTGCCAGATCCTGGCCAAGCGCGGTGCTGCCGACTTCGCCGCCCTGGAAGACCGCCAAGTGCGCGTCCGAGAGATGCATCGCCGCATCCGCAACGAGGTCGCGCCGCACCACCTGCGCGCCGGGGTGAAACGCCAGTTGCCGGGCGACGATGTCGGCGGTGAGCGTGCGGCTCACCGAATAGGCGCCGAGGATGCTGGAATCGATATGCAGAATGGTCGTCATTTGATGATCCTTTCGCCCGATCAGGGGCAGTTGCGATTAAGAAAAATTTGGCCGATTGGCTTGTGAAATCGGATACGGCTTGTCGGCAGAGTTGCCGCGCGCAGTCAGCGCATTAGCATCGCTAGATGAACATGCCTCCGGAGGCTTCGATGCGCTGCGCATTCACCCATCGGTTCCCTTCCGAAAGCAAACTCGCGATCACTGGGCCGATGTCGTCTGGCACACCCACGCGACCGAGCGCGGTCTGTCCTGCAATCATCTTGTTGAGTCCGGCGTTGTCGCGCACAACCCCACCGCCGAAGTCTGTCTCGATCGCGCCGGGTGCCACCGTGTTGACGCAGATGCCACGCGGCCCGAGTTCCTTCGCGAGATACCGGGTGAAAACTTCGATCCCGCCCTTCATCATCGCGTAGGCCGCATAACCAGGCAGGGAGAAGCGCGTAAGTCCGCTCGAAAGATTGACGATGCGGCCGCCATCGTTGATCACGGGCAGCAAGGCTTGCGTGAGAAAGAAAACTCCCTTGAGGTGCACCGCCATCAACTGGTCGAACATCGCTTCGCTGCTCTCGGCAATCGGCGCAGCCAGGCCGATGCCTGCGTTGTTGATCAGGAAGTCGATATGGTCGCGGGACCAAGTCGTCTTCAGGATTTCGCGCAGGCCATCGACGAATACGGCGAAGGACGCGACGTCAGCGGTGTCGAGCCGAATGACTGCAGCCTTTCTCCCTAATTGCTCAACTTCAGCTGCCACGGCACGGGCGCTGCTCTCTTGCGTGTGGTACGTAATGACCACGTCGATGTCGTCCCGCGCGAGCGCGAGCGCGGTGCTACGGCCGAGTCCCCGGCCACCGCCGGTGACCAACGCCAGCTTATTTGTGGTTGAAGTCACTTGTTTATCCTTGTCTATTTCGAATTCACCAGACCGCCATGCCACCGTCGACTTTGATGTCGACTCCAGTCACAAACGAACTTTCATCTGAGGAGAGGAACAGCGCGACATTGGCAATCTCGACAGGTTTGCCGAGGCGACCCAACAGGGACTTGCCCAGCATGTAGTCCGCCCACTCCTTGTCTTCCAGCTGCTCGTGGGTCTGGTTGGTTTCGATCACACCTGGCGAAATCGAATTGACGCGCATCGCATGGTGGCGCCCCTCCATCGCCAGTTGCCTGGTCATCCCGACGATGCCCATCTTGGCCGTCGCATGGGCCAGGCCGCCGAGTGTGCGGAACACCCGATGGCCGGTGAGCGAGGCGGTGTTGACGACCGTCCCGCCACTTTTCTTCAGATGAGGCCAGGCACATTTCGTCAGGAAGAAGACCGGGTCGACTTCGTTACGGGTATTGAGATGCCACTCTTCTTCGCTGATGTCTTCGATCCAGTTGAACTGCGCCATGGCGCGTTGTTGAAGAGCACGTCGATGCGGACATGTTCGGCGATGGTGAAATCGACCAGCCTCTGGCACTGCGCCATCACGCCCAGATCGACGGGATGAAGCGACACCATCCGTCCGCCCGATGCCTTTACCAGTTCGACTGTCTCCTGGCCTGCGGCGACATTGGTGTCGCAGCCGACGACCAGTGCGCCTTCTTCAGCGAAGCGAAGCGCCGCCGCCCTCCCGATGCTGCCGCCGGTACCAGTGATCAGGCACACCTTTTCATGCAATCTTTTCGTCATGGACGTGGCCTGCTTCGGTGTCAGAACTGCGCACCGTTCAGGGCGGCCATGAAGGCCATCGGATTCCAGTACTCGCGATAGTGCACCACGAGACCATCACGGAAGGTCACGAAGGTCGCATAGCTCATTTCGTAGGGGTTCCCATTGGCGATCACCTTGCCCGACGCGCTCCATTCTGCAATGGCCACGTTGGGGTCGTCCGTCGCGTGGATCTTCAGCGCTGGAATGGTATTGACGTCGATGACGCTCGGGTAGTTACGCAGGTATTCGTAAATGGCCGCGCGGCCGACGATCTTCTGGGATGCGGCATCTGGTGCGAAAGGGAATTCAACAACGACGTTCTCGTCGCAGAGTTCCGACCAGCCCTTCATGTCTTTGGCGAGGAAGGTGTCCAGCGTGCGTTGCAGAAGCTGCACAGCGGTGAGAGTGCTCATGACTTTCTCCAGTTCGGGTTGTTGAAATCAAAGTACACGTCGGAATAGCATGAAACATGCGGGTGAACTAAACCAGTTTTGCAGCGATGCGTTCGGCCAGCATCATGGTTGGGAAGGCCGTCGCGACCGAGGGGACGTCCGGCCAGATCGATGCATCAACGACGCGCAGACAGGCAACGCCGCGCACGCGGCCTTCGGTGTCCACGACGGCGTCAGGATCGCGGGCGCCCCCCATCGGCACGGTGGAGGTCGGATGCTGATAGGTCGTGACGCTGGCCGTCAGTGCGGCGTCGATAGATGCGCGATCACTGTTGGCGGTCCCCGGCGCGAGCTCGCCTCCAACGATATCGGCGAAAGGTGCATGGCGTGCGATGTCCCGGATCATCTCGACGCCGTCGACCAGGCACTCCCTGTCGCCGCGCTCCTTGAGGAAGCCGAGGTCGATGACGGGCGCCGCGTACGGATCGCGGCTGGCGATGGTCAGCGAGCCGACCGAACGGGGGCGCACGAGTGCAGCAAACAGCAGGAACATGGCGTTGGTGGACGACTGGCCGTCGTCAGGGAGTGCCGCGGTACTGATATTAAGGTCGGCCTCGTCGCCGATAGCGTGGCGTGACCGTGCCCATAGCATTGCGCCGATCGGCGGATAGGGCAGTCCGACCGCTTCTTTGCGGATCGACCACACCGTCGGCACGAGCGGATGGTCCTGCAACCGACGACCGACCGGCAAGTCTGCAACGACCGGAATGTCGAGTCGGCGTAGCGTGTCGGCCGGGCCGATTCCGGAGCGCATCAGAATCGCGGGGCTGGCGTAGGTACCGCCAGACAGAATGACCTCACCGGCGGTGACCACCTCGCCACCTGCCAGCCGAACGCCTGTTGCCCGGCCATGCGATACCACGACGGCATCGACCAGCATTTCGTCGCGGATCGTCAGATTGCTGCGGGCGCGCACCGCATCGCTCAGCAGCGTCATGCCAGTGTTGAGCCGGACGCCCATCCGCGTGTTCATCACATACGGGCCGACGCCCAGCGGATGTTCAGTGGTGAAGCCAACGGTGCGCTGATGACTGGCGGCGAGCGCCGAAGCGATGAAGGCCCGATGCTGATCAGAGACTTCCTCATCACCGAGCTGGTGGATCGGAAAAGGCCCGGCATCGCCCACGCCGCCTGTCCCGGACGTCCGTTCGAGCGATCGATAGAAGGGCTGGGTAGCCTCCCAGCTCAACGCGCCGAGGTCATGTTCGCTTGCCCAGCGATCATGGTCGAATTTGGGCAGCCGCATTGTCACGGCACCATTGATAGCCGACGAACCACCCAGAACCTTGCCTCGATTGAGCGGGATCCTGCGGCCGAGTAGACCTGGCTCGCTTTGAAAGCCCCAGTCATGCTCTAAATCGCCACCGACCAAGTCCTGGCGGCGAACGGGATCTGGATAGGCGTTTGGCGAGTAGGCCTTGCCTGCCTCGATCAGGAGCACGCGACGCGAGGGGTCAGTGCTTAATCGATTGGCGAGCACGGCCCCGGCAGAGCCACCACCCACGATGATGAGATCGAAGTTACTGACGGTCATTTTTCTTGCAGTTCCTTAGTCTGTGGGACGAGCGGAAATTGTCCGTGTTCGATGCGGCACTTTCCGCCATCGACGACCAGCGCCTGCCCGGGAATGAATCCGGCATCGCCCGTCCTCAGAAAGAGTACCTGCCCGAAAATGTCCTGGGTTTGGCAATGCGCTGGATCGCTTTCGTTTGCTATGCAGAGCGGCGCTACTCCTCGCCTTGCGCAACGGTGGCGGGCGTGTCGGTCAGTCTGGCAAGTGCCGCGTTGCAAGTAATGCCGCCATTGATCGTATCGTTGGCCAACTCGCGCATGAGTTGCATGGTCTCCCGTGCCCAGACAGACGGCCTCAATCCGTCGGTTGGGACGTGAGACTGCGTTCGGTGACGACGAGATCGTCGTCACCGCCGAACGAAGCCTCGGCCGCCCGCGGGATGGCGACTCAGACCTTGGAGGCTGACACGCCGTCCGCGCTGGAGACCGCACCGATGGAACCGGCGATTTCTGCAGGATGCTGCAGATTGACAAAGACGATCTTTTTGGACGACACGCGCATTCGAGCGTATCGACAGTGCGGATGCCGCGATCAGGACTGATCCCGGCATCGCGGCTTTGATGGGAGACTTTCTTGACATACACCCTAGTTTGGACAATCGAATATCCAATTATGGTGGCGTGCCGCTACAAGGAGGGGTAGCCCGTATTTCTTGATGGAATCTATCGGTTAATTCGATGGATCGGATCCGCCTTGAACCGCTCGGCTGCAGATGCCCACCGATTGCAGACGAATTCGTAGTGCTTCCTTCCATTTGAGGGAAAAGGGTGCACCGTCGGAACATGGGATCAAACGCCAGTTTGGTTACGTCAAGGTACGCTGTCGCGGCCTGCCGAAGAACACGGCACAGGTGCTCACGCTGTTTGCGCTGTCGAACCTGTGGATGAAGGCTGCCTGTCTGGGCCGAGATGCGTCCGTGATCCGGGGAATTGAGCGAAAAAGCGCCGAAAACGATGGGAATTCGAACGTCTGAGCGCAGCTCACCGTGCCCGATGTCACATGTCTCGTCATTGGGTAGTGTTGATCAGACCATCCCTAGGTCACACCGGCCAATGAGAAGCGCGCGCAGGGAGCCGTGAATACCGGCTACATGCTGGCCAAAATGAGCACGAGCCTGGTGTAACCCTGGGCTGGCGCCCGCAAGGGGGCGATCAACGCGCTATGGCCGCGCAGCGTGATGGCCACCGATGCGATCAAAAGGATGAATAGTTTGAACTCGCCCGCGTGCCGTCGGCCGAAGATCATGGCCACTTCCTGAGCGGCTGTTGAGCGGCTATGCGGTGGATCCGTAGTGCGCGTTGCTACATGATATTTTTATCGATTGATTCCCCGAATTTATTTCCATGTCTGCCTCGTCCGCTTCGCTACCCTTATGCGCCCTCATCGTATTGACCTACAACTGGCCGCAGGCGCTGCGTCTGGTTTTGGAGAGTGTGAAACGGCAGTCGCGACTGCCTGACGAAGTGATTGTCGTCGACGATGGATCCGGCGCAGAGACTGCTGCGTTGATGAACGCGCTGGTTGCCGATTTTCCGGTGCCGCTGCGGCACGTGTGGCAAGAGGATCTTGGCTTTCGTGCGGCACGCTGCCGCAACCTCGGCATTGCTGCGACCAGCGCACAATATGTGATCCTGATCGACGGCGACATGCTGTTGCATCGCGATTTCATCGCCGACCATCTGGCGCTGGCGCGCCCCGGCCGCTTTCTGCAGGGGGGCGGATCGAGCATCAGCAACATTTTCAGGCCTATCTTCTTGTTTTTAAACGGGATACCGCCCGAAAACGTCCATTGATACCCGCTCTTATACCCACTAAATTGTTTGATACCCAAGCTGCTGGGGAGTGAGCAACACTGGACATATCTTCGCACGGACTCGCTCGAGCTTTCGGGCCCCTGTACAGCTGCAAGCCTACGAGCCGTACAAGCCGGTCGACGCCACTCGACGTGAAGTATGGGCTGTACACGTCGAAAGCTATCTCTCAGCCTCGGGGGCCTGATAGTCGTCTACACGCACCGCTGTCCAGCATTGCGGAGGCATACGGGCATTAGAAGGGCCCTTTGCTACGGCCTGTTAACACATCCGAAGCCAATCAACGACTAGGACGAAGCTGAGGAATCCAAGGAACATGACATCCAGCTTGTCGAAGCGCGAGAAAATCCGGCGGTAGCCTTTCAAGCGACGGAACAGTCTCTCCACTTCGTTGCGCCGCTTGTAC
>NZ_JBEOLS010000102.1:0-7075 GCF_040279205.1 Xanthomonas hortorum
AATTGGCGGCAAGCCGACTCGCGCGGGTAGAAGGGCCATGCCGGTTGGGAGCGCGGTGGCGGGCTTTGGGGCTTTAGGGATGAGGCTTCATCGCGCGCAAGCGCGCTCCTACGAAACAGCCCTGCGCTTACGCAGCGCCGCTCAGGTGTTCGTACAGGATGACGCTGCCGACAATTACCAAAATCAAACCACCGAGGATCTCGGCGCGCTTGCCGATCAGGTTGCCGAGCACGCGGCCCAGCATGACACCGGCAGTGACCATGCTGAAGGTGCACAGCCCGACCACTACCGCCACCACGCCGATATGCACGTCGAGAAACGCCAGGCTTACGCCAACCGCCATCGCATCGATGCTGGTGGCAAAACCGGTGGTGGCCAAGGCCAGCAACCCATGCCGTTTCGGCGTATCGGAAGACGCCTCGTCCACATCATCGTCCGGTTCCTGGCGCAGCCCGGCCACGATCATGTGCGTGCCCAATGCGCCGAGCAGTACAAAGGCGATCCAGTGATCGTAGGCAGACACATAGCTGGAGGCGGCGCGCCCCAGCAGCCAGCCGATCACCGGGGTGATCGCCTCGATGCAACCGAAGATCAACCCGGCGCGTAGCGCATCGCGCCACTGCGGCTTGCGCATCGCTGCGCCCTTGCCGATCGCTGCGGCAAACGCATCGGTCGACATTGCGAAACCGATCAACACAATGGAAAAAGGGGACATCGATATTCTCGGGTTGGGCACGGTCACAACGACATGCGCCCGCGCCAACCGTTGTTGTGCACGCATGCCGCTGGTCTCGCCAAACCGAAATTGGTTGCCTGCACCACGGCGCGAGGGCCGAGTATGTTGATGCAGGCGCTTCCGACGATGCAGAAGCAGGCTACTCCCCAAGGGGCGCGCAGTGTACCAACGCATGGCCGCGTTCGGTGCGCTTGCACTGCACGCGAAGGTCGGTCTGATCTTTATAGCCGTGGCTATGCGAGAGCGCTGCGGTGTATCTGCGCCTGCGCTTAAGGCATGCGTAGCAAGGTGCTGACGGCGTTCATTTCGACATCCCTGCCCTGTTGCAGATCTTCCGCGGTGATGGTTACCGGTACGTCGGGCAATACGCCGCGATCCGGTTGTGCGCTGGTTGGAAACTGTCCGACCAGCGGTAGGTCCACTTCGATTTGCGAGTTGGGCAAGTGCAGGAAAAAGAACGCGCTGCCATTGGTGCCGCGCAGGTTGCCGCCGGTGGGTTGGCCGACCAGGGTGGCCAACCCGCTGCGCTGCACTCGCTGTGCGAACGCGAAGGTGGCCGAGCTGTTTTCCGGGCCGATCAGCACAAACACCTTGCCGTTGAAAGGCGGCGCATGCGGTGTCGTGCGGGCTTGCGCATCTGCATCGGATGCAGGATTGAGCGTGTAAAAACGCGCGTCGTAGGCAACCGCACGCGTGCCCCAGTCGCGAAAGGACGCGTCCCAGGTGGTGACGTATGCCGCCAGTGCGTCGGGCAAGCGCCGGTAGCGCACCAGCGTGCGTATCTGCTGCGCCGCTCTCTCACGTGCGGACAGATACTCAAGCAAGACGCCGCCCACATCCAGCCCGCCCTCGTTGCCGCGCAGATCGATCACCAGCGCCGGAATCTCGCGCTCGGCCAGCGTGGTGAAACTGCGTGCCAGAAATGCCTGCCAGTCCCAGTCACTGTCGTACACCGCCCAGGTCGGCATCTGCAACACCGCCACGCCGGGTGTTGCCAGGTCCAGACGCCCTGGCGGCGCTGCACTGTCGTCGCTGCGCATGGGGATCATCGCGCGGCGTTGCGCTGCGCTGATGCCGTGGACGCGCAGCTCGCGTTCTTTTGCCGCCCCTGGCCCGCGCACGCGCAGCAACGGGTCAGCCGAAAGTTGCGGAAACAGCAGCGGCAGGTAAACGTCGAAGGCTTCGATACGTGCGAATCCTTGCACCTCCATCTGCGCGATACGCTTGCCATCGTTACTGCCGTCGGCGCGCGCCACGCTCATCAACGCGGCCAGGATCTGCGCCGAGGCAATGCCATCGATCGCCAGCACTTCCGTGCCGGGCACCAGGCTGGGCTGATCGGAGCCGTTGCGGCTGATGACCATCCGGCCCTGCAGCCAGCGGAAGTGGAAGGGTAACTGCCGGTCGTTGTCGAACAAGGCGTGCCGGACCGGTTCGGGTTGATTGAGGAAATTGGGAAAGCTATGGCCGCAACGCACGCTGGCGGTCAGGCGAGAGATGGCCAGGTAGGTCTGCGCGAGCGTTGCGCCGTTTTCGAGTTCGGCACGCAAGGCATCGAAGCGCTGCGTGATTTCCTGTTCGGTGGAGTAGCGATACAGACCCGGATGCAGCGCCACATAGGCGCTTTGCAATACATCGATATCGGCGAGCAGCGCCGGGCCTGCGAGCGGGCTGTCGCTGCGCAGCGTTGATGGCGGCGTTGTGGCCCCGCCGGCGCACGGTAACCAGATCGACAGCAGGATCAGCGACATAACGAGATGGCGCAGGCGCGGTGACATGGCGATTCCTTCTGAGAGAAGCCGCCAGCATGGTCAGGGCTGCCTCGGCGGACGACTCAAACACGCAATCGCTGAGCGATTTTCAAGCGATGCGACGTTGCGTGCGCCGGTAGTCGCTGGGTGTGCAGCCGACGCAGGCGCGAAACACCCTGTTGAAGCTGGCCTTGGAGCCGAAGCCGACCGCCAGTGCGATGTCGAGGATGTCCTGATCGCCGCCCAGCAGGCGCTGCGCTTCGGCGATGCGCAGCGTGTTGAGGAACGTGCTGAAGGTTTGCCCTAGCCCCTCGTTGAGCGCGCGCGAAAGATAATTGCTGTTGGTGCCCATGCGCCGCGCCAGCTCGGGCAGGCTGAGGTCCGGCTCGCGCCACCAGCCATGCGCGGTGACCTGCACTGCGACCTGTTGCCCCAGCGCATGCCAGTCCTTGTCCTGGACGGGAGCGGGCGCTGGTTCGCCTGCTCGGTCTGCTGGCGCATCGTGTGGCAGCACCGCATCGCGCGGCGGATAGTCGGCCCTGGCGTGGCGCCAGCCTTCCAGACCCAGGTAGTAGATCAGTGCGGCGGTGGCCAGATAGCGCGGAAACTCATCGACGTAGGACAGCCGATGCCACAGCCGGTCGCTGGCGGTGAAGCCCAGCCGTAACAGCACCAGCAACGCGGCGGCCAGCAGAAAGCCGCGCAGCCACGGCAGTCGCAGTTCCTCGCGCGCGCCGCTGTGATGTTCCAGCCAGCGTTGATAGGCCAGGTATTCGCGCCAGGCCAGCAGCAGATAGAACGCCAGCGAGGCCAGCACCAGCGCGTCCTGCAGCGGCGCGATCCAGGGCACGTGGACGGCAGCGTTCCAGGCCCATTTGCGTTGCAGCGGCCAGGTGAACAGCCACGTGTAGTAACCGCCCTGCAGCAGCGCCGGCAGCAGATGCAGCGCCCAACGAGGCGGCAAGTGCTGACGCGCCAGTTGGCGGACGTAGAGCCATAGCAGCGGCCCGATGGCCAGCTCCCAGAACAATGGTGCGTAGGTCAGATCCGGGTACGCATCGTAGGCGCCGGCATAGCCGAGCGTGTAGGGCGTGATCAGGGCGACCACCACCAGCAGCAGTGCGGCCAGGCAGCGGTTGGCGATGCGATTGACCGGGGCCAGCAGCAACAGGCTGGCGCCAAGCACGCCATGCGCGCTGCCGAGCAGCAGGATGGTGCTCCACATCCCGAACTTGATGCTGGACATGCGATCCCGCTTGGTCGATCGCGCCGAGTATAGGGGCGATCGGCGGCGGCCCGGGCGCAGGCGCGTTAGGCGCGGCGCTCCACTTCTACGCGACTAGTGCAGCTCGCTGGAAATCTCGGCGGTGGCCGCACACAGCGCCTGCAATGCCGCTTGCGGGCCAACCAGCTCAGGGCGCCGTTCGATGAAGGGCACCGTGAGCGTGTAGGTGGCGCTGCCGCGTTGCAGGATCGGCGCGGTCAGATCGACCACGCCTACCACCGCCTCGCTGGGTTGCATGGCGTAGCCATCGGCGCGTGCCTGCGCGGCGGCAGCCAGGAACTGCGCGCGTTCGAACGGCTCCTCGCTGGCATCGAGCATGTCGAGCCAGCGCGCCTGCACCTCCGGCTGCTGGAAGGCGTACAGCACCAGCCCGGAACTGGAATGGGTCAGCGGGCGGCGATGGCCCGGGCGCACCACCAGGCCCAGATCGCTGGGCACGTCCATCTGCGCGATCACCACGATCTGGTCGCCGGAGGGCGCCACCAGGTGGCAGGGCTGATAGATCGCATCGGCCAGCCGGCGCATCACCGGCAATGCCGCTTCGCTGATGCTCTGCACCTGCGGCTGCTGCATGCCGAGCATGAACAGCCGGTTGGTCAGCACATAGTCGCCTTCGCCGTCGCGGGTGAGATAGCCGCGCTCCTCCAGCACCTGCAGCATGCGGAAGATCTCTCCGCGTGAGCGGCCGATGCCCCGCGAGATCGCGCCCATGCTCATCGGCTGCGCCTGGCGGGCGAGCAGCTCCAGGATGTCCAGCCCCTTGTCCAGGGCGGGCGCGCGGTACTTGGCGGGTTCGGTGCTCATCCGTTTGCGGCTCCAGGCAAGGCTGCGGCGCGCCAGGGTACAGGCATCGCAGGCAGCGGTGAGGTATGGCGCTTGCGTGCAAATATAAACAAAGATTTTATATTTGCATGCCGCTGGCGTGCGCAGTACGCTCGCCGCACAGCAACGCAAGCGCCACAGCCTTGGGAGGGGATCGGTCGCATGCATCACAGTGACATTGCCGCGTCACCGCGCGGCAACCTGGCGCGTACCGCCATGGTTCCCCTGTTGTTGATCGTCAGCCTGTTCTTTTTGTGGGGCATGGCCAACAACCTCAACGACATCCTGATCAAGCAGTTCAAGAAGGCCTTCGAGCTCACCGACCTGCAGGCAGGCCTGGTCCAGAGCGCGTTCTATCTGGGCTACTTCGTGTTCGCCATGCCGGCGGCGATGTTCATGCGCCGCTACAGCTACAAGGCGGCGGTGGTGCTGGGCCTGCTGCTGTATGCGTGCGGCGCGTTCCTGTTCTATCCGGCTGCGCAGGTGCATACCTACTGGCTGTTCCTGCTGGCCTTGTTCGTGATCGCCAGCGGCCTGGCGTTTCTGGAAACCACCGCCAACCCGCTGGTGACCGTGCTCGGCCCGGCAGAGGGCGCGGCGCGGCGGCTGAATCTCGCCCAGGCGTTCAATCCATTGGGCTCGATCACCGGCGTGCTGGTCGGCCAGCACTTCATTTTCTCCGGCGTGGAGCACACCCCGGCCGAGCTGGCGGCGATGGCGCCAGCCGCGCGCGCGGCGTTCTTCGCCACCGAATCGTCTGCAGTGCAGAAGCCGTATTTGGTGATCGGCGTGGTGGTGGTGCTGTGGGCGATCCTGATCGCGCTGGTGCGCTTTCCCACCGGCGATGCGGGTGTGGGCGAGGCGGCGCCAAAGCGCGCGCGCTTTGGCGAGTTGTTGCGTAACCGGCTATTCGTGTTTTCGGTGGTGGCGCAGTTCTTCTACGTGGGTGCGCAGGTCGGCATCTGGAGCTATCTGATCCGCTATCTGCAGGACGCGGTGCCGGGCACGCCGGAAAAAAGCGCAGCGACGTATCTGACCATCTCGCTGGTGCTGTTCATGGCTGGCCGCTTCATCGGCACCGCGCTGTTGCGCTATCTGGCGCCGGCGAAGTTGCTGGCGAGTTTTGCCACGATCAATCTGGTCTTGTGTGCGGTGGCGATTGCGCTGCCCGGTTGGACCGGCCTGTACGCATTGGTCGCAGCCAGCGTGTTCATGTCGGTGATGTTCCCGACCATCTTTGCGCTGGGCCTGGATGGCATGCACGACGACGCACGCAAGCTGGGTTCGTCGCTGTTGGTGATGTCGATCATCGGCGGTGCGCTGCTCACTGCGGTGATGGGCGCGGTGTCGGACATGGCCGGTATCCATTGGGCGATGGTGGTGCCGGGCGGCTGCTTTGCGGTGATCCTGTTGTTCGCGTTGCGCGCGCGTCGCGCTGCGCCGGCGATTGCTGGGGCAGGCGCATGAGTGTGCGGCGTCTGTGCTACGTGCTGGATCTGCACGACGATCCGCAACTGATCGCCGAGTACGAGCGCTGGCATCAACCGACCCAGGTGTGGCCGGAAGTGGTGGCCTCTCTGCAACAAGCCGGCATCCTGGAGCTGGAGATCTTTCGCAGCGGCGATCGCTTGGTGATGCTGATGGAGGTCGGCGACGATTACGATCCGGCGGCCAAGGCGGCACGGGATGCGGCTGATCCGCGGATTCAGGCGTGGGAAGAGCTGATGTGGCGGTTTCAAAAGCCGTTGTCTGGCAGTGCGCCAGGGGAGAAGTGGCGCGAGGCCGGGCGGATTTTTGCGTTGAGTGAGGCGGTTGGTGTGGGGCGGGGTTAGGTTTCGCCCAGTCTGTTTCTGCGGATGGGTTGATTCCGCAGTAGGGCGTTGGTCTTGCGTCTCTTTGCCGCTGCCGCTGCTGCGCTGGCGCCGCGCATCGAACAGGGTGTTTTCTTGCAGGCGCATCGTGCGTTGTGCCTGCTGCGCAGCGAAAGCGTGACAGCAGCCAGCAACGAAGAATGCCCCGCCACTGCCTGTTCGCATGCGTGGTCCGCGCAGTTGCGCTGCGTGATGCATTGACGCTGGTGCCGCGCGGCTGGCAGATGCTACGCACGTGTATCGCAAACGCTCCAACCAAGAGCGGCTAACAAAACCTAGCGAGCGCTCGGCTGTCAGTGAGTGCGGTGGTTTTGTCGGCCGAATCTTGGTGGATGCAGTCAGAAGTCAGGCCGAACGCTGAGTCGGTCGAGGGCGCGGTGCCCTCACCGCTCGCGGGACACGCCGTAAACCCGTCCATGGGGGCTCGGTGGCGGCATCCATGCCGCCACACGGTCCCGCAAGCGGTGAGGACACCGCACCAGAGAGTTTGCTGATTGCTTGGAAAAGAGCTACGCGCACCGACCATCTCCACTGGTCCTTGCCCGCCCACCGTCGCGGGACCTTACGCGGCATGGATGCCGCGTAAGAGCCTACACGGACGTACTTGCGG
>NZ_JBEOLS010000103.1:0-6801 GCF_040279205.1 Xanthomonas hortorum
CCGTCGCGGGACCTTACGCGGCATGGATGCCGCGTAAGAGCCTACATGGACGTACTTGCGGCGTGTCCCGCGAGGGTGGGCGGGCAAGGGCCCGGCAGCAAACCCGCAAATCAGCCGCCCGCAATCGACTCGCCGACTGCTTCGCTTAAGACCACACACCGACCATCCCAACTGGTCCTTGCCCGCCCACCGTCGCGGGACCTTACGCGGCATGGATGCCGCGTAAGAGCCTACACGGACGTACTTGCGGCGTGTCCCGCGACGGTGGGCGGGCAAGGGCCCTGCAGCCAAGCCGAAGATCTGCCGCTCTACGACTGACAGAAACGCAGCTAGTCGAGGGCTCGGCACCCTCACCAGAACGTTAGTCGGTCACTGGCTGAAACGCTGTCCGTCAAACACCCTCTTACTTGCGTGCCTCCTCGCTGGCATCGCGGGTGGCGCGGAACTCCGAATCGCTGCTCCAGTTTGGCCACTGGCGCGAATCGGCCAGTTGCTGGCCCAGCGCGTACAGCACGCCCAGATCGCGCGCCGCACCGGCGAAGGTCCAGTCTGGCTTCCACTCGTCGCCCTGCTGGTGATAGCGCTTGGCGGTGTAGTCGTCGGAGGCGGCCTTGCCTGCGGCCACGCCGCCCACTTCCCAGTCCTGCCCGGAGGCATACGACAGCGCCGGCACGCCGCGCTTGGCGAAGGAGAAATGATCGGAGCGGAAAAAATACCCCGCCTGCGGCTTGGGATCGGGCGTGTAGCGCAGCTTCCACTGGCCGGCCACGCTCTTGATCTGGTCGAGCAACTCCAGCTTGGCAGTGCCGTAGATGCCAAAATCGCGCGCGGGCACGAACGGGTTCATGCCGTCCATGTTGATCACCGCCACCGTGGTGTCCAGCGGGTACAGCGGCTTGGAGGCGTAGAACTCCGAACCCAGCAAGCCCTTTTCTTCGGCGGTCACCGCCAGGAATACCACCGAGCGCTCCGGCTTGGGCCCGGTGGCAAAACCGCGTGCCAGTTCCAGCAACGCCGCAGTGCCGCTGGCGTTATCCAGCGCACCATTGAAGATGGTGTCGCCGCGTGCGTCCGGCTTGCCCACGCCGATGTGGTCCCAATGCGCGCTGTAGATCAGCGTCTCGTCGGGGCGTTTGCTGCCTTCCAGGCGCGCGACCACGTTGTGCGAGGTAATCACGTCGGACTTGACCTGGTAGCTGGCGCTCAGGCCCTGGCCCTTGAGTTCGACCGGCTTGAAGCCGCGCGTTTGCGCCTGCTTCTTCAAGGTGTCGAAATCCAGCCCGGCATGCTTGAACAACTCACTGGCCAGATCGCGCTGGATCCAGCCTTCCAGGGTGGGATGGGCGCTGCGCGGGTTGTCGCGCACTACATCGAACATGGTGTTGGTGTTGGAGCTGGCCACCGTGTCCCAGCCGTAAGAGGCCGGCGCGGTTTCGTGCACCACCAGCACACCGAGCGCGCCCTGGCGCGCGCCTTCTTCATACTTGTAGGTCCAGCGGCCGTAGTAGGTCATGCCGGCACCGTCGAAGGCGCCCTTGCCGGTTTCGAAATCCGGGTCGTTGATCAGCACCACCGCGATCTTGCCCTTCAGATCCACGCCCTTGAAGTCGTCCCAGTCGCGCTCCGGCGCCTTGACCCCGTAGCCGACGAACACCAGCGGTGCGTTGGCGATGTCGACGGTGGACGAACCATCCAGCGCAGCGCGGATGGCGATCTGCTTGCCCTGGGTCAGGGTTTGCGGCTTGCCGGCATTCTGCAAAGCGATGGTCGGTGTACCGACGATATCGGCGCGGCGTAGCGGCACCGCCTGAGTCCATGCGCGCTTGCCGTTGGCGAGATCACCGCCCGGCTGCAGGCCGGCGGCAGCAAACTGTTTGCTCAGGTAGGCGATGGTCTTTTCTTCGCCGGCGGTAGCCGGGCCGCGGCCTTCGTAGGCGTCGGAGGCCAGTTCCTTGACGTCGCGCGAGATGCGCGCGCCATCAAAGGTGGGCGTCGCTGCCATGACTGCAGTCGAGACCGCCATGGCCAGCATTCCCATCGCAAGTCGCTCGATCACGGCTCGCTTCGTCACAACTTGCTTCATCACAGCTCGCTTCACTGCAGCACCCAGGTGTTGTCCAGACAGCCCTGGAGTGTAGCCACTGCGGCGTTTGACCGGGTGTGTGCATCGGCAATGCGGCTGCATCACGCAGCGCGGTACTACGTTGCCATCCATGGATGACACAACTCAGAACAGATCGACGCTGCCCACTTGCTGGGTGAGATGCTGCATCTGCCCGCTGGCGATCAACTCGGCGTAGACCTCGGCGCGGTTGCGACCGTGCTGCTTGGCCCAGTACAGCGCCTTGTCGGCCTCGTCCATCATCTGGCTGATCAAGCGGCCATGGGTCAATTCGACGATGCCGGTGCTGAGCGTGACCTTGCCTACCTGCGGGAAGGCGTACTCGGCCACTGCCTGTCGAAAGCGTTCGAACAGGCTCACCGCCGTATCCCGGTCCACCCCGCGCAGCACGATCACGAACTCCTCGCCGCCGAAGCGGAACAGCAGGTCGTCATGACGGAACGCGCGCTGCATCAGCTGGGCAACCAGCAGCAACACCTCGTCACCATACAGATGGCCGAAGCTGTCGTTGACGCGCTTGAAGTGATCGATGTCCACGATCCCCAGCCACACGCTTTCGCCTGCCGACGCGTCTGCCACACCGCCTGCGAACAAGCGCAGGATCACATCGTCGAAGGTCTTGCGGTTACGCAGCCCGGTCAATGCGTCGCGCTGGGCATCGTCGAGCAGGCTGCGGTAATTCTGGAAAAAACGCGCAAAGCCCTGCAGCATCGCCTGCTCGGCGGTGCCGGGAACGCGCGAACCACCCACGCGCAGGCACGTGCGGATGCCGCGCGCTTCCATCATCGGGTAGACCAGCAGCGCGCGGCCGTCTTCCTCCAGCTGCACCACATCGCCCGCCCCGCGTGCGTCGGCAAGCTGCGCACGCAGTTGCGCGTCGCGGATCTCGGCCACCGTCAACGACAGCCGGCCGTCCTCGCGCAGCCGGGTTTCGGCCATGGTGCGGCCGTCCGGAGCGATGCGCAGCAGCGAGAGTTCTTCAGCTGCGCAGACCTCGCGCACGGTGCGCAGCAGGCTCAGATCGAGCAGATCGGCATCGCGAATGGCGGTCAGGTCCACCATCCGTTCCAGTAACGGTTCGTTGGTCATCGCCGCGCCATCCCGTGCACGGACGCAGGCCCGCAGCACCGCTGGCGGCACGCAGGCAGACATCTCGGGCTGAAACGCACTGGCATCACGACGATCACCGGCAATCTTTGATGTCGGTTCATCGGCGCTATTCAGGCGAACTTGAGGTCGCTGCCCGGCCACGCTCAGCGTGCGGCCAGCCAGCCCGGGAGCCGGGTGCATGTCGGCCGCCTGCGTGTCGGCTATGTGCGGCCAGGCCGAATGCGCCCACTCGCCCTGCCGTGCTCAGGGCAGCGAAGATTCCAGCGCGTCTTCGCCCAGCGCGTGCGCTTGCATCAGCCGCCGGCTGCTGGCGTTCAAGCCCGTGACCTGCACCTCCAGGCCATGGTGACGCAGCCGCTGCACCACTTTGTCCAGCGCCGCCACCGCGGTGATATCCCAGAAATGCGCGCGGCTTACGTCGATCAGCACCGTGCGGCCGGGGACCTGGCGTGCGTCGAAGGCATCGATGAACACGTCGGCCGAGGCGAAGAACACCTGCCCGCGCACGCTGTAGGTGCGCACGCCATCGGCGTCGCTGTGACCGATCTGCAGCAGCCCCGCCACCTTGAAGGTGAAGAACACCCCGCTCAACACCACGCCCACTGCGACACCCGCAGCGAGGTTATGGGTGAGCAAGGTCACCGCAACGGTGGCCAGCATCACCACGCTGGAAGTGCGCGGATGGGTCACCACGGTGCGCAACGAGCGCCAGTCGAAGGTCTCGGCCGAGACCATCACCATGATCGCCACCAACGCCACCACTGGCACCTGCGACACCCACGGCTTGAGCGCCACCATCAGGATCAGCAGGAACACGCCGGCAAACAAGGTCGACAAGCGCCCACGCCCGCCGTATTTCACGTTGCCCACGGTCTGCCCGATCATGCCGCAGCCGGCAATGCCGCCGAACAGGCTGGCAGCGGTGTTGGCCAGACCCAGCCCGGTGCACTCGCGGTTCTTGTTGCTCGGGGTGTCGGTGAGTTCGTCGACCACACGTGCGGTCATCAGCGATTCGAGCAGCCCCACCATCGCGATGGCCAGCGCCGGCAGGGCGATGATGCGCAAGGTCTCCAGCGTCAGCGGCACCGACGGCCATTGCAGGACCGGCAGTGCGTTGGGCAGCTTGCCCAGGTCGGCCACGGTCTTCAGCGGCAGATGCAAGGCCGTGCTTGCAACGGTCAGCAGCAGGATGCACAGCAACGGCGAGGGAATCGCCGACACGCCGGGCAGGCGCAGCCGCGGCAGCCCGTAGATGATCGCCAGGCCCACGCCCAGCATCACCCAGGTGGTGAGGTTGGCGCCGTGCAGATGCGGCAGCTGCGCGGCGAAGATCAGCACCGCCAACGCGTTGACAAAGCCGGTGCGCACCGAGCTGCTGACAAAGCGCATCAGCACGCCCAGCCGCAGCACCCCGAACAGGATCTGCACCGCGCCGGCCAGCAACCCGGCCGCCAGCAGATACGGCAACCCATGCGTGGCCACCAGCGGTGCGGCCACCAACGCCACCGAGCCGGCCGCAGCAGAAATCATCGCCGGGCGTCCACCGCAAAACGCAATCACGATGCCAATGACGAAGGACGCAAACAGCCCCACCTGCGGGTCCACGCCGGCCACGAAGGCGAACGCAATCACTTCGGGAATCAAGGCAAACGTTGCGACCGCACCGGCCATCAGTTCGCGCGCAGGTGAGGCGCGCCATTGCGCCAATTCGGCACGCAAGAAGGACATTGGAAGACACTCCGGGGACAGAAAGGACAGCCTGCGGACACTGCGCAGCGGCAATAGTGTGCGGGAAAGCGACCCCGCCCGCAGCCTGCGCGTGATCGGTGCGGCAATGCGCTTTTCTGTGGCTGGGGTCACGCCACATAAAACGGCCGCGGACCAAGATGCCCCCCTCACCGCGCCCGATTGTCGGGCTCGGTTCTCTAGGGAGATCACCATGTCCATTTTCAGGACTGCAAGCACGCTCGCACTGGCCACGGCACTGGCACTAGCCGCCGCACCGGCCTTCAGCTATTCCATCAGCAACAACAAGATTGTCGACGACAAAGGCAAGGTGGTGCAGCTCAAAGGCGTCAACGTGTTCGGTTTCGAGACCGGCAACCATGTCATCCATGGCCTGTGGGCGCGCAACTGGAAGGAGATGATCAACCAGATACAGGGCCTGGGCTTCAACGCCGTGCGTCTGCCGTTCTGCCCGGCCACGCTGCGCGCCACCACCATGCCCAGCAGCATCGACTACGGCCGTAACCCCGATCTGCAAGGCCTGACCTCGCTGCAGATCCTCGACAAGGTGATCAACGAGTTCAACGCGCGCGGCATCTACGTGCTGCTGGATCACCACACCCCCGATTGCGGCGCCATTTCCGAGCTCTGGTACACCAGTTCGTATTCCGAAGCGCAGTGGCTGGACGACCTGCGCTTTGTCGCCAACCGCTACAAGAACGTGCCCAGCGTGATCGGTGTGGATCTGAAGAACGAACCGCACGGCGCCGCCACCTGGGGCACCGGCAACGCGGCCACCGACTGGAACAAGGCCGCCGAGCGCGGGTCGGCCGCAGTGCTGGCCGTGGCGCCCAAGTGGATCATTGCGGTGGAAGGCATCACCGACAATCCGGTGTGCTCGACCAATGGCGGCATCTTCTGGGGCGGCAATCTGCAGCCGCTGGCCTGCACGCCGTTGAACATTCCGGCCAACCGCCTGCTGCTGGCACCGCATGTGTACGGGCCGGACGTGTTCGTGCAGTCGTACTTCAACGACAGCAACTTCCCCAACAACATGCCGGCGATCTGGGAGCGCCATTTCGGCAAGTTTGCCGGCACCCATGCACTGCTGCTGGGCGAATTCGGCGGCAAGTACGGCGAAGGCGATGCGCGCGACAAGGTGTGGCAGGACGCGCTGGTGAAGTACCTGCGCAGCAAGGGCATCAACGAGGGCTTCTATTGGTCGTGGAATCCCAACAGCGGCGACACCGGCGGCATCCTGCGCGACGACTGGATCAGCGTGCGCGAAGACAAGATGACCTTGTTGCGGACCTTGTGGGGCACGGTGAGCAGCACCACGCCGACGCCTACTCCCACACCGACTCCCACGCCAACGCCAACCCCGACGCCCACTCCGACACCGACTCCCACTGGCAGCTTCAGCACCAAGGTGATCGTGGACAGCAGCTGGAGCGGCGGCTCCTGCAATCGCGTGCAGGTCACCAACACCGGCACCGGGAGCGGCACCTGGGCGATTTCGCTGCCGGTCACCGGCACCGTCAACAACGCCTGGAATGTCACCTGGTCGCAGAGCGGCAGCACGCTCAAGGCCAGCGGCGTGGACTTCAATCGCACCCTGGCAGCGGGTGCAACCGCTGAATTCGGTTTCTGCGCGGCCAGCTGAGTGCGGTGAGGCGGGCACGCAGCGCGTGTCCGCCGTTGCGCTACACGCTGCGGGCAGTTTGCAATGTAAGGATGCAGGTGACGGGTATCGATCGATGGATCCATGCCCGCCACCTGCATGACCTCGTAGGAGCGCCCTCGGGCGCGATGAAGCGTTATCGATAACGCTTCATCGCGCCATG
>NZ_JBEOLS010000104.1:0-6441 GCF_040279205.1 Xanthomonas hortorum
ACTGTTCCGTCGCTTGAAAGGCTACCGCCGGATTTTCTCGCGCTTCGACAAGCTGGATGTCATGTTCCTTGGATTCCTCAGCTTCGTCCTAGTCGTTGATGGGCTTCGGATGTGTTAACAGGCCCTAGTTCATTGTCCCAAGTGATCGGACGCAAAGCCTTCCGTGCGTACCGACCACTTCATTCTGCAGAAGCATGGAGAGAGTTAGGTTCTCGCCATCATCTAATATTTTAGAAAAGCGCCAGCTCTGTAATTGGCCAATTTCTCCGTAGACTGGATAATCGGTAAATCCATTTACCTTTAGTGCTTCGCGATAATAGTAAAAATCGAGGCCACAAATGTTGGCCATGCTTGAGAATTCATCTTCGTCTTTGACGAACGATAGGCTGGCGCCTTGTTTCAGACTTGCTGAGGCCGGATTGAAATCTAAGATGTAGTTCCAGCCATCTTTGAGCGGCTGGCCGTAGAAGTAGGCTTCGAGTTTTTCAGATGGATATGCAACATGTTTGAGATGGATACCGACGGCTACTTGTATACGTTCAACGCTTAAGTCATTCCGCGATGTAAGCCCTTCACACACTGTCAGGAACCGCTGACCCACTTGCTCGGCGCTTAGCACCGGGTTGTCGTGGGCCTCGCCTTTGGGTGAGGCGTTGGCGGCACTCTGTGCGTTTGGCACTGGCACCGGGTTGCCCGAGATATGCGCACAGCCACACAGCCCCAGACCGCAAAGCACGGCCCCCAACCACCCGACTGCCTTCCCAATGTGCATCGTTGATTGACCCGTGGCTGGTCCAGGGAAGTTAGTTGTGCTAACGCCAGCTGTCAATGTGCATGTTCCTCAGGGGTGAACTGCCCGCCTTCAACATCGGTGTGATCCACAACTGCCCAGCCGACAACTCTCACTTTATTGCAGTCCTCGCCTGTACCTCGCGCTCGCGCCGCTGCGCTGACTCCAGCGCCTCAACAAACCCGGCATCGGCATCAACGCACGCGCTTGCTGCAGGCACCGATATCTTCGGCAATCCGGAAACCCTCACCAAGGCTGCTTGCATTGGCCCGCCAACCATGTCCCCGCGCGGCGCTGCGTAGCACCTGGCGCGAAGAAGCGAAGCTGCCGCCGCGGGTGATGAAGTAGTCGCCTTCCCCCTCGCAGTTGTCGCGCCAGGCGTTGCCATCGTTGGGGGCACCCTGGTAGTCGGGGTGCTGGCAGTCGGCCACCCGACCTCGTTTAAAGAGGCAACCGCCGCGCGATGTAGTTCACCACGTTCTCCATGGCATCGGGATCGGTGTTACTCAATCCCACTACCACATAGCCATTCGATGGCAGCACCACGAATGCAGTGTTTGCGCCCGGCGCACCGCCTTCGTGCCCGTACTGCCTCTCTTCGCCTTGGCCACTGACCATGAAGCCATATCCGTACCAGTGCTTGTGATTTTGTGGCGAGGTGGCCGCTTCCAGTAACGCGGGCGACAGAAGCTTGCCCGTGCGCAGTGCTTCGCCGAACTTGAGCATGTCGCCCACCGTGCTGTAGCCGCCACCGGCTGCCGTTCCGCGCCATGGAAGCGATGCGGTTTCCACCTGCCAGGCACCACCTTGTTTGGCATATCCAAGGGCGCGGCTTGCGACTGATTTTGACTCCGGCTCTGACCCTGTCGATCCCATGCCGGCAACGCGGTAGATGTGCTGATCTACATAGTCATAGTACGACTGGCCGCTGACAGCCTCGATGATTGCGCCAAGCACGACGTATCCATAGTTGGAATAGCCATCCTGACTGCCTGGTACTTGTTCTGGTGGAGTGGCGCCGAAACGTTTGATGTAATCGGCATGCGTTTTCAAGGTCTGCGAATAGCTACTGAACTCGTCACCGAAGATCTCGCCGAGTCCACTGGTGTGATTGAGCAATTGCCGCAGCGTAATGGAACAGGCGATGGCGTGGTCGGGATAATCAGGCAGATAGTCGTTGATGGTGCCATCAAGCGACAGCTTGCCGGCATCCACCAACTGCAACACGGCCACGGCGGTGAACATTTTGTTCAAGGATGCAAGTCTGAACTGTGTTTCCGGGGTAACTGCCAGCGCGGCTGATCGATTTGCCATTCCGCCTTGCCATTGCAAGAGCACCTTGCCGTCCTTGGCTACCAACAGTGCGCCGGACAATGTGTCTGCAGCGACCAAGGCATCCAGCCGTTGCTTTGTCACTTTTGCAAGGGTGGGAATCTGCACACGTTTGGGCCGGTATTCGGACGGCATTTCCACGCCTTCGATCTGGAAAACGTGCACATCCGAGGGGTCGGTCTGTTCCAGCTCAACGGTCACCAACAGCGCACGTTCGCTCGGCTTCACCTGTACGATCATTTCGACTTTCTTGGGGCTGCTTGATCTCACAGTCAGCACGTTGAAGTTGCCCATTGAGGCATGCAGGTCGGCATCGCGCTGCGCGTTGCGGTCGATCTTGTACGCGGCGATGACCTCCTGCAACTCTTGCTGATTGCCCCGGTTGAACGCAGATAGCCAGCGATTGAAGATTTGTTCGGGTGTCTTGATCGGGGAGGGCTGCGTGCTCCAGCCCTCGGCAGTCCAGAGAAGAAAAACGGCGGCGAGCAGCTTGAAACGCGTCATCCAATCAGCCTGTCGTTGCAGCCATGTCGGCTCGCCGATCATCACAGGAAGTGGGGCTGAGTACAAAGCGACAGTGCTGATGACGCAAGTCCAGCAGTTTGTGTGAATGCTTTCGGGCGTTCAGGTGGCCGTGTCTATCTCACCGACGTCGCTTATTTCTGGCGGGACGTCACTGCTGCGTCATGCAGTGGAAAGCAGCAGTGCTAGCCAACGCAGACGATTGCAAGATTTACTTCCGCGCGGCAATGACAGAGGAGTGCTGCACTTTATCCAACCTCCACAAACGCCAACGCCCCGATCAAGTCGGGGCGTTGGTGCGATCTATCGCTAAAACTCGGTAGCGCCGTTTGCAAAGTCGTGGACTACGCAAAACAGCCAACCCTTGCTCCGGCCAATGGAGTTACTTGGTCGACTTGGACGCGTCACGCACTTTGTCGGCCACTTCGCCGGCCTTGCTCTGCACCTTGCCGATATTCTTTTCGGCGGCGCCTTCCAGCTCGGTGCTCTTGTCGCCGGTGACGCGGCCGATGGCTTCCTTGACCGAGCCCTTGACCTGCTTGGCGGTACCTTCGATACGGTTCTTATCCATGGGACGTTTCTCGTAGTTGGGGAACCGGCTTAGTCTGTGCGGGCCGGTGTGAGCATGGTGTCGGCCCGCGCGGTGCCTGCCCACATGCGGATGCACCAGGGCGGCTAGTGCATCCGGCCCAGCTACAGCCTGTCAGGCCTTGCGCGCGGGCTTTTTGGCGCCGCGGCCGGCAAAGCCGCGTTCGCGTGCCCACACGATGGCTTCGCCGCGGCTGTGCACGTCGATCTTGGAATACAGCGCGGCCACGTGGTTGCGCACGGTATTGGGCGCAACGCTGAGTTGCTGTGCGATTTCCTTGTCGGCCAGGCCTTCGGCAAGCAAGCCCAACACGTCACGCTCGCGTCCGGTCAGTTCGGCGATGCCGCAGCTTTGCGCCTGGCTGGGGCGATTGGCGCGGCGCACGTTGGCCAGCTTCTCCAACAGGGTCTGGCTGAACCAGGAGGCGTCCTGCATCACTTCTTCGATGGCGGCGACCAATTCCATCTCGGTGCGTTTGCGGTCGGTGATGTCCATCAGCGACAACAGGTAACACGGTACGCCGTGGATGCTCACCGTTTCGGCCGAGATCAGGCAATCGAGCTGCTCGCCATCCTTGCGCGTGATGGGATATTCCACATTGAGCATGCTGCCGCTTTGTTGCAGCGCGTTGCAGAACTGCTGATACGCCTGGCGGCTAGGAAACAGGCCGATTTCTTCGATGGGTTTGCCGATGATGTCTTCGCTGGCGTACTGGGTGGTCTGCGCCACCGCGTCGTTGATTTCCACTATCTGCAAGGTGTCGGCATTGCAGATCAGCGTGGGCACCGGAGTGATGCGGAAGGCCTTGGCGAAGCGTTCTTCGCTTTGCCGCAAGGCCACCTCGGCGCGGCGCCGCGGCTCCAGGTCCATGAAGGTGAACAGCATGCAGGCTTCTTCGCCGATTTCGATCGGCTGGCCGGCCACCACCACCATCTTGGTGGTGCCATCGGGCAGGCTGAGTTCGGCCTGCATCTGCGGGATGGTGGTGCCCTCGTTGAGGCGCTCCAGCGCCAGCTCGCGGCGGTCGGCCAGTTCCAGCACATCCACCTCGAACACGCTCTTGCCCACCACCGCTTCGCGCGTGTAGCCGGTCATTTCCACAAAGCCCTGATTGACCTTGATATAGCGCTGATCGGCGAGCCGGCAGATCACCGCAGGCGCCGGGTTGGCGTTGAAGGTGCGTTCGAAGCGCTGCTCGGCGCTGGCCCACTCGCTGGCGTCGGCGACGATCAGCACCAGGCAATCCGGTGCGCCTTGCGCGTCGGTCAGCACCAGGCTGCGCACGCGGTGCACCCATTGCTCCTCGGTGCCGGCGCGCACCACTTCCACCACCACATCGTTGAAGACTTCGCCGGCGATGACACGGTCGATGGGGTAATTGCCGGCGCTCAGGCGATGGTTGTTGCGATAGCGCAGCTGGAAGCGCTCGCGGTATTCGCTCACCGTGGCGCCCAGGTCTTCCAGCACGCTTGCGCCATGCATGGCCAGCGCGGCCTCGTTGGCCCAGGTGATGGACTGATCCGGCTCGACCAGAATCACGCCCTCGCTCAGCCCGGTAATGATCTGCTGCAGCTGGCGGCGGTTGGTGGACTGGGGCGGGCTGCTGGGCGGCGCGGTTTCACTCGCTGACGACATGGGGTGACCTCGGGTAACAACGGCGATTGAAACTAGGCAATGGACACCAAGGGTGGCGGCACACGGTAGCCGCTGCCTGACGCGAATGCACTAGCCGCACTGGTGCATTCGGCTCAGGCATGGGCGCAGCACGCCTTACACACTGAGCGCCCATTTCTACCGTTGTGAGGCACTCCCATGGCACAGGTCGTTCGCCAGTCCACTCTCGCCCCCAGGATGTCGTGGGGCGCCGTGCTTGCCGGCTGCACCTTCGCGCTGGTGACCTATCTGACGTTGAGCGTGTTGGGCACCGCAATCGGTGCCTCCACCATCGATCCGCTGCGTGAAGCCAACCCGGTCAGCGGGCTGGGCACCGGTGCGGGTATCTGGCTGGCGTTGAGCACATTGATCTCGATCGGCGTAGGCGCGTTTGTCGCCGGCCGCCTGGCCACGGTACGCGGCGGGCTGCACGGTCTGTTGAGCTGGGCGGTGACCTCGTTGATCACCACCTGGTTGGTGGCGGCGCTGGCCAGCAATGCGGTAGGCGCGGTGTCGGGCGTGGTCGGCAAGGGCGTGTCGCTGACCGGGCAGGGCATCGCTGCTGCGGCGCCAGCGTTGGGCAATGGGGTGCAGGATGAATTGAAGAAGCAGGGCATCGCGCTGGATTGGGGCGACCTGCGCGGTCAGCTGGACACGGTATTGCGCCAGACCGGCAAGGCCGAACTCGATCCTGAGCGTCTGAAGGATCAGGCCGAGACCATGAGCGACGACGGCAAGGCCACCGCCACCGATGCGGCGCAGACCCCGCAGGCCGCCTCGGACGAACTGGCCGCGTGGTTCGACCGTGTGCGTGCGCAGGCCAAACCGGCCATCGATGCGGCCGACCGCGATGCGTTGATCAACCTGATCGTGGCGCGCACCGGTAAGTCGCGTGCAGAAGCCGAGCAGATTGCCGACAACTACGCGCAGAGCTACCAGAAGGCCGTGGCCCAATACGAAGCGCTCAAGCGCACCGCCGAGCAGAAGGCGCGCGAGGCCGGCGATGTTGCGGCACGCGGCATCTCGCGCGCGGCCTGGAGCACCTTGGTGTTGTTGATCCTGGGCGCAGGCATTGCGTTCGCCGCCGGGCGTGCCGGTCGCCGCACCGATCCTGTTGTGATCGATCCGGTTGTGGGGGTGTGAGCTTTCTTGTCGAAGTGTCAGGTTGACGGTTGGGGAACCGTCGCCTGCTGCAAGGCGTCCTTGGTCCCAAGGTGCGCCGAGTTAGGAGTGACACTGAGCAAGCAACCGGGGTAAACCCTTCTCGGCGAAGGATGCCAAGACTCGCTCTCCACCGGGCCATCTAGGGATGGTCCGGTGTTTTTTTGCGTGGAGATTATTTTTAATTACCGCTGCGTGTTTGAAGCTTGGAAGTCGGTTAGGCATTCGACTTCGGTGTACGAGTGTTTGCAGTTTGCGTTGACACTAGGTCTGCCGGTTTTGTGCGAGTGCTTCGGTCTGCTGCGGGCGCTTGCACGCGTACCGGCGTGGGACACGCCGCAAGTACGTCCGTGTAGGCTCTTACGCGGCATCCATGCCGCGTAAGGTCCCACGC
>NZ_JBEOLS010000106.1:0-4951 GCF_040279205.1 Xanthomonas hortorum
CCATCGCGGGACACGCTGCAAGTACGTCCTTGTAAGCTCTTACGCGGCATCCATGCCGCGTAAGGTCCCGCGACGGTGGGCGGGCAAGGACCAGTCGAGATGGTCGGTGTGCATGGTTTCAATAAAACAGCCTGCAAACTTTCTGGCGCGGTGTCCTCATCGCTTGCGGGACCGTGTGGCGGCATGGATGCCGCCACCGAGCCTCCAGGGACGGATTTAAGGCGTGTCCCGCGAGCGGCGAGGGCACCGCGCCCTCGACCAACGCGCTTGGCCCATCCAGATGACGCCAAGAGCGGCTAAACCTACCTTACACCGCCCGCGTGACCTCGCCGCACAACCCGATCTGAGCCAGCACCGCCTGCGCCTGACTCAGATGCAGGTCGGCCACGCAGACCTGCAGCACGCCGAACGCCGGCAGTTCACCCGCGCCGCCCAGTAGCGACTCGCCGAACACGAATGCGGTGATGCCGGCATCTTCCAGCGCGTGCTTGGCCAGATGCGCGTCGATGATGTGACTGGCGCGATACGCGATCTGCATGCTCAGTGGCGCCCCAGACGTTCGCGCTCGGCGCCCTGCTTCCACTCGCGCAGTGCCGGCAAGGCGTCCAGTGCAGCCAGATAGTCGCCAGCGGCTTCAAACAGCGGTACGCCGTAGCTGGCAAAACGCAGCGCCACCGGGGCGAACATCGCATCGACAATGCCGAAGTCGCCGCACAGGAACTGCCCGGCATCGCCGTGCTCGGCGCGCAGGCTGGCCCACAGCGCCTGGATGCGGGTGATGTCGCGCTCGGCGGCCGCGTCCCAATGCGCGGGGCCGGGCACGCGGGCCAGATCCATCGGCAGTTGGGTACGCAGGGCGGCGAAGCCCGAATGCATTTCCGCCGCCGCCGCGCGTGCCTGGGCCCGCACGGACAGGTCCGCCGGCCAGCCGCGCCCTGCGAGCCAGCGCTCGTTGACGTATTCGCAGATCGCCAGCGAATCCCAGATATGCAGGCTGCCGTCCCACAGCACCGGCACCTGCCGGGTCGGCGAGTAGCCGGCGGTGCGCGCTTGAAATTCCGGCGTATCCAGCGGCAAGGCGATTTCCTCGAACGGCAGCTGGAAGTGCCGCAACAGCAGCCACGGGCGCAGCGACCAGGAGGACAGGGTCTTGTCGCCGATCACCAGGCGGGGCAATGGCATGCGTGGGGTACTCCGAAGGATCGGCGCAGCGTACGCGTCGGCGGCGATGCCGGCCAGCCCGCTGCGTCGCCTGCCGATGCAGCTCGACCCAGCTGGAGCCAATATGCAGTTAACCCATGCAGGACGCCCGCCAGCACGCCGTTTGCCCGCATGAACACCGTGCGCAGACGCCGCCAACTGCCCGGCCGCCCACACGCGTCCTACCCCTAAACCGGTGCCACCGCCTAAACTTGTGGTTTACCTATTGCTGATGCGCGCATGTCCGAGACCCTAGCCACCGACGCCACCGCCCCGGCGGAGAAGAAAGACTTCATCCGCCAGATCGTCCGCGAGGATCTGGCCAGCGGCAAGCACACGGTCATCCGCACCCGCTTCCCGCCCGAGCCCAACGGCTACCTGCATATCGGCCACGCCAAGGCGATCTGCCTGGATTTCGGCCTGGCGGCCGAGTTCGGCGGGCTGTGCAATCTGCGCCTGGACGACACCAACCCGGCCAAGGAAGACCCCGAGTTCGTGGTCGCCATCCAGGACGACGTGCGCTGGCTGGGGTTCGAGTGGGCGCAGCTGCGCCATGCGTCGGACTATTTCGAGGTGTATTACCTGGCTGCGGAAAAACTGATCCGCGACGGCCATGCCTTCGTCTGCGATCTGTCCGCCGAACAGGTGCGCGAATACCGCGGCACGCTGACCGAGCCCGGCCGCAATTCGCCGTTCCGCGAGCGCAGCGTCGAGGAAAACCTAGACCTGTTCCGGCGCATGCGCGCTGGCGAATTCCCCGATGGCGCGCGCACGCTGCGCGCCAAGATCGACATGGGCAGCGGCAACATCAACCTGCGCGATCCGGCGCTGTACCGCATCAAGCACGTCGAGCACCAGAATACCGGCAATGCATGGCCGATCTACCCGATGTACGACTTCGCGCATTCGCTGGGCGATGCGGTGGAAGGCATCACCCATTCGCTGTGCACGCTGGAATTCGAAGACCACCGCCCGCTGTACGACTGGTGCGTTGACAAGGTGGATCTGGCCGCGCATCCGGAGTTGCTGCAGCCGCTACTGGACAAGGGCCTGCCGCGCGAGGCCGCCAAGCCGCGCCAGATCGAGTTCTCGCGCCTCAACATCAACTACACGGTGATGAGCAAGCGCAAACTCACCGCGCTGGTGGAAGAACAGCTGGTGGACGGCTGGGACGACCCGCGCATGTACACGCTGCAAGGCCTGCGTCGGCGCGGCTACACGCCGGCGGCGATGCGCCTGTTTGTGGATCGTGTGGGCATCAGCAAGCAGAATTCGCTGATCGATTTCTCGGTGCTGGAGGGCTGCCTGCGCGAGGATCTGGATACGGCCGCCGCGCGCCGCATGGCGGTGATCGACCCGATCAAGCTGGTGTTGAGCAATCTGCCGGAAGGCCACACCGAGACGCTGACTTTTTCCAACCACCCCAAGGACGAGAGCGTCGGCACGCGTGAGGTGCCGTTCTCGCGAGAGCTGTGGATCGAGCGCGAAGATTTTGCCGAAGTGCCGCCCAAGGGTTGGAAGCGTCTGGTGCCGGGCGGCGAAGTCCGCCTGCGCGGCGCCGGCATTGCGCGCGTGGACGAGGTGATCAAGGACGCTGCTGGCGAGATCGTCGAGCTGCGTGGCTGGCTGGATCCGGAATCGCGTCCGGGCATGGAAGGCGCCAATCGCAAGATCAAGGGCACCATCCATTGGGTCAGCGCCGCGCATGCGGTGGAGGCGGAAATCCGCTTGTACGACCGCCTGTTTTCGGTGGAAAAACCCGATGACGAATCCGAAGGCAAGACCTACCGCGACTATCTCAACCCCGAGTCCAAGCGCAGCGTGCGCGGCTATGTGGAGCCGAGCGCCGCGCAGGCTGCGCCCGAGCAGTCGTTCCAGTTCGAGCGTACCGGCTACTTCGTTGCCGATCGCCGTGACCACAGTGCCGCCACGCCGGTGTTCAATCGCAGCGTGACCCTGCGCGACACCTGGGCCAAGTGAATCAACTCCGCACCGGATGGCAGCCATCCGGTGCGGCTGCGGCAATGACAGCCGCAGTAACGCGTGGCATCCGGTTGGCGGCGCGCTGCTGGCTGCCACACGCGTCACGCACCCCGCCGCGTGACGCCACCTCAGAGCGTTGTCTTCTGAGCTAATGAACAATTGAACAAGCGCAATGGAGCCTGCGTGCCGCACTTCATTGCATGCTGCACGGCATAAAGGAGCAGCACGATGCGTGAGCGCTTGATGGTGGGTGTCGCCTGCGGGATCGGTGCAGGCGCGTTGTGGGGATTGGTGTTTCTGGCGCCGCAGTTGCTGGCGGCGTTTACGCCGTTGCAACTGGCCGTGGCCCGTTATCTGTCGTACGGCGCAGTGGCGGCGTTGGTGCTGGCTCCGCGCGCCCAGCAGACCGCTGCGCGGCTGGGTCGCGCCGAGTGGTGGGCGCTGGTACGACTGAGCTTGCTGGGCAATCTGATCTATTACGTGCTACTTGGCAGTGCAGTGCAGTGGGCCGGCAGTGCAGCCACCGCGCTGATCATCGGCCTGTTGCCGGTGGTGGTCACCGTGATCGGCACACGTGCGGCCGGCGCGGTGCAGTTGCGACGCCTGGCTGCGCCGTGCGTGTTGTGCGTCATCGGCGTGGCGCTGGTCGCTCTGGACACCCTGCAACACGACTCCGGCCAACACGCCAGCGATCGCGCCACACGCATTGCCGGCCTGCTGTGCGCATTCGGTGCGTTGGCGTCGTGGTCGGCCTATTCGATCGTCAATGCACGCTGGCTGCGGCGGCGCCCGGACCTGTCCGGCGGCGACTGGTCGCTGCTGACCGGCGTGGTCACCGGTGCACTAGCGCTGGTGCTGGCGCCGGCAGCGCTGATCGGCAGCGCAACGCACGCGCCGATCGAATGGGCGAGTTTCTGGGGCATTTCGCTGTTGCTGGGCATCCTGGCCTCGGTGATCGGCAACGCCTTGTGGAACCGGGCCAGCCGCGTGTTGCCACTGACCCTGGTCGGCCAGATGATCGTGTTCGAAACGATCTTTGCGCTGCTGTACGGCTTTGCCTGGGAAATGCGCCTGCCCACGCCGCTGGAGCTGGCCGCTATTACCTGTTTATTGGTCGGCGTGTTGTGGTGCGCAGCGCTGCATGCGGAAGCGAAATGACACAGTCGGCTTGCAATACGTGATAAACCGCAATGGACTCCACTGAGACGGATTACCCGGCCTCATGGTCTGCACAAGATCAGCTGGTGATAAATCGCTACTACGGACACCACCAAACCGCCGTAAGGCTGAAGCATGCACGAGTGTGCGGTGCCCTCGCCGCACCAGAAAGTTTGCCGGCTGTTTTATTGAAAACCCTGCACACCGACCATCTCGACTGGTCCTTGCCCGCCCACCGTCGCGGGACCTTACGCGGCATGGATGCCGCGTAAGAGCCTACATGGATGTACTTGTGGCGTGTCCCGCGACGGTGGGCGGGCAAGGGCCCTGCAACCAAGCCGTAGATCAGACGCTCTACGACCGATCTCCCCGCAATTCCCCAAGTGCTCCGTCACCAGTTGCCCGAACTAGGGCCTGTTAACACTAATGGCCCGAGCGATTAAACTATCGTGCATGGAGATCACGCCAGCACAATTTTCTCTGATCGAACACTGCCTGCCGGCGCAGCGCGGCAATGTCAGCATGACCAACCTGCAAGTGGTCAACGCCATCCTTTACGTTGCCGAGCATGGCTGCAAATGGCGCGGCCTACCCAAGCGCTTTGGCAACT
>NZ_JBEOLS010000107.1:0-4403 GCF_040279205.1 Xanthomonas hortorum
CTCGCGCTATGCGCAACTGAACTTCGAGAAAGACATCAACCTGCCCGGTGGAGCGTATCTACTGGCCGCGCTAGACCGTGGCGTTGATGTCTTGTATGTGTTGTCTGGACATCGCGCGCAGTTGGATCCCGCCGACAGGCGTCTATTGTCTGCGTTCAAAGATGCGTCACCGGCTGCTCGCAACGCTGTGCTTGCTGCATTGGGCTTGGTAAGCGATGCCTCGTCTTCCAAGACTGGGGCCGGCCCGGTTGTGTCGTTCAACAACAGCGAAGTCGGCTCGGTGATTTCTACAACCGCATCGATCGATCAGAGCAACATGCAGATCATTGTTGGCGGACGTAAAAAAAAGAAGTCCTGATCGAGTTACAGATAGGACAGCTGGTCCTCGCAAAAGAGTGCGTTATTGGCAACCAGCGGCAGACGTTTAATAACTGATGTTGCAAAGCAAAACGGCGGTCATAAAAAAGCCGGCGGATGGCCGCCGGCTGATCAGCAATCATCCAGGCACGGAACTTATTGTGCTGTTCTGGGGGAATATGCGCATTGACGTACCTGTTCGTAGGCCACGGTGGGAATGACCACGTCGAATTGATTGGAGGTCGGGACTAGCGTCGAGGGCTCCGAAGAGCGCAGTAGGAACGCGTCACCGCCTCCCTCTTTTCGGAACCAGCCAATGTGCATTCCCGGCAGGCTGGTGCCGAACTTGCGCAGGGGGAAGCGAATGGACGTTGCATCCAATGCTTCGTCCCAACGCAGCGCGCTCAACGGCACGATCACCCTTTCCGTCCCAACACGCAGCGTGAGGCTGTCGTCACCGACAGTAACGTGAGTGCTACGTGCCTGCCAGATGAAGAATGACGCAGCTCCAATGTTGACTAAGAAAACCGCTGCCAGAGCGGCCTTTTTCGACGGAGTTGGCGCTTTGCCAGCGTAGAGCATATACGCCACGAGCCCCATGACGAGCACGAACGGGCCGAAGATCGCAAGATATGTCTTGCCATCGGCCAAGTGCAGTGGGATATCGCAATTCATGTCTAAATTTCTCCTATGCTGCAATCGTGCGCATGCCGTATTCATACACAGCATCGACGATAGTGGGAAACGCGTGTTCCTCATACGAAATCAGGCCCACCTGCTGCATTGCGCGCAGGAACGCCGCCACTTCGTTTCGGATGACCAACTTCGCGTGCTCCGAATACAACTCAGGAGCGCCCAGCATGGCAGCAGCGCGCTGCGCAACGCTGCAACTTTCGCAGATCTCCGGATCAAGGCGACTCATCTGCCCGGTGAACGCCGACATCGCCGCCACTTGATCCATGGGTCTCTGGCCAGTCACCGACACGCTGCTGACGAATGTAATAGCAGTGAATAGGACAGCTACGGCGTGTACACCCACCGCCGTCTCTACTGCTGCCACAACTACCACGAACGCCCCAGCGACCGCCTGACCTGGTGCTACACGCACTAACTCGGCGATGTTGCCGATTGCGGCCAAGTCAGCCGCCGACGGCGAAGCGCTGCCAGTTGAAACGAACTTCTGAACGATGTCGCCCGTTAGTGGTGAATCCGGGGCCAGCCCCAACGATTCCTTGATGATGCCAAGGTTCGTGGACAGAACCTTAGCCATCTGTTGGGTAAGCGCATCCGGCTTTGGCCTATCCAGCGCGCCGGAAACATGAAGATAGCTGAGCAGCGATGCATAGTCCTTTTTGTGGACTGCGCTCTGGACTTCTGGAGCTGAAAGCGCAACGAGCAGGGATAGAGTTGGCGCGTCAAGCGCTCGGGCGTCGTACCCAACCGTGGCCAGAAATTTCTGTGGATCCGAGTTGAACACCCCGCGCTGCGCCGGGTCGGAAAACATTTGAACCACTGCGGCGGACAAGCGCGACCAACGGTCCCATCCTTCTGCGGGCATGCCTCCCCGCGACAGCGGAAGCAGCATCTTGGTAACCGTTACGTTGGCCGTGCCACCGGTCAGGCTTGCGGGCTCGCCAAACACCCGTGCTGTGCCTTCGATCGCTGCCGCGCCCACGGGCGCAGCAGCAGCGGCACCGGCCACAAGACTTGATTGAATGAACTTCCGTCGCTTCACCGTCCACACTCCTTTCGTAGCGGCTCATCACCTCTGGAACGAATTGCTCGTAAGTAGCAGAAATTCGCTCGCGAATCTCGGGGTTCTTGTGCAGCACGGCGCAGTCCTGGCAGATGTGTACAGAATCGGACAGCAATTCATCAGCGCGCTCATCGCCCATGACCTTGCGCACGATTTCCCCCGGGCCGTCCATGCGCAGCCAGTATTTGAGGAAGTCATCACGCTGGCGTAGATATGTGTCGGAAACACCTTCATCCATTGTCCCCAACTTCATTTCGGGAATGTGCTCCAACGTGAGCCCACAGCACGCCGAGACCTCGCCGTACGGCGTGACGACAATGTTGCTGTGGATCTGTTCGCATGGCGTGGCACGTCGTCCCGTTGTAAGCGCGTGGTCTCGCTCCTCACCAGTGTCCTTGAACGACATCCAACTATTCGACTGGACAATCACACCCCTTGATCGGAGGGACTTCATGGTTGGGTCTTTCATGAGCGCTGCCAGTTTCGCGCTGTCTGCGGTATCCGCTTCGACCGTCACCAATGTAAGTACACCAGCATGAAATGCCGCCTCCACTGCGTTGACGACTGATTCCTGTGGAACCCATTCTTGGTGGTCCTTGCCGGTGCTGATGTTTAACTCGCACAAGCCTGCGCCGGCTAACTTGTCAGCCAAGCGCTTGGCCGTAGCCTTCGTTTTTCCCCAAGAGCCATTAGAGACGATACGCGTGACCAAACCCAGAGAAGTGGCCTCCGCGATGACGGCAACAAGGTCATCTTTCAGCAAGGTCGCTTCGCCGCCTGTGAACACCACAACACGCAGCGACTTGAAGCGATTTTTTACATCGTGAAGTGCCCGAATCATCTCGTCGCGACCAAGCCGTCCTTTGACCTTGGGGCTGCTTTCAAAACAGCACTGCGTGCAGGCTGCAGTGCATCGGTAAGTGGTGATGAAAGTAAGGGTCTTCGGCAACAACGTTGTGCACAGATCCATCTGGATTCTCCGATTATTTCCCCGGTCGGGCTGTCCGCATAGTTCTTTTCATTTAGCGGCGCAGGTTCAGTCCATCGACTCCGACAGGGAACGACATGTGACCAAAATCCCTATTTTCAGCAGATTTTAGAGGTTCTGGCGCGTTTCTCATTGCGATCTGGTCGTCACTCTCCTGGTCGCCTGACGTCGATGTTCAAGGCTAAACGGCCTTCGTCTAGCTGACCATCAGAGAATTCCTACATGTGCTGCGAGAGATAGGTCGATGTGAAAGGGAACTGGGCCGTGAAGAATTTGCCCATTGAAGCAACGATGCTTGCATGGCCAACGCACGTTGGTGGGTACTTGCTGACTGCACATGCCAGTGCTGCCGGAGCATTGTTTCTGCCGGGAATTCCTATCTGCATCAGGTGTCTATGCATACACCCAGGCTGCTGCGTATGCGAACGTCAATAGGCATTGTGCGCAGAGTTGTCGGATGATCCACTGCTAATTTTTCAGGTCCACAGCAGCACATGCTCTTTAGGCAGAGGTACACGAAAGCTCAATGCGTATTCTCCAACTCAAGCGAAGTGGTGAAACCGCTTGAGCCGTTGATGGCGTGGGTGGTCTTTGCAATCAGCCAGCGTTGCCCATCAATGTCCGGCTTGAAGCCGCTCATCGTGACGATTTGCTCTGGGAACAGATCCGCCCGCCCGATCGCCAGCGTGTAGTCGAACTTCGCCACGCCACGCTTCACCCGCTCCAGCTCCGCGTGCGCATGCTGGCGTGCCGTTGCCTCGTCTGCATAGGACTCGCGCAGGCGCTTTGCGTTGTCGTCCGTGCCGACCAGCACCGACTGCCGCCGCGCCTTGCCCTTGTCCGTCCAATACGCGCGCACACCGGTGTAAGCATTACGGTCGGCAACTGAGTAGCGATGTTGGTCGCCGTCGCGCCGAGTCAGGGTGACGGTCGGCAGCGGCTTGCCGGTTGCAGTGGTGCCGGCGCCAATCGGCGCAAAGACCAACGCACCTGCCTTCACTGTTGACATGGCATCAAAGCGCTGTCCCAGGCGGGTGAGCAGATTCATGTCGCTCTCGTTGGCCTGGTCGAGATGGGGCAGCTTGGTACGCGCCAGCGCGTCGGCCACGCGCGGCGTCAGTCCATGCTCGCCAGCGAGCGTGTTGAGCACGGTGCCCAGGGTGGTGTTGTGCCAGCTGCGCTCGCGCCGCGTGCGCATGTCAGTGGTGAGGTCTGCACTGCGCGCGCGCACCGTGATGATGTCGGGGGCGCCGCTGTACTCCACCTCGTCCACGATGAAGGTGCCTTTGTCGACCAGGCCGG
>NZ_JBEOLS010000108.1:0-4286 GCF_040279205.1 Xanthomonas hortorum
AGTTGCCAAAGCGCTTGGGTAGGCCGCGCCATTTGCAGCCATGCTCGGCAACGTAAAGGATGGCGTTGACCACTTGCAGGTTGGTCATGCTGACATTGCCGCGCTGCGCCGGCAGGCAGTGTTCGATCAGAGAAAATTGTGCTGGCGTGATCTCCATGCACGATAGTTTAATCGCTCGGGCCATTAGTGTTAACAGGCCCTAGATTAGTGGCGTGGCCCTGGTACGCAGCGTGATGGCATAGGACGATGTCGCAAGCGGGCGGCTGGTGCGCTGTTTCCTGAGCTGTCGGTCGCGGCGACGCTGGCGTACTACGTTGTGTATCGGCCCGAGTCCGGGTCAATGCCGAAGGTGGTGCGTTTCAAGCAGTTGCTGCACGAGCAGGTGCATCGGTGAATTATCCGAATCACGAGGGTATCCGGGTAATCCGCGTGGCCGGCGCGGTCAATAAGCGTCATCGGAGCAAGACAGGCCTGCTAGCCGGCTGCTGGTTGTGCTACTGCGTGGACCTGTCGTTGCAAGGGCCGCTCCGGTCTCAGAGCACCCGCCAGAGCACATAGCCCGCAGTGATGAAGATGAGTAGTGCAAATGCCTTGTTGAGTGATCCCCGATGTGCGGCTAGCGCCGTCGCCGTACGCGCTCCCGCAAGGCCTCCTGCGCTGCCGGCGACGATCAATGCTGCAGCTAGCGACCAGTTCACCAGCCCGGAGTGCGCATAGTTCAGCGCGGTAGTCAGGCCGAATGCGGAGACCGCAACCAGCGAGCTGCCTACCGCAGCCAGCATCGGCATGCTGGTGGCGGACGTCAGGCCCGGCACGATGAGAAACCCTCCACCAATCCCGAAGAAGCCGGAAAACGCACCAGAGATGGTCCCTAGCCCGATCAGCGCGGGCGCATTGTCCTTCCCAAGTCGGGCATTGGTATCTTCTTGCGCGTTGCACCTATGAAGCATGAGCAAGCCGATCACCACCATGAGCACTGCGAACAGCGCCAGTAGCCGCTGTCCGTCGATGACCTTGCCCAGGGTCGAGCCGAGGTAGGCGCCAGCGATGCCAGCCAGGGCAAAGACCGAGGCGCACGGCCACTTTACGTTGCCACGGCGGGCATGCACGAATAGATTGGACAACGCGTTGGCTGCCACAGCCAGTGCGCTAGTCCCGATGGCTACATGCGGATCATCGACACCCACCAGATAGAGCATCAGGGGGACGGCGAGGATGGAGCCTCCGCCACCCACCAGTCCCAGCACGAAACCGACCAGAATCCCGGAGAGCCCGCCCAGCGCTATCTGCAGCAATGACAGGGTTTGCATGGCCATTGGCTACTCGGGGCTGGACTGCGCGTCGCAGCAAAGCCGCGGAGCGAGCGCGGAAAGGTCGTAACCTGCGCCAGAAGCAATGGACAGGACCTGGTCGGTCGTGAGTCCAGCAGCGCGCACTTGCCCCAGAGCCCACAACGACGTCGAGCGTGTACCTGTCCTGCAATAGGCGGCCACCGGAGCGGGCATTTGTAGCAGAAGCTCGCGGAACTGCTGCACTTGGCGAGCGGAAATGGAACCGGCCACGACGGGCAGGTAGGCGAAGCGTATACCGGCAGCCGTGCAGGCCGCCTGGATGGCCAGGTGGTCGGGCTGTTCCGGCTGCTCGCCGTCCGGCCTGTTGCAGACAACGCTTGCTACCCCTTGTTTTGCCAGGGCGGGTAGATCGGCAGGAAGAAGCTGGTCTGTCACGAGCATGTGGGGCGAAAGCTGTCGGAGTTTCATGGGGCGCTCTTTCCTGCGATGGGGCGGTGGATGAGCCAGTGAATCAACACTCCAGCCACCAGCGCTGCAGCGAAGACCAATGCGAACGCCTGGCCGGTCGCCAGCAGCGCGACGGCAGGTCCTGGACAGACGCCGGCCAGCCCCCAGCCGATGCCGAACAACGCAGCACCGATAACCAGTTTGTTGTCGATCTGCCGTTGCTGTGGCAGTTGCAGGGTCGCGGCCAATAAGGGGACGCTGCGCGCGCGTACCCAGCGATAAGCGACGGTCGACGGGAGTAGCGCGCCAGCCATCACCAGTGCCAGGGAAGGATCCCAGGCGCCCGTAACATCAAGGAAGGCGAGCACGCGCGCGGGATTGGCCATGTCCGAGACCACCAGGCCCAGTCCGAACAAGGCCCCGCAGAGAAAAGCTGTCAGGCGGATCATGCGCCGGCTCCGGCGGCGAGCCGCACAACCGTTACGGTTGCCATGCCCAGCAGCATGAATACAGTGGTCGCGACCATGGAGCGCGGCGACAGCCTTGCCAGCCCGCTCACCCCGTGCCCGCTGGTGCAGCCAGCACCCAGGCGGGTTCCATAGCCAACCAGCAGGCCAGCCAGGATCAGCATTGGCATGTCGGTGCCGCCTAGCGGGGCAAGCGCTATCGGCTTGATCGCCAATGCCACGCCTGCGCTCGTCAAGAGCCCGGCCAGGAACAGGGCGGACAGCGAACGCGCGCCGCCAGCCTGCAGGCCAAGCGCGTCGGCAAGCAAGCCCGATATGCCGGCAACCCGGCCGTTAAGCAGCAGATAGGCGCCGGAAGCGGTACCGATCATCAGGCCGCCGACCAACGGCCAGTACCATGCAAGCAATGGAAGCGTCATAACAGGTCCAGTGGCAGTTTCAGGTAACTCACGCCGTTATCGTCCGGTGTGGGCAGATGACCGGCGCGCATATTGACCTGCACCGACGGAAGGAGCAGGCGCGGCATGGGGAGGGTGGCGTCGCGCTTCTCACGCATCTCGACGAACTCCGCCGCGGAGACGCCCTGATGCACATGCACGTTCGCGCTGCGTTGGGCGCCGATCGTGGTCTCCCATGCGAAATAGTCCCGGCCGGTCGCCTTGTAGTCGTGGCATACGAAGACACGGGTATCGTCCGGTAGCTCCAGCAGCCGATGGATGGAGCGATAGAGTTGCCGCGCCGAGCCGCCTGGAAAGTCGCAACGCGCTGTGCCGTAGTCCGGCATGAACAAGGTGTCACCAGTGAACACCGCGTCACCGATGACGTAAGCCATGCATGCGGGCGTGTGCCCCGGAACATGAAGCGCCACCGCTTGTAGATGTCCGATGGCGAAAGCTGCACCGTCTACAAAAAGATGGTTGAACTGACTGCCATCGCGGCTGAAATCGGGACCGGCGTTGAAGATGCTGCCGAAGGCTTCTTGCACGCGAGTGATGTGCGCGCCGATTGCAAGCTGTCCGCCCGTCTGCTGCTGCAGCCAGGGTGCAGCTGATAGATGGTCGGCGTGTGCATGTGTCTCGAGCAGCCATTGCACCTGCAGGCCCTCGTCACGCACGTATTGCACAAGCGCCGCAGCCGACCTGGTCGCCGTTCGACCGGAGGCCATGTCGAAGTCGAGAACACTGTCGATGATGGCGCAGGCCGACGAGCGGGGATCCCGGACCACATGGCTGGCGGTAAACGTCGCAGGATCGAAGAACGTCTTCACCTGAGGCGCAGGCGCGTTGCCAGAGTAGGCGTCGCCAGCGACGGTGCGAGCCGCGACCAAGGGGGCGTCTGGTGTGGAAGAGGGACTCACGTTTGGGAAGCCCAGTGCGGATAGAGAGACTATTTCATACATGCATTAACAGTGCAACTATTTAGGTGTATGCGCAGTCTTCATTCAGTCGCCGGAGGGCTTAGCCATTACCCTGTGTATCCCGACATCCACTGCTCCACCACACGTGACCGAATCCCCCCTTACCGCTAGTGATCTCGCCGCCATGAAGGAACGCGTGCCTGAAGTGGCCGAGCTACTGCGCTTCATGGCAACGCCGTCACGCCTGCTGCTGCTGTGCCAGTTGTCCCAGGGCGAATCCACCGTCAGTGGGTTGGAAGAGACGACGGGCATCCGGCAGCCGGCCCTGTCTCAGCAACTTGCCGATCTGCGGCAGCGACAACTGGTTCTCACCCGACGCGAGTCCAGATCCATCATCTACAGCATGGCCGATCCGAAGGTCGCGGCTCTGCTGAGCGCCATGCATGCAATCTTCTGCGCAGAGCCCGAACAGACGAATTTTCACCGATAAAACTTCTGCTTCGAAACGGGTATGCGGCAGCTAGGGCCTGTTAACACTAATGGCCCGAGCGATTAAACTATCGTGCATGGAGATCACGCCAGCACAATTTTCTCTGATCGAACACTGCCTGCCGGCGCAGCGCGGCAATGTCAGCATGACCAACCTGCAAGTGGTCAACGCCATCCTTTACGTTGCCGAGCATGGCTGCAAATGGCGCGGCCTACCCAAGCGCTTTGGCAACT
>NZ_JBEOLS010000109.1:0-3989 GCF_040279205.1 Xanthomonas hortorum
ACGGCCACGTTCGCGCCGATGAATTTGTGCCGGCGCGAGTCCCCGAGCAGCGCACGCAGCACCTTGAGATCGGGCACGGCTTGGCTGAACTGCGCAGCCCGTGCAGCGAAGTGGTTGAGGTTGATCGCAATACGCTGCGCGTCGCGGCTGTGGTTGACGATGGCTTTCCCGTGGCCGGTGGCTTCGAGGTACTCGTAGACTTCCCAGAATTCGTTGACCATCGCGTGGTCCGCGCTGATCGCCTTCTGTCGTTCCAGGGCCATGTCCAACAACGCGAGCCGCGTCTGCTCGACCATGTCGTCAGGTAGGGCGACAACCAGGCGCAGACAGTCGAATAGCGCCAGCATCTGCGCGTGGTTCTTGATGACGCGTTCAAGGCGTAGATCCTGCTGAGCGCGAAGCTTGGCCTCAAAGACCTTCACCCGCTCAGCGAACAGATCGAGGATTGCGCGCTCCTGGCGAATGGCACGCACGAGGAAATGGCTCACCTCTTCGACCTGCAGCGCATTGAGGTTGTCGGCCGCAATACGGCTTTCGGTGGTGACTTGAGGGCGCTTGAAATGCAGTTTGACGATACGCGTCAGGATTGCTTCGCTAGCGTCCACGGCTGCGTTTTGGGTGATCACGATCGTGCCGCGAAACGGAGGCTCGTAGGTCTCATTGCCGCCATTGCGCACGCCGCGTGTTGCCAGGGTGCCGCCTCCGAAGAAGTCCTTCAGCTCATCCCACTCGAACGTCTTGGAATGCGCTTTGTCTGGCTCACTGCGATCAGCCTCCAACAGGACGACGGGCATGCCGGACACCTGGCCCATGGCGCGTGCACGGCCGGCCTTGGACGACTTGGCCGGGTCGAAGCCCTCGTAGTCCGAGCGGCCCAGCAGCTTCCACAGGAACGTCAGCAGCGTGGTCTTGCCGGCGCCGGCCTCACCGGTGGCTTCAAGGAACGGAAAACTCTTGTGCCCGGCGCGGATCTGCTCGGCGAACAACGAGCCAAACCAGAACGTCATGGCGACCATGCCGTGCGTGCCGAAGCACCGCCAGAGCCACGGTAGCCAATCTGTGCGGAACGCCTCGGCGTCGCGTTGGATCTCCAATCGGATCGACTTCTGCGTGGTCTTCAGGCGCAGCTTGTCGAACTCGAAGTAGTCCTCCTCGTTGGCCGTCACCAGCTCGCCGTCGCGCACGGCCATATCGCCGAGCAGGTAAGCGCGATGTTCCTTGCTGTAGCCCACAAAGTCGATTGCGTCGACCGTCTTGATCGCCTCGGTTTGCTCCTCGATCAGGCGATCCAGCTGGTGGCCGGTACCGGTGAACATGGCGCCGGCGGCCAGGGAGATAAGGCGCTTCTTGAACTCGGACGCGCTGGCGACATGACCACCAGTAAAGGTGCCCTTCACGCTTGGCCCGTCGTGCGGAAAATCGACGCGGAAGTAGTACCAGCTTTCGTCGGTGACCTCTTGGCGCTGGAAATACAGGGCTTCCGGGTAGCAGTTGGCGATCTTCTGGACGGAGCACGCGGCGCGCTTGATCTTCTTTAGATCCTCGGCCGCGACCTCGTCGCCGTCGTCGGCATCGATGTCGCCCAGCTTCTCCTTGCGCAACTTGTCGAAGCGCTGCGTATCGAAATCGAACCAGTACAGGCGAGAGCGGTACTCCAGCCAGAAGTCGTTACGGCCGTCGTGCTCGAACATCAGCAGGCCTTTGTCTACCGCCGAGCGGGCCACGAGCAGGTCGCCCTGGTAGCGGGCTTCCTTGACGTCGTTGTCCCACTGCTTGGGATCGTCCGACGCGATAGCGCGCAGATGCAGGTCGTTCCAGTCGGTCTTCTTGCCGTCGCGCTGGACGATCTGCGCGACCCGCGAGTCGAAGCCCAGCGCCGCTGCGCGCTTGATGTGCTTGTGCGTGTACGCACGGGCGCCTGGCTCGTTGTCCAGTGCCCACACAAGCGTCGGAAGATCGGCCATGCGTGCCTTGGACAGCTCGCGCAGCGATTCTTCTGGGAATGCGTTGGAAGACATGGCCGATACCGCGCACACGCCGTGCTGCAGGAGCGCGATCGCGTCAAAGATGCCCTCTACGATCCACACCTCCCGCGCCGTTTGCATGGCTGTCAGCGCGGCAGGCGCCGCCCACCACACACCCGCATAGCTCTGGCCTGGCGCAAAGCGCGCCTTCTGCTTGCCGAAGCGGTGCGGGCGATCGATCAGGCGCTCCCACCAGCCGCCCTTGAACAGCGCAAAGCGCACGGTTGCGGTGCCGGCGCTGATCTTGCGATCGTAGTGGCTGTCCTGGGTGTAGAGACCTTTCAGCGGCGCCAGGTCGAAACCACGCGAGAACTGCAGGTATGCGTCGGCCGCAGCATTGGGAGCCGCAGGCGTTGGCTGGAAGCGCTTGGACCAGTCGTCGAACAGGTCGTCGTATAGATCCTTGACGTGAAGCTCGCGCCCGCACTTGGATTGGCGGCCGCACTTCACCACCCATGGTTTGAGATGGTTGGTGTAGAGCTCTTTCTTGCTGCACGACGGGCATTTGCCGCCGCGCATGTACTCAGTACCGCTACGGTGCTTGAGTCCGTAATCCCGTTCTAATCGGGACAGCACCTGTTGTCGCAGATCCTCTTGCATCAAGCTTCCTTAAACGCCGAGCCGGCGCTGGGGCGCAAGCGGAGATGGGGCGTTGTCGATCACGACATAAGCGCCGCCGGCACGACGGTGCGCATCAACGGCGGCAGCGAGCAGGCGAGCCTCTTCGTGCTTGGCGTGCGGCGCTGTGCGCTGCGGGACGTTACTCGCCGCATCCACGAATCGCGGCTCCTGAGCGGTGAACCAGCTGTTGGCATGCATCACGAGCCGACCTCAGTCTTTGTGTGGTGGAGAGGGAACTGGACGACAGCGAATTCGGTCAGCACGACAAGGCCCTCATTGGCGCTGTCAGACGTTGCAAGTCCTTCGCGCATGAGGGTGGCCACCACGACCGCACCGAAGCGCTGCGCGTTCTGTGCAGGCGTAGTGCGGCCGATGTAGCCGTGCTCGGTCTTCACTAGGCCGCCGTGGATGAGCGCAACTTCCAGGCAAAGCTTCGCCGTGGGCGGCAATGCCGCCCAATCAAGGGTCTTTCGCATTAGGGGTGCCTCAGATGTGAGGGAAGAACGGCTCGCCGCCGGCAGTAATTAGATCCAGCTGCCGGTCGCCAAGCGACTCGCGGTAGGCCTGCAAAGCCTGGGCGCGCTCATAAGCCGGTGTCGGTGGAAGCTCGCTGTGAGAAGTGGGCACGCCGCTTGGGCTGGCGATGCCTGTCAACTCCGAATGGCCGGTGTAGGTCGCACCGCACATCGGGTTCTCGCACACATAGGAGTCATGCCGAAGGAATTTGTGAGCGAGGAAGCTTGTGCGTTTGATAAGCCTTGCACTGCAAGCTTCGCAGCTAAAGACGATTTTTTTCCGGCCGAACACGCTCACCCCCTTGGGCTCTTGGCGGTTGGGATTTCTGTGGCACTATTGGGTGGTGCCTTGATGCCTAGGGCGATTGCCGCCTTGTGGGACTCGCCGTATTTGCCTTGAGAACGGCCGCGGAGTAGGTCATGTACGACCGACCGATCCACGTCGTGCTGCCGGGCGAATGCCGAGACCGTGATGCCATTCGCTTCAAGCCACTTGCGCGCCTGGTCCGGGCTGCGGGGCGTGAATTGCTGCATTTGACTCTTGCGGGGCATGTGGCGGTTCCGTTTCCTTTTGGGAATTTTGTGGACTTAACTAAACATTGTCAAGTAAGGAAATGCCTGTATGTCTGTAGGGAAACGCCTGAAGGATGAGCGGAAGCGGTTCGGCCTGACGCAGGACGAGATGGCGACCCAACTGGGCGTCTCGCGCTATGCGCAACTGAACTTCGAGAAAGACATCAACCTGCCCGGTGGAGCGTATCTACTGGCCGCGCTAGACCGTGGCGTTGATGTCTTGTATGTGTTGTCTGGACATCGCGCGCAGTTGGAT
>NZ_JBEOLS010000110.1:0-3602 GCF_040279205.1 Xanthomonas hortorum
ACGAGGACCGACCCAAAAAAGCAATCTGCGGCATGACCCCGGCTGCGTATGCCCAACATCTGGCAAACACCGATATCATCAGCCCCGGACTCTAAACCAGGCCGCTACTCAGGGCGGGGGGACGTCGTGGCAGGAGCAGCGCGTCAGCAACGCGCAGACAGACCGCGATGCAGCGCTGCTCGCCAAGCGCCAGGCCGAAGCGGAACGCGACAGCGCCAAAGGCTCCACCACCGTTGTGACGCAGTACGTCGACCGCGTGCAAATCGTGCGCGAAGCCGGCGCCACCATCACCCGCGAGATCCCGATCTATGTCACCCAGAAAGCAGACGCTGCTTGCGCTATCCCTGCTGGCTTTGTGCGGCTGCACGACGCCGCCGCCCAAGGCGACCCTGCCGGGTCGCCCGCCGGAGATCCTGATGCGCCGGCCGCCGGCATTACGCTCTCTGGCATTGCCGGTACCGTCGCCGACAACTACACCAGCTGCCACGCCACCGCCGCGCAGCTGACCGCGCTGCAGGACTGGATCGATCTGCACGCACCGGAGCCGGCGCCATGATCAAGCCCGCCAGCCTGCGCGCGCATCTGGTCGCGGCCTTGCCGGATCTGGCACGCGATGCCGACCGGCTGCTGGTGTTCATCGACGCCGGCAGCCTGATCAGCACGTTCCAGATGGGGCTGTCGTTTGAGTACCAATACACGCTCAATCTGATCCTGACCGACTACGCCGGCCACCCGGACAGCGTGATGCTGCCGCTGCTGGAATGGGTGCAGGTCAATCAGTCCGAGCTGCTGTCCAATCCCGCGCGCCGTGGCGACATCGCCTTCGAGGCCGACATCCTCGCCAACGATGCCGTGGATCTGTCGATCAAGTTGCCGCTGACCGAGCGTGTGGTTGTGACCGCGAAAGACGGCGGCGGCTATGACATGACGCATGCGCCTGAGCCGGTAATTGATACGACATGGATGAGCTAACCACGCTGGAGAACTCGGCGACACCCCCGCTGGCGCACCTGCAGCCCGGCGAACGGCGCAGCCTCGCCCGCAGATCAACACGAGATTTAGCTAATTGTAGAGCCAGTGACTCAGTCGGCATGGCGTCAGATGCGGCCCGTAAAACAACAAACTGCTGTGCGTTCATTTTTTAAAGCATGTAAGCGAGACATCCTTTATCAAATACCTCGCTTACCAAAACGGAGTGATACCCTACCAAAAATCCAAGAGTCAATTTAGGGGGTATTTTTCTTAATTGGTCCAACCGTAACTGTCCCGCCGCCAATAGGGCTCCCCCCACTGCCGAGCCCGGAAAAACCACCACCACCGCCGCCACCACCGCCACCACCGCCTTGTGGGGGATTCCTTACTTGCTGTACCGGGGGGGCGCCTATATAGTTTCCAGAGGAATTGTAGGTGTAAGTCACGCAAGCGGTACCATTGCACACCGTGACGGTGTCACCTAAATTCATTATTGATACAAACAGCAGGTTCCTATTTTCAATATTATTTTTATAATTTAAGTTGATGGCATTTAGTGTAGTAGTAGTGGGCATTGGTGAACCAAGATCACACCCGCCGCAAGCGAAAGAATAGTGTTGTATAGGGTATGGTTCAGCAAATACAAGCCCAATCGATGATCCAACAAATGCGACCGCAACAAAGGCGTAGATGAGCCTGCGCCGAGGAACATTCCGTAATCCGCTTACAAATTTCATCATTCAAATCCCTGTAGTATATAGCGTCTATTGGGTGCAGCAAGAATTTACAATTTCGCCCGCCAAGCGATCAGCCTGCGATACCTGAGCTTGATTAAGAGATTTTCTCGAAACCTCCAAAACGGCTTGCAAATCAGTATTGGGTTGAACACTCTCTAAAGCTTTGTAATAGGCATAAGACTTAATTGCCGATTTTTCGGTAATTATTCCGGAATCATAGGCTCGACCTAAAGCCATGAGCGCATCCACACTACCCATGCCTGCAGCTTGCTGGAGATAACCAACCGCCTTTTTCCTGTAGTCAACAAGCCTATCAGCATGGGATAGGTATTCAGATGGGGAGCCAATTACAGAGTCCGGATCTGATGCGTACATTACCATCGCCTCAATAGAGCCTTGTTGTGCAGCTAAGTCCAACCACGGCGTTCTCATTAGATCAAAGTCTTCAGTAAGACTTTTGCACTCTTGGAAACGCTTGTCGATTGATTTTAGGTAATTAACTTCCGCACCAACTTCCCTGTATGCATCCAGCACGCCCTGAGCGGGAGGTTGAAGCGTAGCGTTGCATTGGGAAACTGCAATATAAATTTCGTAGGTAGCTGACGCATCGCCAGCTTTTGATTTTTCTAAAAGAGAACGGACATAATTGAGCGCATCTCCATCTGGCCGCTGTTCATTACGAACAATTGAAAATGCTCGCCCTCTTACCAACCTTAAGACACTGCCTTCAATTTTCTTTTCCGCAATCAAAGTCGATACATATCGCTCTGCGGTGTTAGAACTAGCCTTCTGCCTGCCCGAGCTGTTCTCGTTTTCGCCAGCGCGATTGTGCAAAGTGGATTCGTAACTTAGGGAATAAAATGCAAGCCCAAGCGCCGCAACCCCAAGCAATAAGCCTAACCCGCTAACAACATACTTCCGTTTCATTTCACATCCTGATGGTCAGAACATCTTTGAGCGGACTAGCTTTCAGGCACACCCTAACTCTTGCGCTGGAAAATACCATAAGAAATTTGTCAATGTATGCGAGATTTATACAAGGCGTGACATAAATCAGCATGCGTAGCTCCTAATATAATTTACATAACTGAAATATAAAAAGAGTCCCCTTGACTTCATCTTCGTCGGTAAATTTGTCTAGGCTTGCTTCACCAGTAGTGGATCGATCTGCACTTGCCAAAGCCAGCGCTGTGATCAAGCCCGCCAGCCTGAGAGCGCGTCCGGTGGCTGCCCGCCGAAATTCGCGCGCGATGCCGACCGGTTGCTGGTGTTCATCGACGCTGGTAGCTTGGTCAGCACGTTGCAGCCGGGGGCTGTCGTTCGAATACCAGTACATGCTCAACCTCATCGTGACCGACTACGCCGGCCACCCGGACAGCGTGATGTTGCCGCTGCTGGAATGGGTGCAGACCAATCAGTCCGAGCTGCTGTCCAACCCCGCACGCCGTGGCGAGATTGCCTTCGAGGCCGACATCCTTGCCAACGATGCGGTGGATCTGTCGATCAAGTTGCCGCTGACCGAGCGCGTGGTCGTGACGGCGAAAGATGGTGGTGGCTATGACATCACCCATGCACCCGAGCCGGTGATCGATCCGACATGGATGACTTGACCGCACTGGAGACCTGGGCCGCGCCGCTGCCGGCACGCCTGCAGGAGGGGGAGCGGCGCAAACTGGCGCGCAAGATCGGCACCGCGTTGCGACGCTCGCAGAGCCAGCGCATCGGCAAGCAGCAGGCGCCCGACGGCACACCGTATGCGCCGCGCACGACGTCCCCCCGCCCTGAGTAGCGGCCTGGTTTAGAGTCCGGGGCTGATGATATCGGTGTTTGCCAGATGTTGGGCATACGCAGCCGGGGTCATGCCGCAGATTGCTTTTTTGGGTCGGTCCTCGT
>NZ_JBEOLS010000111.1:0-3223 GCF_040279205.1 Xanthomonas hortorum
AGTTGCCAAAGCGCTTGGGTAGGCCGCGCCATTTGCAGCCATGCTCGGCAACGTAAAGGATGGCGTTGACCACTTGCAGGTTGGTCATGCTGACATTGCCGCGCTGCGCCGGCAGGCAGTGTTCGATTAGAGAAAATTGTGCTGGCGTGATCTCCATGCACGATAGTTTAATCGCTCGGGTCATTAGTGTTAACAGGCCCTAGTTGAAATAAACTTTGATGTTGATGCGGTGCTATATGGGTACTGGCTTCGACAGGATGCGCAGGTGGCCGTTGCCGATTAAGAAGTTGCGGTACGACTTTACGGCCGCATCGAAGGCTGCAGCGGCGATCTCTTGGCCAACTGCTATAACCCGCCCATCCTGATCGACAACTGCAAGCCTCGCTGGTTTGCCGTCAGCGGTCTGGACGCTCAATCCCTCATGACTCAACGCACTGACAATCACCGCCGCGCGCGTCGTATCCGTGATGCACTCGCTGCTGGCCTGCCGTTGCAGGATCTGTGTCATCGCCCCGTACCCCCTGTCAGTCGCAGCCCCATCTGCACCACGTTGCTCGCTGCAGGACGGGGCTGACGCGCCGCGCGGATCCCATTGCTGCGTCGCCACTCAGCGATGGCCAATTCAAAAATAGGATGCTTCTGCGTGCGCCCGCAGGCGCACTCCACGAAGTGCCCACCACCGGCCGCAGGACGGCGAAGGTCGAGCATGTGGCGCGCGACGTGTCCGTTCTTACAGCCGGGCAACGGTGTGCTGTGGTCGACCTGACGTTGCGTCACAGTACCTCCTGGCGCAGCACGCGCTCGGCGTCGCGAAGATGTTGCACGGTGTCGGCATGGATCCGGTCCAGCGCCTCGGCGATGGTGTAGTCCATCTCGGCCAGCCAATCGGCACGATTCAGCACCAGAGCGGCAGTCAGCGCCTCGCCTGTGGACAACGGGCCAGGCCCTCCCATACGCGCGGCAGCGCGGGCAATTTCGATCGTGCGCTCCAAGTTCATGGCTGCGTCCTCCATGCAGTGCCGAGCTGGGCGCGTGCTTCTTCGACATGCATGAGGCGCAAGCCCCAGCGGACCGACCATGTCTGCGCCTGCTGTTCGTCGCAGGTCAAGATGAGCTGCCCGAAAGACTTCACCCGATCAGCTCGGAACGTGAACAACATATCGTCCAGTTCGATGACCTCCTGCAGGCCGAGTTGCTGACACAGCGCCTCGGCATTGAGCGATTTGCAGCTGCCCTGCGGGCCGAGAAGGATGACGGACTCAGCCATGAGTAGCCTCCCGCCGCACAGCCATGCGGTTGCGGCGACGCAGGCGGTGCGGCACCTGACCAACGGCCAGCCCGGTCTGGGTGAGACGCGGACGGCGCGAGGTCCACAGCTTGTAGACCAGCGCGCCGCCGGCGGCCGGCGCCAGGATCATTGCCAGAGCGAGCAACTCACCTCCTGCGCGGCCTGGGCCACAGCAGCGGCGGCAGCGGCAGTCGGTCGGCGCGGCAGCATGTTGGCCAGGTCGAAGGGGAAGTCCAGGCCGTCCATGAACTCGGCCAACTCTGTGCTGATCCGGCCTTCCAGCGTCGTCCACAAGCGAGGCCCGTCGATGAGCTTCCAGCCTGTGCCAGTGCCACGCCGCCGCTCCCAGGACTGGCGAGCCTCGCGAAGCGGTCCCATGTTCAGGGTGGCAGTAACCACGACTGCACCATGCGAGACGTGCATGGTGATGATCGCTGAGCAGTCGCCTGTGCCGCGATCGTAGGTGGCGACGGCTGGCGTGCTAGCCTCCGCGCCGGGGCCGGTGTCCAAAGTCAGCGGACGTGCTGCCGTGGCTGGATGTGTTCCAGTTTGCTGTTGCATATCGACTCTCCTGAGTTGCGTTGGTGGAGGGCCTAGGGGCGGTGTTGGAGCACCGCCCGCCGGACCCCGCTGAACGGTTAGAGCAAATCGTTGGGGGCAGTCGAGGTTTCCTCCCGCCCGGGGTGGATGCGTTGCGCGTGAAGAACGACTTCGAGCAACGCCTCTCGCACGTAGTCCGCTACGGCAGCCGTGCTGTCGGCCGTTATCCCTGTTTGACTCACCAGGTCGTTATTGAGTGCGGCAAGCAGCGTCACGGCGTAGTACGCGCGCCAGAGACTGTCGTGCTGGGCCTCGCTGATCGTGTAGTCGGCCTCGCCGGCTTTGAAGTGGGGCGGGTCGATGTGATCCATCAGCCGACCTCCTGCAGAGGCATACGGTCGAGGATCCAGTCCTGCAGTGCGGTGGCATCAGCTTCCGGCATTACCACGTGCAATGAACCAATAACCAGGCCAGTGCCGTCATCGACAAGAAACAACGCGCTCGGCTCGTCGATCGCGCTGCAGGCGAACATCACCGGTGGGCGATCATGCAGGCCGTCGGCGTAGAGCTCGGCCAACACGTCGGTCGCCCGGATCTGCAGGAGCAGGTAGACGCCGGGAGCCACGCGAAGCGCCTTGTGCAGGTCGCGGCGGCTCACTGGCGCACCTCGGCCAGGTCGGCATTGGTGCTGGAAATGGCGGCCTCGACATCGGCCAGCGTCAGCGCCTCGGGCGCTTTGCCCATGGCCTGCAGCTTCGCCTGCAGCGTGAGCCAGGCGGTGTGATTCCAGTCGAGGGTGTCGGCGATCAGGCCGAAGTAATGGGCGATCTGACGCGCGGCATTGGCCGGCGCTTCTTGAGCGTCGTAGGACATGGTGCAGGCTCCGTTGTAAGGGGAGTCCGGCACTTCGCTGCTAAACGAGGTGGCGGACGGTGCGCGGTTAGCAGACCGGTCAACGGAACCGGCAGGCCCGAAGGCCTCCGCACACCGCCCGCCATAGAACTGGCTGGCAAACGCCCGCGACTGCACAGCGAGCGAAAAAAAGCGCCGTGCATCGATCGATGGGCGCTGGTGCGCCGTTGAGTCAGGCTGCTAAACCCGGTCGCCGATTGTGCGGCGACGCGGTAATGGTTGCTCCGCTCCTGGGCAGATGTCAACGAAAATTTCCAGAAATTTCCAACATGAGGAAACGCGCTCATTTGGCGAACACCCAGCACTTCACAGTGGTGCCGACGCCGGTCAGATCGTCCTTGAGGACAGCGCTGTTAACGGCCACGTTCGCGCCGATGAATTTGTGCCGGCGCGAGTCCCCGAGCAGCGCACGCAGCACCTTGAGATCGGGCACGGCTTGGCTGAACTGCGCAGCCCGTGCAGCGAAGTGGTTGAGGTTGATCG
>NZ_JBEOLS010000112.1:0-3143 GCF_040279205.1 Xanthomonas hortorum
AGTTGCCAAAGCGCTTGGGTAGGCCGCGCCATTTGCAGCCATGCTCGGCAACGTAAAGGATGGCGTTGACCACTTGCAGGTTGGTCATGCTGACATTGCCGCGCTGCGCCGGCAGGCAGTGTTCGATTAGAGAAAATTGTGCTGGCGTGATCTCCATGCACGATAGTTTAATCGCTCGGGCCATTAGTGTTAACAGGCCCTAGACAAACGGCGCAATCATCGATTGCGCCGTTTGTGTTTGCAGGTTCGCCAGCAGTTATGGCGTCAGCACCACCTTGCGGCAATCGTCCTGTTTCTTGTCGAACAATTCATAGCCGCGCGCTGCGTCGGCCAACGGCATGCGGTGCGAAATGATCGCGCTCGGCTTGAGGTCGCCGTTGCCGATATGTTCCAGCAACTGCGGCATATGTTTTTGCACATGGGTCTGGCCCATCTTGAAGGTGAGCCCCTTGTCGAACGCATCGCCGAACAGGAAGGCGTGGATGAAGCCGGCATACACGCCCGGCACGCTGACCACGCCACAACGACGCGTCGCTGCGATGCATTGACGGATCGCCACACCGCTGCTGCCTTCCAGCTTCAAGGTGGTCAGTGCGGTTTCCACCGCGCTGCCTTCGGCCTCGAAGCCCACCGCTTCGATACTGGCATCAACGCCGCGGCCATCGGTCTGCGAGACGATCACATCGGCCGGGTCGTCAATCTCGTCGAAGTTGATCGGGATGACGCCATACGCCTTGGAGGCGAAGTCGAGCCGATACGCGTGGCGGTCCACCATGAAGATACGTTCGGCGCCCAGCATGCGGCAGCACGCTGCGGCCATCAGACCGACCGGGCCGGCACCGAAGATGGCCACGGTGGAACCTTGTTTGACCCCGGCATCGACCACGGCTTGATAACCGGTGGGCAAGATGTCGGACAGGAACAACACCTGCTCGTCATGCAGGACATCGGGCACCACCAGCGGGCCGACGTTGGCCTTGGGCACACGCACGTATTCGGCCTGCCCGCCCGACAGGCCACCGTAGAGATGGCTGAAGCCGAACAAGGCCGCCGGTGGGCGCATGTCCTTGTGATTCAATGCCGCACCCTTGCCGGTGTTGGTGGTTTCGCACGCGGAAAATTCCTGCAGCACGCAGTGGAAGCAGCGCCCGCAGGCGACCACGAACGGAATCACCACGCGGTCGCCGGGTTTGACTGCCGTGACATCGGGGCCAACATCTTCGACGATGCCCATGAATTCATGGCCGAGAATGTCACCATGCCGCAGATCGGGAATCTTGCCGCGATACAGATGCAGATCCGAGCCGCAGATGGCTGTTGCGGTGACGCGCAGGATCAGATCGTCGCGTTCGACAAGAACCGGATCCGGCACGGTTTCAACCCGTACATCGCGTGAGCCGTGATAGTTGAGGGCAAGCATTGAGATCTCCCGAAAAGGCCGTCGATGCGCGGCAACGTATGCAGTGTTCGTGCAGCATCGTTAAGCCCATCAGCACACAGCGTGCGCACGGTGTGGACGCGTCCGATTGGCGACGCGGCGTTGATGCGCAAGTCACGTCTGGATAACCCTCGCACTCGCACCCTGATGTCACTCGTCAAATCGCTTGCAGTCATTCCACACACCGCGATGCGAACCCGACAATCAATGATCGCCAAGCAACGATCACTCAGGAGGCAATAATGGGACTTTTCAAGATGGTAACCGCCGGCGCCGTGGGCTATGTGGCATACAAGGCGTGGCAGCGTCGTCAGGGCCAATCGACCGATGCGACCAGCGACACCGGCAGCGACCGCGACATTCAGCAGACCACGTTGACCGGACCTGCCGCCAAGAGTGCGACACCACCGCACGGCGACCCACTGCGCACCGACGCCAATATCTCCACCGATCGCAAGCAGGCATTGGGCGCATTGGTCATCTTCAACGAGCAGGAGCGCACGCTGGCGCAACTGGCTGTGGTGAAGGGCATCGGCGGCGAATCGTTGCAGTTCGCACGCAAGATGGATGAAGCCCACAGCGCCGCGCTGACCGACCTCAGCCGTTTTGCGCCGGACCGCAATGGCACCCTGGCGCAGGCCGCATCCGCGCGTGCGGAAGGCACCCGCAAGCGTCTGGACGGGTTGAACGGCAAGGAATTCGAAACGCAGTACCTGCAGGCTAGCGTGACCAGCCATGAGCAGGCGCTGGCACTGCTGGATACGCAATTGAGCAGCGAGCCGGGGTCGAGCGATCTGGGCAAGGAACTGCAGCGTGCCCGCGAAACCATTGCCCAGCACCTTGAACATGCCAAGGCGCTGCGCACCAAGTCGACCCAGCCGCACTGATCAATTGATTGGTGGTCGCTCTTGTAGCGGCCAACAAAACGACTGCGCTCATCGTCAGGTGGGCGCAGTTGTTTTTTTGTTCCCGTTCGCAGATGAGCAGGTTGGAAGTGCGATGTCCTCATCGCCTGGTTGGCTCTGCGGTGTCATAGATGCCGGCATGTAGCAGTCTTGGGTGGATGCATGGCGTGTTCCGACGCTGGATGTGGCGCTACGCATTGACTATCGCGGTGCACGACGCCTGCCGGTCTTGCGCGGATGCTTCGGTTTGCTGCGGGCGCTTGCACGCGTACCGGCGTGGGACACGCCGCAAGTACGTCCGTGTAGGCTCTTACGCGGCATCCATGCCGCGTAAGGTCCCACGCCGGTACGCGTGCAAGCACCTTTCAGGTTTTGTCGGTGGCTGCAGAAAAAGCGAAGGTGTTGCTTGCCTACCAGTAGCCTTAAAGGGTGGATGGGACCCCGCCAATTAACTATCGCCGCGCACGACGCTTGCCGGTTTGCGCGGATGCTTCGGTTTGCTTCGGGCGCTTGCACGCGTACCGGCGTGGGACACGCCGCAAGTACGTCCGTGCAGGCTCTTACGCGGCATCCATGCCGCGTAAATTCCCACGCCAGTACGCGCGTGCAAGCACCACCCATCGTTGTCGGTTGCTGGAGGAAAATCTGCCACTGGTGACTGATCGCGCTTTAGGGAAGATCTGAACAACCAGTCAGTATCTTCGAAGTTCAAGCAGCCTTGTCGAGATGAGGCGTGTAGTTGGCTTGAAGTGCGTAAGGCATGCGTTTTCTGGCGGCATCTCCTGCCGCCAGGCAGCATT
>NZ_JBEOLS010000113.1:0-2363 GCF_040279205.1 Xanthomonas hortorum
CCAGCCTGAGCAACGCCGACTGGCGGCGCGATGCCTCGGACGGCCAGTGGCATCGCCAGGTCAAGACCGATATCTCCGGAGCCAACGATCGCGGGAGCTACATACAGGAAACCGCCCTGCCGCCCCGAGCTGCGGAGCTCGACGCGCAAGCGCAGGACGTCATCGCCCGCAACATCGCCAACAGTCCCGGCGCGATCGCTGCGCGCTACGAACTGGCGCACCACCGCAGCGGCTGGGCGGCCGATGGCCTGCCGATGTCGCCAGCGGTGCAGCAGGCGCTGCCCGACCCGGATGCATTGACCGCTTCAGACGGCCAGCGCTACTACCGCAATATTGATGGTCAATGGACCACCAACGGCGCCCCGCCCGATGGCAACCGCGTGCTGGAACTGGAGACCACGCGCGCGATGCTGCAACCGGCGCTTGCCGAGCAGGCCCAGGCGATCGCCGCCATCCAGCAATCGCCGCCCTCGCCACAGGAGGTGCAGCGCGAGCAGACGCTCTACCACTACCGCATCGCTGGTACGGAATTGCAGCCGCAATGGCGCGAAGCGATCGAGCTGGCAACGCAGCGCACACGCGACACAGCGGGGCTCTCTGGCGATGGTTCGATGCAGTTGCAGCGCGGGCCGAGTGGCGTATTCGGAGCGGACAGCCCTGTCGCCCATTTTCAGCGTGGACCCGATGGCGTGGATCGCATCGCAGCGGTCACCAGCACCGAGGACATCCGTCAGGCGCTTCAGGAGGTGCAGGCTCAGCAGAACCCAGCCCCGCCGATACAGCAGATGGCCTCTGCGCCTCGCTCATCGGACGGATCCGCAGATGCGGACACGTCGTCTTCTGCCCCCTCCAACCAGCATGCCCTCGACGTGCAGGCGCGGGGCCAAGCGGCCAGCGCCGCGCAGGAGCGTCAGCAACGGCAGCAGGAGGACCGGCAAGCGCAAGACCAACAGCTGGCGCAGGCACGCGCGCACACGCTGCAGGAGCAAACCTCGCACGAAGACCGAGCGCAGGACGCTCAGGCGCTGCAGGCGCATGCATTGCAGGAACTTCGCCGGCAAGAATCGCAACAGCTGGAGCAGCAAGAACGCCAGACACAGGCTGCCCAGCAACGCGAACAAGTCCAGCGGCAGGCGCACGACACCCAACAGCGCGAACAAGCGCAGCAGCAGGCCCAGGAGACTCAGCAGCGCGAGCAGGAAACACGCCAGGCCCAGGACGCCCAGCAGAGCCAGCAGGAACGCCTGCAGGCGCAGACGGTGCAACATCCCGAGCAACAGCCGGTGCACGCCCAAGCGGCTCCACAACGCGAGCAGGAGCCGGAGAATGAGGCCGTCTCGCGCGAGCCGTCGTCGCTCCATGCGCAAGACACATCGCCGCGCCAACCCGAGCAGCGGTCTACCCAGGATGACGTCGCACAACGGCCCCAGGAGCAGCTGGCAGAGCCTGTGCAGGCACATGCATCCGACGTAGCGCAGCAGCGGCCGCAAAGCCAACAAGCGCAAGAAGAGCGCCCGCAGGAAGTCCAGCAGCAGACAGCGCAGAGCGCGGCGATCGCGCAGACAGCACCGGCAGATCAGCAGCAAGTTGCGGACCTGCACAGCGGCCAACGGTCGATGACGGCGCAAGCCTCGGATGCGCACCAAGATGCACCTGCGCAGCAGCCCGAGCAGCCAGCAGACGCGCGCCTGGCCCAGGCAGCGGCGACGCCTTCGCCATCGCTCGCCACCCCGGTGGCCGCAGAACACCGCGACGATCAACAGGGGCACACTCCAAAGGCTCAAGCACCGGAAGCACCAGATCCCCCTGCAGCGTTGCCAGTGTCCGCACACCTCGCGCAAGCGACAGGGACATCCCTGGAAATGCCGACCGCTGGCCGCTCTGCCGACACACCCGAGGGCGCGGCCGATGCGCGCGAGCCGCTTTCTGTGTCCCAGGCAGACAAGCAGGATCGTCCTGCCACTGTGCCCGCCGATCCGGACTCCTGGGAGGAAATAACGCGCTCCATGCGTGAGCTGCGCATCCAACTCGAACAGGATCTCGAAATAGAAAACCGCGTCGCAGAAGCACGGCAGGCGCGCGTGGATCGTGGTGAGCGGCCATTTACCGAATTGGAATTGCGTGATGGGTACGATCCGGATGGCCCCTCTGGGCTGAGACCGCCACGCGCCCCGCCGGCAGACACCGCGCCACAACCTCTTACCGCTGGCGAGCAGGAAGATCGGCCGCAGCCCAAGCGTAAAAACATCACCGGCGATCCGGATGTGGACGAGTTGCTGTACGCCATCGATTGCAAGGACGAGCTGGCGATCGAACAGGCCTTAAAACGGGTCGCCAACAGCCCCTACAGCCAGGCCCTTGCC
>NZ_JBEOLS010000114.1:0-2357 GCF_040279205.1 Xanthomonas hortorum
CCAGCCTGAGCAACGCCGACTGGCGGCGTGATGCCTCGGACGGCCAGTGGCATCGCCAGGTCAAGACCGATATCTCCGGAGCCAACGATCGCGGGAGCTACATACAGGAAACCGCCCTGCCGCCCCGCGCTGCGGAGCTCGACGCGCAAGCGCAGGACGTCATCGGCCGCAACATCGCCAACAGTCCCGGCGCGATCGCTGCGCGCTACGAACTGGCGCACCACCGCAGCGGCTGGGCGGCCGATGGCCTGCCAATGTCGCCAGCGGTGCAGCAGGCGCTGCCCGACCCGGATGCGTTGACCGCTTCAGACGGCCAGCGCTACTACCGCGACATCGAAGGCCAGTGGACCAGCAACGGCGCCCCACCCGATGGCAACCGCTTGCTGGAACTGGAGACCACGCGCGCGATGCTGCAACCGGCACTGGCCGAGCAGGCGCAGGCGATTGCCGCCATCCGCCAATCGCCGCAAGACATACAGGGCGAGCAGACGCTCTACCGCTACCGCATCGTCGGCACCGAGTTGCAGCCGCAATGGCGTGAAGCGATCGAACTGGCGACGCAACGCACCCGCGAGGCAGAGGGACTAACGGGAGATGGCGCGATGCAGTTGCGGCGCGGCCCTGGTGGAAGCTTCGGCGCCGATAGCCCGATTGCGCATCTGCAACGCGGCCCCGATGGCGTAGAGCGTATTGCAGCAGTCACCAGCACCGAGGACATCCGCCAGGCACTGCAGGAGGTACAGGCGCGGCAGAACCCAGCCTTGCCGATACAGCAGCTGGCCTCTGCGCCTCGCTCATCGGACGGATCCGCAGATGCGGACACGTCGTCTTCTGCCCCCTCCAACCAGCATGCCCTCGACGTGCAGGCGCGAGGCCAGGCGGCCAGCACCGCGCAGGAGCGTCAGCAGCGGCAGCAGGAGGACCGGCAAGCGCAAGACCAACAGCTGGCGCAGGCACGCGCGCACACGCTGCAGCAGCAGACCTCGCACGAAGACCGAGCGCAGGACGCTCAGGCGCTGCAGGCGCATGCATTGCAGGAGCTTCGCCAGCAAGAGTCGCAACAGCTGGAGCAGCAAGAACGCCAGACACAGGCTGCGCAGCAACGCGAACAAGTCCAGCGGCAGGCGCACGACACCCAACAGCGCGAACAAGCGCAGCAGCAGGCCCAGGAGACTCAGCAGCGCGAGCAGGAAACGCGCCAGGCCCAGGACGCCCAGCAGAGCCAGCAGGAACGCCTGCAGGCGCAGACGGTGCAACATCCCGAGCAACAGCCGGTGCACGCCCAAGCGGCTCCACAACGCGAGCAGGAGCCGGAGAATGAGGCCGTCTCGCGCGAGCCGTCGTCGCTCCATGCGCAAGACACATCGCCGCGCCAACCCGAGCAGCGGTCTACCCCGGATGACGCCACCCAACGGCCCCAGGAGCAGCTGGCAGAGCCTGCGCAAGCACAGGCATCCGACGTAGCGCAGCAGCGGACGCAAAGCCAACAAGCGCAAGAAGAGCGCCCGCAGGAAGTCCAGCAGCAGACAGCGCAGAGCGCGGCGATCGCGCAGACAGCACCGGCTGATCAGCAGCAGGTTGCGGACCTGCACAGCGGCCAACGGTCGATGACGGCGCAAGCCTCGGATGCGCACCAAGATGCACCTGCGCAGCAGCCCGAGCAGCCAGCGGACGCGCGCCTGGCCCAGGCGGCGACCACGCCTTCCGCGCCATCGCTCGCCACCCCGGTGGCCGCAGAACACCGCGACGATCAACAGGCGCACACTCCAAAGGCTCAAGCACCGGAAGCACCAGATCCCCCTGCAGCGCTGCCAGTGTCCGCACACCTCGCGCAAGCGACAGGGACATCCCTGGAAATGCCGACCGCTGGCCGCTCTGCCGACGCAACCGAGGGCGCGACCGATGCGCGCGAGCCGCTTTCTGTGTCCCAGGCAGATAAGCAGGATCGTCCTGCCACTGTGCCCGCCGATCCGGACTCCTGGGAGGAAATAACGCGCTCCATGCGTGAGCTGCGCATCCAACTCGAACAGGATCTCGAAATAGAAAACCGCATCGCAGAAGCGCGGCAGGCGCGCGTGGATCGTGGTGAGCGGCCATTTACCGAGTTGGAGTTGCGTGATGGGTACGATCCGGATGGCCCCTCTGGGCTGAGACCGCCACGCGCCCCGCCGGCAGACACCGCGCCACAACCTCTTACCGCTGGCGAGCAGGAAGATCGGCCGCAGCCCCGGCGTAAAAACATCACCGGCGATCCGGATGTGGACGAGTTGCTGTACGCCATCGATTGCAAGGACGAGCTGGCGATCGAACAGGCCTTAAAACGGGTCGCCAACAGCCCCTACAGCCAGGCCCTTGCC
>NZ_JBEOLS010000115.1:0-2268 GCF_040279205.1 Xanthomonas hortorum
GGGAAAGCCTCATCGCGCGCAAGCGCGCTCCTACATGAAGATGCGCTACAAACAGACGCAGCACGTTTGCGCGGTCCAGTTCGCTGAGGCTCCTTGCCGCTCGTCGGGAGACACCATCCTATCCACACTGCTCCCATCTTCATGGCGCACGGCCTACCCTGTGCGGCTGATCGTTCCAGTGCAGAACACATGACTCCAATCGTTTCCATCCAGGGATTGAGCAAGACCTACGCTGGCGGTTTTCAGGCGCTCAAGCACGTGGATCTTGAAATCCAGCGTGGCGAAATCTTCGCGCTGCTCGGTCCCAATGGTGCCGGCAAGACCACCTTAATCAGCATCATCTGCGGGTTGATCAATCCGAGCACCGGCACCGTACTGGCCGATGGCCACGATATCGTGCGCGACTACCGCGCCGCGCGTGCCAGCATCGGTCTGGTGCCGCAGGAACTGGCCACCGATGCGTTCGAAAGCGTCTGGGCCACCGTGCGTTTCAGCCGCGGGCTGTTCGGCAAGCCGGCCAATCCGCAGTATCTGGAAACGGTGTTGCGCGAACTCTCGTTGTGGGACAAGCGCAACAACAAGATTTCCACGCTGTCCGGCGGCATGAAGCGGCGCGTGCTGATCGCCAAGGCGCTGGCGCACGAGCCGCGCATTCTCTTTTTGGACGAGCCCACCGCCGGTGTGGACGTGGAGTTGCGCCACGACATGTGGCAGATGGTGCGGCGGCTGCGCGAGCAGGGCACCACGGTGATCCTGACCACCCATTACATCGAAGAAGCCGAAGACATGGCCGACCGGGTCGGGGTGATCAATCGCGGCGAGCTGGTGCTGGTGGAAGACAAGCACACGCTGATGCGCAAGCTCGGCAAGAAGCAGCTCACGCTCAGCCTGCAGGCACCGCTGCAGGCCATCCCGGTCGCGCTGAGCGATCTGCCATTGGAACTATCGGCCGACGGCAACAGCCTGATCTACACCTTCGACACCCAGGCCGAGCAGACCGGCATCGGCGGGCTGCTGCGCCGGCTCAACGAGCAGGGCATCGATTTCAAGGATCTGCATTCCAGCGAGAGTTCGCTGGAGGAGATCTTCGTCAATCTGGTGCACGGTGCACGCCAGCAGGAGGTGCGCGCATGAATCGGTATGCAATCGCTGCGATCTACCGCTTCGAAATGGCGCGCGCATTCCGCACGCTCACCCAGTCGATCGCCTCGCCGGTGTTGTCGACCTCACTGTATTTTGTGGTGTTCGGCGCGGCGATCGGTTCGCGCATGGGCGATATCGACGGCATCAGCTACGGCGCCTTCATCATTCCGGGGCTGGTGATGCTGTCCTTGCTCAACGAGAGCATTTCCAACGCCTCGTTCGGCATCTACATGCCGCGCTGGGCCGGCACCATCTACGAGGTGTTGTCGGCGCCGGTGGCGTGGTGGGAGATCGTGATCGGCTATGTGGGCGCGGCGGCGACCAAGTCGGTGCTGCTGGGCTTGCTGATCCTGCTCACCGCGCGGCTGTTCGTGCCGTATGAGATTGCCCACCCAGTGTGGATGCTGGGCTTTCTGGTGCTCACCGCGCTGACCTTCAGCCTGTTCGGTTTCATCATCGGCATCTGGGCCGACGGCTTCGAAAAGCTGCAGGTGATTCCGCTGATGGTGGTGACGCCACTGACCTTCCTGGGCGGCAGTTTCTACTCGATCAACATGCTGCCGCCGCTGTGGCAGAAGGTCACCTTGTTCAATCCGGTGGTCTATCTGATCAGCGGCTTCCGCTGGAGTTTCTACGGCAAGGCCGACGTGCACATCGCGGTGAGCACCGGCATGACGTTCCTGTTCCTGATCGTGTGCCTGGGCGTGGTGGCGGCGATCTTCCGCAGCGGTTATCGGCTCAAGGCGTGAGTGGTGAGTGCAGTGGTGTTATCGGCCGCATCCTGGTGGATGCCGTCGGAAGTCCAGGTCAAAAGCAGAAGTTCAGGTCAAACGCGTCGGAATTCCAGATCAAACGCTGAGTGGGTCGAGGGCGCGGTGCCCTCACCGCTCGCGGGACACGCCGCAAGTACGTCCATGTAGCAACTGTGTTGATCAGGACCTCAACCCGCGACCTTTGAGCGGTTTCCTTCAGGCGCGTTCATCGGTAGGTGCCGGCCACTGGCCGGCACGCTTTTTTGCGTTTGCGCATGGCCGTCAAATGCGCTCAGGCGGGCTGCATGGCGGCTCTTTCATCGCGCACGCGCGCATTGAGGATGACCAGCATCTTGCGCATCACCGCCACAAG
>NZ_JBEOLS010000116.1:0-2087 GCF_040279205.1 Xanthomonas hortorum
AAGATTCTGGCTACTGGGCTGCGCTCGATGTGTCGCCACCGGAGGCGCGGCAAGGGACGTTTCGTGCAGGGATCCGCAGGGACTGGCGATCTGTTGAATCCGGCCCGAGCGTCAACGGCGGCGCGCCACGCCAGACGTTGCAGGGGTGCAGAAAAACAGGGGCATGAAGACCGCAGGCGTGGCGGGGCGACGATTGCGCGCGCCAGGGCCAGCGCTGTTCTGTAGGCGTCGGGGTTTTCCTACTGCGTCGGTCGCTGAAGACGGGCAACATAAGAGGCTGCATCCGGTTCCAATAGGGGCTACGACATGCCCAACATCCGCCGCCGGCCCCGCCTCCATTACGGGCGGTCAAGCGCAGAGGTGGGCATCTGATGGAGAGGCAGCAAAGCGACTCACCTGTGAGCACCTGTTCGACGCATGCTGGATTGTTGAGAGAAAGCACCTATGAACGAAGCAAAAGAAGCCCGCGCAACACTCCACAACGCACCTCAGAAAGGTGCTTTCTACATCCTCAGATCTGATATGGGGGGGGGCGGTCGCGGGCATGGCGTGGAATTCGAGAACGAAGATGCAGTGCCGTTCCCCATTGCCTACAGCCGGCCAGGCGAGGACGCGGGGCTAGCTGCATTGAAGGAGACCCCGCGCTTGCGCTACGACAGCCGCATCGGCGATATGCCCGATGACCTTGATAGTGGATTCAAGCGGTACTGGCTGGTCTCCGAGCCACTGAAGCAGATCTTCGAAGCTGCGGACCCGGAGGGCTTTGCCTTTGCGCTATGCGACTTCCGATTGGAAGACGGTACGCCCGGAGCACCGCACTATCTTTGTGAGGTGGTGCGAATTATCGAAGCCATCGACGAGGAGGCATCCACTGTAAAAGTGTTGACCGGATACCGTAACGGCAAATATTACGACATTACGGGAGGCGCAGAGTTTGCATTCAACAAAGATGTGATCGGGGCCGCGCATATCTTCAGAACACCTTATACGGCAGATGCTTTTTGCGATCGTTTCTTGCGCGACACCCTGATTTCCCAGGGATTCGGCAAATCACCCAGGAAGCGTGGCGTTCGGCTGATCGACGCAGCAAATTACGGATAAAAATTCCTCTGAATGGATTTTGGAGTAAAGACAGATGCCGGCCAGTAATGTCATCCTTGAAAGTCATCATGTCATTGAAAACACCATCTTTCGCAAGCATGACTTGCTCAAAAAGTTGGCCGATCATGGCTTGATCGACAAGGATGTATCGATCAATCGTCTCTATCTGCCGGTAGATGGCAAGCTGGCAGATGAACTGGAAACATCCCCCCACCGAGGACGCACGCGAAGGTCTTATACGGATGTAACTGGGGATTATCTTGACAAGCTCCTTAACTCGCCAGACGGCGACGCCGCCATGTCCAACGACGCTGCTGCATTGAAGCGCGTCGCTGCCCAAGTCCACGACCTGCAAGACACCCTCAAAGTCGCCCTGATCAATGGCGATATGTTCGCAACCACCCCGGATCGCTTGACCAAGGCCGAGGCCAACGCGCAAAACCACAGCACTATTTCCGAATACGAGCAATACCGCATTGCCCATGCCGATCAGCTGGAGACGCTGCGCGCCATGAGCACTGTCGAATCCGAATGGGCCGCCATCACCCACTCCGAGCAGCGGATCGCAAAGGTGATCGATGACGCACGCACGACGGGCAAAAATCTGGTCGCTGTCCCGAATGAACGCGATGCCGTTATCCGCGAGATCGCCGGCCGAGAAGAATTGCGCATGGCTATCGCGCACGCAGAGAGTGCCGGGCGAATAACGCTGTCCGAGTCCAATGCGGCAGTGGTCCAGCAGGTATTGGATGACACGCCGACAACCATCGACGGTACCGCACGCAGCATTCGCCAAGGCGCAGGCGCCGCACCGCATCCATCGTATACACCAGTCTCGCAACGCGGCTTCGCCACCGCAGAGCTGCTCGCAGGCGATCTATCTGCCGGCCAGGCGCTACGCACCGCCGGCCTGCTCGCCACCGCCGCCGACACGGTGATGACCGGCCAACGCGCCACGCAGTTCCTCGGCCAGGACAACCCGCTCG
>NZ_JBEOLS010000117.1:0-2030 GCF_040279205.1 Xanthomonas hortorum
AAGATTCTGGCTACTGGGCTGCGCTCGATGTGTCGCCACCGGAGGCGCGGCAAGGGACGTTTCGTGCAGGGATCCGCAGGGACTGGCGATCTGTTGAATCCGGCCCGAGCGTCAACGGCGGCGCGCCTCGCCAGACGTTGCAGGGGTGCAGAAAAACAGGGGCATGAAGACCGCAGGCGTGGCGGGGCGACGATTGCGCGCGCCGGGGGCAGCGCCAACCGTGGCGTCGGAGTTTTCCTACTGCGTCCGCTGTAGAAGGCAGGCAAGATGAACGCCGTTACGATGAGGTGCCGTTGGACCGTCGCAGATTGGCTTGGACGCGGCTCCACACGGTAGGTGCGGCGTGCTCCGCTGACCGTGCGTCGAAGCAGTGACCCAATGGATGAGACAAATGAACCTATGAATATGAACGAAGTCAGAAATATCAAAGAGAGCGAGCCCCAGAAAGGCGAGTTCTATACCCTCAGCCCCGACATGCGTGGAAGCCGAGGACACGGCATAGTGTTCGAGAATGAAAAAGATTTCCCATTACCCACGCATTTACGTCTTGAGCAATCGGGTGGCGGGATTAAAGAGTTTAGAGATGTACCTCGCTTGCGCCAAAGTCAGCCCGACCAAATGGTCAATGATTTAGATTCAAGCTTTCGAGGTTACTGGCTCGTATCCGAACCATTGAAGAATGTTTTCGAGCTAATCGACTCGAAAGCATTTACTTTTGCAAAATGCGAACTCACTCTTTATGACGGATCGCAAGCTGCACCACATTATTTCTGCGAAGTCATCAGGGAAATTGATGCGCTTGACGAGGATACATCCACCGTCAAAATCTTAACCGAGGGATATCCTAAAGGTAAGCACTACAGCTTGACCGGGGGAGCCAGCTTAGCTTTTAAAAAAGAGATATTAGGCACAGCCCATGTATTCCGAACACCCTATAACAGCGGGCTCGTTATCTGTGATCGTTTTTTTCGAGATGCGCTAATCGAACACGGATTTGGGAAGGGGCGCAACTCGCGCGGCGTCTGGCTCCGCGATGCCGCAGATTGTTAATTAAATTGAATAATACACACCTTAAGGGTTAAGGGACATGCCTGCCAACAGTGCCATCCTGCAAAGCCACCACGTTATCGAGCAGAGCACTTCACAACGACACCCCCTATTGGTGGAGTTGGCTAAGCATGGGCTGATGGACGAGCATGCTTCCGCAAACCGCATTTATTTACCTGTAGACGGAAAGCTAGCTGACGAGATTGAAACTTCGCCGCACCGAGGAAGGACACGAAGCACATATACACGGGGAATCGTAGGAGCGCTGAACAGCATCTCCGACACTAGCGATGGCTTAGCTGCACTCGATGGCGATCCGATTGCTCTTAAAAAAGTTGCTGTCCAATTAGCTGAACTGCAGGACACCCTCAAGGTCGCCTTAATCAACGGCGATGTCTATACGACTACGCCGGATCGACTAACCAAGGCCGAGGCCAACGCTCAGAACCAAAGAACGTTTTCCGATCTCAAGCAGTACAGCGCAGAGCATGCGGGACAATTAAAAGCCTTGCGTTCGATGAGTGAGGTGGAATCCGAATGGGCCGCCATCACCCACTCGGAGCATCGGATTAGCGCGGTGATCGGCGCCGCAAAAGACACCTCGTCCAATCTGGTCGCGGCCCCAGGTGACCCGGTTGTACGCGAGATCGCCGGTCGAGAAGAATTCCGCTTGGCGATCGCCCATGCAGAACAGGCCGGCCGTGTGACGCTATCCGAGTCCAATGCGGCGCTGGTCAAGCAGGTATTGGATGACACGCCGGCAAACATCGGTGGCGCTACTCGCAGCATTCGCCAGGTCGCAGGCGCCGTACCGCAGCCATACACCCCGCTGTCGCAACGCGGTTTCGCCACCGCCGAGCTGCTCGCAGGCGATCTATCTGCCGGCCAGGCGCTACGCACCGCCGGCCTGCTCGCCACCGCCGCCGACACGGTGATGACCGGCCAACGCGCCACGCAGTTCCTCGGCCAGGACAACCCGCTCG
>NZ_JBEOLS010000118.1:0-1923 GCF_040279205.1 Xanthomonas hortorum
CCTGATACGAGCCCAGCGTGGTCAGCTTCAAACCGACCACGCCGCGCTCGGTGAACTTGATCGCGTTGCTGAGCAGATTGAGCAGAATCTGCCGGATGCGGGTGACATCGCCGCTGGCGGTGATGTCACCGAGCAGGCCCACTTCCAGGCTGAAACGCAGGCCGCGCTCCTGCGCCAGTGGCGCCATCAGGCCTTCGACTTCGGCTACCAGTTGGCGCACCGAAAAGGGCTCCAGATCCAGTTCCAGGCGCCCGGATTCGATCCGCGCCAGATCCAGCGCATCGTTGACCAGCCGCAACAGATGCGCACCGGCGCGGCGAATCGATTCGGTGTAGCTACGCTGTTTGTTGTCCAGCGAAGTCTTGAGCAACAACTCGCTCATGCCCAGCACACCGGTCATCGGCGTGCGCACTTCGTGGCCGAGCGTGGCCAGGAAACGGGTCTTCGCAAGTGACGCCTGCTCGGCCAGTTCCTGCTTGTGCACGGCCAATTGCCAGGCATTCAAGCGACGCAGGCGACGGCGATACAACAGCACCGCTGCGGCGATGACGCATAGCGCGAGCAGACCCAAAAAGACCAATCCCCATGGCGCCAACCACCATGGCGGTAGCACCTGAAAGCGCAGGGATTGACTCTGGGACCAGATTCCATCTCCGGTGCGCCCCTGTACCTCCAGGGTGTACTTTCCGGCCGGCAGACGCGAAAACTGCCGCTCGCCGCTTGGCCCGACATCGATCCAGTCGGGGTCGTAGCCGCTCAAACGAAAACGGTAGCTATTGGAGTCGGAGTCGGAAAGGCTGAGCAGGCGTGCAACGATGTGCAGATCACGATCGTCGTCCTGCATCTGCAATGGCTCCATCCCGGTGACATCCAGCCCGCGCTCGCCACGACGCAGTCCCACGCGCTCAATCAGCAGTGGCGGCCGGCGCGTGTTCGGACGCATTGTGGATGGATCAAACAGCAAAGCACCGTCCGGCGTTCCGCCTAGGATCTGGCCTCCTATGGACTGTACGAGCGTATTGTCCTGAAATTGCTGATTGGGAAGCCCATCATGCACGCCGTAAACCCTTACCATCTTGCTAGCAGGATCTACTCTAATGAGCCCCCTGGCACTCGAAACCCACGCAACACCTGCAGCGTCCACTACCAGCCCATTGGGCGCGACCAGAGGAAACTCTTGCTCGCCGTCAATTGTATCCAAATGATTCAATTGAGCACCATTCCATAGATAACGACTCAGCTCGCCCATTAACCCGATCCAGACGATGTCAGCATCGGTAAAGCGAAAGACATAACTGGTTGAAAGCGGCGCACCAGGGATAGGCACGAATCTATCCATTTGCTCATCCCAGTGTTTCAAACCAGCTGAGCTGGCAAGCCACATCTTCCCGTCTGGCCCTAGCCTCAGGTCGTAAATGTTTGAGGTGTCTAGGCCGTAACTGCCAAATGCTATTTCTCGAATAATCCTACCTTCGTCATCCCTGATCTGAAGGCCGATACCGGCCATGTAAATCCATAGATGGTTTGACGCATCCAATGCCATGCGCTCAGGTGTGTAATAGCCCTCAGAGGATCCAATAGAAAGCGACCAACGTTTACTCAGTGCCGTACGAGGATCGTAACGGACTAGGGCCTGTTAACACATCCGAAGCCCATCAACGACTAGGACGAAGCTGAGGAATCCAAGGAACATGACATCCAGCTTGTCGAAGCGCGAGAAAATCCGGCGGTAGCCTTTCAAGCGACGGAACAGTCTCTCCACTTCGTTGCGCCGCTTGTACATCTCCCGGTTGTACTCCCAAGGCTCGACCCGATTGGATTTCGGCGGGACCACCGGCACGAAGCCAAGATCGAGCGCTAACTGGCGGGTTTCGTTGCCTTCGTAAGCACGGTCCATCAACAAATGAATCGGCCGCTCCACTG
>NZ_JBEOLS010000119.1:0-1821 GCF_040279205.1 Xanthomonas hortorum
GCAGGTTGGTCATGCTGACATTGCCGCGCTGCGCCGGCAGGCAGTGTTCGATCAGAGAAAATTGTGCTGGCGTGATCTCCATGCACGATAGTTTAATCGCTCGGGCCATTAGTGTTAACAGGCCCTAGTCCGAACGCATAGATCCATTATGCTCTGGGAGTAATGTGGCGTGCTTACCGAAAGTGATGCATTGTATACCCCGTAGTCTACCCATCAGGACCTGCTAATGCGCTCTGCCCGAGTCGCCCTGATCTTGCTAACCGCACTATGCGGTACAGCCCTCTGTGCTTGTGCGCACACTCAGACTGATTCTCCAAAATTGCCTCCAAAGGAGCTCACTGTAATGAACACGTCCGAGGCCGATGTCGCGAACAAGCTCACGCTTAGTGCCGAAGAGGTCGGCAAGCGATTTTTGAAATTGATCGCCGGGCTAGACTCGCGGGAAGATATAACTCCAACTCGCATTCAAGACGTTATGGGCTTTCCGGTCTCAGTTGCGCCTAGCGCACTGGGTGCAGTGGTATGGAGTACGGATCTGGGTGGTGGTTGGCGTTATGATTTTGATTATGTCCCAGAATCCCCTTCTTTATTGAGAGGTGTGGGACTTTCATTTGAACATGACACCGATCGCTTTTCTGACATGGAAGCGATTTGTAGCCTCGATTTCGATCATTACGACAGTTCGCTTAAAAGCATGGGATTTGTTGCATCTCCAACGTATGGCCCGATCGGGCAGCTGGAAAACTGGCGCTATGCGAAGTTCGCGAAAGGCGGATCAGGTGGAGACATCCTTATCTCCATCATTCCACAGAATGTGGTCGCAGGTTCTGCGGGGAAGGTTTGCGTTAAATCCATCAGTACGTTGAACGGTCGATAACGCGCTACGGAGTAGTTCTCATGGCCAATCACAGCCCTCAGCTCGAAGCCGCGCTTTCTCAATTTTCCGCACAACAAGGCGTTACCCCCGATCAAACTACGCAGCTGCGCGACGCGCTAAGGGCTGACCCCAACCTATTGAACCAATTGGACCGACAGGCCCAGTCCGGTCAACTACGCGGATTTGCCTTACAAGCTGCCAGTAGCGCACCAAATTTGGCCGGGACTTACGACATACAAAGCGGGTCATTACCCTTCCCGCAACAAGCCTTCAACCTTCTGGAGCAACTGCAAGCAGCGACCTGAAGGCCACGTTGCAGGTCCAGCAGATGTCTGTCGCGTTTGCGCACAGCACATATCAGGATTCGGCGCGTAACAGTCATCCAGTCACACAGGACATGCTCAATAACTTGCAATCGAGTATCAATAGGTCTCCTTTTCTCGCGGATGAGGTCAAGAGATCTGCCACTTCGATCGATGCATCAGATACGCACAATCCCAAAAGAGCGAATCTCGAAGGTTTTGGATTTGTCGGCCCCGGCGTTGCAGCAGGCGGGACTTATGACGGCAACAACAAGATCATGAACTTGCCACCAATCGGCTTGCAATCATTTTCGCCCGCAAGTCCATCAGGAAGATTTAATCCGCAAGACATGACTTTTGTGTTGGGCCATGAGATACAGCACAGCTTTAATCACACGTCTAAGAACCAAGCAACCACTAGGGAGCCTCTGAACAAAGCACAGCAGATGCGCGACACTATTGCCACAGAGTGAGGAATCATCCATGCAACTGACGTTCGGTGACGCTGAGGGCCTGGGTAAACGCAAGCAGACCCGGCGCGAGATCTTTCTGGCCGAGATGGAGCAGGTGGTTCCGTGGCAGCAACTGCTCGGGCTGATCGCACCGCACTATCCGGTGTCGGGGCGGCCAGGTCGGCAGCCG
>NZ_JBEOLS010000120.1:0-1688 GCF_040279205.1 Xanthomonas hortorum
ACTGTTCCGTCGCTTGAAAGGCTACCGCCGGATTTTCTCGCGCTTCGACAAGCTGGATGTCATGTTCCTTGGATTCCTCAGCTTCGTCCTAGTCGTTGATGGGCTTCGGATGTGTTAACAGGCCCTAGATCGATGTCACATTTATTATGTTGGAGATATCCATATAGGCTAGACGATTTACCGCATTTGTTGACCGGAAGGGGTGGGACGGTCAACTAAATTCTGACCCGCAGCCAAGCATAGCGCTCATTGGTCAAGATCCCGCCTCAGTTTTAATCATGAAACAGCGCATCAACGCGGCTCTTCCGTTAAAAATAAGAAGATCCGTGCCAAACATTTGGCGTTACGGAATGGCTTTCTCCATCTGGGCTGGGAAAGTCTCGCCACAAGCTGTATTTGCGTTACCCAAACCTGATGAATTTTCCATAAGGTGAACAATATGAAGGCAGTGCTTGCACGATCCCATTCCTTGTCGTAACTCGATCACATACGCCAACCTGAATCTGGCACGGATCACAATTCGGGTTTGGCACCTGACGCGCAGCTTAGCCATAGCGTCTACCGTCAGTCCGACGACAGCAGGCTACCAACCACCAGGCCCCCGCAGCGGCGCGGTGTAAGCCTCCGGCCAGCTAGCCCCGAGGCTGCCGGGCAGATCCGACCGTACTGATAATAATGGATTGGAAACCCCACTACTGACCTCGTTAGCGGCTTTTCAAAAACCCGGGCATGTCGGCTCGGTGCGCAGGGAGTCGGGCCGACTTGTTTCTGACAACCCGGTCGTGCACGCGTTGTTATCTTTCGCGCAGGCTGACCAGCCATTCCCGTCACAGGCCGCGAGCATTGAGGGGGTCCGACTAGAGATGGCGTCGCGTCGAGACCCGGAGAAAGCGCTTGAGGAGTTCAAGGACGCATTCACGGTGGAAACGGCGCAACTGATGCCCACCGCCGACTCGTCAGAGCGGACAGCTGAGCAAATCGATGCTGACATTCATATCCCCTTATTGCTTAAGGCGATTGAGCGGGGCTCCGCAGCATTTGGCCCAAGCGCTTTGATCGAGATGGCAGACGGCAGCCAGATCAGCGCGAAAGCGTTCCTCGCCTCGTGTGCCCCAGATGTCATGTCCAATGACGATGTCCTGTCGGCGTTCATCAACCAGAAACTCAAAGGGGACGAGGACCTCCAGGTTCGTCTGGGTGCACAGGAATTGCTACATGTGGCGACCAAGAAAGAATTCCAGCTCGGCGGCTTGGCCGGTAGCATTGGCGTCAGCAGCATGCTCGGCTCCGCATGGGAACTCGGCGCTTCGGAACTGTTGAAAAAAGCCATCTTCGGCAAAAATTTCTCGCCCAGTCAGTATGCTCTGCAATTGGCCGGAATCGATTCAGTGCCGCCTTTGATAATCGAGACCATGGACACCATGTGTGTGCTCGCAATCATCAAGGGGATGAAGGGTGAGGACTGGTCCATGCGCGACCTGCTCCCCAAGGCGATGAAAGCCGGTGCCATCTCTTCAGTTGTGTCATTCCCCAATAACGTCTTGCAGTACGCAGGCTTTAAGGAAGATCTGAACAACCAGTCAGTATCTTCGAAGTTCAAGCAGCCTTGTCGAGATGAGGCGTGTAGTTGGCTTGAAGTGCGTAAGGCATGCGTTTTCTGGCGGCATCTCCTGCCGCCAGGCAGCATT
>NZ_JBEOLS010000121.1:0-1554 GCF_040279205.1 Xanthomonas hortorum
AGGATCTCGTACGTCATCAAATGCAGCTTCTGCAGGCCGCAGTCAACAGCGCCGATCAACGCGTCAACCGGGTGGTGGAGAACGCGCTTCCCCGGCTGACGCAATTGAGCAACCAGGCATTGACGCAAACGCTTGAACCTGCAGCCGAGCGATTCAACAAGAAGATGGCCAACGCGGACCAGACGCTTCAACAGGCGACTGCGCGCTATGCGCAGGCACAGCACTCGTTGGAAGCAATCGCCAAGCGGCGCACGTGGATTGCGTTCATTGCCTTGCTGGTGGCAGGCGTCATGAGTGCGGTTGTTGGAGGCTATGCGCTGTACAGCACCAAAGCGGCCATTGCGGAAGCTGCACAGCGTCGTTCGGAGATTGCCTATCTGGACCGTGTGGCACGCGCTGACCTGTTGCCCTGCGGCGAGGACAGACTCTGCGTCACGCTTGACAAGAAAGGGAAGCGCTATGGCAGTGGCGGTCAGTATCGCGTTGTGGCCTTGCGCCAATCGCCAGCCCAATGAAGAACCGAGCCGCTATGGGGCGGCTCGGTTAACTGATTACAGCACTGTCAGCCGATCGCGGGTAACAGCGGTGTACTGATCCGTCATCTCGATGCCAACCGCCTCGAATCCTTCCAGCTGCGCAGCCACCAACGTGGTGCCGCTGCCCGCAAACGGATCAAGCACCCGCCCACCCGACTCGCAGATCCGCACCAGCTGCCGCATCAACTCTGTGGGCTTGCCGGTCAGGTGATGCTTATCGGCCTTGCGCACCGACTCACGGATGACGCCGGGCAGTATGGGCGCACGACGATTCAGCGGCATGTTGCCCTTGCTGCCCCAGACGATGTATTCGGCCTGGTTGCGGAAGCGCCCCAGCTGCGGCCGCACGCCTTCGGTCTTGTCCCAGACGGTGATGCCGCGCCAGGTGAAGCCGGCAATCTGCAGCGCGTCGGTGGTCAGCGGCAGCTGCCGCCAGTCGGTGAACAACAGCACCGGCGCGCCGTCCTTGAGCACGCGCGCGCATTCGGACAGCCACAGATGCATCCATTTCAGGTGCGAGCGTTGGTCGCGCTCGTCGCCGACAAAGTCGGCATGCAGCTGCGCGCCGCCGCCCTGCACGTACTTCTGCGATGGCGGCTTGGCCCGTGCCGCAGCGGTGAGGCCACCGCTGGCATACGGCGGATCAGTGATCAGCGCGTCGAACGAATTGGCTTCGAGCGTGGGCAGGATGGTCAGGGCGTCGCCCTGGAGTAGCTGGTTTTTCATGGTGAGAGCCTTCTTGGATTCGCTCGCGGCGATCGGAGGTGAGGCTCTCGGCCTTCAGGTGATTGAGCGTGCCGCAGCGCGGGCACTTGATCTGGATTTCATCGAATGCGCCGGCCTTGCACAGCAGGCGGGCGCATTCGCCACAACGGAGGTTCTTGAGCATTACGTGGTCTTGCAGTGGGAAAGGATTACGCGGCCGCTGGCGGCGCATAGGGGGCGAAGGCGATCACCTCATCGCCCACCCAGTCGTTGATCTTCAACATGCGCGCCTGCAGCGGTTCGAGCTCGTTGG
>NZ_JBEOLS010000122.1:0-1494 GCF_040279205.1 Xanthomonas hortorum
CCGCTTTCGGCTTCGCGCAGAAAGCCGATGACCTGCTCGTCAGTAAAACGTTTCTTCACGTCCAATCTCCTCGGGGTAGGGAATTGGACTCCAAACTGAGGCGCTACTCAAAATTGGGTGGACGTCGCGCAAGGAACAACTGCGGGACAAGGCGGGCAGAGTCAAACGCAAGAAGATGTTCGCCAAGCTGCGGCAGGCCAAGTACTTCAAGGTCAGCGCTAGTCCGAACCTAATGAGCGTTGGCTTTATGGGGCGCGTGTCACGAATCGCGCGCGCACCAAGAAGGCTTAAGTGAAAGCGTACGACCTGGTGGTCCAAGGGCACGTTACGAGAGGCGCGTGCTGTTGGGGCTCACTGAGCAAGACAAGCACCTCATCCGCGACCAACTCTTGAACCACTTAGGCTAGACCGTCATTGTCGAGACGCTATGAGAACGTTCCCCCATCAGGTGCGCCCGTTGAGGGCGCTTCAGCAAAATGCTGCGGTGGCATCGCAGTCGCAAATAACATCTGCGGCCCATTTTAAAAAATAGATTTTGAATGATTTTATTTATATTTCACCAAAATCAATTGTTGCCCAGGGTACTATTCTTGCTTGGACCAACAACGAATATCGGTTGAATGCAATTTTCATAGTTACATCCTTCCCGCCAACCGTGCACCTGCCATTGGGGCAACGGCCAACAACGATTACGTCAATTGTGCTGGCAGTACAGGAAGGCTTAACTGGCGTAGAAATACAGCGCATGCGATAGCGCCTCCCACAAGAAGCACCGTTATCCCATAGGCCATCCGAAACCGTCACTACTTGGTAGTTTCGCCCGCTGACTTGATCTTCCGGTACATTGCAACCCTGGACAAGGTCTGCGGGACGACGGGCGTTATTTCCATAAAAACTAATTGTGCCGATGTCTGCAAATGCGGCCGAAGAAAAGAGCAAACCGACTGCCGCGGCACTAAATCCTAGTAAAATTTTATTTTTCATGACTGCTCCCATGTGGACAAAAATTCTCTCAGGTCGCGCAACTCAGTTGCATCAAATATGCGAAAATTTGTTGCTGCTTGCGATTTGAGAGCAGCCATCAATTTTTTGTAGAACGAGAGCCAACAAGTCGCTGCCTGCAGATTTCCCCAGGTGGCACGAGATCATTGCGTACCGTTCGACGCAATAATCTAATGGCCTCCTTCACTGCTGTAGACCTGTCCAAACTTGAAGCACCAGATCTGATCGAAGCGCTGGACTTTGAGACGATCTTCGCTGAGGCCCTCGCCCAGTTCCGCCGGCTCATGCCGGAGTTCTCCGCGCTCACCGAAGCGGATCCGGTCTACAAGCTCCTGCAGCTGTTCGCGGCCCGCGAGCTGCTGATCCGCCAGCGCGCCAACGACAAGGCGCAGCAGACCATGCTGGCCTTCGCCACCGGCACCAATCTCGATCACCTGGGTGCTTTGTTCGGCGTCGCTCGCCTGGTGCTGGATCCCGGTCAACCCGATGCCG
>NZ_JBEOLS010000123.1:0-1389 GCF_040279205.1 Xanthomonas hortorum
GTGGGGTGGCGCCAACTCATCTGCCGCTGCAGCTGCAGGAACGCCGCGCTGTCGAGCGAAAACACGAAGGTGCCGTAGGACATCATCATCAGTTGGAGCCTCAGTCGTCGCGCAGGCTGGAGCGGCGCGCGGCCGCCGTGCGCCGTTCGCGCCCTTCAAGTTGGCGGGCGACTTCGCGCGCCAGTGCGGATGCATCCATGCCGGGTGCGGCGTGGACGTGGATGACGTAGCTGTTGCCGCCTGCAGGCGCGCTGGCGCCGCGCACAGGGGCCGACAGCGGCGCACGGCTGTCGATCGCCGCCACAGGCGCTGTGGCCGTCGCCAGGGCCAGGCCTGCGCCCACGGCACGCATCCGGTTGCCAAGCGCCATGACGGCCTGCACAGGGGCGCCCTGGCCGCGCTGCAGGCCTACGGTGAGGCCCTGCATGGTGAAGTCGCCCAACTGGGCGAACACGCGCGAGGGACTGTGGATGCCCAGCAGGCCCTTGAAGCGATCGACTACGCCGGTGCCGACGCTGGCGATCGCATTACTGGCGGCGCCGAGCTTGGAGCGGATGCCCTGGACAAGACCGCTGATCATGTCCGCGCCGGCCTGCAGCATCCGGGCCGGCCAGTTGGCCAGCTGCAGGTTGATGCCGGCCCACAGCTGCAGCAGCCCTTGGCGGATGCGATCGCCGTTGCCGGTGAACACGCCCACGATCAGCGACCACGTGCCCTGGACGGTTTGCCACACGCCGCCGAGGATCTGCTTGATCACTGGCAGCACGAACACAAACGCCTGCACCAGCCAGCCGATCGCCTTGACGGCTAGCTGCAGCTGGGTGACCAGCACCGCGCCAATGATTTGCCCGAAGCCGCGACCTGCCTGCGTTGCACCGTGCAACTGCGCGGTGGTGGCCTCGAACGGCGTCAGCAGCTGCTTGACCCACGCCCAGGCCTGGCCCATCGCAGCGGCCACGGTGTCCCACACCGGCGCCAGTGGCGCGAGCGCAGTCTTCAGCTCGGCGAGGACCGGCGCGGCAACATCAACGATGCCTTGCCACACACCGATAGCGAACGCCTTGATCGGCCCCCAGTATTTCCACACCAGCAGCGCCACCGCCGCGACGGCCGCGCCGATCGCCAGCACCGGCAGGCTGACGCCGCCGAGCAGCGGCAGCAGTAGGCGTGCGCCATTGGCGAGCATGGGCAACACACGGCCGCCGAACGCCAGCCCCTGCCGCAGCAGCGCACCAAAGCCGCCGCCGCCGGACAGCAGCGCGACGGCGCCGTGGATCTGCGAGAACGCCATCGCGGCGACACCACCGGCCACCAGCAGCCCGCCCAGGATCGTGACCAGCGCGGCGCCGGCGATCGCCGTCTTGGCGATCGCACCCACCAGCACCGGAT
>NZ_JBEOLS010000124.1:0-1389 GCF_040279205.1 Xanthomonas hortorum
GTGGGGTGGCGCCAACTCATTTGCCGCTGCAGCTGCAGGAACGCCGCGCTGTCGAGCGAAAACACGAAGGTGCCGTAGGACATCATCATCAGTTGGAGCCTCAGTCGTCGCGCAGGCTGGAGCGGCGTGTGGCCGCCGTGCGCCGTTCGCGCTCTTCGATCTGGCGGGCGACTTCGCGCGCCAGGGCATTGGCATCCATGCCGGGCGCGGCATGGACGTGGATGACGTAGCTGTTGCCGCCTGCAGGCGCGCTGGCGGCGCGCGTCGGGGCTGACAGCGGTGCCCGGCTGTCGATCGCTGTCACCGGCGCTGTGGCCGTTGCCAGCGCCAGGCCGGCACCCATCGCACGCATCCGGTTGCCGAGTGCCATCACGGCCTGCACAGGCGCGCCCTGGCCGCGCTGCAGGCCCACGGTGAGGCCTTGCATGGTGAAGTCGCCCAGCTGGGCGAACACGCGCGAGGGGCTGTGGATACCCAGCAGGCCCTTGAAGCGATCGACCACGCCGCTACCGACGCTGGCGATCGCATCGCCGGCGGCGCCGAGCTTGGAGCGGATGCCCTGGACAAGGCCGCTGATCATGTCCGCGCCGGCCTGCAGCATCCTGGCCGGCCAGTTGGCCAACTGCAGGTTGATGCCGGCCCACAGCTGCAGCAAGCCTTGGCGGATGCGATCGCCGTTGCCGGTGAACACGCCCACGATCAACGACCACGTGCCCTGGACGGTTTGCCACACGCCGCCGAGGATCTGTTTGATGACCGGCAGCACGAAGACAAACGCCTGCACCAGCCAGCCAATCGCCTTGACGGCCAGCTGCAGCTGGGTGACCAGCACCGCGCCGATGATCTGCCCGAAGCCGCGCCCGGCCTGCGTTGCACCGTGCAACTGCGCGGTGGTGGCCTCGAACGGCGTCAGCAGCTGCTTGATCCAGGCCCAGGCCTGGCCCATCGCAGCGGCCACGGTGTCCCACACCGGCGCCAGCGGCGCGAGCGCGGCCTTCAGCTCGGCGAGGACCGGTGCGGCCACCTCGACGATGCCTTGCCAGACACCGATGGCGAATGCCTTGATCGGCCCCCAGTATTTCCACACCAGCAGCGCCACCGCCGCGACGGCCGCGCCGATTGCCAGCACCGGCAGGCTGACCCCGCCGAGCAGCGGCAGCAGCAGGCGCGCGCCATTGGCGAGCATCGGCAACACGCGGCCGGCAAAGGACGCAACACGCCCGATGAGTGCACCGAAACCACCACCGCCCGAGAGCAGCGCAACGGCGCCGTGGATCTGCGAGAACGCCATCGCGGCGACACCACCGGCCACCAGCAGCCCGCCCAGGATCGTGACCAGCGCGGCGCCGGCGATCGCCGTCTTGGCGATCGCACCCACCAGCACCGGAT
>NZ_JBEOLS010000125.1:0-1277 GCF_040279205.1 Xanthomonas hortorum
CTCGCGCTATGCGCAACTGAACTTCGAGAAAGACATCAACCTGCCCGGTGGAGCGTATCTACTGGCCGCGCTAGACCGTGGCGTTGATGTCTTGTATGTGTTGTCTGGACATCGCGCGCAGTTGGATACCGCCGATGCGCTTCTGTTGTCTGCGTTCAAAGACGCGTCACCTGCTGCGCGTAACGCAGCGCTCGCAGCGCTGGGCTTGGTGGAAGACGTCTCACCTTCAAAGGCCAGTGCCGGTCCAACGTTGTCGTTCAATAACAGCAAAGTCGGCTCGGTGCTTTCCACCACCGCAACGATCGATCAACGCAACATGCAGATCAACGTTGGCGGGCGTAAAAAAAAGAAGTCCTGATCAAGCTCCAGATAGGACAGCTAGTCCTCGCAAAAGAGTGCGTTATCGGCAGCGACTGGCAGAATTTGAGAAATTGAAATTCAGTGAGAGCCGCAATGGAAACCAACCAGCACAAGGGGCACGTACACGTTGATGTGACGGATTCGGAAGTTGGTCAGTTGAACGCCGCAGACACTATCGAGCAGCACTACCACATTGCTTATCCGGCCTCTGAGCGCCCCTCACTTGCTGATCTGGATCGCGCATACCAGACTTCCCAGGAAGCTGTGCGTGTGGCGAAGTTTTGGTCAGCTGTTTACTCGTTGATCTGGGTGGCTGTGACGATGGCGATTTGGATGTGTATGCCGAAATCGTTGCCAGCTAACGCAGGGCCAATCGATCACTTGATTTACTTGATCATCCTTGCTTCCGTTCCATTGGCCGTCAGGACATTTTTGCCTAGTGAATTGAAGGAGCGCCGTGACGAATGGCAGCATGTGATCAAGGAAGAGACAAAAAGCCTAGCGGAGTTTCGCCGTTTGATTGCCCTAGAGAAGGCGCGGCTTAAGCTGTTCGGGAGGACATAAAAAAAGCCGCCGGTCTACAACCGGCGGCTTTCGTTGAGGTGTCGGTGCCTCACTCCATGTGATCGAGCCGTCGCCGTCCTGGCAACGCGAGATGACCAGACATCCTTAGATCGAACGCTATAACAATCGAATAGCGTTGGCTGTCAGATAAACCCTACACGCAGTGTAGGAATTGCACTTGATTTGCATCAAGTGTGCGCTGCGTTTTATTTGCGATAATCGTCTGGATGAGTTGTTGAACTGCGTGGCTGCCCAGCGGCCCGATTCGGTGAGACGCCCCTAAATTTTGGAGAGACGCATGGATGATGCAATGGTTCGCCTGTCAGGCGAATACGTGTTGACTGCACACGTTG
>NZ_JBEOLS010000126.1:0-1256 GCF_040279205.1 Xanthomonas hortorum
TTATCGTTTTGAGTGTCACCTCGGGCAACTGTTCGGGCGAATCAAGGGAGAATCCGGCGTGGGTACCAAGCTACACGGCGATCGCTGAGATCCAGGCTCTCACGGTGGCCCACGCCGGCTCTCGACATCTAATCTGCCAGATTGCGAACAGATAAGGCTCTTACGCGGCATCCATGCCGCGTAAGGTCCCGCGACGGTGGGCGGGCAAGGACCAGTGGAGACGGTCGGTGTGCATGGTTGCAAGCAAGGCATGGTGTGTTGTCTGGATAACACCGCGACGGATCAGTTTCGCAGCGCAACGTGATCGACGGGCAGGTTTCAACAAAGCAACCGGCAAACTTCTTGGTGCGGTGTCCTCGCCGCTTGCGGGACCGTGTGGCGGCATGGATGCCGCCACCGAGCCTACATGGACGTACTTGCGGCGTGTCCCGCGAGCGGCGAGGGCATCGCGCCCTCGACCAGCGCGGCTTGGGACCATCCAGATGACGCGAAGAGCGGCAACAAAATACTGCGCTCACCTTCAGGCTGGCGCGGTTTGTGTTCGGCGAGGTATGTAGCACCGGGGCACTCCGATCCTGAGCGCGCCCTACGTGCCACCGGTCGAGAGCTCGCGACCTTCTATCAGCCGTTCCAAAAGCCGGCAGCAAGCCACTGCGCGGCTGTCAAACAAACGTAGCCGGTGCGCGCAATCACAACGTTCTACTGGCGCGTGCAGATCTTGCATCTCTTACGCCCATCTTGCGGCAGCATGAGTTTTGATCAGCTGCTTCGGACCGTCTGCAATCACGACTATGCTGGCTGCCACGTTCATTACGCCAATCTGCCATGTCCCTGTTCGCCATCGTCGCCGGCCTGTGCGTCGCTCTGCTGCACGTCTACATCCTGGTGTTGGAAATGGTGCTGTGGACGCACCCGCTGGGGTTGAAGACCTTCCGCAACACGCTCGAGAAAGCCCAGGCCACCCGTGTGCTGGCAGCCAACCAGGGCCTCTACAACGGCTTCCTGGCCGCCGGTCTGTTGTGGGGCGCGTTGCAGGCCCGCAACGACGTGCTGAGCTTCTTCCTGGGCTGTGTGGTCGTGGCGGGTTGCGACGGCGCCTATAGCGTCAACCGTCGCATCTTCTTTGTGCAGGCGTTGCCGGCGCTGATTGCGTTGGCATTGGTGTGGTTGCCACGCTGAGGTTCTGCCGGCAGCGTGTTCGCTTCTCGTAGGAGCGTGCTTGCCCGCGATGAAGCATTACCGGTAACGCTTCATCG
>NZ_JBEOLS010000127.1:0-1203 GCF_040279205.1 Xanthomonas hortorum
CGACGTCCCCCCGCCCTGAGTAGCGGCCTGGTTTAGAGTCCGGGGCTGATGATATCGGTGTTTGCCAGATGTTGGGCATACGCAGCCGGGGTCATGCCGCAGATTGCTTTTTTGGGTCGGTCCTCGTTGTATTCGCGTCGCCAGCGTTCGATCTCAGTGCGTGCATGCAGCAGCGCTGGGAACCAGTGTTCGTTGAGGCATTCGTCGCGTAGCCGGCCGTTGAACGATTCGACGTAGGCGTTCTGGTTAGGTTTGCCCGGCTGGGTGAGCCGTAGCTGCACACCGCGGGCATGCGCCCAGGCGACCATCGCCTTGCCGCAAAACTCCTTGCCGTTGTCAGTGCGGATCACCTTCGGCAAACCGCGACTGTGCGCCAGTCGGTCCAGCACGCGCGTCACACCGTAGCCCGAGATTGCGCGCTCCACGTCGATGGCGACTGCTTCGTGGGTTGCATCGTCCACGATCACCAGACACTTGATCACTCGGCCTTCGGCGGTGCGGTCGAACACGAAATCCATCGACCACACCTGATTGGCCTGTGATGGCCGCAGCAGCGGCTGACGCTCGCCTATTGGTACCTTTTTGCGTCTGCGACGCCGGACCTGCAGCTGCTGCTCGCGGTACAACCGCTCCACACGCTTGTAGTTCACGATGCGTCCTTCTTGTCGCAATTTGAGATAGATCATCCCCACGCCATAACGGCGATGGCGATGCGCCAACGCACAGATGCGTTCGCGCAGTTCGACGTTGCGATCTTCGCGCGGGCAATAGCGCAGCGCACTGGCGCTCATACCGATCACTGCCAACGCACGACGCTCGCTGGCACCACGCCCGATCCACTCGCGCACCAGCGTACGACGCGCCGGTGCGCTCACCACTTTTTTCGCAGTGCATCCTTGATCAGGTCGTTCTCGAACAATTGCTCGGCCAGCAACTTCTTCAGCCGCGCGTTCTCGGACTCGAGGTCCTTGAGCCGCTTGGCATCGGGCACGCTCATCCCGCCGAATTTGCTGCGCCACAGGTAGTACGAGGCCTCGCTGAAGCCATGGCGCCGGCACAGGTCCTTGATCGCCACGCCGCTTTCGGCTTCGCGCAGAAAGCCGATGACCTGCTCGTCAGTAAAACGTTTCTTCACGTCCAATCTCCTCGGGGTAGGGAATTGGACTCCAAACTGAGGCGCTACTCAAAATTGGGTGGACGTCG
>NZ_JBEOLS010000128.1:0-1200 GCF_040279205.1 Xanthomonas hortorum
TGTCAGCCTCCCGTAAAATTGATCCATCCATAACTAGAGGTCTCCGGGCACACTAGCCACCGAGGAGACCAACGATGCGCAAGAGCAAGTTCACCGAGAGCCAGATCGTCGCCACGCTGAAGCAGGTTGAGGGCGGCCGCCAGGTCAAGGATGTGTGCCGTGAGCTGGGTATTTCCGACGCGACGTACTACGTCTGGAAGTCCAAGTACGGCGGCATGGAGGCTGCTGACGTGCAGCGCCTTCGCGACCTGGAGACCGAGCACAGCAAGCTCAAACGCATGTACGCCGAGCTCGCCATGGAAAACCATGCACTGAAGGATGTCATCGCAAAAAAGCTGTAGACCCGGCGCACAAACGCCCGCTTCTTGCCTGGCTCGTCGAGCAGCATGGCTGGAGCGAGCGCCGGGCCTGTGTGGTCGTTGGCGTGGCTCGCTCGACAGCGCGCTATCGGCGTCGTCCCGACCGGGATGAGGAGGTCGTTGCGCTGTTGTCCGAATTGGCCGAGCGTTTTCCCGAGCGTGGTTTTGGAAAGCTCTTTCAGATCATCCGCCGTCGCGGACATGTGTGGAATCACAAGAGGGTCTGGCGCGTGTACTGCTTGATGAAACTCAATCAACCTCGCCGCAGCAGGCGCCGGGTCCCGACCCGTCATCCACAGCCGCTGGCATGCGGAGAGCGACCCAATGCTGGATGGTCAATCGACTTCATGTCCGATGCGCTGTGGGATGGTCGACGCTTCCGCACGTTCAATGTCATCGACGATTTCAGTCGGGAAGCCTTGGCGATCGAAGTGGACTTGAATCTTCCGGCCACCCGCGTCATCCGCACCTTGGAACGCATCGCAGCCTGGCGCGGCTACCCCGCCAAACTTCGCTTGGACAATGGCCCGGAGTTTGTCGCATTGGCCTTGGCCGAGTGGGCCGAGCGCAAAGGCATCGCATTGGATTTCATTGAGCCTGGACGGCCGATGCAAAACGGTTTTATCGAACGCTTCAACGGCAGCTACCGGCGCGGCGTGCTGGACATGCACATCTTCCGCACGCTGAGCGAGGTTCGCGAACAGACCGAACACTGGCTGGCCGACTACAACCAGCAGATCCCGCACGACAGCCTGGGCGGGCTAACGCCCGCCGAGTTCCGTGATCAACATCAACCGAAGACCTCTAGTTTTAGCTGGCATTGAATTACGGGGAGTCGACA
>NZ_JBEOLS010000129.1:0-1062 GCF_040279205.1 Xanthomonas hortorum
GGGTAAACGCAAGCAGACCCGGCGCGAGATCTTTCTGGCCGAGATGGAGCAGGTGGTTCCGTGGCAGCAACTGCTCGGGCTGATCGCACCGCACTATCCGGTGTCGGGGCGGCCAGGTCGGCAGCCGTACGCACTGGCGACGATGTTGCGGATTCATCTGCTGCAGCAATGGTATGCGTTGAGCGATCCGGCGATGGAAGAAGCGCTGCATGAGATTCCGACCTTGCGGCGCTTTGCCCAGCTCGGTGGCTTGGACGACATTCCTGACGAGACCACGATTCTCAACTTTCGGCGCCTGCTGGAGACCCACGGCCTTGCCGCACGGATGCTGGAAGCCGTCAACGCGCATCTGGCGCGCAAGGGCCAGAGCTTGCGCTCCGGCACGATCGTCGATGCGACGCTGATCGCTGCGCCCAGCTCGACCAAGAATGCCGATCACGCGCGCGATCCTGAGATGCATCAGACCAGGAAGGGCAATCAGTGGTATTTCGGGATGAAGGCGCACATCGGTGTGGATGAATTTTCCGGGCTGGTGCACCACGTCCATTGCACAGCGGCCAATGTCGCCGATGTCACGGTGACACACACGTTGCTGCATGGAAAAGAAGACAGCGTGTTCGGCGACAGCGGCTACACCGGCGCGGACAAACGCGACGAACTGCAGGACTGCGAAGCTGCATTTTTCATTGCCGCCAAGCCGTCGCGAATTCAGGCTATTGGGAACAAACGCGAGCGTGCTCGGGAAGCACGTTGGGAACACTTCAAAGCCAGTGTGCGTGCAAAGGTGGAACATCCGTTCCGCGTGGTCAAGCGCCAGTTCGGCTACACCAAGGTCCGCTATCGCGGCTTGGCCAAGAACACGGCACAAGTGCTGACGTTGTTTGCGCTGTCCAATCTGTGGATGGTGCGCCGGCAGCTGCTGCCGGCCAGGGGGTAATGCTGCCTGGCGGCAGGAGATGCCGCCAGAAAACGCATGCCTTACGCACTTCAAGCCAACTACACGCCTCATCTCGACAAGGCTGCTTGAACTTCGAAGATACTGACTGGTTGTTCAGATCTTCC
>NZ_JBEOLS010000130.1:0-1052 GCF_040279205.1 Xanthomonas hortorum
AGTTGCCAAAGCGCTTGGGTAGGCCGCGCCATTTGCAGCCATGCTCGGCAACGTAAAGGATGGCGTTGACCACTTGCAGGTTGGTCATGCTGACATTGCCGCGCTGCGCCGGCAGGCAGTGTTCGATTAGAGAAAATTGTGCTGGCGTGATCTCCATGCACGATAGTTTAATCGCTCGGGCCATTAGTGTTAACAGGCCCTAGTAGGAAAATTTTCATATGGTCTGACGATGGCGCGAGAGAAAAACATTGAGGAGCTTAATGAGGGAATTGATTTAGATCCCGAATCCTGCATTCCGCAGGGTGATTGGACTGAAAACGATTGGTTCCCGAAATTTGTCTCCGATTATATCAAAGACATGAAGGATGAGCAGGGTATCTAGCTGAGCCGCGTAATAGGCAGAATGGTCGTTAGCTTACATCAGCTTTGGAAGTAAGAGTTTTGATGAAGCTAGCAGCATTTACTACTTTAGCCAAATGTCCAGAAGATAGGTTGTTTGCAGTGGCAAGCAGCTTGGTTGGCTTTGTTTTAAGTGAGCCGTCGGCGGATGCGGTGTCGGTGCTAGGAATTCTGCGATTCAATGCAGCAATAAATCCGACGATATCTTTTGTATTTCTAACTACGTGAATAAATCCTTTGTAGTGTTTAAAAGTAACAAAAGGGCGTAAAGTGAGAGATATCTCACGCTATTAAAATGAACGTTTGATAAATGGGGTAATTTTGCCTAAAATCATCTTTACTTAAGAAGGCAATTGGGCAATTCGATTTAATGGCGTTTTGGTTTGAGCGAAAACTCGGAAAGTTGTTTCAGCTTTGAGACATAAGTGTGCTGGAATGTGAGCCTGGAGACACTACAGTCGGGTGGTGCACTGGCGAGTCCGTGGCGCAGTTTTATTTGAGCTATCGCTATCTCGGCAGCTCAGTGTGTCGACTCCCCGTAATTCAATGCCAGCTAAAACTAGAGGTCTTCGGTTGATGTTGATCACGGAACTCGGCGGGCGTTAGCCCGCCCAGGCTGTCGTGCGGGATCTGCTGGTTGTAGTCGGCCAGCC
>NZ_JBEOLS010000131.1:0-937 GCF_040279205.1 Xanthomonas hortorum
CACATGACGGTGCCACGTCGCCCCTGGTCGAAGCTACTGCAATCGCGCTGGACAAAACGCGCGAAGGGTTCGCCGGGTGGCACCGGCCTTTGGCGCTCCAGCAGCACGTACCACTCGCCGGTGAGTTTCTGCACCATCCTGGCCACCTCTTCACCCTGGAAGAAAAGCGCCGTTGGTGGCCCCTTCGCGCCTTGCCAAGGCCTGTCCCAGCGGAAGCCAGGCGGCAGCACAGGCTCGTCGCCAGCATCGACCGCACTCATGCGGCAGCCACCCTTGAATAGAAGGCGTGTTCCTGGCTATCTCGCTCGTTGGCCAACTGGCGGCCGCGCTCGAGCCTGACCACGGCTTGGCCTATCCGCCAGCTGTGCTTCCCGCCGGCTGCGTCGACGGGATCGAGGTGGGTCTGCAGGGCATCGGGGGCCAGTGACATGGCGGGGGATCCGGTGTTAGCGAGTGGGTGTAGCAATCCACTCTAACGCGCCCCAATCTCAATTTTTCAGATGACCACCGGGGCAAGGTAATTTAGGTAACCCGCGAAAGAAAATGCAAATTTATCTAACAAATTCAATGATATAAAAGAATTTCTCAAAGGTAATTAAAGGGTAATGTTCGGGTAACTGCATTACCTTTTGGGAAGGTAATCCAGCCCCTCAAAAAAACCCTTTCAAATCAATGACATTACTTTTTACGGCTCGGAGGATTACCTAGAATTACCCCTAGAAGTAATTGCATATTTATCTTTTATATCAATAACTTACAGAGCATCTCGCCATCCTAATTACCTGGTTACCTCTTCCCGGTGGTCATCTCAAGATTCTGGCTACTGGGCTGCGCTCGATGTGTCGCCACCGGAGGCGCGGCAAGGGACGTTTCGTGCAGGGATCCGCAGGGACTGGCGATCTGTTGAATCCGGCCCGAGCGTCAACGGCGGCGCGCC
>NZ_JBEOLS010000132.1:0-840 GCF_040279205.1 Xanthomonas hortorum
AGTTGCCAAAGCGCTTGGGTAGGCCGCGCCATTTGCAGCCATGCTCGGCAACGTAAAGGATGGCGTTGACCACTTGCAGGTTGGTCATGCTGACATTGCCGCGCTGCGCCGGCAGGCAGTGTTCGATTAGAGAAAATTGTGCTGGCGTGATCTCCATGCACGATAGTTTAATCGCTCGGGCCATTAGTGTTAACAGGCCCTAGTCAATGGAGAGGATCTGCGCAAGGTCGGTAAGTCGAGCTACCGGAGCAAGGTCAGCATCGTCATGCAGGGAGACAATCTGTTGTCGGGAACGCTGTCGGAAAACATCTCCATGTTCGATGAGCACATTGATCAAGAGCGTCTTGTGCAGGCTGCGAAATTGGCATGCATCCACGACGATATTCAGCGCATGCCAATGGGCTTCAACACCAGAGTCGGCGACTTGGGAAATACGCTGTCAGGCGGTCAAAAACAACGGATCTTCTTGGCCAGAGCCTTCTACAGGCGCACCAAGTTGTTGTTGATGGATGAACCAACGACTGGGGTTGACGAGCAGATGGGCATACAGCTGATGAAGAACATCAAGAGCATCGGCGCGACCACAGTCATTGTGACGCACGACAAGAACATCTCGCGGATGTGCGATATGCACTATCTCTTCGTGAGCGGAAATCTAAGACCTTTGATCAAGGAGCAGCCTAGATCCTTTGAAGGCGGCGCTGATGTGGATGCGACGTCCCCCCGCCCTGAGTAGCGGCCTGGTTTAGAGTCCGGGGCTGATGATATCGGTGTTTGCCAGATGTTGGGCATACGCAGCCGGGGTCATGCCGCAGATTGCTTTTTTGGGTCGGTCCTCGT
>NZ_JBEOLS010000133.1:0-771 GCF_040279205.1 Xanthomonas hortorum
CTGCGCTCGCGCCGCGTGCGCATGTCAGTGGTGAGGTCTGCACTGCGCGCGCGCACCGTGATGATGTCGGGGGCGCCGCTGTACTCCACCTCGTCCACGATGAAGGTGCCTTTGTCGACCAGGCCGGTGGCTTTCCACCCCAGCGCCACGGCCAGGCGCACGCCACGTTTGGGCAGCGCCATCTTGCCGTCGTGGTCGTGGATACTCAGGTCCAGTTGGTCGGCGTCACCGCCTCTGCATTCGGTAAGGGTGAGATCGAGCAGGCGCGGTGCGATGCGCTCGGTAAGGTCGGTGCCATCAAGCACCACGCGCCACTGCGGAATCGGGTAGCTCATGCGGCGGTCGCCTCTGGCGTGGTGTCGTCTGCGCGGCGCAGGCTCAGTTGGAACTCGATCCGTCGCGGTGTGCCGTCCTCGAAGAACAGTGAGGCGGTCTCGTTGATCGACAGCAGCAGATACGGCCCGTAGACCACGCCTGCGCCATCCACCAGCGGTAGCGGTTCGCCAGCGGCCGCAAGCTGGCGCAGCGTGTCCAGCGACACGCGGGTGCCAGTGAGTTCGGGAGCAATCAGACCGGACAGGTCGATGCTGTCATCGCCCGGACCCAAGAACTGGCTGGCCGCTCGCGCACCGACGCGCTCGCTGGTGGGGTGGCGCCAACTCATTTGCCGCTGCAGCTGCAGGAACGCCGCGCTGTCGAGCGAAAACACGAAGGTGCCGTAGGACATCATCATCAGTTGGAGCCTCAGTCGTCGCGCAGGCTGGAGCGGCG
>NZ_JBEOLS010000134.1:0-714 GCF_040279205.1 Xanthomonas hortorum
TTATCGTTTCGAGTGTCACCTCGGGCAACTGTTCGGGCGAATCAAGGGAGAATCCGGCGTGGGTACCAAGCTACACGGCGATCGCTGAGATCCAGGCTCTCACGGTGGCCCACGCCGGCTCTCGACATCTAATCTGCCAGATTCCGAACAGATAAGGCTCTTACGCGGCATCCATGCCGCGTAAGGTCCCGCGACGGTGAGCGGGCAAGGACCAGTCGAGAGTGTCGGTTTGCATGGTGCAAGCGGTGCATGACGTGCGTTGTTCGGATAACGGCGCATCCGATCAGTGTCGCAAGGCAAGCCGAGTAACAAGCAGGCTTTCAAAGCAACCGACTCACTTTCTGGCGCGGTGTCCTCGCCGATTGCGGGACCGTGTGGCGGCATGGATTCCGCCACCGAGCCTACACGGACGTACTTGCGGCGTGTCCCGCGAGCGGCGAGGGCACCGCGCACTCGACTAACTAAGCTGTTGACTCAACGCTCTGCTGCAGTGAAGGCACCACACACTCAACTAGGGCCTGTTAACACTAATGGCCCGAGCGATTAAACTATCGTGCATGGAGATCACGCCAGCACAATTTTCTCTGATCGAACACTGCCTGCCGGCGCAGCGCGGCAATGTCAGCATGACCAACCTGCAAGTGGTCAACGCCATCCTTTACGTTGCCGAGCATGGCTGCAAATGGCGCGGCCTACCCAAGCGCTTTGGCAACT
>NZ_JBEOLS010000135.1:0-680 GCF_040279205.1 Xanthomonas hortorum
CGGGGCGGCAGGGCGGTTTCCTGTATGTAGCTCCCGCGATCGTTGGCTCCGGAGATATCGGTCTTGACCTGGCGATGCCACTGGCCGTCCGAGGCATCGCGCCGCCAGTCGGCGTTGCTCAGGCTGGGGCGATCAGTGGCGTTGGCCGGCTGGCGATACGGATCCTGCGGAGCGGGCGCATCTTTGAGGGCGAGCGCTGCAGCGGCGTTGGTGGCCTGGTAATTGAGTTCGCGTGCCTTCTCGTAGCTGGCGACGATGGGAGTGGAGGTGGGGTTGTCTACCCCGTCGTTGGTGGTGTCGGCCTTGCCCTCGCGCGCCCAGGCGGTGCCGTTGAACGACCACTGCGTGCCCTCGCGATCGGTCTGGGTGTAGATGGCGCGGTTGTCGAGCAACGCGGCGGCCTTCTCGCCAGCGGTACTCAAGAAGTATGCATCGGCCGCGATCAGCACCATCGGCCCGGCGCCCGAGCTACCCAGCGCGTAGGCAGCGGCGGTACCGCCGGCCCAGCCGCCGACATTGCGGCCGGCGAAATGTGCCAGCTCCGACTGCGCAGCGAGCGGGTTGTCCTGGCCGAGGAACTGCGTGGCGCGTTGGCCGGTCATCACCGTGTCGGCGGCGGTGGCGAGCAGGCCGGCGGTGCGTAGCGCCTGGCCGGCAGATAGATCGCCTGCGAGCAGCTC
>NZ_JBEOLS010000136.1:0-672 GCF_040279205.1 Xanthomonas hortorum
CGGCTGCCGACCTGGCCGCCCCGACACCGGATAGTGCGGTGCGATCAGCCCGAGCAGTTGCTGCCACGGAACCACCTGCTCCATCTCGGCCAGAAAGATCTCGCGCCGGGTCTGCTTGCGTTTACCCAGGCCCTCAGCGTCACCGAACGTCAGTTGCATGGATGATTCCTCACTCTGTGGCAATAGTGTCGCGCATCTGCTGTGCTTTGTTCAGAGGCTCCTTAGAGCGGCTAACGATGCTTCTTGAATGCTATATCGATGGCGGTAAACGGGTAGATCAACGTCTGGTCGGTCGAGGGCGCGGTGCCCTCGCCGCTCGCGGGACACGCCGTGAATCCGTCCCTGGGGGCTCGGTGGCGGCATCCATGCCGCCACACGGTCCCGCAATCGGCAAGGACACCGCACCAGACAGGTTGCGGGTTGCTTTGAGAAGAGCTACGCACACCGACCATCTTGATTGGTCCTTGCCCGCCTACCGTCGCGGGACCTTACGCGGCATGGATGCCGCGTAAGAGCCTTATCTGTTCGCAATCTGGCAGATTAGGTGTCGAGAGCCGGCGTGGGCCACCGTGAGAGCCTGGATCTCAGCGATCGCCGTGTAGCTTGGTACCCACGCCGGATTCTCCCTTGATTCGCCCGAACAGTTGCCCGAGGTGACACTCGAAACGATAA
>NZ_JBEOLS010000137.1:0-665 GCF_040279205.1 Xanthomonas hortorum
TGCGTCAATGCCTGGTTGCTCAATTGCGTCAGCCGGGGAAGCGCGTTCTCCACCACCCGGTTGACGCGTTGATCGGCGCTGTTGACTGCGGCCTGCAGAAGCTGCATTTGATGACGTACGAGATCCTCAAGGGCCTGCTCTCGCCGTTGCATCGCCGCGATGACTGCCGTCATGGCCTTGATCGAGTCCGTCATCGCCTGGTGCGATTCACTGCCATCCGGCAGCGTTGAGGTGTTGTGCATGTCCATGGTGATCTCTTGCTAGGTTCAATGCGTTTCTTGCCTTCTAACTATCCGCCCCCACCACCGCCACCGCCACCGCCGCCCCCACCACCACCGTCGCCACCCCCTCCATCACCGGGCGGGCCTCCACCTTGCATCGCGGGATTATTGGCGAACTGCGGCAGCGTCATCACCATCACCGGGCCACGGCTGGTCTGCACCTCTGTCGACACGTCCATGTTCAGTGCCTGGCGCGTACTCGCCTGCTCCTGGGCTTCCTGCATCGCCTGGGCATCCAGAAATTCATGCCCTTGTTTGGCAAGGGCCTGGCTGTAGGGGCTGTTGGCGACCCGTTTTAAGGCCTGTTCGATCGCCAGCTCGTCCTTGCAATCGATGGCGTACAGCAACTCGTCCACATCCGGATCGCCGGTGATGTTTTTACGC
>NZ_JBEOLS010000138.1:0-660 GCF_040279205.1 Xanthomonas hortorum
CAAGCTGGTTCACGTTGCCCTGCAGCAGCTTGCGTAGCGCTTTTTCCGCAACCTGCAGCAGCTGCTGCCTTGCTGTTTTCAACAGATCCACCAGTTGCCGACGGGCACGCACATGCTCGCCCAGATCGCGCTGCCATGGTTCCAGTGGAACATACTGATGCAGCTCCATCTTCTCGGCCATGCAGGCCAACATGGCGGCGTCCAGCCGGTCGGTCTTGGCCAGTCCCAAACCGTTGGCCAAGTTGCGTGCCCGTTGCGCATTGACGCGCGCCACCGGCAATGCGGCGTGATGCAAGGCATCCAGCGCTGCCAGCTCGTAGCCCCCGGTCGCCTCCAGCACCACCTGCCGCACCGACAGCGTATTCAGCCAATCGACAAGCTTCCGATGACCGCTTGCGGTGTTGGTGAACTGACGGGTCTGGCCTCGAAAAACCGCAACGTCAAGAGAGTGTTTGCACACATCGATCCCGATTCCGCTCATGGGAAATCTCCGCTAGGCTAGAAATGTCGAGAGCTCCCTCGCCTGCCCAGTCTTATCGTTTCGAGTGTCACCTCGGGCAACTGTTCGGGCGAATCAAGGGAGAATCCGGCGTGGGTACCAAGCTACACGGCGATCGCTGAGATCCAGGCTCTCACGGTGGCCCACGCCGGCTCTCGACA
>NZ_JBEOLS010000139.1:0-610 GCF_040279205.1 Xanthomonas hortorum
TGGTCACCGTGCAATCGCGCACCGGCGATGGCACCGCACCGCAGGCGCTGCTCGATCAAGTGGCCGCCATGCTCACCGATGACGACGTGCGGCCGATGACGGACGAAGTCGCCGTGCAGAGCGCGCAGATCGTCCCGTACGCCATCCGTGGACGCGTCTACACCTACGCCGGCCCCGACTCGGCGGTGGTCATGCGCGAAGCGCTGCGCAGCCTGCAAGCGTATCTGGATGAGGCGCATCGGATCGGCCGCGACGTGCCCGAGTCGGCCATCAAGGCCAAGCTGTTCGCCGATGGCGTGCAACGTGTCGAGCTGGACTCGCCTGCAGCCGACATCCGGATCAGCCGTACCCAGGCCGCCTACTGCACATCGATCGACATCGTGCACGCCGGCATCGATGAGTAATTCCCCGCTGCCGCCCAATGCCACGCCGATGGAACGCGCCCTGGCGGCCGTCGCCGAGCGCCTGCAAGCGATCCCGCTCCCGTACCCCGATCTGTGGAACCCGGACACGTGCCCGGCCGGCCATCTGCCATGGCTGGCGTGGACGCTCTCGGTCGACGACTGGAAGGCCGACTGGAGCGATGCGGTCAAGCGCTCGCGCCTGCGCA
>NZ_JBEOLS010000140.1:0-486 GCF_040279205.1 Xanthomonas hortorum
AGTTGCCAAAGCGCTTGGGTAGGCCGCGCCATTTGCAGCCATGCTCGGCAACGTAAAGGATGGCGTTGACCACTTGCAGGTTGGTCATGCTGACATTGCCGCGCTGCGCCGGCAGGCAGTGTTCGATTAGAGAAAATTGTGCTGGCGTGATCTCCATGCACGATAGTTTAATCGCTCGGGCCATTAGTGTTAACAGGCCCTAGTTTGCTTCTCTCGACTCAATAAAGCATTCCATCCAGCAATTTCAGCTTTAGCTTCATCCTCTCGGCCTGCCTGTATGTAATCTTTAAGCTCGTTGGTGTAATCGTGAACCGGTCCCCGAGTTTTTGACTGGTTCTCAACCTGAGTCAAGAACCTAGGGAAGATCTGAACAACCAGTCAGTATCTTCGAAGTTCAAGCAGCCTTGTCGAGATGAGGCGTGTAGTTGGCTTGAAGTGCGTAAGGCATGCGTTTTCTGGCGGCATCTCCTGCCGCCAGGCAGCATT
>NZ_JBEOLS010000141.1:0-482 GCF_040279205.1 Xanthomonas hortorum
CAGTGGAGCGGCCGATTCATTTGTTGATGGACCGTGCTTACGAAGGCAACGAAACCCGCCAGTTAGCGCTCGATCTTGGCTTCGTGCCGGTGGTCCCGCCGAAATCCAATCGGGTCGAGCCTTGGGAGTACAACCGGGAGATGTACAAGCGGCGCAACGAAGTGGAGAGACTGTTCCGTCGCTTGAAAGGCTACCGCCGGATTTTCTCGCGCTTCGACAAGCTGGATGTCATGTTCCTTGGATTCCTCAGCTTCGTCCTAGGGAGCCTCTGAACAAAGCACAGCAGATGCGCGACACTATTGCCACAGAGTGAGGAATCATCCATGCAACTGACGTTCGGTGACGCTGAGGGCCTGGGTAAACGCAAGCAGACCCGGCGCGAGATCTTTCTGGCCGAGATGGAGCAGGTGGTTCCGTGGCAGCAACTGCTCGGGCTGATCGCACCGCACTATCCGGTGTCGGGGCGGCCAGGTCGGCAGCCG
>NZ_JBEOLS010000142.1:0-318 GCF_040279205.1 Xanthomonas hortorum
ACGGTGGGCGGGCAAGGGCCCTGCAGCAAACCCGCAGATCAGCCGCTCTGCAAGTGATCTATCCGCACTGTCCAGTCACTACAAGACAATCGAGATGTCGATTCGTAGCGTCGTTTAGATGCAATCAAATTCTAAGTCACAAGCCGAGTCGGTTGAGGGCGCGGCACCCTCGCCAGACAGTTGGCAAGTTGCTTTATTGAAAACATGCACACCGACACTCTCAACTGGCCCTTGCCCGCCCACCGTCGCGGGACCTTACGCGGCATGGATGCCGCGTAAGAGCCTACATGGACGTACTTGCGGCGTGTCCCGCGACGG
>NZ_JBEOLS010000143.1:0-285 GCF_040279205.1 Xanthomonas hortorum
CGAGAGACGGAGAGACTTCAAAACTGCATGAAACTGCTGCAATCCGATGTGGAGGAAGCGGAGCGATTGCTCAAACAGACCAAGAGTGAAATCAACACGGAGAAGCTACAGGCAGCCAAGACGGAAGCCAAGACTGCCTTTGTGTCGAAGATTGGTTCTCTTTTGGGTAGTGGAAAATTGAAGGAGGTGGAGCAACACAACCGAAAGTTGTGCGAGCTTGTGACAGACCGAGAGCAATACATTGACGAACTCCATGAGAAAATTCAGCGAACGGAGGACAGTCAC
>NZ_JBEOLS010000144.1:0-269 GCF_040279205.1 Xanthomonas hortorum
ATCAACGACTAGGACGAAGCTGAGGAATCCAAGGAACATGACATCCAGCTTGTCGAAGCGCGAGAAAATCCGGCGGTAGCCTTTCAAGCGACGGAACAGTCTCTCCACTTCGTTGCGCCGCTTGTACATCTGCCGGTTGTATTCCCAAGGCTCGACCCGATTGGATTTCGGCGGGACCACCGGCACGAAGCCAAGATCGAGTGCTAACTGGCGGGTTTCGTTGCCTTCGTAAGCACGGTCCATCAACAAATGAATCGGCCGCTCCACTG
>NZ_JBEOLS010000145.1:0-269 GCF_040279205.1 Xanthomonas hortorum
ATCAACGACTAGGACGAAGCTGAGGAATCCAAGGAACATGACATCCAGCTTGTCGAAGCGCGAGAAAATCCGGCGGTAGCCTTTCAAGCGACGGAACAGTCTCTCTACTTCGTTGCGCCGCTTGTACATCTGCCGGTTGTATTCCCAAGGCTCGACCCGATTGGATTTCGGCGGGACCACCGGCACGAAGCCAAGATCGAGCGCTAACTGGCGGGTTTCGTTGCCTTCGTAAGCACGGTCCATCAACAAATGAATCGGCCGCTCCACTG
>NZ_JBEOLS010000146.1:0-255 GCF_040279205.1 Xanthomonas hortorum
GTCAATCCAAAGGTGATGGCTGTTCGAGCATCTGCGGCAACCATATGAATCTTGGTGTTCCATCCACCGCGGGACTTGCCGACGGCCTGCGGGCCGTTTTTTTTAATGCACCCGTGCCATCGGGATGGACCTTGACGCTGGTGGAGTCCAGCGAGACTGCTTCGATTTTGATGCGCACGATCTGGGATTTCTGCAATTGGGCGAACATCCGGTCCAGCACACCCGCCTTGGCCCAACGGTTCATGCGTGTGTAGA
>NZ_JBEOLS010000147.1:0-255 GCF_040279205.1 Xanthomonas hortorum
CCCCCCCCCCCCCCCCCCCCCCCCCCCCCCCCCCCCCCCCCCCCCCCCCCCCCCCCCCCCCCCCCCCCCCCCCCCCCCCCCCCCCCCCCCCCCCCCCCCCCCCCCCCCCCCCCCCCCCCCCCCCCCCGCCCCCCCCCCCCCCCCCCCCCCCCCCCCCCCCCCCCCCCCCCCCCCCCCCCCCCCCCCCCCCCCCCCCCCCCCCCCCCCCCCCCCCCCCCCCCCCCCCCCCCCCCCCCCCCCCCCCCCCCCCCCCCC
>NZ_JBEOLS010000148.1:0-255 GCF_040279205.1 Xanthomonas hortorum
TCTACACACGCATGAACCGTTGGGCCAAGGCGGGTGTGCTGGACCGGATGTTCGCCCAATTGCAGAAATCCCAGATCGTGCGCATCAAAATCGAAGCAGTCTCGCTGGACTCCACCAGCGTCAAGGTCCATCCCGATGGCACGGGTGCATTAAAAAAAACGGCCCGCAGGCCGTCGGCAAGTCCCGCGGAGGATGGAACACCAAGATTCATACGGTTGCCGCAGATGCTCGAACAGCCATCACCTTTGGATTGAC
>NZ_JBEOLS010000149.1:0-254 GCF_040279205.1 Xanthomonas hortorum
CGCCTGTCGGATGTCGGCTCGGCCTCCGCCAATCCCGCGTTTACCTCGCATCGCGCCGCTGTCGCGCGAGAGCGGGGCAACGCCAACCAATCGGGAGATCTGCTTTCCGCTGAGCCTCCCAAGCTCTCAAGCTGGTTCACGTTGCCCTGCAGCAGCTTGCGTAGCGCTTTTTCCGCAACCTGCAGCAGCTGCTGCCTTGCTGTTTTCAACAGATCCACCAGTTGCCGACGGGCACGCACATGCTCGCCCAGATC
>NZ_JBEOLS010000150.1:0-249 GCF_040279205.1 Xanthomonas hortorum
GAGCCTTCCAGTGCTCGCAGCGTTCAGTTCGATCTTATTGCCAGCACGAACCAATCCCGCGAAGAAACTACTCAAGCCAAGTCACGTTTATGGTGAAAAAGAAGCGCACAACGCGCTCAGTGATCTAGGGCCTGTTAACACATCCGAAGCCAATCAACGACTAGGACGAAGCTGAGGAATCCAAGGAACATGACATCCAGCTTGTCGAAGCGCGAGAAAATCCGGCGGTAGCCTTTCAAGCGACGGAAC
>NZ_JBEOLS010000151.1:0-245 GCF_040279205.1 Xanthomonas hortorum
GCCGATTCATTTGTTGATGGACCGTGCTTACGAAGGCAACGAAACCCGCCAGTTAGCGCTCGATCTTGGCTTCGTGCCGGTGGTCCCGCCGAAATCCAATCGGGTCGAGCCTTGGGAATACAACCGGGAGATGTACAAGCGGCGCAACGAAGTGGAGAGACTGTTCCGTCGCTTGAAAGGCTACCGCCGGATTTTCTCGCGCTTCGAGAAGCTGGATGTCATGTTCCTTGGATTCCTCAGCTTCG
>NZ_JBEOLS010000152.1:0-225 GCF_040279205.1 Xanthomonas hortorum
TCCCAAGGCTCGACCCGATTGGATTTCGGCGGGACCACCGGCACGAAGCCAAGATCGAGCGCTAACTGGCGGGTTTCGTTGCCTTCGTAAGCACGGTCCATCAACAAATGAATCGGCCGCTCCACTGGCCCCAGGTGTTCAAGCAACGCGCGGCCTGCAGGTGCGTCATGCACGTTGCCAGGCGTCAATCCAAAGGTGATGGCTGTTCGAGCATCTGCGGCAACC
>NZ_JBEOLS010000153.1:0-212 GCF_040279205.1 Xanthomonas hortorum
CATCAACAAATGAATCGGCCGCTCCACTGGCCCCAGGTGTTCAAGCAACGCGCGGCCTGCAGGTGCGTCATGCACGTTGCCAGGCGTCAATCCAAAGGTGATGGCTGTTCGAGCATCTGCGGCAACCATATGAATCTTGGTGTTCCATCCACCGCGGGACTTGCCGACGGCCTGCGGGCCGTTTTTTTTAATGCACCCGTGCCATCGGGATG
>NZ_JBEOLS010000154.1:0-212 GCF_040279205.1 Xanthomonas hortorum
CATCAACAAATGAATCGGCCGCTCCACTGGCCCCAGGTGTTCAAGCAACGCGCGGCCTGCAGGTGCGTCATGCACGTTGCCAGGCGTCAATCCAAAGGTGATGGCTGTTCGAGCATCTGCGGCAACCGTATGAATCTTGGTGTTCCATCCTCCGCGGGACTTGCCGACGGCCTGCGGGCCGTTTTTTTTAATGCACCCGTGCCATCGGGATG
>NZ_JBEOLS010000155.1:0-206 GCF_040279205.1 Xanthomonas hortorum
CCTTGCCCTCCTTGCCGCGTGCCCGCAGCGCTCTGTAAAAATCGCGCAGACGTGGCTCGTGCCGAGCTGAGGACATGGCCGCCATATACAGCGCCTGTCGGATGTCGGCTCGGCCTCCGCCAATCCCCCGTTTACCTCGCATCGCGCCGCTGTCGCGCGAGAGCGGGGCAACGCCAACCAATCGGGAGATCTGCTTTCCGCTGAGC
>NZ_JBEOLS010000156.1:0-206 GCF_040279205.1 Xanthomonas hortorum
CGTTTACCTCGCATCGCGCCGCTGTCGCGCGAGAGCGGGGCAACGCCAACCAATCGGGAGATCTGCTTTCCGCTGAGCGTCCCAAGCTCTGGTAACCGGCACGCCAGCACGGCCAGCAGCACCGGACCGACCCCTTTGAGCGTCTTCAACGCAGCCAGGTGCGGTTGCTCGGTGAGTAGCGTCTTCAGCTGCCCGGCGATCAGTTT
>NZ_JBEOLS010000157.1:0-2902 GCF_040279205.1 Xanthomonas hortorum
CATCCACCGCGGGACTTGCCGACGGCCTGCGGGCCGTTTTTTTTAATGCACCCGTGCCATCGGGATGCACCTTGACGCTGGTGGAGTCCAGCGAGACTGCTTCGATTTTGATGCGCACGATCTGGGACTTCTGCAATTGGGCGAACATCCGGTCCAGCACACCCGCCTTGGCCCAACGGTTCATGCGTGTGTAGACATCCACCGCGGGACTTGCCGACGGCCTGCGGGCCGTTTTTTTTAATGCACCCGTGCCATCGGGATGCACCTTGACGCTGGTGGAGTCCAGCGAGACTGCTTCGATTTTGATGCGCACGATCTGGGATTTCTGCAATTGGGCGAACATCCGGTCCAGCACACCCGCCTTGGCCCAACGGTTCATGCGCGTGTAGACAGAAATCCCAGATCGTGCGCATCAAAATCGAAGCAGTCTCGCTGGACTCCACCAGCGTCAAGGTGCATCCCGATGGCACGGGTGCATTAAAAAAAACGGCCCGCAGGCCGTCGGCAAGTCCCGCGGAGGATGGAACACCAAGATTCATACGGTTGCCGCAGATGCTCGAACAGCCATCACCTTTGGATTGACTTCTGCAATTGGGCGAACATCCGGTCCAGCACACCCGCCTTGGCCCAACGGTTCATGCGTGTGTAGACCGTATGCCAGTTGCCAAAGCGCTTGGGTAGGCCGCGCCATTTGCAGCCATGCTCGGCAACGTAAAGGATGGCGTTGACCACTTGCAGGTTGGTCATGCTGACATTGCCGCGCTGCGCCGTTGCCGAGCATGGCTGCAAATGGCGCGGCCTACCCAAGCGCTTTGGCAACTGGCATACGGTCTACACACGCATGAACCGTTGGGCCAAGGCGGGTGTGCTGGACCGGATGTTCGCCCAATTGCAGAAATCCCAGATCGTGCGCATCAAAATCGAAGCAGTCTCGCTGGACTCCACCAGCGTCAAGGTGTCAATCCAAAGGTGATGGCTGTTTGAGCATCTGCGGCAACCATATGAATCTTGGTGTTCCATCCACCGCGGGACTTGCCGACGGCCTGCGGGCCGTTTTTTTTAATGCACCCGTGCCATCGGGATGCACCTTGACGCTGGTGGAGTCCAGCGAGACTGCTTCGATTTTGATGCGCACGATCTGGGAACCTTGACGCTGGTGGAGTCCAGCGAGACTGCTTCGATTTTGATGCGCACGATCTGGGACTTCTGCAATTGGGCGAACATCCGGTCCAGCACACCCGCCTTGGCCCAACGGTTCATGCGTGTGTAGACCGTATGCCAGTTGCCAAAGCGCTTGGGTAGGCCGCGCCATTTGCAGCCATGCTCGGCAACGCCATATACAGCGCCTGTCGGATGTCGGCTCGGCCTCCGCCAATCCCCCGTTTACCTCGCATCGCGCCGCTGTCGCGCGAGAGCGGGGCAACGCCAACCAATCGGGAGATCTGCTTTCCGCTGAGCCTCCCAAGCTCTGGTAACCGGCACGCCAGCACGGCCAGCAGCACCGGACCGCCATATACAGCGCCTGTCGGATGTCGGCTCGGCCTCCGCCAATCCCGCGTTTACCTCGCATCGCGCCGCTGTCGCGCGAGAGCGGGGCAACGCCAACCAATCGGGAGATCTGCTTTCCGCTGAGCGTCCCAAGCTCTGGTAACCGGCACGCCAGCACGGCCAGCAGCACCGGACTGCGCCCGGGGCCAAGCGACCATGAGCTGGGCACCCAGCCACCATCAACTAGGGCCTGTTAACACATCCGAAGCCCATCAACGACTAGGACGAAGCTGAGGAATCCAAGGAACATGACATCCAGCTTGTCGAAGCGCGAGAAAATCCGGCGGTAGCCTTTCAAGCGACGGAACAGTGTCCGGTGCTGCTGGCCGTGCTGGCGTGCCGGTTACCAGAGCTTGGGACGCTCAGCGGAAAGCAGATCTCCCGATTGGTTGGCGTTGCCCCGCTCTCGCGCGACAGCGGCGCGATGCGAGGTAAACGGGGGATTGGCGGAGGCCGAGCCGACATCCGACAGGCGCTGTATATGGCGTGCGCCCGGGGCCAAGCGACCATGAGCTGGGCACCCAGCCACCATCAACTAGGGCCTGTTAACACATCCGAAGCCCATCAACGACTAGGACGAAGCTGAGGAATCCAAGGAACATGACATCCAGCTTCTCGAAGCGCGAGAAAATCCGGCGGTAGCCTTTCAAGCGACGGAATAGGGCCTGTTAACACATCCGAAGCCCATCAACGACTAGGACGAAGCTGAGGAATCCAAGGAACATGACATCCAGCTTGTCGAAGCGCGAGAAAATCCGGCGGTAGCCTTTCAAGCGACGGAACAGTCTCTCCACTTCGTTGCGCCGCTTGTACGTGTAGACCGTATGCCAGTTGCCAAAGCGCTTGGGTAGGCCGCGCCATTTGCAGCCATGCTCGGCAACGTAAAGGATGGCGTTGACCACTTGCAGGTTGGTCATGCTGACATTGCCGCGCTGCGCCGGCAGGCAGTGTTCGATCGGGATGCACCTTGACGCTGGTGGAGTCCAGCGAGACTGCTTCGATTTTGATGCGCACGATCTGGGATTTCTGCAATTGGGCGAACATCCGGTCCAGCACACCCGCCTTGGCCCAACGGTTCATGCGCGTGTAGATCTACACGCGCATGAACCGTTGGGCCAAGGCGGGTGTGCTGGACCGGATGTTCGCCCAATTGCAGAAATCCCAGATCGTGCGCATCAAAATCGAAGCAGTCTCGCTGGACTCCACCAGCGTCAAGGTCCATCCCGCCCCCCCCCCCCCCCCCCCCCCCCCCCCCCCCCCCCCCCCCCCCCCCCCCCCCCCCCCCCCCCCCCCCCCCCCCCCCCCCCCCCCCCCCCCCCCCCCCCCCCCCCCCCCCCCCCCCCCCCCCCCCCCC